>JBIQKC010000008.1:0-80839 GCA_044506885.1 Sphingomonadales bacterium
GTCACGGAAAACCACCATTTTCGGCTCGTCATCTTCTGAATGGCGATACAGCCTACAGCCGCAGCCCGGCCGCCTCGTCCAGTCCCGCCATCAGGTTGAGGCTCTGCACCGCGGCGCCGCTGGCGCCCTTGCCGAGGTTGTCGAGCACCGCGACGAGCCGCGCCTGCGCGCCGTCCGCATTGCCGAACACGAACAGGTCCATCCGGTCGCTCGGGGCGGCGGAGCGGCGCAGCAGCAGTTCGCCGTCGGCGGGCGCTGCGCCCATGCCGACGACCGGGCTGCCGGCGTAAAACGCCGCCAGCGCATCGCGCAGCGCATCGGGCGCGCCCGCGTCCGGCATCGCCGCCAGCGGCAGCGGAACCTCCACCACCATGCCCCGGTGCGCCGGAACCACTGCCGGGGTGAACAGGGGCGGATGCGCCAGCCCGCAGCGCTGCTGCATCTCGGGCACGTGCTTGTGCCCCAGGGCGAGCGCATAGCCGCGCCAAGCGATGCTTGCGTCCTCCTCGAACCGCGCGATCAGCGCCTTGCCGCCGCCCGAATAGCCCGACACGGCGTTGCAGGTATAAGGCCAGTCGGCGGGCAGCAGCCCGGCGCGCACCAGCGGGGCGACCAGCGCGATGAACCCGGTCGAATAGCAGCCGGGATTGGACACGCGCATCGCGCTTGCCACCGCCTCGCGCCCGCTCACTTCGGGAAAGCCGTAGATCCAGCCGGGGCTGACCCGGTGCGCGGTCGATGCGTCGATCACCCGCGTGCGGCCGTTGTCGATCATCGCCGCCGCCTCGCGCGCGGCATCGTCGGGCAGGCAGAGGATGACGAAGTCGGCCTCGTTCAGCGCTTCGCGCCGCGCCGCCGGATCCTTGCGCCGCGCATCGTCGAGCGTCAGCAGTGCGAACTCGCTGCGTCCGGCGAGCCGGTCGGCGATCTCGAGGCCCGTGGTCCCGGCCGCGCCGTCGATGAACACGGTCCGGGTCATACGATCAGCGGCTCCAGCCGGTCGACGTGGACGTAGCCCACCGGCCCATCCAGCGACAGTGCGCCCCAGGCCCACGAGCCGGTCACGTCGAGCACGCCGAAGCTGTCGCCTTCCATCAGCGTGCACAACACTTCGGAGCCTTCGGCGGGGCTGGCATGAAGCGGAGCGCCGCCGGGCATCACGCCGCGCGGCTGCGGCACTGCGTAGTGCGGCACGAACCAGCGCCCGGCAAGGCCGATATGCGCCAGATCGCCGCGCAGCGGCACGCGCCGGGGATCGAGCCGCGGGCTCGGCCCGGTCAGCGCGTAGGGGCCTTGCGGCCTGGTTTCGGTGTCGGCGGAATCGGTCAATCGAGTTGTCTTGCAGCTGGCGGGTCGGCGCCGCGATTAGACGGCGCGAACCCGCCCCGCAAGTCAGCGCGCCGCGTAGCGTTCGCGCAGCATGCGCCACGCCGCGCGCAGGCCCAGCGCATCGCCGCCCTTCGGCCGCCCCGGTTTGGCGGCGGGCCGCCAGGCGAACGTGTCGAAATGCGCCCAGTCCACGCCTTCGGCCACGAACTTGTCGAGAAACAGTCCGGCCACGCTCGCGCCCGCGAAGGCGTTGGCGTGGGCGTTGTTGGTGTCGGCGATGTCGGACTTGAGCCATTCGGCATAGGCTTCGGGCAAGGGGAGCCGCCAGCATTCGTCGTCGTGCGCCTTGCCGGCCGCGAGCAGCGCCTCGGCGGTTTCGTCGCGCCGCGCCATCAGCGCCGGCAGGTCCGGCCCCAGCGCCACCCGCGCCGCGCCGGTCAGCGTGGCGAAGTCGAGCACCAGATCGGGCTTTTCCTCGCACGCGCGGGCGAGCGCGTCGGCGAGAATCAGCCGACCCTCGGCGTCGGTATTGCCGATCTCGACGGTCAGCCCCTTGCGGCTCCTGAGCACGTCTCCGGGGCGGAAGGCGTTGCCGGCGATGGCGTTCTCAACCGCCGGCACCAGGCAGTGCAGCCGCACTTTCAGCCCCGCGCCCATGACCAGCCCGGCCAGCGCCAGCGCATGGGCCGCGCCGCCCATGTCCTTCTTCATCAGCAGCATCCCGGCGGCCGGCTTGACGTCCAGCCCGCCCGAATCGAAGCATACGCCCTTGCCGACGATCGCCAGCACCGGCGCGCTCTCGTCGCCCCAGACGAGGTGCAGCAGGCGCGGCGCATGGCTGCGCGCCGCCGCCCGGCCGACCGCGTGGACCATAGGATATTCGCGTTCCAGCGCTTCGCCCTTGGTCACGGAGAGCGCCGCGCCGTGCGCCCTGGCCAGCTTTTCCGCTTCGGCTTCCAGCGCTTCGGGGCCCATGTCCTCGGCAGGCGTGTTCACCAGATCGCGCACGAGGTTGACCGCGCGCGCCTCGGCCAGCGCGGGCTCTATCCGCCCGGCGTCCTTCGTCAGCAAGATGCGCGGTCCTTGCGGCTCCTTCTCCTCGCGATAGCGGGTGAAGCGGTATTGCGCCGTCTGCCAGCCGTGCAGCGCCGCGCCCGGTTCGCCATCCGCCCGGCGATAGGTTCCGGCCGGAAGCTGCTCGGCCAGCTTGGCCATGCACCAGCTCGACAACGCGGCCGGATCCTTGACCCCGCCGACCGCGAACCAGCCTTCACCGTCGGGCACGATGGCCGTCTGGTATCCGCCGCCGGTGAACTTCTGCGCCGCCAGCGCCGCGCGCTGCGGCCCGCTCAGCCCTTTGGCGAATGCGGCGAAGCCGTCCTTGTCGACGAGGTGGATGGCAATGGCGTCCTGCCCGCGATCCGGCTGGATGAGTGCGTCGGTCATGGAATTGCCGCTTGCCCGTTCGCGCGGCATTTGGGAAGGCGGTGGCGATGAAGCGTCTGGTTCCGGTCTGCGCGCTCGCGGCGATTCTCGCCGCCTGCAACGGAGAGCCCGCCGGGGAGCGGCAGCTCCCGGCGGACGGCGATTCGCCGCCCGTCGTCGCGCCGCCGCGGGACCTGGCGGTCCCCGACGGCGTTGGCGATTCGGACGGCCTCGCCGATTCCGCCGCCGCCCCGGCTACTCCCGAACCTCCGCCGCAAACCACGCCTTCGCCACTGCCGGAGCGGCGCGACGGTCCACGCGCCGAGGCGGAAGAGACGCCGGATTTCCTGTTCGAATATTCCTGGCCCGCCCCCGCCGGCGCGATCGAGCCGCTCGCCGCGCTGCTTGATCGCCGGCTGGACCGGGCGCGGCGCGATCTGGCGCGCGAATCCGCCGCCGCCCATCGCCGCGCGCGCGAGGACGGATTCCCCTACAACAAGCACAGCCACACGGCCGAATGGAAGGTCGTTGCCGACTTGCCCGGCTGGCTCAGCCTGTCGAACGACATCGCCACCTACTCCGGCGGCGCGCACGGCATGTACACGCGCGAATCGCTGCTGTGGGACAAGGCGAACGGGGTGGCGTTGGGCGGGAAGGACCTGTTCGTCTCCCCCGCCGCGCTCGAGGAAGCGCTTGGAACCCGCTTCTGCGACGCCCTCGACCGCGAGCGCGAACGGCGGCGCGGCGACCGGCTCGATTCGATGGCCGGCGACGATACCTTCAACGGCTGCCCCGGCATCGACGAGCTGGAAATCTTCATCGGCTCGTCCAACCGCCGCACCTTCAACCGCATCACGCTCTACGCCGGGCCCTATGTCGCCGGCCCCTACGTCGAAGGCGCATACGAAGTGAACCTGCCGGTGGACCGCGCGCTCCGCGATGCGGTGAAGCCGGAATACCGCGATTCCTTCACCGCTCGCAATTGAGCGCTGCGCCCGCTACATGGGCGGCATGACCGAATACCAGACCGTCACCGCCGACATGTCCGTCTATCGCGACGGCACCATCAAGCTGCACGGGCCCGAAGGGTTCGAAGGCATGCGCAAGGCCGGCCGCCTCGCGGCCGAAATCCTCGACGAAATGGCCCTGCGCGTCCGCCCCGGCGTTTCGACCGAGGAACTCGACCGCGTGGTGCGCGAAATGACGCTCGATGCCGGGGCCGTCCCGGCCACGCTCGGCTATCGCGGCTATACCCATTCGTGCTGCATTTCGATCAACCACGTCGTGTGCCATGGCATTCCCTCGGCCAAGACGCTGAAGGACGGCGACATCGTCAACATCGACGTCACCCCGCTGCTCGACGGCTGGCACGGCGACACCAGCCGCATGTACGTGGCCGGCGAAGCCTCGCTCAAGGCGAAGCGGCTGATCGACGTCACCTACGAATGCCTGACGATCGGCATCGAACAGGCGAGGCCCGGCGCGCGGCTTGGCGATATTGGCGCCGCGATCCAGGCCCATGCGGAGGCGCACCGCTACGGCGTGGTGCGCGATTTCTGCGGCCACGGCCTCGGCCGCCTGTTCCACGACGCGCCCGAAGTGGTCCACGCCGCCCGCGCCGGCACCGGGCCCGAGCTGCGCGCCGGCATGTTCATGACCATCGAGCCGATGATCAACCTCGGCAAACCGCATGTGAAACTGCTCTCCGACGGCTGGACCGCCGTGACCCGCGACAAATCGCTGAGCGCCCAGTTCGAACACTCGATCGGGATTACCGAGGACGGCGCGGAAATCTTCACGCTGAGCCCGACAGGGCGGGACAAGCCGCCTTACTGATCGCGGTTCAGCCTTTCCCTCCTCATTTCGTCATCCCCGCGAAAGCGGGGACCCAGTAAGCTCTGTCGCGCCATAAGAGTCGACTAGGTTCCCGCTTTCGCGGGAATGACGATGAACTGGACTTCGCTCTGCGCGCTCCACGTCTCTGCGCGAAACAAGATCATCCCTCCCGCGCCGCCCGTATCGCGGCACCCCCCGCAAACGGCGCGATCGCCACCAGCAGCAGGCTGATCGCTCCGGTCAGCGCTATCCCGCCCGCGCCGCCGGTCGAGAGCGCCCCCGCGCCGAACACCAGCAGCGGCACCGCCAGCGGGATCAGCAGCAGGCCCGACAGCGCCGCGCCGCCGCGCAGGCCCACGGTCAGCGCGGCGATGATGACGCCGATGGCCGCGAGCCCCGGCGTGCCGGCCAGCAGGCCCAGCTCCAGCGTCCACAGCGTCTCCCCGTCGATGCCCACCAGCGCGCTCGCGGGCACGGCGGCCAGCATCAGCGGCGGGCCGAAGCTCAGCCAGTGGGCCAGCACACGCACCGCCACCGCCGCTTCCTCTGCAATTCCGCGCAGGAAAAGCTGGTCGAAGAACCCGCTCTCCACGTCGCCCGCCAGCAGCCGGTCGAGCGGCAGGATCGCCGCCAGCAGCGCCGCCACCCACAGCACGCCGCCGCCGCTGCGCGCCAGCAGGGTGGGGGCGGGGCCGACCGCGAACGGATAGATCATCGCCACGGCGAGGAAGAACAGCACCGGCAGCACGGTCGTTCCGCGCCGTCCGCCGCCGAACATCGCCGCTACGTCGCGCCGCAGCAGGGCCGCAATCGTGCTCATGCCGCGTAGTCCGACAAGTGAAGCCGCCGCAGGCCCGGTGCGTCGAACGGCTGGTGCGATGCAATCACCGCGATTCCCCCCCCGGCGAGGTAATCCGCCACCTGCCGCTGGAACGCGGCGCAAGCGTCCGCATCCAGCCCGTTCAGCGGTTCGTCCAGCAGCCACAGCGGCGCGCCGCGCGCGTTCGATTGCAGGATCGCCGCCCGCTTGCGCTGCCCGGTCGAAAGATAGCGCACCGGCACGTCCGCCAGCCGTTCCAGCCCCAGCGCGGCCGATCCCGCGCCGTAGCCGGTCCCGTCGATCCGCTCCCAGAACGCGAACGCCTTGCGTAAGGGCAAGTGTCCGTCGAGCGCCAGCCGCTCGTCGAGCAGCGCCACCTCGCCGGTGCGCTCCACCGTTCCGGCATAGGGGCGCAGCAGCCCGGCAAGGATGCGGATCAGGCTCGACTTTCCGGCGCCGTTCGGCCCCGCCACCTGCAACGCCTCGCCCGCATTCAGCTCGAACGATAGCCCACGAAACAGCAGCCGCTCGCCGCGGCGGCAGGCAAGGTCCGTCGCAAGGAGGCGGGCGGGTTCCATGAAGCGGCGGGTTAGGGCATCATCCTGCGGCCGACAAGCGAAGGAGCCGCAGCATGGCCGTGCCGCAACTGACTGAAGCCGAACGCGCCGAGGCGCTCGCCACGCTGCCCGAATGGAGCCTGCGCGCCGACGGCCTGGCCATCGAACGCCGGTTCCGCTTTTCGGACTTCAGCGAAGCCTTCGCCTTCATGTCCCGCGTCGCGCTGCTGGCGGAAAAGCACGATCACCATCCCGAATGGTCCAACGTCTATAACCGGGTTGCGATCACGCTCACCACGCACGACGCCGGAGGGCTTTCGGCGCGCGATGTCGGGATGGCGCGCGCGATCGACCGCCTTGCCGTATGACACGGCGGACGGGGTGACGGGAGGCCCGCGAGTGGACGATTTTACCCTGGCCCGCGTGGCGCATGTCCTGGCGGTGCTGTTCTGGATCGGCGGCGTGGCTTTCGTCACCACCGTGGTCATCCCCTCGGTGCGTCGGAACCATCCTCCGGCCGAGCGGCTGGCGGCGTTCCATGCCTTCGAAGGGCGCTTCGCCCCGCAGGCGCGCGTCTGGGTCGTGCTTGCGGGCGTCAGCGGGCTGTGGATGATCCACCGGGCCGACATGTGGTATCGCTTCGCCGAACCGGGGTTCTGGTGGATGCATGCGATGGTCGCGGTGTGGCTGCTCTTCGCCGCGGTGCTCTTCGTGGCGGAACCGCTGGCGTTGCATCGGCGGATGGCCAGCTCCCCGACGCCCGAAGCGGATTTCGAACGGCTGGAGCGTGGCCACCGTGTTCTGCTGGCGCTTTCGCTCGTCACATTCATCGGCGCGACGGCGGGCGCGCACGGGCTGATCTAGGCTGTATCGACATTCAGCTCTGACGGCCTGCAAATGGCGGCTTTCCGCGCTTCCGGTGCTCACGTGCCGTCAGCACGCTCCGCTCCGGGTCACGGAAATCCACCATTTTCGGCTCGTCATCTTCTGAATGTCGATACAGCCTAGTCCCCCTACTCGGCCCTCCCCCGCAAGCGGAACGTCGAAGGAAAGCGCGCTTTCCTTCGACGTTCCGCGCGGCTTATCCGCCTTTCGCCAGCCCCTGTACGAACTCCGCGCCGGTCACGATCTGCGCGGTGGACTGCTCCAGCTCGCCCGAGATCGGCTCGGCCCGGCCGCCGAGGCACGTGGCGAGGAAGTTCTCGGCCACCGCGTTGAAGGCGATGTTGTTGGTCGGCTTGGCGAAGCCGTGGCCTTCGTCGGGGAACAGCACGTAAGTCACCGGAATGCCGGCCTGCTGCATCGCTTCGACGATCTGGTCGCTTTCCGCCTGCTTGACGCGCGGGTCGTTGGCGCCCTGGCCGATCAGCAGCGGCTTGACGATCTCGCCCGCCTTGTACAGCGGGCTGCGGTCTTTCAGCAGTTGCAGCCCTTCGGGCGTGTTGGGATTGCCCATCCGCTCGTGGAACTGCTTGACCTGCGGCTCCCAGTACGGCGGGATCGTTTCCAGCAGCGTTTCGAGGTTGCTCGGCCCGACGATGTCCACCCCGCAGGCGAACGTATCGGGGGTGTAGGTCAGGCCCACCAGCGTGGCGTAGCCGCCATAGCTGCCGCCCATGATCGCCACCTTGTCCTGTTGCGCGACCCCTTTGGCGACCGCCCAGTTCACCGCGTCGATCAGGTCGTCGTGCATCTTGCCGGCCCATTCGAGGTTGCCTGCGTTGACGAAGGCCTTGCCGAGCCCGGTCGAGCCGCGGAAGTTGACCGAGAGCACCGCGTAGCCGCGATTGGCCAGCCACTGGTGCGCGCGGTTGAAGCCGTATCCGTCGCGCGCCCACGGCCCGCCGTGGACCAGCAGCACCATCGGCGCGGCGGCGTCGGGCACGCCGTCGCCGTCGGGGTCGCTGCCGGGCGGCAGGGTCAGGTAGCTGGTCAGCGTCAGCCCGTCGCGGGCCGGGATCTCCAGCGTGTGCATCGCCTGAAGCGGCGCGCCCTCCAGTTCGGGGCGCGAGGTGTACAGCTCGGTCAGCGTCCCGGCCGGCCGGTCGTAGAGATAGACCCTGGCCGGCCCGGTGACCGGATCGTTGCCGATGATCCACTTCGTGTCGTCGTCGGTCCGCCCCTGCACGCCGAACTCGCCCGGCAGCCGCGACTTGAGGAAATCGAGCGATGCCTTGATCTCCGGTTTCAGCGCCACCCATTCGTTCTTCAGGTAATAGACCGAATAGGCTTCCACCTCGCCCGTCACCGGGTTGGACAGCGCCCCGCCGATGTCGGCCTTGTCGTTTTCGGCGATCACGGTCTTTGCGCCGGTCTCGGTGTTCTCGGCAATCAGCGCGGCGGTGTTCCGGTCGCGGCTGTCGATCCAGTACAGCGTCTTGCCGTCGGTGGTGTAGCCGGCGACGCTGGTCGTCAGCGCGTCCTCCAGCCCGGTGCTCTCGCGCGGGGGCACGACGATCGCGCCATCGTCGATCTCGTACATGTCGCTGCCGCCGGCGGCGTTCTGGGCGATTGCCCAGCGCAGCGTCAGGCTGTCGTCCGCCAGATAGCCGATGAAGCCCTCCTCGTTCTGCCTCACGAGCGACAGTTCGCCGGTCTTGAGGTCGAGCATGTGGACGTCATGGAAGCGCGGGTCGCGGTTGTTGAGGCCGACGAGGATCCTGTCCTTGATCGTGGTCGAGGAGCCGACCACCTGCACCCTGGTGTTCTCGAACGGCGTCAGCGTCCGTTCCTCTCCGGTCGCGACGTCCACCTGATAGAGCAGATAATTCTCGTCGCCCGCCTTGTCCTGGACATAGAGCACGCTCTGCGAATCCGGCGCCCAGAAGTACTGCGGGACGGGGCGGTCGGCGGCACTGGTCATCCGCTTCGCGGCGGAGGGATCGTCCGACGGCGCGATGAACACGTTCATTACGCCCTCATGCGGGGCCATCCAGCTCAGCCACTTGCCGTCGGGGCTGATGCCGCCGGAAGAACGGGTGGGGTTGCCGTAGAGCGCCTCGCGCGGGATCAGCGGAACGGACTTGACGGCTTCGGCGGCGCTTGCAGGCATGGTTGCTCCCTGTTGGGCGTTGGCGGTGGCGGCGATGGCCGCGAACCCGGCGGCAAGGCCGAGCGAGGCGGTGAACAGCTTGCGATGGGTCATGTGCGAATCCTGCCGGTGTATCGTGCTGGTGATACACCTAGGCGTTCGTGGCGCGGTTGGAAAGCGTCATAGGGCCGGGTTGTTGTAGCAATGCCATGTCAGGATCGCGATTGCGCCACGGTGCGGACGCCAGCCTTCCGCCAGCGCTCGCGTGGCTTTCTCGCTCGGCCGTTCCTCCAGCCCGAGGATGCGCCCGATGCCGGCCTGCACCGCCAGATCGCCGGCAGGCCAGATGTCGGGCCGGCCTTCGGCGAACAGGAGGTAGATTTCCGCCGACCAGCGGCCGATGCCCTTGATGCGCACGAGTTGCGCGATCGCTTGCTCGTCGTCGGCGGGGAGAGCGTCGAAGTCGATCTCGCCGGCCGCCACCAGCTCGCACAGCGACCGGGCATAGCCCTGCTTCTGCCGCGACAGGCCGCAGGCGCGCAAGGCGTCGAAATCCTGCGCCAGCAGCGCGTCTGCCGCCATCTCCTCGCCCAGCAGCGCTTCCAGCTTGCGCCACACGCTCGCCGCCGCCGCCACGCTCACCTGCTGGCCGACGATGGTCCGCAGCAGCGTGCGATAGCCGGTTTCGCGGATGCGCGGTTCGGGATAGCCGGCACGGGCCAGCGCCGTGGCGATCGCCGGTTCGCGCGCCGCCACCGCGTCGAGCCCATGCGCCAGTTGCTCCGCGCTCAAGCCCATCTATCCCTCCGTCAATAAGTCGGCCGCTTGCCAAATCGGGTCGCGCTCCCGTAGCAGCCCTGCGCAATAGAAAGGAAGCCGCCCCCATGCCCAGCCTGACCGTCACCACCCGCTCCGGAGAAGCCCGCACCGTCGAGACGGGGCCGGGCCTGACGGTGATGGAAGCGATCCGCGACAACGGCTTCGACGAGCTGCTGGCGCTGTGCGGCGGGTGCTGCTCGTGCGCCACATGCCACGTCCATATCGATGACGAATTCCTGCCGCTGCTCCCGCCGATGAGCGTGGACGAGGACGACCTGCTCGATTCGAGCGACGACCGCGACGCCAACTCGCGGCTCGGCTGCCAGATACCGTTCACCGACGAACTGGACGGGTTGCGCGTGCGGATCGCCGAGGAAGACTGAACTTAGGCGCCCTCAAGCGCATCTGCGTTGCGCGCGGCGGCCCGCCCGCCTAATCCACAGTCCATGACTGCTCCCGCGCCGCTTCGCACCACGATCGACCTCATCGGCAACACGCCGCTGGTGCTGCTCGAAGGGCCGAGCGAGGCGGCGGGCTGCGAGATCTGGGGCAAGTGCGAATTCGCCAATCCCGGCGCTTCGGTGAAGGACCGCGCGGCGCTGTGGATCGTCCGCGACGCGGAAGCGCGGGGCGAGCTCAAGGCGGGCGGGACGGTGGTCGAAGGGACCGCCGGCAACACCGGCATCGGCCTCGCGCTCGTCGCCAATGCGCGCGGGTACAAGACGATCATCGTCATGCCGGACAATCAGTCGAAGGAGAAGATGGACACGCTGCGCGCGCTCGGCGCGGAGCTGGTCCTCGTCCCGCCGACCAAGTTCGCCGATCCCGCGCACTTCGTCCACACCTCGCGCCGGCTGGCCGAGGAGACCGAAGGGGCCGTCTGGGCCAACCAGTTCGACAACATCGCCAACCGCAAGGCGCATATCGAAAGCACCGCACCCGAAATCTGGCAGCAGATGGAAGGCCGGGTGGACGGCTTCACCTGCGCCGTCGGCACCGGCGGCACGCTGGCCGGCGTCGCCATGGGGCTCAAGGAATTCGACGAGAAGATCCGCATCGCGCTGACCGATCCGCACGGCGCGGCGCTCTACAACTATTACGCCTGCGGCGAGCTGTCGTCGGAAGGCAGCTCGGTGGCGGAAGGGATCGGGCAGGGCCGCATCACCGCCAACCTCGAAGGCGCGCCGATCGACACCCAGTTCCGCATCTCCGATGCGGAGGGGCTCGAATGGGTCGGCCGGCTGCTCAAGGAAGAAGGGCTGTGCCTGGGGCTGTCCTCGGGCATCAACGTCGCGGGTGCGGTGGCGCTGGGCAGGCAGCTTGGTCCTGACAGCCGGGTGGCGACGATCCTGTGCGACACCGGCTTCCGCTACCTGTCCTCGCTCTACAATCGCGAATGGCTGGAAGCGAAGGGCCTGCCGGTTTTCGACTGGCTGCGTTAATCTCGCGCGGCTAGAATGCCTGGCATGGCGATCTTCGATGCCCGCCGCCCGCGTCCCTCGTCCGACGGCGATCCCGCCGCCGCGACGCCGCTCGCCGGCACGCGCTCGCAGGCGATGCAGCGGCTCCAGGTCGGGCTGTTCGGCCTTGCCTCGATGGTGCTGTTGGTGGGGCTCGCCAGCATCATCAAGTCCAATGTGCGCGAGAACGAGGCGCGGGTGGTGCCGGAGGCTGCGCCGGCCGTAGCCGCGCCATCCGGGGCGGAGAAGGCGACCGATCCGCTGGTCGATGCCGGCGTGGTGCCGGCGATGCCGGCGGAGCCCGCCGCCACGAGTTCGCCCGCTCCGGTCGAAATCATCCATGTCCCCGATATTCAGGCGCCTTAGCGGCGTTCTGGTCTTCGCTCTGCTGGCCCTGTCGTCGCCGGTTCGGGCGAGCGACGGCGGCGAGGACGGCGTTCCCCGGCTGGGCCTGACGGGCACGATCCCGATCTATTGGGGCGAAGCCGAAGACATCGCCGCGCAGCTCGGCGGCGATGTCGAGCCGCACTGGGCGCGCGCGCAGATCGAGGCCGGCTATCGCCTTCGCCCGCTCGATACGCTCGCCGCCGCCGATCTCGCCGGGCTCGACATGCTGCTTCTGGCGCAGCCGCGGGCGCTGACTCCGGCGGAGAACGTCGCGCTCGACGCCTGGGTGCGCGGCGGCGGGCTGCTGCTGCTGTTCGCCGACCCGATGCTGACCGGCGAATCGCGCTTCGCGATCGGCGATCGCCGCCGGCCGCAGGACGTGATCGTGCTCTCGCCCATTCTCGATCATTGGGGCCTGCGCCTCGAATTCGATTTCGACCAGGATGCGGGTTTCTCCACCGTCACGGCGGGGGAAACGGCATTGCCCGTCAACCTGCCGGGTCGATTCGCCAGCGCCGGGGGGGATTGCGCGATCGAGGCCGAATCGATTCTCGCACGCTGCCGGATCGGCGAGGGCCGCGCGCTCATCGTGGCCGACGCCGGGCTGCTCGATCTGCATCATCCCCATCCCGACGCGCCGCGCGCGCTTGCCTGGCTGCTGGAACAGGCGTTTCGCGCCGAATAACGGGAAAACACGGGATACGCCCGGCATCCCCCATCACGCCCTCGTGGAATCAAAGATTTACGGTTGCCGAAGACACCGCTTACACGGGATTCAGGCGACTGCGGGGATTGCTAATATCCTCTCCCCAAAGCGAAAAAATGCTCCTTCCCCACGATTTCCCGTAATTTCCCCTTCCATCCCGCACCTGCTCGCGCTAGAGAACGAGTCCATCGGACAAGCCGCCTGCGTTGCATCCCAAGGGATGACGGTCCGCGCCATTGCGCGCGCCCGGACGGAGAAGGTCTGTCCAGACGGTTGAGGCCGAACGGTTCAGGCGAGTGCGCGGGGTGTCGGGGGAAGTGGCGGCAAGGTCGGTATCGGGATACAGCGGACAAGGCTTTTCGCCACGCGGCGAAAAAGGCCGCTACGTCCTGCCGCCCGCGTTCCGCAACGCCATCGCCCCCGGCAAGGACGACGAACGGATCCTGTGCCTCGGCAAGCATGATCGGTGGGACTGCCTCGTCGGTTTCGGCCTGTCGCGCACCGCCATGTTCGAAGCCCAGCTCGATCGCGAGGAGGACAACGCCGTCCGTCTCGGCAAGGAGTTCGACCGCGAGCAGCGCTCCACGCAGTTGTGGACCTTTTCCGAAATCCCGTTCGACGCCAGCGGCCGCTTCGTCATGCCCGACCACCTGGGCGAACTGTGCGGCATCGGCGAGGGGATCTGTTTCCTCGGCGGCGGCCAGTTCTTCACCCTGTGGGCGCCGAAACGGCTCTACGCGATGGACGCGGGCTGGGAAGGGCAGCAGGCCGTGTGTCGCAAGCTCGAAGCGGACGCCGCCGCGAAGGGGAAGCGCAAATGACCCTTCAGCAAGCCCAAGGCCCCCACGTCCCCGTCCTGCTCGACGAAGTCCTGGCCGCGCTTTCGCCGCGTCCGGGCGACGTGGTTGTGGACGCCACGTTCGGCGCCGGCGGCTATACGCGCGCCTTCCTCGATGCGGGCGCCACGGTGCATGCCTTCGATCGCGATCCCGACGCCATTGCCGCCGGGCGCGAGTGGCCGGAAACGGAGGAAACGCCGCCCCGGCTGGTGCTGCACCCGCGCCGGTTTTCGGAAATGATCGAAGCGCTGGCCGAAGCCGGCGTGGCGCGGGTCGACGGGGTCGCCATGGACATCGGCGTCTCCTCGATGCAGCTCGACCGGGCGGAGCGCGGATTCGCCTTCTCGGCCGACGGTCCGCTCGACATGACCATGAGCCGGTCCGGCCCGACCGCCGCCGATTTCCTCAACGAAGCGCCAGAGGCGGACATCGCCGACGTGCTGTGGCGCTATGGCGAGGAGCGGCAGAGCCGCCGCGTCGCGCGCGCCATTGTCGCCGCGCGCCCGCTTTCGACCACCGGCGAACTGGCGCAGGTGGTGCGCAAGGCGCTCGGCTATCGTGTCGGTGCGCCCAAGGACCCGGCGACCCGCAGCTTCCAGGCGATCCGCATCCACGTGAACGGCGAGCTGGACGAACTGGCCGATGGCCTGCGCGCCGCCGAGCGTCTGCTGCGCGCCGGCGGGCGTCTGGCGGTGGTCACTTTCCACAGCCTGGAGGATCGCATCGTCAAGCACTTCCTGCGCGAAGCGGCGGGCGCGGTTGCGCGCGTCAGCCGCCACTTGCCCGATGCGCCGCCCGCCGCGGCCCCGGCGTTCGAGCGGGTGTCGAGGGCAATCCGCCCGTCCGAGGCGGAAACGCTGCGCAATCCGCGGGCGCGCTCGGCCACGCTGCGCGCCGCCACCCGCACCGACGCGCCTGCGAGGCTGGCGGCATGACTCCGCAGGGCAACCTTCGCCGGATCGGCTGGATTGCGGCGCTGGCGTGCTGCACCGCGCTGTACCTGATGCTGCACCTGAAGGTTCACGCGGTGCGCAGCGATGTCGTGCGCGCCGAACGCCAGATAGTCTCGCTCGAACAGCAGAAGCTGATGCTCGAGATCGAGTTCGAGACGCGCTCAAGCCAGCGCCAGCTCGCGGCGTGGAACAGCGTCGATTTCGGCTACACCGCGCCGACGGCCGGGCAGTTCCTCGACAGCGAGCGCCAGCTTGCGAGCTTCGGCGGCCCGCCGGCTCCGGGCGCGCCGGCGCCGATCAGGGTCGCCGGCCTGACCGATCGCGGAGAGCCCGAGTTTCCGCGCCCGGATGACGAGCGCGCGGTTTCGCCGCTGACCGGCGAACCGATTGCCGAGGAACTGCTCAGGCCGGAAGCGGCCGGCACGCTCGCTTCGGCGCGTCTCGACGACGGCCGCACGCGCATCCAGCTCGGCGCGGTGATCGCGAGCGTGGCCGAATGAACGGTTTCGCCACAACGCCCGCCGCTGCCCCCATTGCCGCGCGGGTCCACGCGCGGCCGCTGAATATCCGCCGCAAGGCCCTGCTCGTGGCGCAGCTGCGTCTGCTGTTCGTCGGCCTCGCGTTCGCCACGCTCACCGCGCTGGCGCTGCTGCGCCTGGCGTTTCTCGGCGTGGTCCAGCCGGTCCACAGCGAACGCTCGATGGCCGATGCCCTGCTGCCTTCGCGTGGGGAGATCACCGATCGCAACGGCGTGCCGCTGGCGCGCGCCTTTCCCGCCTATGCGCTGTGGTTCAACCCGCGGGCGATGGATGACGGCGGGCCGCCGCTGGTCCGTTCGCCGCAGGAAGTGGCGGCGCAGCTCAAGGCGATCTTCCCCGATCTGGATCGGGGTGAAGTGGTCCGCCAGCTCGAATCCGGCAAGGCTGGCTACCTGCGCCGCAGGGTGCTGCCCGAAGACGCCAACCGGGTGCTGGCGATCGGCGAACTGGCGCTGGAGCTGCCGCGCGAAACCGACCGGCACTATCCGCAAGGTTCGATGGCCGCGCACGTCCTCGGCTATGTGGAAGACGGCGCGGGCCATGTCGGCATGGAGGCCGCGCTGAACGATCGCCTTACCGATCCGGCGCTGCGCGGCGCGCCGGTGGCGTTGTCGATCGACGCGCGGGTCCAGGGCGCGCTCGAGGATGAGTTGCGTCGGGGGATGCTGGCGGTCGACGCGGTCGGCGCGGCGGGCATCGTCCTCGATGTCGACACCGGCGAGGTCATGGCGCTGGCCTCGCTGCCGGAATTCGATCCGAACAACGTCGATGACGAGGGGCGCAAGCACGTCTTCAACAAGGTGACCAACCAGGTCTACGAACTCGGTTCCACTTTCAAGCCGCTGACGGTCGCTGCGGCCATCGATTCCGGCGCGTTGACGGACCTGTCGCACCGTTTCGACGCGACGCCGTTCCGCGTCGGCGGCTATACGATCAAGGATCTCCACGCCTACGGCGCGACGCTGAACGTGCCGCAGGCGCTGATCCATTCCTCGAACACCGTCACCGCGCACGTGGTCGACGAACTCGGGCCGGCGCGACTCAAGCAGACGATGGCCGATCTCGGGATGAACGAGCGGCCTTATATCGAGCTTCCTGCGAAGGGCTTCCCGCTCTGGGCCAGCGGCGACTGGCCGCGCCTGCGGGCGATGACGGTCGGCTACGGGCACGGCATCGCGGTCACCCCGCTGCACCTCGCCAGCGCCTATGCGGCGATGGTCAACGGCGGCATCTGGCGCCCGTCCACGCTGATGAAGGTGGAGCCGGGCGAGGTGAATCGCGGCCGCCGGGTGTTCAAGGCCAGCACCAGCGCGCGGATGAACCAGCTCCTCCGGATGATTGCGCTCTACGGCACCGGCCGCAACGCCGATGCGCCCGGCTTCCGCGTCGGCGGCAAGACCGGCAGCGCAGAAAAGCCCGGCGCCGGAGGTTATCGCAAGACATCGCTTGTCTCGACGTTCGCCGCCGCGTTCCCGATGGACCGGCCGCGCTTCGTCATCATCGCCATGCTCGACGAGCCCAAGGGCACCGCCGCCAGCTCGTACCAGCGCACCGCCGCCTGGAACGCTGCGCCGATCGTCAAGCGGCTGGTGCCGCGCATCGGCCCGATGCTGGGCGTGTTTCCCGACGAGAACCGCGACATCGACCTGACCGATCTCGCGCCGCTCGTCGGAAGAGGCGAAGGATGAAGCTTGCCGGCCTCGCCGAAGCGGCGGGACTGGATGCGGGTCCGTACGGCGAGGCGCAAGTGACCGGCTTCGCCATCGACCACCGCAAGGTCGCTCCCGGCACCGTATTCGGCGCGTTCCAGGGCGCGGCGGCCAACGGAGAAGACTTCATTCCGGCCGCCGTCGCCGCCGGCGCTGTCGCGGTGGTGGCGCGGCCGGAGGCGCGCGTGGAAGGCGCGGCGCATCTCGCCGATCCGCTGCCGCGCCGCGCCTTCGCCCGGCTCGCGGCGGCGTTCTTCCAGCCGGTTCCCCGCACGATCGTTGCCGTCACCGGCACCAACGGCAAGACCTCGACGGTCGAGATGGCGCGCCAGATCTGGCGCATCTGCGGCGAGCGCGCCGCCTCCATCGGCACACTGGGGGTGACGACGCCGGACGAAAGCGTTTCCACCGGCCTCACCACGCCCGACATCGCGACTTTCCTCGCCAACATGACCGGGCTGGCGCGCGAAGGCGTGACGCACGTCGCCTACGAGGCGTCGAGCCACGGCCTCGCGCAGTTCCGCAACGAAGGACTGCCGGTCGCGGCGGGTGCGTTCACCAACCTGTCACGCGACCACCTCGACTACCACGCGGACATGGACGACTATTTCGCCGCCAAGATGCGGCTGTTCGGCGAAGTGGTGGCCGATGGCGGCGCGGCGGTGATCTGGGCCGACGATGCGTGGAGCGATCGCGCCCTCGATGCGGCGCGCAAGCGCGGGCTGCGCTGCTTCACCGTCGGCGAACGGGGCGAGGGGATCCGGCTCCTCTCGCGCAATCCCGGATTGCTCGGCCAGGAACTGGCGATCGAGTTCGAAGGCGCGCGCCATACGATAGCCCTGCCGCTGATCGGGGCTTACCAGGCGGCGAACGCGCTGGTCGCCGCCGGGCTGACGCTGGCGACCGGCAGCGATCCGGCTCGCGTGTTCGACGCGCTGGGGCGGCTGCAACCGGTTCGCGGCCGGCTGGAGCGCGCGGCCATCGCGGCGAGCGGAGCGCCGGTCTATGTCGACTACGCCCATACGCCCGATGCGCTGGCGGCGGCGATCGACGCGCTGCGGCCGCATGTGCGCGGGCGGCTCATCACTGTGTTCGGCGCGGGCGGAGACCGCGATGTCGGCAAGCGCGCGCCGATGGGCGAAGCGGCCTCGGCGCATTCGGAGCTGGTCATCGTCACCGACGACAACCCGCGCGGCGAGGATCCGGCGGCGATCCGGATGCAGGTTCTTTCCGGCGCGCCCGGCGCGCGCGAGATCGGCGACCGGCGGCAGGCGATCCGCGCGGCGATTGCCGAGGCGAGGGCGGACGACATCGTCCTCATCGCCGGCAAGGGACACGAACAGGGGCAGATCGTCGGGGCGGGGGAGGCGATGCGCGTCCTGCCGTTCGACGATGTGGCCGTGGCGCGCGAATGCGCGGCGGAACTGGCGGGGGCGGAACGATGAATGCGGTATTGAAGATTGTGCGCTGGCCGGCCGATGCCGGCGACGTCCGGCGGCAGGCGCTGTGGACCGCCGATGCTGTCGCCGGCGCGACCGGCGGGTGCGCGAGCGGCGCGTTCGAGGTTTCGGGCATCGAAACCGATTCGCGCGATGTCCGCTCGGGCGACCTGTTCTTCGCGCTGAAAGGCGAAACCAGCGACGGGCACCTCTATCTCGACAAGGCCTTCGCCAACGGCGCCGCGGCGGCGGTGGTCGAACGGCCCATCGCGCAACCGCATATCCTGGTCGAAGACGCCTCGTGCGCGCTGGAGGCGCTGGCGCGCACGGCGCGCGAGCGTGTGTCCGCGCGCATCGTCGGCGTCACCGGCTCGGTCGGCAAGACCGGGGTCAAGGAAGCGATCTTCGCCGCGCTGGAGCGGTGCAGCAGGGGCGGCGCTCACCGTTCGGTGAAGAGCTACAACAATCACGTCGGCGTGCCGCTCAGCCTCGCGCGGATGCCCGCGCGCAGCCGTTTCGGCGTGTTCGAGATGGGCATGAACCATGCCGGCGAAATCCACGGCCTGACGGCGCAGGTGCGCCCGCATGTGGCCGTCATCACCACCATCGCGCCGGCGCACATCGAAAACCTCGGCAGCGAGGAAGCGATCGCCGACGCCAAGGCGGAAGTGTTCGCCGGTCTCGAACCCGGCGGCACGGCGGTGATCCCGGCCGACAGCCCGCATTTCGAACGGCTGCGCGCCGCCGCGGTGTCCGCCGGCGCGCACGTGCTGGCGTTCGGCGCGGCCGCGCATTCCGACGTGCGGCTGCTCGACTCTGTCCCTTCGGCCAACGGCGGCTCGCTGGTCACGGCCGCGCTGGGCGAGCGGCGGCTGTGCTATTCGGTGGCCGAGCCGGGCGAACACTGGGTGGCGAACTCGCTGGCGGTGATGGCGGCGGTCCATGCCGCCGGCGGCGACCTGGGCGCGGCCGGGCTGGCGCTGGCGGAAATGGGCGGGCTCAAGGGGCGCGGCGCGCGCCACCGCGTCCCGGCCCCCGGCGGCCACGCGCTGCTGATCGACGAAAGCTACAACGCCAACCCGGCCTCGATGCGCGCGACGCTGGCGCAGCTCGGCGCAACGCCCGCCACGCGGCGCATCGCGGTCCTCGGCAGCATGAAGGAGCTTGGCGACTTCGCCCCGTCGTTCCACGCCGGGCTGCGCCAGCCGCTGGAGCAGGCGGGGGTGGACTACGCGGTGCTGGTGGGGCCGGAGATGGCGGCGCTGGCGCGCGAGCTGGGGAAACCCGTCCCCAACGCGCTTGGCATCCGTCTCGCCTTTGCGCATTGCGAAAATCCGGGCCAAGCGATCGCCGCGCTCGAGGAGTTCGGGCTGGCCGGCGGCGACGCGGTGCTCGTGAAGGGTTCGAATTCGGTCGGTCTGGGCGCCGTTGTCGCCCATTTCGCCGCATCCGGCCCGAGGGAAGGCTGAGCGTCTCGAATGCTGTATTTGCTTGCCCAGTGGCTCGAATTCGAAGGGCTGCTGAACCTCGTCCGTTACCAGACCTTTCGTTCCGGCGCGACGATGCTGACCGCGCTGGCGATCGGGCTGCTGATCGGCCCCCGGTTCATCTCGATGCTGCGCGTGCGGCAGGGCAAGGGCCAGCCGATCCGCGAGGACGGCCCGCAGACCCACCAGGCCAAGGTCGGCACGCCGACGATGGGCGGGCTGATGATCCTCACCTCGCTCGCCGTGTCGATGCTCTTGTGGATGGATCTCGCCAATCCGCTCGTCTGGGCCTGCGTGCTGGTCACGCTCGGCTTCGGCGCGATCGGGTTTCTCGACGATTTCGACAAGGTCGCCAAGCGCAGCCATCGCGGCCTGTCGGGCAAGGTGCGCCTGCTGCTCGAATTCGTCGTCGCCGGCATCGCCACCTGGCTGATCGTCGGCCCGGCGGGCACGAACCTCTACGTGCCGTTCCTGTCGGACCGCTTCATTCCATTGGGGCCGCTCTACTACCTGTTCGCCGCCACGGTCATCGTCGGCTTCGGCAATGCGGTGAACCTGACCGACGGGCTCGACGGCCTCGCGACGATGCCGGTGGTGATCGCCGCGGGGGCGTTCCTGTTCATCGCCTACCTCGTCGGCCGCGTGGACTATTCGGGCTATCTCGGCATCCCGCACGTTCCCGGCGGGGGCGAACTGGCGATCCTGTGCGCGGCGATCATCGGCGGCGGCCTCGCGTTCCTGTGGTTCAACGCGCCGCCGGCGGCGGTGTTCATGGGCGATACCGGCAGCCTCGCCCTCGGCGGCGCGCTCGGCGCGGTGGCGGTGGCGACCAATCACGAACTGGTGCTGTTGATCATCGGCGGGCTGTTCGTGATCGAAACCGCCAGCGTCATCATCCAGGTGTTCTGGTTCAAGCGCACTGGCAAGCGCATCTTCCGCATGGCGCCGATCCACCATCACTTCGAACAGCTCGGCTGGAAGGAATCGACCGTGGTGATCCGTTTCTGGATCATCGCCATCGTGCTTGCCGTGCTCGGACTTGCTACGCTGAAGCTGCGATGATCGTCATATGATCGTTTCTGGGGCCTTTCGCGGAAAACGCTACGCCGTCCTCGGCCTCGCTCGCTCCGGCATGGCGACGGTCGAGGCGCTGCTTGCCAGCGGCGCGCATGTGACCGCGTGGGACCGCCGCGAAGGCCCGCGCGAGGAACTCGCCGGACGCGCCACGCTCGCCGATCCGCTCGAAATCGACCTCGCCGGATTCGACGGCGTGGTCCTGACCCCCGGCGTGCCGCTCAACACCCATCCCATCGCCGAACGGGCGCATGCCGCCGGCGCGCCGCTGATCGGGGACATAGAGCTGTTCGCACAGGCCCGCTCCTCGCTCCCGCCGCACAAGGTGGTCGGGATCACCGGCACCAACGGCAAGTCCACGACGACCGCGCTGATCCACCACATCCTCAGGACGGCGGGCGTCCCGACCACGATGGGCGGTAATATCGGGTTGCCGATCCTCGGCCAGGACCCGCTCCCCGCCGGCGGCGTCTATGTGCTGGAGCTGTCGAGCTACCAGATCGACCTGACGCAGAATCTCGACTGTGACGTGGCGGTGCTTCTGAATATCACACCCGACCATCTCGACCGCTACGAGAACTTCGAAGCGTACGCGGCCGCCAAAGCGCGGTTGCTCGCCATGCAATCGTCCAATCATGTGTGCATCATTTCCCGTGATAGCCAGACCAGCTTCGACATCTATCAGGAAACCTGGTTCGATGAGCGGCGGCCGCATGACACGGTCCTGAACATTTCCCATGAGGACATCGACGACCTGTCGCGCTGGCCGGCATTGCAGGGCCCGCACAACGGGGAGAATGCGTCGGCGGCGACCGCGGCATGCAAGGTGCTTGGTCTGACCGAGCAGCAGATCGAACACGGCCTGCGCACCTATCCCGGCCTGCCGCACCGCATGGAACGGATCGCGGAGCACAACGGCGTGCTGTTCATCAACGACAGCAAAGCCACCAATCCTGCATCGACCGCACCCGCGCTCGCCGCGTTCCCGCCCAACCCGGACGAGCGCGTCCACTGGATCTGCGGCGGGTTGCCCAAGGGCGACGATCTCGACGAATGCGCGCCGAACTTCGGCAACGTCGCCGCCGCCTACACTATCGGCGAGGCCGGCCCGCGCTTTGCCGAAATCCTCGAACCGTTCATGCATGTCGAACGCTGCGAGATGCTGTGCAAGGCGGTCCAGCGCGCGATGGCCGCCGCGAAGCCCGGCGATGTGGTGCTGTTCTCGCCCGCTTGTGCCAGCTTCGACCAGTTCCGCGACTACGAGACGCGCGGCGAGAGCTTCCGCACCCTGGTCGCCGAACTGACCGGCCAGGCGCAGCCGCAACCGGCGGATTTCACCGCGAGGTCCGCCGCATGAGCCGGGCGCGCCCTTACCTTCCCGGAACGGGCGGCCTCGCCGCCGGCCCCACGTCGTTCGCCGGCAGCCGCGGGCGCCAGCTCAAGGTCTGGTGGCGCGAGACCGATCGCGTGCTGCTGCTGCTCATCGGCCTGTTGATGGCGATCGGCGCGGTGGCCGTGGCGGCGGCGTCTCCCGCGAGCGCGCGCCGGCTCTCGACCGGCGACGTGGCGCTCCCCGATCTGTACTTCTTCTGGCTGCACTTGCGCTGGCAGTTCGTCGGCCTGCTGGTCATGCTCGGCACGGCGATCCTGCCGCGCGAGCTTGCCCGGCGCGGCGCGATCCTCGCCAGCGCCGCGATGATCGTGGCGCTGATGCTGGTTCCCATCGTCGGCAGCGAGGTGAACGGCGCGCGGCGCTGGCTCGATCTGGGCATGCGGTTCCAGCCGAGCGAATTTCTCAAGCCGGCCTTCGCGGTGGCGGTGGCGTGGATCCTGTCGCTGAAGGTGCGCGATCCCGATCTGCCGGTGATCCCGCTCAGCTTTGCGCTGCTGCTGCTGGTCGCCGCCCTGCTGATGGCGCAGCCGAACCTCGGCGATGCGGTGCTGTTCGTCGGCTTGTGGTTCGTGCTGGTGATGCTTGCCGGCCTGCCGTTGCAGCGGGTCGGGATGCTCGTGGGCGCGGGGATCGGCGCCTTCGCGCTGGCCTATCTGTTCTACGACAACGCCCGCCACCGGATCGATTCCTTCCTCGGCGGCGGCACCGCGTTCGATCAGGTCGATCTCGCCAGCCGCACGCTGATGTCCGGCGGCTGGACCGGCAGCGGCCTGTGGCTCGGCACGCGCAAGATGAACCTGCCCGAAGCGCACACCGACTATATCTTCTCGGTCATCGGCGAGGAGTTCGGGCTGCTCGTCTGCGGTGTGGTGGCGCTGCTCTATCTCGCGATCGTGCTGCGCGTGCTGATGCGCCTGATCGACGAGGACAACCTGTTCACCATCCTCGCGGCAACCGGGCTGGTGGCGCTGTTCGGAGGGCAGGCGTTCGTCAACATCCTCGTCAACCTGCAACTGTCGCCGTCGAAGGGTCTGACGCTGCCGCTGGTCAGCTACGGCGGCTCATCGACGATCGCGCAGTGCTTCCTCGTCGGGCTGCTGCTGGCGATCACCCGGCGCAACCCCTGCCTCACGCGCGAGAGGTTCGACTGGCGCGGGGTGCTGCGCGACTATCTCGGCCGCCTGTGGTGGGGGAAGCGCGCGTGAGCACGGTGACTCGCCACTACGTCGTCGCCGCCGGCGGAACCGGCGGGCATCTGACCCCGGCCTTCGCGCTGGCGCACGAGCTCGAGCGGCGCGGGCATCACGTGGCGCTCGTCACCGATGCGCGCGGGGCGGAGATTCCCGGCAAGCCCGGCTTCCTGCCGGCGCATGTCCTCCCGGCGGGGCGGATGGGCAAGAACCCGCTCGGCTGGCCGAAAGCGATTGGCGCGGTGCTCGAAGGCCGGGCCATGGCGCGGCGGCTCTACGAAGGGTTCGAGCCGAGCGCGGTAATCGGCTTCGGCGGCTATCCGGCGCTGCCCGCGCTGCTGGCCGCCACGGCCGACGGCATTCCGGCCATCGTCCACGAACAGAACGCCGTGCTCGGCCGGGTCAACCGCCTGCTCGCCGGGCGGGTGGAGGCCATCGCCACGTCTTACCCGGACGTCGCCCGCCTGCCGGCCAAGCACGCGGATAAGGTGTTCCTCGTCGGCAACCCCGTGCGGCCCGAACTGCTGGCGTTGCGCGACGCGCCGTTCCCGGCTTTCACCGCCGACGGCTTGCTGCGGGTGCTGGTCACCGGCGGCAGCCAGGGCGCGCGGGTGCTGTCCGAAGTGGTGCCCGACGGCCTGTCGATGCTCGCTCCGGCGCTGCGCTCGCGCTTGCAGGTGACGCAGCAATGCCGGCCCGAAGACCTCGACGCGGTGCGCGAACGCTATGCCAGCCACGGCATCCCGGCCGAGCTGGGCACCTATTTCGAGGACATGCACGTCCGCCTCGCCGATGCGCACCTGTTCATCGGCCGCGCGGGCGCATCGACCGTTGCCGAGCTGACCACGGTGGGCCGTCCGGCAATCCTTGTGCCGCTGCCGATCGCGACCGACGATCATCAGGCGGCCAATGTGCGCGAGATCGTCAAGGCCGGCGGCGCGCGCGCGATCCGCCAGCAGAACTTCACCGCCAAGGAACTGGCGAAGCAGATCAACGCGCTGGCCCAGCGGCCCGAAACGCTCGCCACCGCCGCGCACGGGGCGTGGAACTGCGGCCGGCCCAAGGCGGCCAGCGATCTCGCCGATCTGGTCGAAAGCTTCGGCGGCGCGCCGATACAGGACGTGATCCGCGTCGGCCGCGAAACGCCGGCGGCAGCGGGCGCGCGGACGTCGGCCAGTTCGGCCATGGACCGGGGAGACTCGGTATGAGCCCCACTTCCGGCCACGGCGCGCGGCTGCCGACGGACATCGGCACGATCCACTTCGTCGGCATCGGCGGCATCGGCATGTCGGGCATCGCCGAGGTGATGAAGAATCTCGGCTATGTCGTGCAGGGCTCCGATATTGCGGAAAGCGCTTCTGTCGAGCGCCTGCGCGCGCGGGGCATCGCGGTCTCGATCGGCCATGACGCGGCCAATCTCGGAGACGCGGCGGTGGTGGTGACCTCGACCGCAGTGCGGCGCGACAACCCCGAAGTCGCGGCGGCGCTCGCGGCGCGCATCCCGGTCGTGCGGCGGGCGGAGATGCTGGCGGAGCTGATGCGATTAAAGCGCACGGTGGCGGTCGCCGGAACCCACGGCAAGACCACGACCACCTCGATGGTCGCCGCGCTGCTCGACGCCGGCGGGATCGACCCGACGGTCATCAACGGCGGCATCATCGAAAGCTACGGCTCCAACGCGCGCCTCGGCGGCAGCGACTGGATGGTGGTGGAGGCCGACGAGAGCGACGGCAGCTTCCTGCGCCTCGACGGCACGATCGCGGTCGTCACCAATATCGATCCCGAGCACCTCGACCACTACGGCAGCTTCGACGCGGTGCGGCAGGCGTTCGTCGAATTCATCGAGAACGTGCCGTTCTATGGCGCGGCGGTGCTGTGCATCGACCATCCCGAAGTGCAGAACGTCATCGCCCGCGTGCGCGATCGGCGGGTGGTCACCTACGGCCTGTCCGCGCAGGCGGACTGGCGTGCGGAAGCCATCCGCTCGCAGGACGGCGGCAACCTGTTCGATGCGGTCCACACCGATCGCGACGGACGCCAGCGGCGGATCGCCGACGTGGCCTTGCCGATGCCGGGCCGGCACAACGTGCAGAACGCGCTCGCCGCCATCGCGGTGGCGGCCGAACTGGGCGTGGACGACGCAACGATCCGCTCCGGCTTCGCCCGCTTCGGCGGCGTGCGGCGGCGCTTTACCCGCGTGGGCGAAGTCGGCGGCGCGAGTGTGATCGACGATTACGCCCATCACCCGGTGGAAATCCGCGCCGTGCTGGCGGCCGCGCGCGAAGCGGTGTCGGGCAGTTCGGGAGGGCGCGTCATCGCCGTCGCCCAGCCGCACCGCTACACCCGCCTGCGCGACCTGATGGGCGAGTTCCAGGGCTGCTTCAACGATGCCGACATGGTCTTCGTCGCGCCCGTCTATCCGGCCGGCGAGCAGCCGATCGCCGGCGTCGATTCCGCCGCGCTGGTCGAAGGGCTGAGGGATCGCGGGCATCGCGCAGCGGAGGAAATCGCGGGCTCGGCCGAACTGGCCGAGCGGCTGGCGTCGTTGCTGCAACCCGGCGACATGGTCGTGTGCCTCGGCGCCGGCGACATCACCAGATGGGCGGCCGGTCTCGCGGGACAGGTCGCCGCGCGGCGGGAGCGCGCGGCATGAGCGGGCAGATCGGCTCATATCAGGGCGAATGCTCCGCGCCCGGTTCGGATACGGACTACGCCTTCGGCGGCGCGGTGCCGACCGACGTGCGCGGCAAGCTCACGCAGGATGCGCCGCTCGACAAGCTGGTCTGGTTCAAGAGCGGCGGCGCGGCGGACTGGCTGTTCGAACCGGCGGACATCGACGATCTGGTCGGCTTTCTCTCGGGCCTCGACGAAGGCGCGCCGGTCATGGCGCTCGGCCTCGGATCCAACCTGATCGTGCGCGACGGCGGCGTTCCGGGGGTGGTCGTCCGGCTCGGCAAGGCGTTCTCCTCGGTCGAGGCAAAGCGCGATTGCGTCATCGAATGCGGCGGCGGGGCCAGCGGCATCCTTGTCGCCTCGACCGCGCGCGACGCCGGCATCGCCGGGCTGGAGTTCCTGCGCGGCATCCCCGGCACGGTCGGCGGCTTCGTGCGCATGAACGGCGGAGCCTATGGCCGCGAGGTGGCGGACATTCTGGTCGATTGCGACGTGATCCTGCCGGGCGGCGCGCTGGTCACCGTGCCGGCGGCGGACCTCGACTACAGTTATCGCCACTCCGTCTTGCCGGACGGAGCGATCGTGGTCGCCGCGCGCTTCAAGGGCGCGCCGGGCGAACCGAAGGAGATCGGCGCGGAGATGGACCGCATCGCCCACGCGCGCGAGGAAACCCAGCCGTTGCGCAGCAAGACCGGCGGTTCCACCTTCAAGAACCCGCCGGGGGACAAGGCGTGGCGACTGGTCGATGCGGCGGGCTGCCGCGGGCTTCGGATGGGCGGCGCACAAGTAAGCGAGAAGCACGCCAATTTCCTGATAAACACCGGCGATGCGACAAGCGCCGACATCGAAACCCTGGGCGAGGAAGTCCGCCGCCGCGTGTCCGAAAGTCAGGGCGTGACGCTCGAATGGGAAATCCAGCGGGTGGGGCGATGGTGAGCTTGCCGAAACTCCACGTCGCTGTCCTGATGGGCGGCTGGGCCAACGAGCGTTCCGTTTCGCTGATGAGCGGGGAGGGTGTGGCCAAGGCGCTCGAATCGCGCGGGCACAGGGTCACGCGGATCGACATGGACCGGCAGGTCGCCGCGCGTCTGGCGGAGGCGAACCCGGATGTGGTGTTCAACGCGCTCCACGGCGTGCCGGGCGAGGACGGCACGGTGCAGGGCATGATGGATCTGATGGGCATTCCCTATACCCATTCGGGCCTCGCCACTTCGGTCATCGCCATCGACAAGGAGCTGACCAAGCAGGCGCTCGTGCCGCACGGCGTGCCGATGCCCGGCGGGCGCGTGGTGAAGAGCGCGGATCTCTACCGGGCCGATCCGCTGGCGCGGCCCTATGTGCTGAAGCCGGTCAACGAAGGCTCCTCGGTCGGTGTCGCCATCGTCAGCGACGAATCCAATTGCGGCAACCCGATCCGCTGCGATGCGGTGGGGCCGTGGCAGGAATTCGAGACATTGCTGGCGGAACCCTATATTCGCGGGCGCGAGTTGACCACGGCCGTTCTGGGGGACCGGGCTTTGCTGGTTACGGAACTCGTGCCGAAGTCCGGTTTCTACGATTTCGACGCCAAGTATACCGACGGCATGACCGAACACGTCTGCCCGGCCGACATCCCTGAGAACATCGCCCGCCTGTGCCTCGACTATGCGCTCAGGGCGCATCGCCTGCTCGGCTGCCGGGGAACCAGCCGGTCCGACTTCCGCTGGGACGACGAGCGGGGCGAGGACGGGCTGTTCCTGCTCGAAACCAACACCCAGCCGGGCATGACGCCGCTCAGCCTGGTGCCCGAACAGGCGCGCCATTGCGGCATCGACTACGCCGAGCTGGTCGAGATCGTCATCGAGGACGCGCTGCGCCATTTCGGCAAGCTGCCGGCGGGCGAGGAGGCTGCCTGATGGCCCAGACCATTCGCCGCAACGCCGGGACGGTGCGCCGCCAGTCGCGCGCGCAGGCCACCAGAACCAAGGCCCGCAAGGCGAAAGCCCGGACCGGCTTGCTCGCCGATGCGCTGATGCGCGTGCTGCCGTTCACCGAGGAGCAGCTGCACAAGTTCTTCCTCGTGCTGATCCTCGCCGGGGTCGCGGCGCTGGCGTGGTTCGTCGCCAGCCTCGCCGGGCTGACCGCGCTGGCCGGCCAGCAGTTCGCCCACGCCGCTGCGCGCGCCGGGTACGAGGTGGAGAAGGTCGAGGTGCGCGGCGTCGAGCGGATGAACGAGCTCAAGGTCTACGAGCGCGTGCTGGGGGAACAGGACCGGGCCATGCCGCTGGTCGATCTCCGGGCGCTGCGCGCCTCGCTGATGGAGCTGCCGTGGGTGGAGGATGCCCGCGTATCCCGCCAGTTGCCCGACAAGATCGTGGTCGACATCGTCGAACGCGAACCCCACGCCGCCTTGCGCAAGCCCGGCCGGCTGGTGCTGATCGACCGTACCGGCCACGAACTGGAGCCCGTCTCGGCCGGGGATGCGAGCGGGATGCTGGTGATCTCCGGCCCCGGCGCGCAGGCGCAGGTCGAGGCGCTGACGGCATTGCTCGACGCCGCGCCGGCGATGCGCCCGCAAGTGCGGGAAGCCGAATGGGTCGGCAATCGCCGGTGGAACCTGACTTTCAGGACCGATCAGGTCCTGGCCCTGCCGCAGGGGGAAGAGCGCGCCGCCACCGCGCTGATGAGCTTCGCCCGGCTCGACGGCGTCAACCGCCTGCTCGGCGGCAAGGCGATCGCCTTCGACATGCGCAATCCCGACCGGTTCTACCTTCGCTGCCCGCAATGCCGCGAGGAAGAGCGTCAGCTGAAGGCGGAGGCGGGAACCTGATGGCCGGCCTTTCCGCAAACAGCCCCCGGATTGCGCGCGTCTTCGGCGCGGTGAACATCGGGTCGTTCCGCGTTTCGGCGATGATCGGCGGCCTTACCGAAGGCGGCGAAGTGATCGTGCTCGGCAGCGGGCATCGGGCGTCGCAAGGCATCCGGCGCGGCTACGTGACCGACATGGCGGCCGCCACCTATGCCGTGCGCGATGCGGTCGAGCGGGCGGAAAAGCTCGCCGGCGCGAGCGTCGCCAGCGTGTGGATCGGCTGTTCGGGCGCGGGTCTCACCAGCCAGGTGACGCCGGTGGAGGTCGAGATCGGCGGCCGCCGGATCGAGGACGAAGACATCGAACACCTGCTGGTCGCCGCGCGCGGCAGCATCGAGCCCGACGGGCGGATGGTCCTCCATGCCCAGCCGGCGAGCTATTTCCTCGACGGCGCGGCCGGGGTCGCCAATCCGCGCGGGCTCCATGCCGAACGGCTCGGCGTCGACGTTCACGTGATGCTCGCCGACGGCGCGCCGATGCGCAACCTGACCGAAGCGGTGCAGAACGCCCATCTCGATGTCGAGGCGGTGGTCGCCTCGCCGATCGCCGCCGGATATGCGGCGCTGACCGCCGAAGAGCGCGATCTCGGCGTGGCGCTGGTCGAATTCGGCGCGCAGGTCACCAATGTCTCGCTACACGTCGGCGGCATGCTGATCGCGCTCACCGCGCTTCCTTACGGCTCGGCCGACATCACCGATGCGATCGCCAGTTCGCTCGGCATCAAGCGCTTCCAGGCCGAACGGCTGAAGTGCAAGTACGGCTCGGCCATCGCCAATCCGGCCGATCACCGCGAACTGATCCCGGTCAACGGCCCGGGGGAGGAATCCGTGGGGCCGTTGGCGCGCGGGGCCGACGACAAGAACCGCATTCCGCGTTCCGAGCTCATCGCCGTCATCACCGGCGAGCTCGATACGCTGATCAGCGACGTCGGGCGCGCGCTGGAGGCGATGGGTTTCGGCGGCGCGCACGGGCGGCAGGTGGTCCTGACCGGCGGCGGGGCGGAAATGCCCGGCCTTGCCGACTATGCCCAGTCCGCGCTGGCCAAGCCGGTCCGCATCGCGCGTCCGCCGCACCTGAAGGGGCTGCCCGAAGCCCATGCGACGCCCGGTTTCGCGACGCTGGCGGGGCTCTTGCTCTATGCCGCGGAGGATCCGGTCGACATCCGGTCGATCGGTTCGCGCTTCCGGGTCCACGGCAAGCCCGCCGGCTTCGCGCGGCTCGGGCGGCTGTGGGGCACGATGAAGGAGTATTTCTAGGCCGTATCGCGGCCCTGTCGCCGGCTGTGGATAGTTCCATTTACCTTTTGCACCCGCGAATCGCTTTGTGGCACAAGCGCGACAACGGGAACCATCAACCCCTCCCAGGGGAGAGCAGTGAATGAGCATTAATATCGGTCCGCCCTCGGTCGAGGAACTGCGTCCGCGCATCACGGTGATCGGTGTCGGCGGCGCGGGCGGCAACGCCATCGCCAACATGATCCAGGCCGAGATCGAAGGGGTCGACTTCATCGTCGCCAACACCGACGCGCAGGCGCTCAACGCCTCGGTCGCGGAGCACCGGATCCAGCTTGGACCGGACATCACCCGCGGCCTCGGCGCGGGTTCGCGTCCCGAAGTCGGCCGCGCCGCCGCCGAAGAGACGGTGGACGAGGTGTCCCGCGCGCTCGAAGGCTGCAACATGGTGTTCATCGCCGCCGGCATGGGCGGCGGCACCGGCACCGGCGCCGCCCCCGTCATTGCGGAGATCGCGCGCGAGAAGGGCATCCTGACGGTCGGCGTCGTCACCAAGCCGTTCCTGTTCGAAGGCACGCGGCGGATGCGCTCGGCCGAGGCCGGGATTGAAGAGCTTCAGAAGTGCGTCGATACGCTGATCGTTATTCCTAACCAGAACCTGTTCCTCGTCGCCAAGGCGGAAACGACGTTCAAGGAAGCGTTCCAGCTCGCCGACGAGGTGCTGCAACAGGGCGTACGTTCGATCACCGACCTGATGGTCATGCCCGGCCTCATCAATCTGGACTTCGCCGACGTGCGCTCGGTGATGGGCGAAATGGGCAAGGCGATGATGGGCACCGGCGAAGGCGAGGGCGAAAGCCGCGCGCTCGAAGCCGCCGAACGCGCGATCGCCAACCCGCTGCTCGACGGTGTCTCGATGCAGGGCGCCAAGGGCGTCATCATCTCGATCATCGGCGGCGATGACATGAAGCTGCTCGAAGTCGACGAGGCGGCGAACCACATCCGCGAGCTGGTCGATCCGGAAGCCAACATCATCTGGGGCTCGGCGTTCAACCCCGATCTCAACGGCAAGATCCGCGTTTCGGTGGTCGCCACCGGCATAGAGCAGAGCGAGGAGCAGGCGCATTCGGCCAGCCAGCCGCTGAGCTTCGGCGCGCGCGCGCCGAAGAAGCCGGTGCTTCCCCTGCCGACGCAGGAAGAGCTGGCCGAGGACGCGGTCGCATCCGATGCCGGGTTCGACCAGCCCCCGGCCTTCGAGGACGAACCGGCCGAAGACGCCGTGACCACCGTCGAAGTCTCCTACCAGATGCCCGAATCGTACGATCCCGGTGAGCCGGAAGGCGACGAAGGCGGCATTGCCGATCCGGCGGAAGACAGCGAATTCGGCAGCAGCGCGGACGACGGCTACGGCTCGCTCGCAAGCACCCGGATCGAGCGCGATCGGTCGGACGATGCCGGCGAGCCGGGCGCGGAAGGCGGCGAGGCCGAGGCGCTGGAGCTCACTTTCGAAGCGCAGGAGCCGGCGGAAGACGAACTGCTGCTCGATGCGAGCCGCCTTGCCGAAGCCGACGAGCCGGTGCAGCCGATGCTCGGTGGGCGGCGGCGGCGGATGCTCGGCGGCGGGGCGGAAGGCGAAACGGCCGAGGGTGGCGAAGCCGGCTCCGGTTCGCCGCAACGGCGCGGCGGCGCGGCCGCCGCCGCGGGCGGCAGCACGCTGTTCGAACGGATGGCCAACCTGTCCCGCGCTTCGACCTCGCGCGAGGAGGACGAGGACGAGGAAGATGAGGGCGATGGTGGCGGTTCGCTGCGCATCCCGCGCTTTCTCGGCCGTCAGAACAACCAGTAAGACCGGCGCATTCGCGCGCGGTTCAGATGCGGCGGGGTAGCCGGCCGGGCATGATCCGTTTCGCGCATCGCCGGCGTCGCGGCTCTTTGCCGGTCGCTCCCGCTTTTGCCGCTGCTCTCGTGGTGGCGGGCGCGCCGATGTCGGCCGCCTGGGCGCAGGACGGATACGCGCGCGAGGTCGTGCAGCCGCTCCCCGATCCGGCGGTCGAAAGGCTCAACGAGGCATTGCGCGCCCTGTCGCGCGATTCCCGCTCGCTCGATGCGCTGGTCGGCGCCGGGCAGGCTTCGCTCGCGCTCGAGAATATCGAGGCCGCGCTCGGGTTCTTCCGCCGCGCCGAAGCGGTTGCGCCCGACGATCGGCGCGTGAAGGCCGGGCTTGCCTCCGTTTTCGTGCGCCAGCGCCAGCCGCTCGACGCCTTGCGGCTGTTCGCCGAGGCCGAGGCGGCGGGCGAGCCGATGGCGCCCCATGCGGCCGAACGCGGCCTGGCTTACGATCTGGTGGGCGACAACGCCCGCGCGCAGGCGGACTATAGGCTTGCCCTGTCGCTGGGCGCGAACCCGGCGGTCACCCGGCGGCTGGCGCTGAGCCAGGCCATCGCCGGCGATCAGCGCGCGTCGGAGGCGACATTGCTGCCGCTGCTCCAGCGCAGCGATCTTGCCGCCTATCGCGCGCGGGCCTTCGCGCTGGCGATTCTCGGCAAGTCGGAAGAGGCGGTGTCGATCGCAGAGACCATGCTGCCCGAACGGCTCTCGAGCCGGTTGGCGCCGTATCTGCGGTTCATGCCCAGGCTGACCCGCGCCCAGCAGGCGGCGGCCGCCAATCTCGGGGCATTCCCCCAAGCGGCCGAGATCGGGCGCGACGATCCGGCGCTCGCCGCTTACTCCGGCGCGACCGGCGTGATCCCGCGCCCGGCGGAGGGGGCGGACGCGCGGCTGGTGCCGTCGGGCGCGCCACTCGGCCGCCCGGCCGAGCCCGCGCCGCAGCCTGCCTCGGTTCCGGCTGCGGTCGAACTGCCTCCGGCCGCGCAGCCGGTGGTCGTGGCGTCGGTCGAAGAGCCGCGCCCGTCGATCGCGCTGGCGCAGCCCGCGCAATCCCCGCCGCCGCCGCAACCACCGGTCGAAGTCGTCGACCTGAACGAAATCTTTGCCGATTTTTCGCTGCCCGGCGCTTCCACCGTCGCGGCGCCGGGCGCGGTCGACATCACCCGGATCGAACCCACGCGGGAAGAGCGCAAGCCCGAACCGCCGCCGCCGCCCGCGCATCCGAGCCGGCAATGGGTGCAGGTGGCGACGGGGCGCGACGTCTCCGCGCTGGCGTTCGACTGGCGGCGCATCAAACGGGCCGTCGGCGGGTTGCTCGACGACCGCGCGCCCCATGTCGCCGCCTGGGGCCAGACCAACCGCCTGGTCGCCGGTCCCTTCGCCAGCGCCCGAGAGGCGCAGGACGCGGTTTCGAGCCTGAAGGAGAAGGGCGTCGATTCCTTCCGTTTCACCAGTTCGGCCGGCGAGGAAGTGAAGCCGCTCGATTGATCCCGCGCCGGTTCCGGCGTCCGCCTCTTTTGCACATCTTGCCAACAGGCTTGTCCGGTTTTGCCCAGCGGCGTCATGACGCCCGATTGCGTCGGGCGGCGAGTTCGGCGCATGAGCATGGCCGATGCCAAAGGACGGGAAACGCATGGTGAATATCGGGCCAGAGCCGGCCGACGAGGCCGACGAGCTGGCGCCCGTCGAAATGCTGGCGCAGTTCTTCGAGGCGCACGGCTGGGCCTGCGAGTTCGTCAGCGACGACGAGATCTGCGGCGAGATCCAGGGCAGCTGGGCCACCTATCAGGTGCGCGGCATCTGGCGCGCCGAAGACCATGTGCTGCAACTGCTGTGCCTGCCCGAGATCCGCGTTCCCGACGCCAAGCGCGCCGCGGCCCACGAATTGCTCGCGCTGGTCAACGAACAGCTCTGGCTCGGCCATTTCGACATCTGGTCGAGCGGCGGCGTGCTGCTCTATCGCCACGGATTGATGCTCGGGGCGGACGGGCTTCTCAGCCTGCCGATGGCCCAACTCGCGATCGAGAGCGCGGTGTCGGAATGCGATCGCTTCTATCCCGCATTCCAGTTCGTGCTGTGGGGCGACAAGCGGCCGAAGGAAGCGCTCGAAGCCGCATTGGTGGATGCAGCGGGCGAAGCCTGACGGCCGCCTCCCGACGGTCCTCGCAACGCGGCGCTTTCCTACTCCGCGGCAATGTGCCACGTCCGATCTCGCACCGGGCGATGCGATGTCCGGGGCAACCGCGGGACGGGCGCTTTCCGAAGGTTACACGCATATTCTGACAAGTGACTGAAAAACATTGAAAAAGGCGTTATGATTACCCCACAAACATGGGCCTTTCGTGTGACTTTCGGGGCGGCGTTGCCGGGGACGGCGGCATGAGCGGGTTCGGGAGCATCCTGCTGGTGGGCTGCGGCAACATGGCCGGGGCGATGCTGCGCGGCTGGCTTGCCGGCGGCGTATCGCCCGAACGGTTCGCGGTGGCCGATCCGGCGGCGCAGGACGTTCCGGTCGGCGTGCGCCGGCTCGACGCCATCCCGCAGGGCGGGCAATTCGATCTCGTCCTGCTGGGCGTGAAGCCGCAGGTTCTGGGCGATGTCGCGCCGGCGGTGGAGGCGGTCGCCGGGCCGGACGCCGTTCTGGTGTCGATGCTGGCCGGGGTGGAGCTGGATACGCTCGCCGCCCGTTTTCCGCGCGCCGGCGGGATCGTGCGGATCATGCCCAACCTCTCGGCCGCGCTCGGCAAGTCGCCGATCGCGCTCGCGGCGCGCGATCTCGATGCGGAGGGACGGGACGCCGTGCGCGCCTTGCTCGATCCGCTTGGCGCGCCCGAATGGATCGATGAAGGCGAGTTCGACCTTGTCACAGCGCTCGCCGGTTCGGGGCCGGCCTTCGTCTATCGCTTCATCGACGCGCTGGCTGCGGCGGCGGCCGATCTCGGGTTGCCGGAAGACAAGGCCGGGCGGCTGGCCCTCGCGACGGTGGATGGAGCGGCGGCCCTTGCGGCGGCGTCTCCGATCGGCCCCGGAGAGCTGGCGCGCCGGGTGGCGAGCCCCGGAGGAACCACCCAGGCGGGCCTCGATGCGCTCGACGAAGGGGATGCCCTGCGCCTGCTGCTGGGGAAAACCTTGCGCGCCGCGCGCGATCGCAGCGCGCAGATGGCGGCGGAGGCGCGGGACAAGGGTTAACACTTTACGGTCGGTTTTCCTTGAATCCGGCGGCAGGTATGGCGATATTGCCCGCACCGGCTTGTCGTCGCTCGGCGCCGGAATGGAGTTTTGTAATGGCGAATTGGAACGATCCCCAGTCCACCCGGACGAGCTTCGGCGCGTCGACCGGGTCTGCGGGCGCGGTGGGCACGCAGCAGGGTGTCGTTTTCGATGCCGGCCTGCGCAAGCACATGCTTTCGATCTACAACTACATGACCAGCGGCGTGCTGCTGACCGGTGTGGTCGCGATGCTGTTCTCGCGCGGCGGGGCGGAATCGCCTGCGGCGCAGCTGTTCATGAACGGCGGGATCCTCGCCTGGGTGGTGATCCTGTCGCCGCTGGCGATCGTCATGGCCATGAGTTTCGGCCAGGGCAGGTTTTCGACCACCACGCTTCAGGCGATGTTCTGGGGCTTCGCCACGCTGATGGGTCTCTCGCTGTCGACGATCTTCCTCGTCTACACCGGCGCTTCGATTGCGGCGGCGTTCTTCGCCACGGCCGGCGCTTTCGCCGGCCTCAGTCTGTTCGGCTACACCACGCAGAAGGACCTGTCGGGCTTCGGCAGCTTCCTCATCATGGGCGTGATCGGCCTGTTGATCGCGATGGTGATCAACATGTTCATCGGCTCCGAGCCGCTGGGCTACGCGATCAGCTTCCTCGGCGTGCTGATCTTCGCCGGGTTGACCGCCTATGACACGCAGCGGCTGAAGCGCGAGTATCTGGCGATCCAGCAGATCAAGGTGACCAATCCCAACGCCGCGGCGGCCTATCCGCTCGGCAAGATGGCCATCATGGGCGCGCTGAGCCTCTATCTGGACTTCATCAACATGTTCCAGTTCCTGCTCAGCTTCATGGGTCAGCGGGAATAGTTTCGCGCGGCTGGCCGCAATCCTGATTCGTTTCGTCGTGCCCGGAGCGCTCGCTTGCGTTCCGGGCATTTTCTTTGTGTCGCCAGCCGGATAGAATCCGCGCTTAATCCGCGGGCAAGGGGCGGACCGGTATGGCGGTCCGATGACGCTCGGAGAGGGGAGCCGCATCGCATGAATTCACACAATCCGGGCTGGCTGAAGAGGGTCGCGGTTCCGCTCGCGGTCGGATTGCTGGCGGCCTGTGCGACGCCGCCTCCTCCGCCGCCTCCGCCGCCCCCGCCGCCTCCGCCGCCACCCCCGGCGGAAGTCATTCCCTATCGTCCCATCCCGCCCGGCGGCGCGTCCTACCAGATGGATATTCCGCCACGCGGGCCGGACGGCCGGTGGATGACCGTCAACAGCAACCTCACCGAGGATGCGACGCTGTGGCATTTCCGTTCCGCCTGGAATGTGGCCGCGCTCAACTGCCTCGAATCCGACGAGACCGCGATCCTCGGCACGTACGGCAAGTTCCTCAAGGATCACGCCAGGACGCTGACGAACGTGAACAACGCGATCGACCGCGAATACCGGCAGGAACACGGCTCCCGGTCCGAGGCGGTCAAGGCGCGCGAAGCCTACATGACGCAGGTCTACAACTACTTCGCCCTGCCGCCGGCCCGCGCCGATTTCTGCAATGTGGCGCAGCAGATCGCCAGCGAATACGGCCTCTCGCCACCGGCCGATGCCAAGCTCTTCGCGGCGACGAACCTGGTGCGGCTGGAGGCGGTGTTCCAGAACTTCTTCCGCAACTACGACCAGTATCGCGCGGAATCCGCCGCCTGGGACGCCCGCTACGGCGCCCGCTACGGCGCTTCGCAGCCGGGTTACGTGGCGGTCCACGGCGTGGCGTCGCCCAGCGTCGGCAGCACCCTGGTCAACCTCGATGCGACTTACCCGTCGCAGACAGTGGTCGATCCCGAAAGCGGGGCGACGATCCCGGTGATACCCGTTCAGGAACAAAGCGTTTCGACGCCGGTGGTGCAGCCGGTGCCGGAGGATGGCGCGGGCGGCAGCGGATAGCCGCCGCGTGCGCAAATTTGCCCTTCCAAGCGCGCGGCCTTCGCGCTAAGGCGCGCGCTCTTCGCGGGAGCCTGGCGCTCCCGAAGGACCGGAACGGGGCCGTAGCTCAGCTGGGAGAGCGCGTCGTTCGCAATGACGAGGTCAGGGGTTCGATCCCCCTCGGCTCCACCAGTCTCCGCGATGCGAAGGCTGGAATTCCCGGTCCCCGCACGTACAATGGTGTCGCGCAGTTTGCCGGTCCTGGACCGATTTGTCTTGACCGTACCGGCTGGGGGCGGATCGGGCCGCGTCCAGCGGCCCCGCAAGGCCGACCGGCCGCCCGCAGCGCCGAAGGCGCGAGGATAGCCAAGGGGCCGGATGGCCCCGCCGGCGCTTGAGGCGAAACAGGTATGCATTTCCTCGATCAGGCCAAGATCCATCTCCGCTCGGGCGCGGGCGGCCCCGGCGCCGTCAGCTTCCGGCGCGAGAAGTTCATCGAGTACGGCGGGCCGGACGGCGGCAACGGCGGCAAGGGCGGGGACGTGGTCATGGTCGCCGTGCCCGGCCTCAACACCCTGATCGACTTCCGCTACACCCAGCATTTTCGGGCCCAGCGCGGCGGCCACGGGATGGGCAAGAACCGCACCGGCGCCAGCGCGCCGGACCTGGTGATAGAGGTTCCGATCGGCACACAGGTCTTCGACGAGGAGCGCGAGGAGCTGCTGGCGGACTTTACCGAGGTCGGCCAGCGCGTGGTCCTCCTCGAAGGGGGGATGGGCGGACGCGGCAACGCCAGCTACGCCACCTCGACCAACCGCGCTCCGCGCCAGCACCAGCCAGGCATTCCGGCGCAGGAAACGTCGGTCTGGCTACGGCTCAAGCTGCTGGCGGATGCCGGGCTGGTCGGGCTGCCCAACGCCGGCAAGTCGACCTTCATCAACCAGGTCTCCAACGCCCGCGCCAAGGTCGGCGACTATGCCTTCACCACGCTGGTGCCCAAGCTGGGCGTAGTGCGCCATCGCGAGCGGGAGTTCGTGCTGGCCGACATTCCCGGCCTGATCGAGGGGGCGGCGGACGGGGCCGGCATCGGCGACCGTTTCCTCGGCCATATTGAGCGGTGCCGGGTGCTGATCCATCTCGTCGACATCACCGGGGCCGATCCGGCCGAGGCGATGCAGGTCGTGGAGCGGGAACTGGAGGCCTACGGCGCGGACCTCGCCGACAAGCCGCGCCTGATCGCGCTCAACAAGGTCGATCTCGCCGATGCCGAACTGGCGGCCGGCTTCGCGGAGGAACTGCGCGCGGTGGGCGCGGAGCGGGTGTTTCCGGTCTCGGGCGCGACGGGGGCGGGGATCGGCGCGCTGCTCGACGCGGTGCTCGATCATCTTCCCGCCAGGACCGCGACCGAGAACCCGCGCTCGGTCGAGGATGAAGGCGAAGCCGGCGGCGCGTGGTCGCCGCTGGATTGAGCCGCAACGCTCGGCTAACGCCGCGCCATGTCGATCAAGCGCCTTTCCGATCTCACCGATGCCGCCGCCGCGCCCCGGCTGGTGCTCAAGGTGGGCTCCGCCCTCCTGTTCGGCAAAGGCGGCGTGCCGGACGGCGAATGGCTGGCGAGCCTCGCGGGCGAGATCGCAGAGGCGCGGGGGCGCGGCCAGCAGGTGATCGTGGTCAGCTCGGGCGCCATCGCGCTCGGCGCTGCAAGGCTCGGGCTGGCGAAAGGCGGGCGCGGTTCGCTGGCCGACGCGCAGGCCGCCGCCGCGGTGGGGCAGATCGCGCTTGCCGGCCTGTGGAGCGAAGTGCTGGCGGCGCACGGCATCACCGCCGCGCAACTGCTGCTCACGCTCGAGGACCTCGAGGATCGCCGCCGTTACCTCAACGCCGCCGCCACGCTCGGCCGCCTGCTGCGGGCGGGGGCGGTGCCGGTCGTCAACGAGAACGATTCGGTCGCCACGGCGGAGATCCGCTTCGGCGACAACGACCGGCTCGCCGCGCGTGTGGGTCAGGCGGCGCAGGCTAGCGCGGTGGTGCTGCTGTCGGACGTCGACGGGCTCTACGACCGCGATCCGCGCCAGCAAGGAGCGCGGCTCCTGCCCCGCGTCGAAGGCGTGACCGAGGAAGTCCATGCGATGGCGAGCGGCGTTTCGGGTTCCGGCCTCGGTTCGGGCGGCATGCGCTCCAAGCTCCAGGCGGCCGAGATCGCCACCCGCGCCGGCATTGGGCTGGCGATCGTCAACGGCGTTCATGCCCGTCCGCTCGCCAGGGCCATTGCCGACAATGTCGGCACGCTGTTCGTGCCCACGCGGCGCGACCGCGCGCGCAAGGCGTGGCTCGGCGGGCGGCAGCGGTTGCGGGGCGCGCTGGTGGTCGATGCGGGATGCGCGCAGGCGCTGGGCGCGGGGAAAAGCCTGCTCGCCAGCGGGATTGTGGCCGTCGAAGGGGATTTTGCTCGTGGCGATCCTGTCGCCGTGCGCGATGCCGCCGGCAAGGCCATCGCGCAGGGACTGGCCGAATACGATTCCGCCGAGATCGAGCGGATCGGCGGACGCCGCAAGGACGAGCACGAGGCGCTGCTCGGCTACGCGCCGCGTTCCGCGGTGATCCATCGCGATCAGCTGGTGCTGCTTTGACGCCGATCGCGGTTACCGGCGGCACCGGCTTCGTCGGGCAGGCGGTGATCGAGGAGGCGTGCCGGCAGGGCGTGCCGCTGCGGGCGCTGGCGCGGCGCGAGCAGCCCGCCTGCGAGGGCGTGGAATGGATCCCCGGCGACCTCGCCGACACGGCGGCGCTGCGAGAACTGGCGACCGGCGCGGGCGCGATCCTGCACATCGCCGGGGTGGTCAACACGCCCGATCCGACGGGATTTCACCTGGGGAATGTCGCGGGAACCGAGGCGCTGATTGAGGCGGCGAAGCAGGCGGGCGCGGGACGTTTCGTGTTCGTTTCCTCGCTCGCCGCGCGCGAACCGGCATTGTCGGCCTACGGCAAGTCGAAGCGCGATGCCGAGGATCTGGTCCGGGTCAGCGGTCTCGACTGGACCATCGTACGCCCGCCGGCGATCTACGGCCCGCGCGACCGCGAGATCCTCGAACTGTTCAAGGCGGCGCGCTGGGGCGTGGTGCCGATGCCGCCGCCGGGCAGGGCGTCGATCGTTCACGTCCGCGACCTCGCCCGGCTGCTGCTGGCGCTCGTCCCGGCGGGGGAGGGCGTGTCGCACCGCATCTTCGAGCCCGACGATGGCCGCGAAGGCGGGTGGAGCCACCGCGAGCTGGCAAGGGCCATCGGCGCGGCGGTGGGCCGCAATGTCTGGGCGCCCGCCACGCCCAGGCCGGTCATGCGCGCGGCATGCTGGCTCGATGGATGCGTGAGAGGGGAAAGGGCGCGGCTTACTCCCGACCGCGTCGGCTATATGTGCCACCCCGATTGGGTCAGCCGCGCGGACCGGGCCCCGCCCGGCGCGCTGTGGCGAGCGGAGATACCGACCCGTGAGGGACTGGCGGCGACCGCCCGCTGGTATCGCGAACAGGGCTGGCTTTAGGCTGTATCGACATTCAGAAGATGGCGAGCCGAAAATGGTGGTTTTCCGTGACCCGGAGCGGAGCGTGCTTTTGGCACGTGAGCACCGGAAGCGCGGAAAGCCGCCATTTGCAGGCCGTCAGGGCTGAATATCGATACAGCCTAGAACGCCGGTTCGTAGCCCGGCGGCAACTCGTCCTCGTTTCCGGCGACGGGGCTGCTGGGCGAATGGATGCCGCATTCGGTCTTGTCCCAGCCGCGCCAGCGCCCGGCGCGCGGATCTTCGCCCGGCTTGACCACGCTGGTGCAGGGCTGGCAGCCGACCGAGAGATAGCCCTGCGCCTCCAGCGGGTGGCGCGGCAGGTCGTGCGCCTCGAACCAGGCGTCGAGATCGGCCTTGGTCCAGTCGCCGAGCGGATTCACCTTCAGACGGCCGTCCTCGATTTCGAAGCGCGGCAGGTTCTGCCGGGTTACGGACTGGAACGCCTTGCGGCCGGAAATCCATGCGTCGAGGCCCTGCTTGGCGCGCGCCAGCGGCTCGACCTTGCGGATCTCGCAGCACCCGTCCGGGTCCCACGACCAGCGCAGCCCGTTCTCGTCCTTGGCGGCAATCACCGCCGGGTCGGGTTGGACCACGGATGAATTGGACAGGCCGAAGCGCTCGACCAGTTCCTCGCGATAGGCGAGCGTTTCCGGGAACATTTTCAGCGTATCGACGAAGATCACCGGCACGGTGGGATCTGCCTGGGCCACCAGGTGCAGCAGCACCGCGCTCTCGGTGCCGAACGACGACACCACCGCGACGCGGCCGAGCGCGCCTTCGGCGAACAGCTCGGCCAGCATCGCACCCGCATCGACCCCCGCAAAGCGGGCGTTGAGCGCGTCGGCGTCGGCCTGGGCGAAGCTGGGCCCGGTATCGATGACGTCCACCGCGCGGCTAGCCATTGCCTGCCTCTGGGTGGCGCAGCTTCCAGATCGGCACCGCCTCATCGGCGGCGTGCTGGTAAACGTGCGGATAACGGTTCAGCACCGATTCCACGTCGGCCGGGTTCAGCGGCACATCGGGCGCGAAGCTGTCGAAGCCGCAGCGGCGCATGAACCAGATCAGGTCCACCAGCACGTCGCCGGTCGCCTTGATCTCGCCGGCATAGCCCATCTCGCGCAGGATGCGCGCGCTGGAGAAGCCGCGTCCGTCGCGAAACTTGGGGAAGTCCACCTCGACCAGCCGCACGCGGTCGAGCACGGGGCCGAGCCGGCGCACGTCGTCCCCCGCCTCGATCCGCACCGAAGCGGCGTTGGTCTGGTCGAGGAAAGCGTCGAGCGAAACCGCCGGTTCGTCCGGCACGGCATCGTCGCGGAAGCGCACCGCCTCAACCATAGATCGCCTCCTTGAAGCCATCCATGCCGACGCGGCGATAAGTATCGATGAACCGTTCGCCCGGCGCGCGGATTTCGCGGTAATGTTCGACCGCGCGTTCCACCGCGTCGACCACGCCGGCCTCGTCGAAGCCGGGGCCGGTGATCTTGGCTTGCGTCGTTTCCTCGTCGCCCGAACCGCCGAGCAGGAGCTGATAGCTCTCGGAGCCCTTCCGGTCGACGCCGAGGATGCCGATGTTGCCCGCGTGATGGTGGCCGCAGGCGTTGATGCAGCCGCTAATCTTGATCTTCAGTTCGCCCAGATCGCGCTGGCGATCCGGGTCGGCGAAGCGCTCGGCGATCTTCTGCGCCACCGGGATCGAACGCGCATTGGCGAGGCTGCAATAGTCGAGTCCGGGGCAGGCGATGATGTCCGTCACCAGATCGAGGTTGGCGTCGGCCAGCCCGGCATCGCGCAGCGTCCGCCATATGGTGTGGAGATCGGCCTTGCGAACGTGCGGCAGAACGAGGTTCTGCACATGGCTCACGCGCAGTTCGTCGAAGCTGTAACGCTCGGCGAGATCGGCCACCACGTCCATCTGTTCGGCGGTCATGTCGCCGCCGATCCCGCCGATCGCCTTGAGGCTGATGTTGGCGATCGCGTAGCCGGGCTGCTTGTGCGGGGCCACCTGCTGGTCGAGCCAGACCGCGAAATCCGGGTCCGACCGGTCGATTTCCTCGGACAGGCCGCTCTCGAACGGCGGCGGCGCGAAATAGGCGGCGATGCGGTCGTATTCGGCCTGCGGGAAGTCGTTGCCCAGCGTCAGCATGTGGCGGAACTCTTCCTCCACCTGGCGCGTGAACTCTTCCTCGCCCAGTTCGTGGACCAGGATCTTCATCCGCTGCTTGTGGATGTTGTCGCGCCGCGCGTGGCGGTTCCATACCCGCAGCACCGCCTGGAGATAGCTGAAGATCTGGTGCTGCGGCACGAAGTCGCTGCTCTTGTAGGCGATGAACGGCGTGCGGCCCATGCCGCCGCCGGGATAGACTTCGAACCCGATCTCGCCCGCCCCATCGTCATTTGGGTTCTTTACGATCCGCAGGCCGAAATCGTGCCAGCGCATCGCGGCGCGATCGGCCTTGGCGGCGATCACGCAGATCTTGAACTTGCGCGGCAGGTAGCTGAACTCGGGCATGAAGGTGGTCATTTGCCGCAGCATCTCGGCCCAGGGGCGCGGGTCCATGATTTCGTCGGCCGCCGCGCCGGCGTAGTGATCGGCGGAGATGTTGCGGATGCTTTCGCCGCTGGTCTGGATGCAGTGCATCTCGACATCGGCCAGTTCGCCGAGGATGTCGGGCGCGTCTTCCAGCTTGATCCAGTGGAATTGCAGGTTCTGCCGCGTAGTGAAGTGGCCGTAGCCGCGGTCGTAAGTCCGCGCGATATGCGCCAGCTTGCGCAATTGCGTGCTGTTCAATGTCCCGTAGGGGATCGCGATGCGCAGCATGTAGGCGTGGAGCTGCAAATAGAGGCCGTTCTTGAGCCGGAGCGGCTTGAACTGGTCGTCGGTCATCTGGCCGGCGAGGCGGCGGCGCGTCTGGTCGCGGAAATCCTCGACACGGGCCTGGACCATCGCGTGGTCGTATTGGTCGTACTTGTACATCAGATCACCCAGGTTCCGGCGTTGGGGTCGGCCGGCTTCAATGTCAGGTCGGGGCGCACGGTCGGGCCGTAGGCGCGGATACGATCCTTGATGTGCGCCGGGCGCACGCCGCGTCCCGCCGGATCGGGCTCGGCGTCGATCGCATAGCCGCCGTTGACCCGGCACGCGGCGTCCTCGCGCGCGAGGATGGCGTCGGCCTGATCGCCGACATCGGCCGCGTCCTCGACATGGATCGACCAGCCCTGGCCGTCCCACCAGACCACTCGGCCGTTCTTCAGATCGTTACCCGTCAGTATCTTCACGAATGCGCCTCCAGCGCGAACGTTTGCAGTGTGGCGTCGTCAACCCCGGAGTCTCTGGCCGTGACATCGCCGATGATGATGAGGGCGGGGCTCTTCACCCGCTCCCGCTCGACAAGATCGGGCAGGGCGGCGAGCGGGCCGCGCAGCACGCGCATTCCGGGGCGCGCGGCGTTTTCGACCACCGCCAGCGGCACGTCGGGCGCAAGCCCGTCGGTCATCAGCTTCTCGGCGATCTGCGGCGCGGTCTTGACGCCCATGTAGATCACCAGCGTCCGGCCCTTGCCGGCGAGCCCGGCCCAGTCCTGTTCGGCAAGGCCCTTGCACTGGCCGGCAACGAAGCTGACCACGCTCGCCGCCTCGCGATGGGTCAGCGCGATTTGCGCCGCCGCCGCCGCGCCGAGCGCGGAGGTGACGCCGGGAACGACTTCGACCGGCACGCCCGCCGCACGGCACGCCTCGGCTTCCTCGCCGCCGCGGCCGAAGACGAAGGGATCGCCGCCTTTCAGCCGCACCACGTCACGCCCGCGCAAGGCTTCGCGCACCAGCAGGGCGTTGATTTCGGGTTGCGGCAGGGTGTGGCGGGCGCGGCTCTTGGCGACGGAGACCAACTCGGCATCCGGCCCGGCGAGGTCGAGCACCTCGGGCTCCACCAGCCCGTCATGCACTACCAGTTCGGCGCGCGCCAGCAGCCGCGCCGCGCGCACCGTCAACAGGTCCGCCTGCCCCGGCCCCGCGCCGACAAGGTAAACTGTGCCCACTTTGATCATGGCGCGCACATGGCTGCGCGGCGGGGAATCCGCCAGCCAGAATGCATTGGGTGGGCGTTAGGGCAGCTTTTAGGGCTCGCGTTCCGTGGTTCGCGCGTCGAGCAATTCCCGCAGCCCTTCGCTGCCGCGCAAGTGAATGTCCTGCTGCGGGAAGGGCACCTTGATTCCGTTTTCCCTGAACAGGCGCCACAGCCGCTTGAGCAGGTCGGACCGGACGTTGCCGATGCCTTCCTCGGGGTCGTGGATCCAGAACTGGATCTCGAACTCGATCGCGTCGCGCTCGAAGGAACTCAGCCACACCGCCGGCGCGGGCTGATCGAGCACGCGCTTCGCTTCGCGCGTGGCCTGCATCATCAGCGCCTCGACCTGCTCGATGTCGCATTCGTAGGACACCGGCACCGGCACCTTTATCCGCACGTCGCGCGAGCTGTAGGACCAGTTTTCCACCTGATTGATCATCAGGTTCTCGTTCGGAATCAGGTATTCCTTCTTGTCGCGGGTGATGACCGAGACCGCGCGGATGCCGATCTTCTTCACTTGCCCCACGGTGTTGCTGATGCCGTCGTTCACCGCGATCACGTCGCCCGGCTTGATCGAGCGATCCATCAGCAGGATGATGCCGGCCAGCAGGTTGCCGAAGGTCTTTTGCAGGCCGAAGCCGAGCGCGAGGCCCAAGGCGCCGGAGAACACCGCAAGCGCGGTGAGGTCGACGCCGAGCATGTCGACCGCAAGCAGGAACGTCAGCGTCCAGACCACGATGGCGACCAGCTTCTTGGCAAGGAGCTGCTGTGTGGTGTCGATGCCGTGGATTTTGCCGATCAGCCAGCTTGCAAGCTTGATCACGACCCGGCCGATCACCAGCGCGGCGAGGAGCACGAACAGGGAGACGAGCGCGGTCCAGAGCGAAATCCGCGCCGTGCCGATCATGAAGCCCCAGTGATCGAGCGCGGCGACAGCGGTTTGCAGTCCGCCTCCGTCGGGAAGTTCGCGCAGCAGGGCGTCGGACGCGCTCATCCGCGCGCCATCGCGGCAAAGCCGCGTTCGAGGTCGGCGATCAGGTCGCCGGGGTCTTCGAGACCGATGGAGAGCCGCACGCCGAACCTGTCCGATGCGTTCCACTGCTCCGGCGGCCAGCGAGTGACGCTGCGCGCGCGGGCCGGGTCGAACGGGATGACGAGGCTTTCGTAGCCGCCCCAGCTATAGCCGATGCCGAACAGCTCGAGCGCGTCGATGAAACGGGCGCGAGCGGCCGCGTCGCCGCCCTTCAGGACAAGGCTGAACAGGCCGCAGCCGCCGGTGAAATCGCGTTGCCACAGGTCGTGGCCCGGCGCTCCGGCAAGCATCGGGCACAGCACGTGCGCCACTTCGGGCCGGCCGGAAAGCCACCGGGCCAGCTCCAGCGCGCTCGCGCTCTCGCGCTCCAGTCGCAGACCCAGCGTGCGCAGCCCGCGCAGCGCCAGCGCTGCGTCGTCGGGCGAGACGACCTGCCCCAGCGCCTGGCCGGTCGCGCGCAGCCGAGGGTAAAGCTCTGCACCGGCCGCGGCCGAACCCATCATCAGATCCGAATGCCCGCCGACATGCTTGGTCAGCGACATGATCGTGATGTCGCAGCCGCGTTCCAGCGCCGGGAAGCCCAGCGGCGAGGCCCAGGTGTTGTCGATCAGGCTCACCGCGCCCTTCTCGCGCGCCACGGCGGCGAGCGCGGGCGCGTCGCAGACTTCCATCGTCAGGCTGCCGGGGCTTTCCAGCAGCACCGCCTTGGTGCGCTCGCAGAAGGCGGCGGGAAAGGCCGCGAGATCGAGCGGGTCGAAAAAGCGCGTCTCTATCCCCAGCGGGGCCAGCAGGGTCTTCGCCATCGCGCGGCTCGGTTCATAGGCGTTGTCGGTCATCAGCAGGACATCGCCCGCTTTCAGCACCGCCAGCAGAGCGCCGGCTATGGCCGCGACGCCGCTGGGATAGAGCACCGTGCCCGTCGCGCCGGGCTCCAGCTCCGTCAGCGCTTCGGCCAGCGCCCACTGGGTCTGCGAGCCGCGCCGGCCGTAATAGAATTGCCCGTCCTCGTTCGGCCGCCCGCGCGCGAGGTCGGCGCTGTCGGCATAGAGATGGGTGCTGCCGCGTCCGATCGGCGGGTTGACCAGCGCGCCGGTCCATTCCCCCCGCCGCCCGGCTTCGACCAGGCGGGTGGATGTGCGCTTACCCTCGGACATCTTGTCCCATCCGTGGCGGCGCGCAGATCAAGCAGCCGGTCCCGTGGCCTTGGGCGTATCGGGGTCGGCGCCCCATTCGCTCCAGCTTCCGTCGTAGAGCGCGGTGTCGCGCTTGCCGAGCAGTTCCAGCGCGAACAGCAGCACCGCCGCCGTCACTCCGCTGCCGCAGGTCGTGGTCACCGGCCGGTCGAGATCGACGCCCGCTTCGGCGAAGGCGGCGCGAAGCCCCGCCGCATCCTTGAAGGCGCCGTCCGCGTTCAGCACCTTGCCGAAGGGCATGTTGCGCGAGCCGGGGATATGGCCGCTGGCCATGCCGGGGCGCGGCTCCGGATCCTCGCCCGAGAAACGCGCCGCCCCGCGCGCATCGACAACCTGCTCCGTCTTGCTCTCGATATTGGCGAGAATGGCAGCCTTGTCGCGGATTGCGCCGGGGCCGGCGGCGGGCGTGACATGGCCCGGCGCGGCCCGCGTGTCGCCGCTTTCCAGCGCGCGTCCTTCCGCGCGCCACTTGCCGAGCCCGCCGTCGAGAATCGCCACCTGCTGCATTCCGTGCATCCGCAGGATGAACCACGCGCGGGCGGAGGTCTTCACCGCGCTGTCGTCGTAGATCACAACCCGGTCGCCGTCGTTCACGCCCAGTTCGGCCATGTGCGCGGTGAACTGCGCGGCGGTGGGAAGCGCCGCGGGGACGGGACTGTCCGGGTCCTTGAACGTCTCGAGGCTCAGGAAGCGCGCACCCGGAATGTGCGCCGAGGCGAATTCCGCCGCCGCGTCGCGCCCGGCGTCGGGAAGGTGGGCCGAAGCGTCGAGCACGACCATGCCGGGCTCGCCGAGCCGGTCCGTCAGCCATTGGGTGGAAACGAGATCGTCCATGTCTTCGGGTTAGCCGCAATCGCGCCAAACTCAAGCGAAGGCGCGCTGCGCGAGCCGCGGATAGATGCGCGGTCCGAGATCGAGCCGGAACGGCTCCATGCGGCCGTCCTGCCGGGCGCCGGGCTGACCGACCACATAAGTGCGTACGGTCGTGCCCCCGTCGCCTCCGCGAAGGCGAAAGCGCGCCAGCGGCAGCAGCAATGCCGCGTTTCCCTGGCGGATCGGCACGATCCCCGAAAGCGGCAGCCTGAACTCGCCTTCGATCACCTCACTCGCGCCCGGCTCGATTCGCGCGATCCGGCGCAGCGAGCCTGCGCCGTTCGCGGGGCCCGAAAGGTGCTCTTCGCGGCTCAGCGATGCGTGCGCGGAAATCATGTCCGCCTCGATGTCGAGGTTGGTGATCGCCGCCGGGGACCGGTTCGCCAGTTCGAGGCGGTAGGACAGCGTCGCGTTCATCAGCGTGAGGCTGAGGCGCAACGGTTCGAGCGCGACCCGGAGCGGCTCGCCCGATACCGCCGCCGGCTGGGCGGGAGCGCCGTGATCGTTCGCATTGCCGAGGCGCGGGCGTTCGACTGGCTGCGCCGAGAGCGCGCCGCCGCTCGCGCGCCGACGGCGAAAGACCCACACGCCGAAGCCAACAAGCGCGATTCCGAGCAGGCCGAGCGCGGTCCATGGCCAGGCAGGTCCGGCCGGCTCCGCGATAGGCGTGGGAGGCTGCGGTGGCGAGGTCGCCGACCGCGCGGATGTCGGTTCCGGAACAGGCGGCGCGACGATGGCTGTAACTTCTTCCGACGGGGCGGAAGGGGACTGGATAGCATCGTCCGTCTGCGCCCAGCCGTCAGCTTCCGGCGGGGAGAGACCGTCTGGCGGCTCCGGCGCGGGAGCGATCGTGATCGGCGGCACCACGACGTCCGGAGATGATTCCGCGCGCGGGGACACCGGTGTCGGCGTTGGTGTCGGCCGCACCTGCGATTCGGCGACATCGGGCGCCACCGGCCCCTGGCGGTCGGGCGAAGGTTGCGAGTCGGACCTTTCCGGCGGCAGGCGGAAGTCGCTCAGCGATTCGGGTGCGGCGAGAGCGGAACCGCTCGCCGCAAGCGCGGCCGCGGCCGCAACCAAGGCGCCAGTGAAGGATCGCATTGCTCGTCACCGGGGGCATGGCGTGTGCGGCTGAACGGCCTGTGAATTCGCCGCGCCGATGCGCCGCCTTGTGCAGCGCGCCCGATAGCGGCACAGCAGCGCCGATGAACGAACCCCGCCATCTCGGCCGCCAGAGCCCGCTGCCCGCCTCGCCCGACCAGGCGGAGCTCGACTATGTGCCCAATCCGCGCGCCGGCACGCTTTATCTGGTGCGATTCGCCGCGCCCGAATTCACATCGCTGTGTCCGGTCACCGGCCAGCCCGATTTCGCGCATCTGGTGATCGACTACGCGCCGGGCGAGACGATCGTCGAATCGAAGAGCCTCAAGCTGTTCCTCGCCTCGTTCCGCAGCCACTGCGGCTTTCACGAAGACGTGACAGTCGGCATCGGCCAGCGCCTGTTCGCCGAAATGCGTCCGCAATGGCTGCGCATCGGCGGCTACTGGTATCCGCGCGGCGGCATTCCGATCGACGTGTTCTGGCAAAGCAGCGCGCCGCCCGAAGGGCTCTGGCTGCCCGATCAGGGCGTCGCTTCGTATCGCGGGCGCGGGTGAAGCGCTTGCCAGCGCCAGCGCTGTTCGCTTAGGGCGCGCCGGCAGGAAATCTCACCGACAGGGAGCGAAGCATGCGCATAGTGATGATCGGCACTGGTTATGTTGGGTTGGTGTCGGGCGCGTGTTTTTCGGATTTCGGGCACAGCGTGTGCTGCGTGGACAAGGACGCGGCGAAGGTGGATGCGCTGCTGGCCGGGGGGATACCGATCTTCGAGCCGGGGCTGGACGAGCTGGTGGCGAACAATGTCGCGGCCGGCCGCCTGGAGTTCACGCTGAACCTTGCCGAAGCGGTGCCGGGCGCGGATGCGGTGTTCATCGCGGTGGGCACGCCCTCGCGGCGCGGGGACGGGCATGCGGACCTGAGCTTCGTCCATGCGGCGGCGCGCGAGATGGCGCCGCATCTGAAGGCCGGCGCGGTGGTGGTGACCAAGTCGACCGTGCCGGTGGGCACCGGCGACGAGGTCGAACGGATCATCCGCGAGGCGCGGCCCGATCTGGAGTTTTCGGTCGCCTCGAACCCGGAGTTCCTGCGCGAGGGCGCGGCGATCGAGGACTTCAAGCGTCCCGACCGGGTGGTGATCGGGGTCAACGACGAGCATGCCGCCGGCGTGCTGCACGACATCTATCGCCCGCTGCTGCGCAACGAGACGCCGCTGCTGGCGATGGCGCGGCGCGGGGCGGAACTGACCAAGTATGCCGCCAATGCGTTTCTGGCGACCAAGATCGGCTTCATCAACGAGATCGCCGACTTGTGCGAGAAGGTCGGGGCGGACGTGCAGGACGTGGCGCGGGGCATCGGGCTCGACAGCCGCATCGGTCCGCGGTTCCTGCAACCGGGGCCGGGCTATGGCGGCTCGTGCTTTCCCAAGGACACGCTGGCGCTGCTCAAGACCGGGCAGGACTACGAAGCGCCGCTTCGCATCGTCGAGGCGGTGGTGGCGTCCAACGACAGCCGCAAGCGGGCGATGGGGCGCAAGGTGGTCCACGCGCTGGGCGGCGACGGGCACGGCAAGACGATCGCGCTGCTCGGGCTGACGTTCAAGGCCAATACCGACGACATGCGCGATTCGCCGTCGCTGGCGATCGTGCGCGCGTTGCAGGATGCCGGCGCCAGCGTGCGGGCCTACGATCCCGAAGGGATGGAGCAGGCGGCCTCGCTGCTCGACAAGGTGACCTATTGCCAGGACGCCTACGATGCCATGCAGGGCGCCCACGCTGCGGTGATCGTGACCGAATGGGACGCCTTCCGCGCGCTCGACCTCGCTCGCGCCAAGTCGCTCCTCGCCGAACCGCTGCTGGTCGATCTGCGCAACCTCTACGATCGCGACGATGTCGAACGCCACGGATTGCGCTATATAGCCGTGGGGCGGTGATAACGGACCGGGCCCTTCCCTTGAGCGCCCGCGCTCTGCGTCGGCGCCGCGCTGACGACGGGGAGAGGAAATGAAGACCCAGGTTTGCATTGTCGGCGCGGGTCCGGCGGGCCTGCTCCTCGGCCATCTCCTGCGCGCCGAGGGCGTGGACTGCATCGTCCTAGAGCGGCGCTCGCCCGAATATGTGCTCGGCCGTATTCGCGCCGGCGTGCTGGAACAGGTCACCGTCTCCCTGATGGAACGTCTCGGGCTCGATGCGCGGCTCCGGGCCGAAGGCTTGCCGCACGATGGATTCAATCTGGCCGACGGCGAGCGGCTGATCCGCATCGACATCGCCGCGCTGACCGGCAAGCAGGTGGTGGTCTACGGCCAGACCGAGCTGACGCGCGACCTCATGGATGCGCGCGAGGAACGCGGGCTGGAAGTCATTTATGAGGCGCAGGATGTCGCCATTCACGACGTCGAAGGCGACGCGCCGTTCGTGACCTTCACTCACGGCGGCGCGCAGAAGCGGATCGATTGCCGTATCGTTGCCGGATGTGACGGTTTTCACGGGCCGAGCCGCCAATGCATACCGGCATCGGTGGGTGTCGAATATCAGCGCGAGTACCCGTTCGGCTGGCTTGGCATTCTCGCCGACGTGCCGCCGTGCGATCACGAGCTGATCTACGCCAACCATGAACGCGGGTTCGCGCTTGCCTCGATGCGCAGCCAGACACGCAGCCGCTACTACGTGGACGTGCCGCTGGCCGAACGGATAGAGGACTGGCCCGACGATCGCCTGTGGGACGAACTGGCGATACGCCTGGGGCCGCAGGTTGCGGCGCGTATTACCCGTGGGCCGACCATCGAGAAGAGCATCGCGCCGCTGCGCAGCTACGTCTTCACGCCGATGCGTTACGGCAGCCTCCTGCTATGCGGGGACGCCGCGCATATCGTGCCGCCGACAGGGGCCAAGGGCCTCAATCTGGCGGCGAGCGACGTCTACTACGCCGCCGAGGCGCTGGTCGCGTTCTTCAACCGCAACGGCGCCGATGCCGTCGCCGCCTATTCGGACCGGGCGCTGGCGCGGGTGTGGAAGAGCGAGCGGTTTTCGTGGTCGCTCACGCGCCTCATGCACCGCTTTCCAGAAGACGGCCCGTTTGAACGCGCGATGCAGGTTGCGGAACTGGACTACATCGCGTCCAGCCGCGCGGCGCAGACCAGCATTGCCGAAAACTACGTCGGCCTGCCGGTCTGAGCCACACGGCTCAGAGCTCTTCCTCGACCGTGTCGGAAGCCGATTGCAGGTCTTCGCCCGCACCCGAAACCGTATTGCAGGCGGCGGCCGAGGCGGCGAGCGCCATGGCGACGACGACGGCGGCGATCTTGCGATTCATGGGACTTCCTTCGAGACTTGCATACGCCGGATCAACCAGGCGATAGGGCGCTGCGTTCCCGAACGGGCGAACGCCTGCGGCAGAGCGGTGGCGGAATGCGGGGAAGTGGTGCCGGCTACAGGATTCGAACCCGTGGCCCCCTGATTACAAATCAGGTGCTCTACCAACTGAGCTAAGCCGGCATCGTTCGCGCCCTTTGCTTCAAGCGACGCCGAAGGTCCAGCCTTCGGTGCGAGCGATGCCCGGCGTCAGGCCCTCGGGCCGCCACAACGCACGCCGATGGGCGTTGGCGCGCAGCCAGGCGGCGGTCAGCAGCGCGTCTGCGCTATGGTCGTCGATCGGGCCGACGCCGGAGACGGGCGGGCTGCCCAGCGTGGCGAGCGCCGCGTTGAGTTCGGCAAAGCTGCGCATCTTGCTGTTCGACGCGCGCCTGCCGGCGTGGATCGCTGCGATGGCGGTGTAGATTTCCACCACGACCGAACCGGTCGCCGGCAGATCGTCCACGGGCCACACGGGCAGGCGGCCTTGCAGACGGTTCAGCACGCGCATTCCGGTAAGGCTCGACTTGCCGACTTGCGCCGCGCCGACGAGGTTGAAGTTGCTGTAAGGCTTGCAGCCCATGCGCGCCGCCTGCGCATCCTCGGTCACGCGGAAGCGGCCGCGCCGGTGGGTAGCGGCCGGGTGATGGAACGCCGCGCCCTCGCGCCCGCCCTGACGGCGGAAATAGCGCGCGGCGATTTCATGTTCGACGAAGGCGCCGGCCGCGAGATGCGGGTCGCCGGCGCTCATCTCGTCCACCAGCCGCCACAGCGCCCGCGCGTCCGGCGGGCTGCCGACCCAGCCGGGAAAGAACGCGCCGCAATCCGCGAACGGCAGCGAAATGCCGAGGTCGAGCCCGACCAGCGTGTCTTCCGGCATATCTTCCAGCAGCCACGCCAGCACTTCGGGCCGCGACCAGCGATGCCCGGCGCGCAGGAGCAGCGGCGCGTCGCCGGCTCCGTCGCAGATCGCCACGGCGATGCCCCGGTGCCGCTCCCCCGTCGCGCCCGACCAGTCGATCGCGGCGAAGTGCCCGAAGCGTTCAGCCACGCTCTTTGCGCAGCCGGTTCCAATACGCGATCCGCTCCTTCACCTGGCGCTCGAACCCGCGCTCGACCGGCTCGTAGAACGTTTGCGGCTCCATCCCTTCGGGCCAGTAGTCGTCGCCGGAAAAGCCGTCTTCGGCATCGTGATCGTAGGTGTAGCCCTTGCCGTAGCCGATGTCCTTCATCAGCTTCGTCGGCGCGTTGAGGATGTTGGCGGGCGGCATCAGGCTGCCGGTCTCGCGCGCGCTTTTCCAAGCGGCTTTCTGCGCCTTGTAGGCGGCGTTCGATTTGGGCGCGGTGGCGAGGTAGAGGCAGGCCTGCGCAATCGCCAGCTCGCCTTCGGGACTGCCGAGGAATTCGTAGGCGTCCTTCGCAGCGAGACACTGCACGACCGCCTGCGGATCGGCCAGCCCGATGTCCTCGACCGCGGTGCGAGTCAGCCGGCGCAGCAGGTAGAGCGGCTCCTCCCCCGCCACCAGCATCCTTGCGAGATAATACAGCGCCGCCTGCGGGTCCGAGCCGCGGATGGATTTGTGCAGCGCGGAGATCAGGTTGTAGTGGCCCTCGCGATCCTTGTCGTAGACCGCCACCCGGCGTTGCAGGAACTTGCCGAGCGCGGCCGGGTCGAGCGGTTCGGCGAGGCCGGCCGAATAGAGCGTTTCCGCCTGGTTGAGCAGGAAGCGCCCGTCGCCGTCGGCGCTGGCGACCAGGGCCTCGCGCGCTTCCGGCGTCAGCGGCAGCGGGCCCTCCAGCGCTTCGGCCCGGTCGAGCAGCTTGCCCAGCGCCTGGGCGTCGAGCCGGTGCAGGATCAGCACCTGGGCGCGGCTGAGCAGCGCGGCATTGAGTTCGAAGCTGGGGTTCTCCGTCGTCGCGCCGACCAGCGTCACCGTGCCTCGTTCTACGAAAGGCAGGAAACCGTCCTGCTGCGCGCGGTTGAAGCGATGGATCTCGTCCACGAACAGCAGTGTCCTCTGGCCGGCCTTCGCCGCCGTTTCGGCTTCGGCGAAGGCCTTCTTGAGATCGGCCACGCCGGAGAACACCGCGCTCAGGGCGACGAAGCGCATCCCCACCGCATCGGCCAGCAGGCGCGCGGTACTGGTCTTGCCGGTGCCGGGCGGTCCCCACAGCACCATGCTCGACAGCCGCCCGGCGGCGACCATCCGGCCGATCGCGCCTTCGGGGCCGGTCAGGTGTTCCTGTCCGATCACCTCGTCGAGCGAGCGCGGGCGCAGCCGGTCGGCGAGCGGCGCGTCCTCGCGCGGCTCGTCCGTCGCGACGGCAGGGAGGGGATCGTCGGAGAACAGGTCGGCCATCGCCGTCCCAGATAGGCGCTGGAACTTTTTCCGGCGAGCCTCTTGAACTGCGACTATTTTAAGATATATCTTAATCTATCTAAGAAAGGATATGCTGATATATGAGACATTCATGTGGAAACCACGGCGGACGCAGAGCCCGCAAGATGGCGGCGTTCGCCGCGATGGCCGGCAAGGGCTGGGGCGGCTTCGGCGGTCCGTTTGGCGCCGGGTTCGGCGGTCCCTTCGGCGGGCCGGGTGGCCCGTTCGGCGGACACGGCCGGGGTCGCCGGCGCCAGTTCGGGCGCGACGAGCTGCGGCTGATGCTGCTGCGCCTGATCGCCGACGAGCCGCGTCACGGCTACGACCTGATCAAGGCGATGGAAGAACTGTCGGGCGGGCACTACGCGCCCAGCCCCGGCGTGGTCTATCCGGCGCTGTCGATGCTGGCCGACGAAGGGCTGATCGCCGAACAGGCGAGCGATGACCAGCGGCGCAAGTTCGCCATCACGCCGGCGGGTGAAGCCGTGCTGACGGAAGAAGGCGAGCAGGTGGAACGCGCGATGGAACGGCTTGCCGGACTGGGCGAGCGCGCCGCGCGTGGACGGTCCCCGTCGATCGAGCGGGCGTCGGTCAACCTGTTCACCGCCGTCGGCCAGAGGCTGGCGGGCAACCGCGGCGACGAGGATCTGCCGCATCGCATCGCCGAAATCCTCGACGAGGCGGCGCAGCGGATCGAGCGGCTCTGATCAACCGAAGAAGCCCTCCCCCGATCGGGGGAGGGTTGGATGGGGGTATCCGACGCCAACGTCGATGCGCGGCCCGAGAATACCTTGGCCGGCCTCGCTCCCCCACCCCCAACCCCTCCCCGCCGGGGAGGGGAGATTCAATGTCATGCGGACACGTCTAGGCCCCGCGGACGGCCGCCGTCGGCGCCATTTCCGTCCGCGAGGCGCGGGCGGCTATCAGCCGTTGATAGACGTCGGCCACCGTCCGGTTGATCGCGTCCCACGAATACTCGCGGCTGCGCGCTTCGCCAGCTGCGCCGTGCGCCGCCCGCAAGGCGGGGTCGGCGGCATAGGCGGCCACGGCGTTGGCGAAGCTTTCGACATCGCCCGGCGCCACCAGCCGCCCGGTCTGCGCTTCCGTCACCAGGCTCGTGCTGCCGGTCGCGCGCGCGGCGACCACAGGTACGCCCGAAGCCATGGCTTCCAGCGTGACGTTGCCGAAGGTCTCCGTGACGGAAGGGTTCAGCAGCACGTCCATGCTCGCGACGGCCCGGCCGAGTTCGGCGCCGGTAAGCATCCCGGTGAACCTCGCGCCCGGCACATGGTCCGCGAACCACGCGCGCGCCGGCCCTTCGCCGACCACCAGCACCTTGTGCGGCACCATGCGCTGGCGCAACGCGGCCAGCGTATCGGCAAAGACGTCCAGCCCCTTTTCCATCACCAGCCGGCCGAGGAAGCCGACCGCGAGTTCGCCGTCGGCGATGCCCTGCGCGCGCCGCCATTCCATGTCGCGCCGGCCGGGATCGAATATCGTCCGGTCGACGCCGCGCGACCAGATCGAAATCTCCTCGTTCATCTTCTGCTCGCGCAGCACGTCGGCCATGCTCTGCGACGGCGCGACCAGCGCATCGCAGCGGCGGTAGAACCGGCGCAGGATTGTCTCCGCCATCGGCTCGAGAAAGCCCATGTTGTAGTAGCGCGGATAGGTCTCGAACCGGGTGTGGACAGAGGCGAGCACCGGCAGCCCGCGCGCCCGCGCCCAGCTTACCGCGCGATGCCCGGCGATGTCGGGCGAGGCGACGTGGACGATATTGGGCCGGAACCGGTCCAGATCGCGCTTCACTTCCGGCAGCAGCGCCAGCGACAGGCGGTATTCGCCGCGTCCCGGAATCGGCAGGTTCGGCAGGCCGACGAGATCGCCCGCCGGCTCGAACGCCGGGCATTCGACCTTCGGCGAATAGACGCGCACGGCCGCGCCCTGCCGCAGCAGGTATTCGACCAGGCGATTGAGCGCCTGGTTCGCGCCGTCGCGGACATAATTGTAGTTACCGCTGAACAGGGCGACGCGCAGATCGGCGATGTTCATCACCGCCCACTACGGCTTGTACCGGCGGGCGGCAATGGCTTCGATGAGGGCGGCGTGCTTTCGGATCGTCCGCGCCGCATCTCCAGCGTGGCAGGATAGCCACAGGCCCGCTTGCCCAGGTCGCCACTTATGCACAGGGCAATTGTTTCGCCCGAATCGCAGGGTATCAATCTCCTATCCGTTCGCTTCGGCGATCGGACGCGCCTCGGGGCGCCGGAGAGGAGAGTTCGGAGATGACAAAGGGCGAGGGCGTCGGACGCGGCGTTGTGCGTGGAATTTTCCTGTCAGGAGCGGCCGTGTCGACCCTGGTCTTGCCCGGCGCTGCGCTGGCGCAAGACGACGCGGCGGCCCGCGCCGCCGCTGAGGCGGCAACCGCGGCCGAGGACGATGCCTTTGGCAACGCCATCGTCGTTACCGCCACCAAGCGCGAACAGACCTTGCAGGACGTGCCGGTGGCGGTCAGCGTCACCGGGGCCGAGACGATCGAGCGCGGCCAGATCCGCGACTTGCGCGACCTCCAGACCGTCGTCCCTTCGCTTAGCGTCGGCCAGCGGCAAAGCACCGCCAACACCAACTTCTTCATTCGCGGGTTCGGCAACGGGGCCAACAACGCCGGGATAGAGCCGTCGGTCGGCGTGTTCGTCGACAACGTCTATCGCTCGCGCACCGCGGCGCAGATCACCGAGCTGCCCAACGTGCAGCGGATCGAGGTGCTGCGCGGCCCGCAATCGACGCTGTTCGGCAAGAACGCTTCGGCCGGCGTGATCTCGATCACCACCGAAGAACCGCAGTTCACGCCGGGCGGATCGGCGGAGCTTACCTACGGCAATTTCGACCAGATCGTCGCCAAGGGCTACGTCACCGGACCGCTGGACGATACGGTTGCGGCCAGCCTCGCCGCGGGGCTGAACAAGCGCGACGGCTTCTTCCGCGACGCCGGCACGGGCGACCGCACCAACGAGCGCGACCGCTGGTTCGTGCGCGGCCAGGTGCTGATCGATCCGGGCGACGGCCTCAGCGCCCGCTTCATTGCCGACTACGACAGCATCGACGAAAACTGCTGCGCGGTCGTCAACATGCAGGACGGCATCGCCACGCCGGTCATCCGCGCGCTCGGCGGGCAGGTCAACGCGCCGGCCGATGCGTTCTCCGGGGTAGTTTACAACAACTTCAATTCCACCAACGAGATCAGGAATTACGGCGTTTCCGGCCAGATCGACTACGATTTCAGAGACTTCACGCTCACGTCGATAACCGCCTATCGCGAGACCGAAGCGCTGACCTATCAGGATTCCGACTTCACCAGCGCGGACCTGATCTATCCCAACTTCCAGGATCTCGGGATTTCCTCCTTCACGCAGGAACTGCGCCTCGGCGGCTCGGTCGGCGATCGCGTCGATTTCCTGCTCGGCGCGTTCTACATCGCCGAGGACATCGACCAGCGCAACCAGCTGATCTACGGCAGCCAGTTCGGCAACTACGCCAACCTGATGGTGCAGAGCCTCTCCGGCTGCGCGCTGGCGCTGTTCACCTCGCCCTGCCTTGCCGTGCCCGGATACGCAGGCCCCGCGCCGGTGTCGCTGGAAACCACATTCGGCGCGCTCGAAGGCGATCCGGGCCGCTACGCCGGGCGGTTCCTCACGCCGGGTCAGGGCTTCGACGAAGCCTACAGCCTTAAGGGCGAGGCGATCTCGCTGTTCGGCCAGGTCGATTTCGAAGTCGCCGACGGCCTCGTGCTGACTCTCGGCGGCAACTACACCGACGACAGCAAGACTTTCATCGCCAACGCGGTTTCGAGCGACGTGTTCTCGTCGATCGATCTCGACGCGGCGCAATATGCGCCGTTCCGCAGCCAGTTGCTCTTTCAGGGCGCGCTGGCGCAGGGCGTGGGTACGGCGGCGGGGCTGGGCAGGCCCGCCACGGCGGAGGAAATCGGCGCGTTCGCTCTTGCCAACGGGGCCGCGTTCGCCGCGATTCAGGCCGGGGCCACGGACTACGCGGGCGCCAACGCCAACAATCCGCTGGCCAATCCGCTGGCCGATCTGCGCGCGCTCCAGTTCATGCCGCCGTTCGTCAGCGTTCCCAATTCGGTGGAGGACGGCAAGACCAGCGACAAGGACTTCAGCTACACCGTGCGGCTGGCCTACGATGTCAGCCCGTCGATCAACCTCTATGCAAGCTACGCCACCGGCTTCAAGGCAAGCTCGATCAACCTTTCGCGCGACAGCCGCCCTTCGCCGGCGGACCGCGACGCGATCATCGCCGCCGGGCTGGCGCGCAACAACCTCGTCTACGGCAGCCGCTTCGCCGGGCCGGAGGAATCGCGCGTCATCGAAGCGGGGCTGAAGGGCAACTGGGGCGATGTCTCGGCGAACCTGGCGGTGTTCGACCAGGTCATCACCGGCTTCCAGTCGAACATCTTCACAGGGTCCGGCTTCGCGTTGCGCAACGCCGGCAAGCTTTCCACCTTCGGCGTCGAGTTCGAGGGCATGGCGACTCTCGCCGATGCGCTGACGGTCAACCTCGGCGTCACCTGGCTCGATCCGCATTACGACAGCTTCCCGCAGTCGGCGGTGGGCGACCTGACCGGGCAGAAGCCCGCGGGCATCCCCGAATGGACCGTGCTGGTGGGCGCGCAATACGAGATCCCGGTCGGCAACGGGGTGGTCGTCCCGCGCGCATCGTTCCTGTGGCAGGACGAGACGCAGCTCATCGAAGGGATGCCCAACTTCCTCGTCCTCAATCCGGACGGCACGATCGCCGACGCGGGCCCGGCGCTCGCCGCCGCCGCGCCGTTCACCCGCGAGGTGCAGGACCTGACCGCATCGCTCGGCTACGAGATGGACAACGGCCTCTCGCTCACCGTCTGGGCGCGCAATCTGCTCGACAAGCGCGATGTCGGCGTGGTCTTCGATACCCCGGCGCAGCCGCGCGGCATCTCCGGCTATCCGAACGATCCGCGCACTTATGGGCTCACCGCGCGCTACAAGTGGTAAGCGCCGCCGCGGGCCCTGCCGGTCGTTACAGCGACCGCAGGGCCTGCGCCGGCTTGGCCTTCAGCAGCGGCAGCGACGCGCCGAGCGCGAAGGTCAGCACCAGCGCGATTCCCGCGCCCAGCACCGCCAGCACGCGCGGCCAGTCGGGAAGCCAGTCGAATTCGAAAAGCTGGACCACCACCAGCCATGCCAGCGCGCCGCCGAGGCCGAGCGCGACCAGCGCCAGCACCGCCGCCAGCAGCCCGAATTCCGCCAGTTGCAGCGCCAGGATTTGCCGCCGCGTGGCCCCGAGCACGCGGAGGATGACGGTGTCGTAAGTCCGCGCCGCGCGCGCCGCCGCGACCGCGCCCAGCAGCACCGCGATGCCCGCCGCCACCGCTACCGAAGCGGCGGCAAGGATCGCCAGCGAGACCTGGTCGAGGATCTCGCGGGCCTGCGTCAGCAGCGGGCCGACCTCGATCACCGAACTCGACGGGAAGCCGCGCACAAGATCGCGCAGCAGCCCCGCCGCGCTCGCGCCATCGGGCAGCGCGATCGTCGCCGCGAGGTTGTGCGGGGCGTCCGCCAATGCGTTGGGCGAGAAGACCAGGGCATTGTTGAAGCCCATGCTTTCCCAGTCGATTCGCCGCAGGCTGGCGATCCGCGCCTGCCGTTCGGCGCCCAGCACGCCGATCGTCAGATAGTCGCCGACGCGAAGCCCCGCCGCCTCCGCCAGCTGGACATCGATCGAAACGAGCGGCTCCCCGGCATGGTCGGCCGGCCACCACTCGCCCGCGGCCAGCACGTTGCCGGGCGGAAGTTCGCCGGCATAGGTCAGCCCGCGCTCGCCGCGCAGGGCCCAGGCCCCCTCGGGGACTTCCTCCAGTTCGCTGACGACCGTCGGATTGTCGCGCGGGCCATAGGACAGCACCGCGCCGCGCAGCGTCGGCACCGTCTCGATTTCCGCGCCCGGCGCATGGCCGCGCACCGTTTGCTCGAACGCGGCCACGCCGTCGCGCGGGATGTCGAGCACGAAGTAATCGGGGGCGATGGCCGGCACGGTGCGGCGGATATTGCCTTCGAGGCTGGTCTGGACCGCCGCCAGCAGCACGAAGGCCGCCAGCCCGAAGCCGAGCGCGGTGACCAGCGCGCCGGTCGCCGCGCCGGGCCGATGCAGGTTGGCGAGCGCCGCGCGCACGATCGGGTCGGCCGGGCGGGGAATGCGGCGGGCGCCGGCGCGAATCGCCTTGCCCAGCAGCGCCAGCAGGCCGAGTAGCGCCGCCGCCCCGGCAAGGAACAGCGCCGTCAGCCCCGGCGTCGGCGATCCGAGCAGGGCCAGCAGCGCGATGCCGAACAGCCCCAGCGCGACAGGTAGCGCCGCCCCCCGCCATGCGCGGGCCAGCGGCGTGACGCGCGAACGCATCAGCGCCATCGCCGGATAGTGCTTCGCGCGCGTCAGCGGCGGGGCGGCGAACACCAGCGCCACCAGCAGCCCGAACAGCGGCGCGCGCAGCAGCGCCGCCGGGGCGATCTCCAGCCCGGTGCGCACCGGCAGCAAGGCGCCCAGCGCCTGCGCCAGCAGCGGCGTCGCCAGCACGCCCGCCGCCAGCCCCGCCGCTGCGCCCGCCAGCGCCGCCAGGCCGACTTGCAGCGCGTAGATGCGGGCGATGTCGCCACTCGTCGCGCCGAGGATCTTGAGCGTGGCGATGCTCCGCCGCCGTTCGTCGAGATAGGACGCCACGCCGCCGCCGATGCCGATGCCGGCGATCACCAGCGCCGCCAGCCCGACCAGCGTCAGGAACTCACCCATCCGCGCGACGAACCGCTCCGCTCCCGGCGAGGCGCGGTCGCGGGTGCGGATGTCGTAGCCGGAGCCGGGGAAGCGCTTGAGCAGCGCCTCCACCACCGCGTCGGGATGTTCCCCGCCGTCGATGCGCAGGCGGGTCTTGGTCTCGTACATCGCGCCCGGCGCGGTCAGGCCGGCCAATGCCGGAAAATCGAGCGGCACGATCACCGTCTGCCCGAGCGCGAAGCCTTCGCTCAGCCGGTCGGGCTCGTCGACGATGATCCCGCCCACGACAATGTCGCGCGTGCCGATGCGGATGCTCTCGCCCGGTTTCACGCCCAGCCGTTCCGCAGCGCCCTCGGCCAGCCATGCCTCCCCGTCCGCCGGGGCCCCGGCAGCGCGGCCGTCGGCCAGCGTCAGTTCGCCATAGAGCGGCCAGTTCGTGGCCACTGCCTTCAGTTCGATCGGCGTGGTGGCCTCGCCCGCAACGGCCATGGCCTGCATCCGGTATCCCGGCGAAAGCGTGCCGTATTGCGCGAGGAAGGCGCTCTCCTCCTCGTTCAGCAGCCGCTGCCAGATTTCGATTTCCAGATCGCCGCCAAGGATCGTGCGTCCCTGCGCGTCGAGCTCGCCCCGGATCGCCGAAGTCAGCGACCCGATCGCCGCCAGCGCGCCGACGCCGAGGAACAGGCAGACCAACAGCAGGCGCAACCCGCGAAACCGCCGGTGCAGGTCGCGCCGCGCGATGCGCCATGCGGCAGGCCAGGAAAGCCCCCCTTCCCGCTTGCGGGAGCGGCCGGGGGTGGGCGCGTCTGCGCTGCCGCTCACTGGCCCACTCCTAACTCCTCCCGCTTGCGGGAGGGGAACCGCTGTCGTTTGCGATGCGCCCGTCGGCCAGCGTCACCACCCGGTCGCAGCGCGCCGCCAGCGCCTCGTCGTGCGTGATGATGACCAGCGTCGCGCCGGTTTCGGCGCGGCGGGCGAAGAGGAGGTCGATGATCCCCGCGCCGGTCGCCGCGTCGAGGTTGCCGGTCGGCTCGTCGGCGAAGATCAGCGGCGGACGCGGCGCGATGGCGCGGGCGATGGCGACGCGCTGCTGCTCGCCGCCGGAAAGCTGCGCCGGATAATGCGTCAGCCGGTGGCCGAGGCCGACCGCCTCCAGCTCGGCCGCCGCGCGCCGCCACGCGTCCGGCTCTCCCGCCAGCTCCAGCGGGGTGGCGACGTTTTCCTGCGCCGTCATCGTCGGCAGCAGGTGGAACGCCTGCAACACGATGCCGATGCGCCCGCGCCGGGCCAGCGCCAGCGCATCCTCGTCGAGCGTGGCGAAATCCGCACCCGCCACCTTGAGCGAGCCGCCGCCTGCGCGCTCGAGCCCGGTCAGCACGGCCATCAGCGAACTCTTGCCCGAGCCCGAAGGGCCGAGCAGCGCCAGCGTCTCGCCGGCGGGCACGGTCAGGTCGATCCCGCGCAGGATCTCCACCGCGGCATCGCCTTCGCCGAGGGTCAGTCGCAAGTCGCGCGCCTCGATTGCGGCCAAAGTCGTCGTGGCGCTTGTCACATTCGCCGGATGGCATAGGGATTGCGGACGGACAAGGAGACTTGCGTAATGAAGTGTCGCACCGCCGTCACGGCGCTGACCGCCGTCGCGCTGGCCGCGTGCGGCGGCGAAACGCCCGTGGCCGAGCCAGCCACCACCACCGCGGAGCCCGAAGCCGCCGTCGCGCCGGTCAGCGGCCCCGAACGACGCATCCTGGCGTTCGGCGACAGCCTGTTCGCGGGCTACGGGGTGGGCGAGGGTGAAAGCTATCCGGCCAAGCTCGAAGCCGCGTTGCGCGCGCAGGGGATCGACGCCCGCGTGACCAACGCCGGCGTGTCGGGCGACACCACCGCCGCCGGATTGCAGCGGATCGGCTTCGTGCTCGACGGGCTCGACACGCCGCCGGACCTCGCGATCGTCGAACTCGGCGGCAACGACCTGCTGCGCGGCATCGCGCCGGCGCAGACGCGCGAGAACCTGTCGCGGATCCTTGCCGAGCTGTCGCGGCGCGAGATACCGGTGCTGCTGATGGGCATGCGCGCGCCGCCCAATCTCGGCGCGGACTTCGTCGGCGAATTCGACGCCCTCTATGCCGACCTCGCGCAGCAATACGGCGCGGACCTGGTCCCGTTTTTCCTCGAACCGGTCTACGACCAGCCCGCGCTGATCCAGCCCGATCGCATTCACCCCACCGCCGAAGGACTCGATGCGCTGGTCGCGGCGAGCGTCGACGATGTCATGGAAGCGTTACCGGAAGCCGGTTCCACGTCCTGAGTTCAGGAAAGCCGCTCGACGCGCCCGTCCGCCACGCGCCACACCGCGGCTTCGCCCTCGATCGCCGCGAACGGCGCCGGCTCGGTCCCGGTCAGCCACACTTGCGCCCCGCCTGCGCGCAGCCGGTCGAACAGCGCCTCGCGGCGGAGGGGGTCGAGATGCGCGGCGACTTCGTCCAGCAGCAGCAGGCCGGGCCGTCCGGCGGCGGCCAGCTCGGCGTGGGCGAGGGTGATCGCGATCAGCATCGCCTTCTGCTCGCCGGTGGAACACATGGCGGCGGGCGCGTCCTTGCCCGCCATCGTCACCACCAGCTCGTCGCGATGCGGGCCGGTCAGCGTCCGCCCGGCCGCGCGGTCGCGCGTGCGGTGGCGCGCGAGATCGGCCGAAAGCGCCTCGGCATCCTCCGGGCCGCCCCGCCGATAGGCTATCGCCGGCCGGGCGAACGGCGCATCGTCCGCTTCGGCCAGCCGCGCGCCGAGCCGTTCGACCAGCGCCGCGCGGCCGCGCCCCAGCGCCTCGCCCGCTTCGGCCAGTTGCGCTTCGATCGAGGTCAGCCATTGCGGGTCGGGTTCGGCATTGCCCGCCAGCAGCCGGTTGCGCTCGCGCAGCGCGTTCTCGTAGCGCGCAGCGTGGCGCGCGTGCGCCGGGTCGAGCGCCAGCGCCAGCCGGTCCATGAACCGCCGCCGCGCGCCGGGGGTATCGGTGAACAGGCCGTCCATCGCCGGGGTCAGCCAGCTCACCGCCAGCCATTCGCCCAGCGCCACCGCGCTCGCTTCCGCGCCGTTGACCTGCACGATCCGCCTGCCCGGCCGCTCGGGCGCCGCGCCGGTGCCCAGCCGCACCGGCTCGCCGCCGTCTGCCTGGGCAAGCTCGGCGCTGACCGCGAACCCGCCTGCCTGCCCGGCGGCGGCGATCTCCGCCAGCGGCGCGCGCCGCAGCCCCCGGCCGGGCGCGAACAGCGACAGCGCTTCGAGCACGTTGGTCTTGCCCGCGCCGTTCTCGCCGACGAGCAGGTTCAGCCGCCGGCAGCCGTCGAGCGTACTGGCGGCATGGTTGCGAAAACGGGTCAGGGTGATGCGATCGAGCGCCATGGAGGCGCAGAGGTTAGGGAAAGCCCGGCTCGAACGCCATCGCCAAAGGTCATTTCCATATAGTTGGCGAAAAATCCCAAATCGCGGCGAAGGTATTTTCGATCTGCAAACCGACCAATCGGAAGAAATGGCGGATTTCCGCCATTTTCTCGATTTGGCACAGCTCCTGCGATGTGGTCGGCATCGGCGGATTGGCCGCCGGTACAAAGTAGGGGATAGACACGATGCACGCTTTTTCGAACTTTGCCCGTCAGACGATGGCCGCTCTCGGCGCGCTCGCCATCACGGCCGGCCTCCTCGTCGGCAGCTTCTCGGCGGACCCCCAGGTCCAGGCCATGGTCGGGATCGTCGCATGAGCGCGCTCGACCGCAAATCCGCAGGCGGCGCGCCGGCCCGGTTCCGGCTCGACCGCTCGCGCGGCAAGGTCTTCGGCGTCTGCGCCGGGATTGCCGATTACTTCGACCTCGATCCGCTGACGGTGCGGCTGGTCTTCGCTCTCGGGACGGTGTTCGGCTTCGGCAGCTTCATCGTCATCTACCTCGCGATCGCGCTGCTGGCGGACTGAGGTCCGCCGGCGCGCCTATCGCTCGCCGCGCGCTTTCGCGAAGGGGGAGAAGTCGGTGTCGGTATCGAACACTTCCACCCCCTCGCGCCGTTTCAGGAATCCGACCACCAGGTAGGTCACCGGCGTCAGCAGCGCTTCCCACGCGGTCTTGATCAGCCACTGCGACAGCACAACCTGCCACAACTGCTCGACCGGCCAGCCCGCCAGGCCATAGAACGCCAGCGGATAGAAGATCAGGCTGTCGAGCCCCTGGCCGACCACGGTGGAGCCGATCGTGCGCAGCCACAGGAACCGCCCGGCGGTCATGACCTTGAGCTTGGCGAGGACGAAGCTGTTGGCGAACTCGCCCGCCCAGAACGCCGCCATCGAGGCAAGCACGATGCGCCACGAATTGCCGAACACGAACTCGTAGGCGTCCTGCCCCGGCCAGCCTTCCGCCGGCGGCAGCGCCACCACCACCGCCGCCATCACCGCCATGAAGGCCAGCGCCGCGAACCCGGTCCAGATCACCCGCCGCGCATGGGCATAGCCGTATACTTCGGTCAGCACGTCGCCGATCACGTAGCTGACCGGAAAGAACAGCACTCCCGCGCCGAACGCCCACTGCGCCCCGTCCGGCAGCACGACGTAGCTCGGTTTGGACGCGCCGATCACGTTGGAAAGCAGCAGGATGGCGACGAACGCCGCCATGACATAGGGGAAATAGCGAAACCGCGGCGCGGCGTCGTCCGGGCGGTGGATCTGCTCTGTTTCCCCCATCGGCAAAGCCTATCCCGATTTGCCGCGCGGAGAAAGCACGCTATCTGCCCCCGCAACGCGCCCGTAGTTCAACTGGATAGAGCACGAGCCTTCTAAGCTTGGAGTTGCAGGTTCGAGTCCTGCCGGGCGCGCCATACCGCTAAAAGCACGGAAATCGGCCATTCATGGCTGAGACCGTTCCCGAGCAAAAGAGAGAACTGCGGCCGATATTGAGCCGGCAGAGAGCAGCTCGTCTGCAATTCCGTTCGTTCGGCCAAAGCCATGGTTATGTTTGCAAGGCCGACGTTGCTGGTGCCGACCCTGCGCAGGCGACGGCGAGAGGTCATATCGTTCAGGCCATCTCGTCGCTCACTGTGCGTATCTGCTTCAGCTGACAGGCATGTGCCGATCGAACCATTCGATAAGCCGTTCGGGGTGCTGGCCGAAATGATTGTAGGCATAGAAACGCTGGTTCGACTGGTCGATCCATAGCAGTTCCTTCGTCTCTGCGGCGAGTGAATCGAATATCTCCTGCCCGTCCTTCTCGCCGTGGATCAGGAAGTCGCGGCGGAGCTGCGCCATCAGCGTCGGCACCTTGACGCCGTGGCCGTAATCCTGCGGTCGGAAGTCGAACAGGCTGAACCCGGTGGTCTCGCGACACCGTTCGTCGAGCCGCTTCGCTGCCTTGTCCGGGTCGAGGCCCATGTTCTCCGCGCCGCGCTCGATGAAGGTCGGACCGGACACGACATTCAGGATCGCCAGCGCGTCGATATGCTCAAACTCCCCGGGCCACTTCGCCATCGCGATGATCGTCGAGTTGCCGCCCATGCAGCGACTGAACAGGCCGGTGCGCATCTTGCCCATGACGGGGTGGTCCTTCGCGTGCCGGACCGAACCGACGACATCGCGGCATTCGAGCAGGCCAAGGCCGCTGATCCCGCCATTGCCTTCGCCGCTGCGCCCGCAATTGCGCAGATCATAGGTCAGGATGTTGTAGCCGGCATCGTGCAGCGCCTTCAGCTCGGGCAGGAAGTTGACCTCGAACCCGCCGAAATAGCCCTTGTATTCCGGCAGGTGGCCGGGGAAGCCGTAGCGGTTGCAGGTCATCGGATGGTTGATGATGAGCAGCTTGTCCGATCCCGCCGCCGGAATGAACCACGCTTCCAGCGGCACGCCGTCCATCGAGGGAAACCAGGTCTTTTCGAACGCCATGCCATAGTCGCTCGGCTTGCGCATGACGGGCGTGCGCAGGCCGGTCTTGAACAGGCCGGCATATTGCTCGGTCAGGGGATCGAGCTTGTCGGCAGCCTTGCCGGCCACGCCCTTCACCGCCTCGACCATGTTCTCGACCAGGCTGCCGTCGTCGGCGCCCAGGGCCGCCTTGTAATCGACATCATTGGCGCCGACGACGACGCTCGCCTCGGTGCGGTTCAGATCCTGTGCTTCGCTCATCGTTCTCGTCCTCGCCAGTGGTGTTGGTGCCCGTCGCCAGCATCGCTGCCCCAGGATGTCACCGTGACCGACCGGGCAGACGCTATTGGCTATGAGAACTATTTTAGGTCACATCGGGTTCTCGGATTAGCCGAGTAATTTTGCTTGGACCTATCAACTGGGTGATAAATGCGACGCGATGAAATTGCCGATCTCACCGCTTTCGTCGTTGTTGCGGAAGAGCGCAGCTTCACGAAGGCGGCCGCCCGGCTCGGCATGGCGCAATCCGCCTTGAGCCAGATCGTACGCCGGACCGAAGAGCGGCTCGGGATAAGGCTCTTGTCGCGCACGACTAGGAGCGTGGCGCCGACCGATGCGGGCGAGCGCTTGCTTGCGACGCTCGGACCGATGCTGCACGATCTCGACGGGGCCATCGCTTCGCTGGGCGAACTCCGGGACAAGCCCTCAGGCACAATCCGCATCACGACGGTCGAACACGCGGCAAAGACGATCCTCGTGCCAGCCATGAAGCGGCTGCTGCTCGATCATCCAGATATCACGGTCGAGATGACGATCGACTACGGCCTGGCCGATGTCGTCGCGGATCGCTTCGATGCTGGCGTCCGCCTGGGCGGCGAGATCGCCAAGGACATGATCGCGGTGCGGATCGGGCCGGACACGCCGATGGCGATCGTCGGCGCGCCGTCCTATCTGCGGGAGCATCCGGCACCGAAGTCACCAACCCAGCTCACCGAGCATCGTGCGATCAACCTGCGGTTGCCGACGTCAGGAACGATCAACGGGTGGCGATTGAAAAGCGGTGTCCGCGAGACGCGCGTGCGCATCGACGGTCCTCTCGTTTTCAATACGATCGATCTGATCCTCGATGCCGTTCTGGACGGTCACGGGCTTGCTTATCTCCCGCTCGACCAGGTTGCAGGCCATTTGGAAGAGGGGCGGCTTTTGCGCGTGCTGGCAAATTCCACGCCCGATCTGCCGGGCTACCATCTCTATTACCCCAATCGCAGATTCTCTTCCTCCGCCTTCAAGCTGTTCGTCGAGACACTGCGCTATCGCGAAAGCTGAGCTGCTCGTCAGCAGATCGGCAGATACAAGCCTGCAAACATGCTGCTCGAACCCACAACCGGCAGTACCTGCTTCTGACTGAAGCTGCCGTTATCGCCGGTTCTGCGATCGTCAAACGAGGATCACCCAGTTCTCATCTTCGTCATCATGGGTGCGCCATTCCTGAACGAAAGAGAGCCGAGAGCGTAGCCTTCGCTGCGGCGTCGGGCCGGACATGGCTGGCCACTACGCCAAATGGCGCCGGCGCGCGGTTCGCGCCGACGCCACCTGGTCGCACGGTGCTGCTTCAGAACCCGAAACTGAAGCTGACCGAACCCGTGTGCAGCGACTGGTCGCCGAGCAGCGCGCCGTCGTAGCCCGCGCGGATGCGCAGCGTCGAGGTCGCGTTCCACTCCACCCCTGCGCCGAGGCGCAGCCGGTCGCGGCCGCGTTCGGGGCCCCAGACATGGAACCCGGTCGGGCTGCCGGCAAGGCTCAGCGCCTGGACCGGATGCGCGTCGCCGAACGTGTGCTCCCACAAGGCGCGCGCGCTCAGCGCCACCGAGCCATCGCGGGTCGGGACGGCATGGGCCACGGCGAGGCCCAGTCCGGTGTCGGTCCGCGTCCAGCTTTCCGACCGGCCCGTCAGGTCGAGCGAATCCGCGCCTGCCTCGGTGAAATCGCCGTGGCTCGACCGGCCGAGGTCGAGAGTGGCGACGGGCGAAAGCGTCGTCGCGGGGTCGAGCGCGATGGCATAGGCCGCTTCGGCCGACAGCCCCAGCGAGTGCCCGCGGTACTTGGCGCGGGCGGTGCGGTCGATGCTGCCGAAGACGATCCGCCGCGCGGTTTCGATGCGGTGAGTCGACCAGGCGAGCGACCCGGCCACCGACCACGGCCCGTCGGACCAGGCACCGTAAGCGCCGGCGAAGAAGCTGTCGACGTCGTAGTCGGACAGGCGCTCGTCGACCGCGCCGTCGCTGCGGACATAGCCGAGGCCGAGGCCGACCGTGGCGCTGCCGGACCCGGCATCGAGCCGTCCTTCGTAGCCGCCGGCCAGGCCGAGGTTCCACCAGTCGAGCTTGGCGGCGTTGCCGTCGGCGCCGGTCTCGCCGCGTCCGCCCAGCGGCGTGAGCCACAGGTTGTCGCCGCGCTCGCCCCCGGCGCGCAGGCCGGAAGCGCCCTGTTGGCGCAAGGTGCGGCCGAACAGCGAGAAGGTCTCCGCGATCACATGCTGGCCCGAGGCGTGGACCTCGCCCGACGCGAGGTCGAACGCTGCGCGCGCCGCCGGGGCCGAGAGCATCAGGATCTGGTTGTAGACCGCCAGCGCGTCGGACCCGGAGGTCTGGTCGAGCCCGTCGAGCCCGTTTGCAGCCTCGGTCTGGTTGACGGTGCCGGCCACGGTGACGAACAGCTCGGGCGGCGGATTGGGATTGGGCTCGGGTTCCGGTTCCGGTTCCGGCTCAGGCTCAGGTTCCGGCTCGGGCTCCGGTTCGGGTTCAGGCTCGGGCTCGGGCTCGGGCTCAGGATCCGTCCCGAGGATCCCGATGCCCAGCACGACATTGTCCGCGTTGTGGGTCAGTTCGGTGGTCAGGAAGGCGGATTCGGTGACAGCTTCGGCGAACTCGCCGGTCACGCCGCCCTCGGCTGTCAGGATCGTATAGACCTGCCCGTTCTGGTAGCTGGTGCGCGGGTCGAGCGCGACGACCTGGACCGTGCCGCCCTCGAGCGTGGCGACGCCGCCCACGCCGAGCAGGTCGTTGTGGACCCCGGCGGTGTTGCCGCCGCCGACGATCTCGACCTCGAAGATCGACCCGGCTTCGAACCTCAGGTCGCCCGCCACCGTCAGGATGCCAATCGAATTGCCCGGCGCGAGAATGCCGCCGCTGGCGATGCTGACCAGCGACCCGGCGGAGCCGACCGTGCCGGTTCCGCCGAGCCGGGCGGTGTCGAGCACCTCGAACGCGCCGCCGAGGCTGCCCGCCCCGTCGGCCCCGCCGACCAGCAGCGCGCCGCCGTGGATCGCCGTGCTGCCCGCGAAGCCCGAGCTGTCGCCCGTCAGCGTGGTGTGGCCGGCATAATGGAGGATGCGGTGCGTTCCCTCGATGCGCGAAGCGAGCGCTGTGGCGAACTGGTAGGCGTCGTCGGTGTGGTTGAACACCAGCGTGCCGCTGCCGCCGCCGAAATCGAGAGTCGCCACATCGAACGCGCCTGCCGCGGCGGGGCCGCCGAAGGCCGACGCGCCGATGTTGAGCGTGCCGAAACTGTCGGTGTAGAACGCCAGATCGCCTTCGCTGCCGGAGACCGTCCCGCCGTCGGCTACGGTCAGCGTACCCGTGCCATATTGGCCGATCGTAATCCAGTCTTCGGTCGTGAGGCTCGCTCCGTTGCCCGCGGCATCCGTGCCCGAAACGACGGCGTTGCCGGTGGCCACCGCGCTGCTGCCGATGGCGATGCCCCCTCCGGCGGTGACCGCCCCGCCATCGGCGACGGTCAAACTGCCTTCGCCCTGGCTGCCGACATAGAGATCGTTTCGCATCGACCAGGTCGAGGCATTGCCGTCGTCGCCGGCGCCAGAAACCAGCACCGTGCCGGTGGTGTCGCGATTTGCGGCGACATAGCCGTAGCTCGCGGAAATGACCTGACCACCATCTTCGATGGTCATCGCGCCGTCGCTCCAGTTCCCGATGCTGACGCTGCTATTCGTCGTTTCCAGGGTCGAGGCGTTACCGGCGTTGTCCACGCCCGAAACCAGGATCGTGCCGAAACTGTCGTCTCCCCAGCCTACAGAGACGCCGCTGGCCGTGACCCGACCGCCATCGGTGACGGTAAGTGCGCCTTCGCCCTGTTCGCCGACCGTCAGGACGGCGCCGTTGATCCAGTGCGAGCCCGTGCCGGTCACCGTGGCTTCGCTCGCTATGCCAGCGGTTCTGGCGATGATGCCGGCGAAGTTCTTTACAGTTCCGCCCGCCTCGATGCGCAGCACGCCTTGGCCTCCAGCGCCGACCGCTATCGAACTGCCTTCCGCATCCCAGGTTGAGGCAGTGCCGTCAGCATTGACGCCGGAGACGATCACCGTGCCCGTGGAGCCAGTGCGGCTAGCGATGTTGCCGCTCCCGCTGGTGACCAGGCCGCCATCGAGGATCTGGAGCGTGCCCTCGCCCGATTGCCCGATACTGAGCCCGGAATCACCGACGTTCCAGAGCGACGCGTTCCCCTGGCCATCGGTGCCCGTGATCGTCACCGTACCGACGCCGCCGGCGGACGCTCCGATCGTTCCGCCACGGCCGCCCGTGATTACACCGCCACCCTCGACGAGAAGCGTTCCCGTTCCGCTTCCGCCAACGGTCAGCGAAGCGGCGGCCGACCAGGTGGAAGCGTTGCCGTCGGCGTCGGCGCCGGAAACGGTGACCGTGCCTTCGCCGCCGGCGCTATAACCGATGTAGGACGTGAAAGCCGAGGTCTGCTCGATCCTGCCGCCGTTCTCGATCGTCAGCGTGCCCGCGCCTTCGTCGCCGACGTAGATAGAGCCGTCGACCACCCACGGGCTGTCCTCTGTCCCCGGAACGGTGACGACGCCGTCGCCGACCTTGTCGTCGATCACTTCGTTCGCGGCAGCCGAAGCGGCCATCGCGGCGATCAGCGCTGTCGTTGAAATGCCGAGACTGCGCACGAAAGCGCGCGAGCGGAAACGTAAAGGTTTCGACGAAACTGGAATCGACATGGGAGATGCGCCCCTTTTTTGCACTGCGAGAGACCGTCCGGCCATCGCTGGCGGCCGGACGGTTCCGGGCCCGGCGTGGGGCCCCGTTCGGAGAGGCGGCCAATGGCTGACGGCTTGCTTGCCCGGCAACCGATTAGCCGTTCCGCCCGGTGCAAGGGGCCTAGGGTGCAGTGTTTATGTACGCGCACGCAAACTTGCGAACGAATCGCAACTACCTGCCGGGCCGGACAGGCGAAGCCGGCCGCGGCTATCTCGTCTGGAGCAGCCAGTCGTTCAAGGTGCTGCCGCGGTCCGGTGCGCGGCCCGTCCAGCGTCTTTCCCGCGCCAGGATTCGCAATTCGCGCGGGCTGATTCCGAACGTCTTGCGAAAGGCGCGCACGAACCCGGCGTAGTTGCCGAAACCGGTCTCGTCCGCGATTTCGGCAATGCTCCTTACGGGGGCCATCGGATTGGCGAGAGCTTCGCGCACGCGATGCAGTCGCCTTTCGCGCACGTAGCCGGCGAATCCGCCGAACGGCTCGAACAGATAGTAGAGCTTGCGGAGCGATATGCCGAATTGGCCCGCCACCGCCTCGGCCGACAGGTGGCGGTCCGCGACGCGGCGGTCCACGTGGCGGCGGATTTCCAGCGTCAGCGCGAACATGACCGCGCCGGCCTCGGCTTCGGTGACCTCGGCATTGAGAACCGCCGCGGTGAGCCCCAGCGTCGTCTCCATCACCGTCGGCACGGCGTCGGCGCCCATATGCGCCGCCTGTTCGTGCAGCGCCAGCAGGTGGCTTTTCAACAGCGTGGCCAACGGGCCCCGGCCCGAGATGACCCGCTGGTTATGATGGTCCGGCGCGGCGAGCAGGGGCGCGAGGGCATCGCGCGGAACGGACAGGAAGATCGTCGACAGGTCGCTGGCTTCGAGGGCGGAGCACTGGGCGAGATCGGAAACAAGCAGGTCTCCGGGTTCCTTCGCCACGGCATCGCTCCCGCCGTCGCGCCGGCCGATGCGTCCTTGCCTGACGATCTGGATGCCGAATTGCGTGAAGCCGTCGCGCGCGATGCGATAGCGGGAACGGTCGATCCATTGCGCCGGCGTCTCGACCGTGCCTAGCACGATGTCCCCGAACTGGTGGATTTCCGTCGAGCTTTGGAATTTCTCCCTGGGCGATTGGACGGGGCGCACCTCCCAGTGGGGCACGAATTGCTCCTGCCAGAGCGCAAACGCGTCGCGTCCGGGAAGATGCCGCGTATCGACCCGCAACCCCTGGGGCCTGCCTCCCTCATCGAAATCGGTGCTGTCCATATGCCCCATTCTGCCTGTGCCCGAAGACCTTAGGGAATGGAGGGCATTGATTATAGCCGGTAATTTACGGGCGTCGCACCCGCCCGTGGATTCCTTGCCCGCTTGATTCGTTACCCTTCAGACCGCGACTTGATCGCTCCGCCCACCCAGGCGCTACGTCTGTATCCGATCAGGCGCTGGACCGGAGCTTCTGAAGCATGTCCGCGTGCGCCGGGGATGATCTGACCGCAAGCGCGCGCTGCTGGGCGATCTGGTCAAGCAGCGCTGCGCTCTTGGTAAGATCGACGAATGCGGACAGATTTCCGCCGAACGGGGGCAGCGCGTTCAGGCCGGCCATGATGGCGAAATAGCTATAGCCGTCGAAGATGTTCACCTTGCTTGCGAGATCGACGCGCGAGGGAACCTTGTAGGCCCATATCTGGAGCTTTTCGACGAGCGAGGAAGGAAGCAGGACTTCCTCGCGATACGCATCCCAGAAAGGTTCGCCCCGCCTGCCATTGAACGCATAGTGCATCAGCAGGAACTCGGCGGCTTCATCGAATGCTTCGCGGAAAAGGGAGTTGAACTTGGTCCTCAGCGGGACGGCCATGTCGCCTTCGGCCAGGTGATCGACGAGCATCTCGAGGGCAAGGGTGATGAACTGGATACCGGTCGATTCCAGCGGTTCGAGAAACCCGGCGGATAGACCGATAGCCGCGCAGTTCTTCACCCATGCGTCGTTCCGCCGTCCCACGCGCATGTCGATCTTCCGGAAGGCAAGGCCGTCCGCTCGTTCCGCCCCGATATGATCCCGAAGCGTTTGCTCGGCCGCGTCGTCGTCCACGAATGCGGTGCTGTAAACGTATCCCGTTCCCATGCGGCGGAAGATGTCGATTTCCCAGATCCAGCCCGCGGACTTGGCCGTAGCTGTGGTATAGCATCGTGGCGGTTCGGCCTCCTCGCCCAGGGGTACCTGGCAGGTTACCGCGCGATCGCACCGAAGCATGTCGGAAAAGCTGATAAACGGCTCGCTCAAGGCGCCTTCTATCAGCAGGGCGCGATAGCCGGTGCAATCGATGAAGAAATCCCCTTCGACCGTCTGGCCGCTCTTGGTGCGCAAGGATGCGATGTTCCCTTCATCGTCAAGGTCGACATTCACGACATGATCGACGATCCGCTCCACCCCGCGCTCCATCGCAATCGAGCGGACCAGTTTGCCAAACTTGACCGCATCGATGTGATAGGCGAACGGCACGGGCGCTTCGTAGGGCAGGGAGTTGAAGAGCCGTGGGCTGCGGTTTGCTTCGCACAGCGCGCTGCCGATGCTGGTTGCTTCATGAAGCGGCGCGACGTTTACGCCGGCGTTTTTCAGGGCCTGCCAGTGCGCCATCGCGCTGAAACCGTCAGCGCCGGGCGGCGGATCGAACTGATGGTAGAAATGGGCAGCCTGCCCATCGGCGCCGCTCCGACCGCTCCAATCCACGAACTTGATGGCGTTCTTGTACGTCGCATCCGCTTCGGCGATCAGTCGCCACTCGGGAATATCCAGGGCGCGCATCATCTGCACGAAACCGGGTATGGTGGCCTCGCCCACGCCGATGACGTTGACGTCTTCCGACTCCACCAGTGTCACCGAAACCTTGCGCAGGCTGGCGGAAGACAGCATCTTGTGAAGATAGGCCGCGCTCAGCCAGCCCGCGGTGCCGCCACCGACGACGACAATTCTCTCAATGCGACGGGGCACTTCGAAGCTCCGATTGAATGATGTTCGCTACTTCGGGCGAAAATTCTGCACCAGGATACGCTGAGTCAGCCGGGCCTTGTTTATATCGAAGACTTCCGGGACATCGCGCAGATCTATAGAATGGAAGACATTGCCCGGATAAAGGACCAGACGGTTGTATCGTCCTTCCACCGTGTAGAGCTTTTCCCAGGCGCCGTTGCCATTCACCTCATATGTTTCCGGCTCGTAAGTGGGGCCTTCATCCTCGAGGAACTTTGCAAGCAGTTCCTCCTGCTCTGCGCTCACGACCGAGTGCAGTCCGAGGATTCTGTTCCGGAACAGGCAGGTGCCCTGCGTGCTGCCGGGATTGAGGTAGATGACTCCCGCCACCGGCAGGCGATCGATATGAGGATGCTTCTGCATCCCCAGCAGATCGCTGGCCTTCGTGGTCAGGATGGAAAAATCGGTTCTTGTCGTTTGGGGATCGTAGGCCCGGTCGCCCAGTGCGGTGAGCACCGCACAGATGTGTTCCACGACTTTGCGGGACGCAGGGGTATCCAGAACGGCGTGGCGCCCCGGATAGAGCGCGATCGATTGGTCGAACGCGGCCTGCAAACCCTCTGCCCGAACGGCATCGGGATCGCTGTAGAAATCATCGATCAGGAGCACGGGAATCGCGCCCGCGACCATCATCACTCTGACGCGCGCGTCAGGATTGACGATCATCTACCCGACTTCCAGCGGCCCGGACGAATCAAGCCGGCGCCGCGACCTTTCGCGTGCGCCTTGCCCGACCGGCCCTCATCGCGCCGCCGACTGCGCCGAAGCCAACGACCATCATGGCCCAGGTGGTCGGTTCGGGAACGGCGCCTTCGACCTTCTCCAGACTGAAAGTGAGTTTCGCCGAGCCGAGAGTCACGCTGGAGTTGGTATTGGCCAGGACGGTATAGTTGATGAGGCCGCTGCCGTTCGACGTGAACAAATCGGTCTCGGTCAGGTTTGCCAGGGCGACTATCGAACCATAGTAATTGGGGTAGGAGCCGCCTTGATTGGCGTTGGCCCCAGCCCCGAACCCTTCGCCCAGATCCACCGTCAGGCTATCCTGATAGCCATCGGCGGAAGCATAAGTCGGTACGTTGGTGTAGTAAGGCAAATAGTACGGAGAGTAGCAAGTGCTCCAACCACAGCTATAAGAGTAATAACCGGCAATGTAGTAGCCAGCAAGCTGGGTGTAATATCCCGATATATAAGAATATGTCGAAGCGTACGGAGAATATCCGGTTATCTCCACGCTTGCCGACGTGAGCTTGAACTGGTCGGATCCGGAAGCCAGAAAGCCGGAAATGTCGAAGCTGCCGGAATAGCTGCCCCCGGATGCCAGCACCGAGCTTAGCGGGACGGAAATGATCTCCGCCGCCTGTGCCTGACTTGCTCCAGCCGACAACAGCAGCGCTGCCGCAGTCACGGCGCCGTGCTTCGTTCCACCGCCCATATGCCCCCCCGAATCAGCGTTAACCATTGTCGGTTAGCGAGAACGATGCGCGTTGTAAAACCAATGCTGCGCCCGCTCGGATCGCCGTGTCATTGTGACACAGCGCCGGGGTCCTGATCCTAACGCGAAGCCGGCGCATTCCCCTTCGCCATCGCCGGCATCGCGTCCACCGGATAAGGCATGATCATCGTCCCGTCCGGGGCGGCGGTGAAAGTGGTCTGGGTGGGGTAGGCGAACTCGATGCCGCGTTCGGCGAAGCGGCGCAGCACGCCCAGCGCCACGGATTCGAGCGCCTTGTTGGCGCGGCCGCCGTCGGCGTCGTCCACCTCGAACAGGAAATCGAAGTCGATCGAGCTGGGCCCGAAGGCTTTCAGCCATGCGCCGACGAAGCGGTGGCCCTGGCTTTCGACCTCGTCCTGCAACAGCCGCGGAATTGCCGCCAGCGCCTCTGGGTCGGTCTGGTAGATCACGCCGATGGGAAGCTGGAAGCGGAACATCCGCCGGCCGGCGAAATTGGTCACTTCCTGCGCCAGCAGCTGGGCGTTGCCGATCACCCGCAGCTCGCCCGTCAGCGCGCGGATGCGGGTGGACTTGAGGCCGATCTTCAGCACTGTGCCGGTCACCGGGCCTTCCTTGCCCTGATAGCTGATCGTGTCGCCGACCTGGAACGGCTTGTCGAAGATGATCGAAAGCGCCGCGAACAGGTCGGAGAAGATGCCTTGCGCGGCGAGGCCGATGGCGATGCCGCCGATGCCGAGCCCGGCGACGAGCGCGGTGACGTTGACCCCGAGGTTGTCGAGCACCACGATCCCGGCGATCGCGAACACCGTCACCGACACCAGCACCCGGATGAGGCCCAGCGCGCTGTTGAGGCTGGAGGCGTCGGCATCGTGCCCGCGCGCACGGTGCTCGACCATGCCCAGCACCAGGGTGCGCGCCCAGATCGCCACTTGCAGCGCGGCGGCGATGGTGAACAGGAACAGGATCGTCGCCCGCACGTCCTGCGGCGGGTGGACGTAGCGCTGCACCAGCTGCACCGCCAGGATGACGAGGAACCACAGCCGCGTCTTGCGCACCACGTCGGCGAAGGTCTCGGCAAAGCCGTAACGCGCGCCCAGGTTGCGCGCCGCGCGCAGCAGCAGCGCGCGCAGGCCCAGCAGCAGGAACACGATCCCCGCCGCCACCGCCAGCGCGATCAGGATGCTGCTCAGGCTGGCGGCGAACCATTGCAGGATAGGCACGTCCGCCACCATGGTTCCGGCTGTCTCGACCACTGTCGCTCCTCGCTGCCTGACTTGCCGCCCAAGTGTAGGCCCGCACGCTTCGGCTGGCCAGCCACCGCCCGGTGTCGGGATTCCTGACACCGCGGCAAAGTCCTAACGCCCAGGTAACCATCGCGTGCCGCGAAAGTTCGCGGCGCCGCGAGACTGGCACGCAACATGCTATATCGGGGATACCCAAGCCAAGTCTTCGACAGAGGCGGGGCCGACAGTCTCCTGCCCCCCCGAATCCCGGCCCCGCCTCCCCGAAGTCCGCTTCCCCCGAACATTCCCCGGCCTTCGCAATCGCCAGCGCCATGCTAGGGTCCGTACTCAAGAGCCAGCGCGCCCGAAGTTTGGCCCTGAGGCCCCGGTGCAAGGAGAGAGGGCGAAGGACTATGTGCATATTTCAAGGCCGATCGACGCCGCAGTGGGGCCTCAGGGCCAAATCCCTTCGGCCAAATCCCTGCGGGACGTCCGGATGGCTTCCATCTCGAACGAAGCCGCGCTTGCCATGGCGGCCAGCCGTGGCCGCGCGCGCCTTCGTCCGATATGTTCGCCATCCGAACGCCTCGGGCGCGCTGGCTCTTGAGCACGGACCCTAGGCTGCCCCCGTGGTCCGCAAGTCCTCGTTTCCCCCGGTCGTCGCGCCCGATACCCGCGTGCTGGTGCTCGGCAGCCTGCCCGGCGAACGGTCGCTGGCGGAGCGGCGCTACTACGCCCATCCGCGCAACCGCTTCTGGCGTCTGGTCGGCGCGGTCATCGGCCGCGATCTCGAACCGCTCGTATACGAACGGCGGCTCGAAGCGCTGCTGGCGGCGAAGGTCGGGCTGTGGGACACGGTCGCCTCGGCGCGGCGGCGGGGCAGCCTCGACGCCGCGATCCGCGAGGCCGCGCACAACCCGCTCGCCGATTTCGTCGCCACCCTGCCGGCGCTGCGCGCGGTCGCCTTCAACGGCAAGGCGTCCGCCCGCATCGGCATGCCACAGCTCGAACATGCCGGGGTGGCGCTCGTCGCGCTGCCCTCGTCGAGCCCGGCGCACGCCGCGATGCCGCTCGCGGAAAAGGAAAAGCTGTGGAGCGTGTTGGGAGAATTTCTCCGCTGACCCTTGTCTCGCGCGGGCGCGAGCCCCATTGAATCGCTTATGACCAAGCGTCTTCCCACGGGCTCCAAAGCCGCGATCGCCGGCGCAATCGGCTCGGCCGCCGTCGCCGCCGCGCTGCTCTACGTCAATCGGCGCAAGGACAAGAAGAGCAAGCCGCAGCAGCCGGGGCCCATCCCCAGCGGCGAGCCGCCGGAAACGGATTGATGGAACCGCTGCGCGAAGTCGAAGGGCGGGCGATCCCGTTCGGGCTCAAAAACGCCGACACCGACATCATCATTCCCGCGCGCTGGCTCAAGACGGTCACGCGCGAGGGGCTGGGGCGGGGCGCGTTCGAGGCGCTGCGCGCGGATCCCGCCAACGTGTTCGACCGGCCCGAGTTCAAGCGCGCGCCGATCCTGATCGCCGGCGACAATTTCGGCTGCGGATCGAGCCGCGAGCACGCCGCCTGGGCCCTGCTCGACATGGGCGTCAAGGCGGTGATCGCGCCGAGCTTTTCCGACATCTTCTCCGGCAACGCGTTCAAGAACGGCATTCTCACCGTGGTCCTGCCGCAGGATCAGGTGGATCGCCTGCTGAAAGTGGCGGAGACCGATCCGATCGCCATCGACCTCGAACACCAGACGGTGACCACACCGTTCCAGGACCGCTTCGCGTTCGAGATCGATCCGTTCCGCAAGCACTGCCTGCTCGGCGGGCTCGACGAAGTGGCGCTGACGCTGACCAGGGACGACGCCATCGCCGATTACGAACGGCGGCAGGCGGCGGCCAAGCCTTGGCTGATGCGCGGGACGGGGCTTGCCGCCTGACCGCGCTCGCGCCTATCTGGCGCAGACACCTTACAGTTCCGTTCGAGGGATCGTGACAAATGACCGATTTCAATGATCGCCAGCGCGCCGAAGAAGCCAAGTTCGCGATGGACGCCGACACCGCCTTTCGCGTCGCCGCCCGGCGTAACCGGCTGCTCGGACAGTGGGCGGCGGAAAAGATGAACCTCACCGCCGAGGAAACCGAAGCTTACGCGAAGGCGGTGATCCAGGCCGATTTCGAGGAAGCCGGCGACGAGGACGTGATCCGCAAGCTGCTCGGCGATCTCGCTGCCGCAGGCGTCGACATCGACGAGGCGGGCGTGCGCGCGGCGCTGGAAGACAAGAGCGTCGAGGCCCGCCGGCAACTGATGGGCGAGAGCTGAGCCGCGCGATGGCGATGCCTGCGGCCGAGATCGAGGCGCTGATCCGCGCCGCGCTGCCCGATGCAGACGTGGCGATCGAGGCGCTGGTCGACGATGGCGACCATTACCGCGCCCACGTCGTTTCGGCCGCCTTCGCCGGCAAGAGCCGGGTGCAGCAGCACAAGATGGTCTACGAAGCGCTCGGCGGGCGCATGGGCGGCGCGCTCCATGCCTTGCAACTCACCACCGCCGTTCCCAACTGATTCACCGAACACCAACGGCCCGAACCAACCGGAAGTCTCACCCATGTCCGACACCAATGCCCGCCTCGCCCAGATCGTCCAAGGCAACGACGTGGTCCTGTTCATGAAGGGCACGCCGTTGTTCCCGCAATGCGGCTTCTCCAGCCGCGCGGTGGCGATCCTCGACCACTGCGGCGTCGCCTATGAAAGCGTCGACGTGCTTCAGGACATGGAAATCCGCCAGGGAATCAAGGAGTTCTCCGACTGGCCGACGATCCCGCAGCTCTTCGTGAAGGGCGAATTCGTCGGCGGCAGCGACATCATGATGGAGATGTACGAAGCCGGCGAACTGCAACAGCTGCTGGCCGAGAATCAGGTCGCCAAGTCAAACTGACGCACCGATTCGGTTCGTTGCCCAGACCCACATCCAACACCAAACCCAAACCCAACCCTCACCCTCGTCATCCCCGCGAAAGCGGGGACCCAGTAGGCTCTTGCGTGGGCGCGCAACTGTGACTGGGTTCCCGCGTGCGCGGGAATGACG
>JBIQKC010000053.1:0-15958 GCA_044506885.1 Sphingomonadales bacterium
TTTCGTCAGCCATCACTTGGCAGCCTTGTTCTTGCGATTGAGCGAAGCGACGTCGAGCGTCTCGGGCTGGTTGCCCGCATGCGGATGCTCGGCGCCGGCGTAGAGGTGCAGCGCCTTCATCTGCTGGCGGCCCAGCGGCCCGCGCGGGATCATCCGCTCGACAGCCTTTTCCAGCACGCGTTCCGGGAAGCGCCCGTCGAGCACCTTGTCGGCGGTGACCGCCTTGATGCCGCCGGCGTAGCCGGTGTGCTTGTAATAGGTCTTCTCACCGCGCTTGTTGCCGGTGAAGCGGACCTTCTCCACGTTGATCACGACCACGTGGTCGCCGCAATCGACGTGCGGGGTAAAGCTCGGCTTGTGCTTGCCGCGCAGGAGATTGGCGACGATCACGGCGAGACGGCCGGTGACCAGTCCTTCGGCATCGATCAGATGCCATTTCTTTTCGACCTCGGCCGGCTTGATCGACCGGGTGACCTTGCTGAGCGCCTTCATGGCCCGGATAAGTCCTTTTGTGTGCGGGTTGCGAGTGGCGGAATCGCCCTTCGCGAAGGGCGCGCATTTGTCCGCCGATGGCCCGTAAGTCAAGAAAATCCGCGCGTTTGCGGAGAGGTAAAATAATACCGTCGCAAATGCTGCTATGCTTCGCCGACGAAATCGCGCAGCCACAACCGGGTCGCGAGCGGCGCGGTGTCGGCGCGCCAGCCAAGGATCGCCGGCGCCTCGTAGGGATGCACTTCAGCCAGCCTCGCCGTCGCCCGGTCGAGCAGCGCCGCGTCGGTCTTGAACAGCGCGCCGACTTCGCGCGATTCGCCCCGTTCGCCGCGCCAGACGTAAAGCGAGCGCATCGGCGGCAGAATGTTGGCGCAGGCGATCAAACCTTCGTCGAGCAGCACGCCGGCGGCCGCTTCGGCGCTGGCCTCGTCGGCGAACGGGCTCCAGATCAGCGCGGTCACCGGCCCTCCGTCCTAAGCGTCCCGGCGGCCCACCGCGTGCGCGGCCCAGGCTGTGGCGGCGACCAGCAGCGCGCCGACGAGCTGGTGCAGCACCGCCAGCCATAGCGCGACGCCGGTCATGACCGTGGCGATGCCGAGCAGGATTTGCGTGCCGAACGCCGAATGGACCGCCACCGAAGCCGGCCGCACGCCCGCGTTCTTCGTCTGTCGCGCCAGCACGATCAGCAGCAGCACGACCGCCCAGGCCCACCAGCGATGGAGAAAGTGCAGCAGATAGGGATCGTGCGTGAAGGCCCAGATCACCCCGCGCGACCAATCCGCTTCGGGAAACAGCCGGCCCTGCATCAGCGGCCAGGTGTCGGACGCCAGCCCGGCGTTGAGCCCGGCGACCCAGGCGCCGAGCAGGAGCTGGAGGAACAGCGCCGCAGAGGTCAGCGCGGCGAATCCGGTCAGCCGCGCCTTGCGCGCCGCCCGGTCGCGATCGAGCGCCAGCAGGTCGAGCGCGACCCAGACCAGCGCCGCCAGCGTGACCAGCGCGGTCAGCAGGTGGATCGAAAGCCAGAAGTGGCTGACATCGGTTACTTCCTCCGACAGGCCGGAGCGGACCATGTACCAGCCGAACACCCCTTGCAGCCCGCCCAGCGCCAGCAGCCCGACCAGGGGCAGCTTGTAACCGCGGGGAATCGCGCCTTTCACCCAGAACCAGGCGAGCGGCAGCGCGAATGCCAGCCCGATCACGCGGCCAAGCAGCCGATGGAGCCATTCCCAGAAATAGATGAACTTGTAGTCGGCCAGCGTCATGCCCGCCGGGCCGGTTACCCGGCGATATTCGCCGATGCGCTGGTAGGCTTCGAATTCGGCCTGCCACTGGGCATCGGTGAGCGGGGGGATCGCGCCGGTGACGGGCTTCCATTCGGTGATCGACAGCCCGCTTTCGGTCAGCCGGGTCACGCCGCCCACCGCCACCATCAGCACCACCAGCGCGGCCACCGCCAGCAGCCAGCGGGCCAGCGCCAGCGGGCGGAGAGGGGGTCGAGCGAGCGTTCCTGCCTGTGTCGCCATGCCCAGTCCCCTGCGCCCGCCGCCGGAAAATCGCAAGGGCAGGCCGCTCCGTATGACGGGAAGGCTTGCGCAACGATACATGGTTACATAGATGCACGGTGTGGGCTCCGTCTTTCCCAGGATTCGCGGCCGGCTGGACCGCTTCGGGCTCGTGCTTTCCGGGCTCTGCGCAGCGCATTGCGTACTGGGGCTCGTCATCGTCGCCGGCCTCGGGCTCGGCGGTGGGCTGTTGCTCGAACCGGCGGTTCACCGGATCGGCCTGCTGCTGGCGACGATCATCGCCGGCGTCGCGATCGGTCTCGGCGCGATCCAGCATCGCCGCGCCGCCCCGTTCGTGGTGGCGATGACCGGCCTCAGCTTCATGGGCGGTGCGCTCGCGGTCGATCACGGCATCGAGGAAGCGGTGTTGACCATCATCGGCGTGTCGCTGGTGGCGATCGGACACCTGCTCAACTTGCGCAAGGCGCGATAGCCGCTATCTCGCGGCCATCATGACCGCGCAGCTCAACCTCACCGTCAACGGCGAGCCTCGCCGCTCCGCCGCCGCCACCATCGCCGAACTGGTGCGCGAGCTGGGGCTGAAGCCGGAGAAGGTCGCGGTCGAGCACAATGGCGCGATCGCGCCGCGCTCGACGCTGGGCGAGGCGGCGCTGGCCGACGGCGACGTGCTGGAAATCGTCCATTTCGTCGGCGGCGGGTCGGGCGAGGATACCTGGACGGTCGCCGGGCACACGTTCCGTTCGCGCCTGATCGTCGGCACCGGCAAGTACAGGGACTTCGCGCAGAACGCCGCCGCGCTGGAGGCGAGCGGGGCGGAAATCGTCACCGTGGCGGTGCGGCGGGTCAACGTGTCGGACCCGAACCAGCCGATGCTGACCGATTTCATCGACCCGAGGAAGGTCACCTACCTGCCCAACACCGCGGGCTGCTTCACGGCGGACGAGGCGATCCGCACCCTGCGGCTGGCGCGCGAGGCGGGCGGCTGGGAACTGGTCAAGCTGGAAGTGCTGGGAGAGGCGCGTACGCTCTATCCCGACATGCGCGAGACGCTGAAAGCCACCGAGGTTCTGGCGGCCGAGGGCTTCAAGCCGATGGTCTATTGCGTCGACGATCCGATCGCCGCGAAGCAGCTCGAGGAAGCGGGTGCGGTGGCGGTCATGCCGCTGGGCGCGCCGATCGGCTCGGGTCTCGGCATCCAGAACCGCGTGACGATCCGCCTGATCGTCGAGGGCGCGAGCGTGCCGGTACTGGTCGATGCCGGGGTCGGCACCGCCAGCGACGCGGCGGTGGCGATGGAACTGGGCTGCGACGGCGTGCTGATGAACACCGCCATCGCCGAGGCGAAAGACCCGATCCGCATGGCGCGGGCGATGAAGCTGGCGGTCGAGGCCGGGCGCGAGGCCTGGCTCGCCGGGCGGATGGCGACGCGCAAGTACGCCGATCCGAGCAGTCCGCTGGCGGGTTTGATCTGATCCTGACCCTTCCCGCTTGCGCGAGGGGAGAGCGTTTACCGGACGCTAACCAAGTTCGGCCAGATTTGCCCCGAGACCACCAAAGGGCATCCCATGGCCAGGACAGGAACGGCATCGCTGACCATCGCCGAGCTGCGCGAATTCGCCGGCTTCGGCGAGGACGAGCAACTGTTCATCGAACGCAGCCTCGATATTGGCCTCGGCCGCTGCGATGCGTTCAAGGCCTGGAGCCACGGCGGCGGCGATACCGGCGCGATTCGCCAGCAGTACCTCGCCTATCGCGAGCTGCGCGCGCTGCGCGATGCGATTCCGTGCGAAACCTCGCTCGACGGGGTGCAGGACTTCATCGGCGCGCTGATTCGAATAACCGTGCTGGATCTGGCGCAGGAGAAGCTGGCCAGCTTCTCCGCCTATCGCTTTCTCTATGAACGTCTGCTCGGCGCGCGGGCGCGGCCGTGGCTGCCGGCCGCCTTCTGCGCCGCCGCCGCCCTGCCGCAGATTCGCCCCGCCCGGCGCAAGGTGCTGCTGCAATCGCTCAGCGAAGCCGCCGCCACTGCGCCCGGCTGGTCCGAGCGCGAGCCGTGCTTCTATCCGGAAAAGGTGGAAGCCGAGGCGGCTTGAAGCGGTGCGCGAGCGTACTCACCCGAGGTTGCTTCCCCACTCATCTTCGTCATGCTGAACTTGTTTCAGCATCCATCAGGCAGATTACGCGGAAGAATGTCGAGCAAGCGACGCAGCGCCTTTGTCGCGCTCGATGCGATATCGGCTGTCCCATGCCGATTGCTCCGGGCTTGCCGATAGATGGACCCTGGAAGCGAAGCTGTGCTTGCACAAACGAGTTCAGGGTGACGGGTCTGGGTGATGAGGTCCCTTCGCGCCTAACCCCTGTACAGCCCGTCGACCCGCTCGCCGTAGCGGGCGCGGATCTGGTGGCGGCGGATCTTCATGCTCGGGGTCATTTCGCCGTTTTCGATGGTGAAGGGCTCGTCGGCGAAGGCGAAGCGGCGGACTTTCTCGATTACCGACAGCTCGCCGTTCACGCGGTCGATCGCCTTGCGGAGCGCGCTGTGGAACGCGGGCAGGCCCTGTAATGCGGGCAGGTCGAACTTCTCGTCGTTGGCCTTCGCCCATTCGAACGCCCAGTCCGCATCGGGCACCACCAGCGCGACGACGTGGGGGCGCTTGTCGCCGCTGACCATCGCCTGCGCGATTTCCGGTTGCAGCGTCAGCATGCCTTCGAGCTTCTGCGGGGCGATGTTGTCGCCCTTGTCGTTGACGATGATGTCCTTCTTGCGGTCGGTAATCATGATCCGGCCGCCTTCGTCGAGATGGCCGATGTCGCCGGTCTGGAGCCAGCCGTCGACAATCGTCTTCGCCGTTTCGGCCTCGTTCCGCCAGTAGCCGAGCATGACCAGTTCGCCGCGCACGAGGATCTCGCCGTCCTCGGCGATCCTGACTTCGACATCCTTCAGCGGCGGGCCGACGGTGGCGAGGCGGATGCCGGCCGAAGGACGGTTGCAGCTCACCACCGGCGCGGCTTCGGTCTGGCCGTAGCCTTGCAGCATGACGAGGCCCATCGATTCGAAGAACGCGCCCACTTCGGGATTGAGCGGCGCGCCGCCGGAAACCAGCGCCTTGATCCGGCCGCCGAAGCGCGCCTTGACCTTGGGGCGCAGCGTGGCGTCGAGCAGGCGTTCGAGCGGCCAGTCGGAAAGCCGCCGCCGGCCGTGCGACTTGCGCTCCGCCAGCGCCAACGCCTGGTCGAGCAGGAAATTCGCCACCTTGCCCTGCTTTTCCACCTGCTTGACCATGCGCGAACGCAGCAGCTCGAACAGGCGCGGGACCACGACCATGAAAGTCGGCCGCGCTTCCTCGATATTGCTGCCGAGCTTGTCCAACCCTTCGGCGAACCACACCTCGGCCCCGAGGCCGATCGGCAAGTAGAGCCCGGCGGTGTGCTCGAGCGCGTGGCTGAGTGGGAGGAACGAGAGGAAGCGTTCCTCCTCCCAGCCGAAATCGCCCGCGAGGATGTGGGCCGCGCCTTCGACATTGCACAGGATCGCCCCGTGGTGCAGCAGCACGCCGCGCGGCGCGCCGCTGGTGCCGCTGGTGTAGATGATGCACGCCGGGTCGCGCCGGCCGATCCCGGCGATGCGGGCGTCGACGGCGCCGCGCGCCGCGTCGGCATCGCCCACGATGAGGTCCGCCCAGACATGGCTGGCGAAAGCCCCCGCCTGCCCGCTCTTGAGCGGTTCGATGCCGATCGCGTGCTCGGCCATGGCCGAGCGGATCATGGCCGGAAGCAGCGGTTCGGCGAGCTTGCGCGTGGAGACGATCGCCGCCTTCGCCCCCGAGTTCTCGAGGATATGCAGGTGATCGCGCTCGGTATTGGTGGTGTAGGCGGGCGTCGTAATGCAGCCGGCGGCCATGATCGCGAGGTCGGCTATCGCCCATTCGGGGCGGTTTTCGGACACCAGCACCACGCGGTCGCCATCCACGAGGCCCAGCCGGCGCAGCGATTCGGCGAGCAGGCAGACTTGCCGCGCGGCCTCGCGCCAGCTCGTCGCGCGCCATTCGCCGTCGATCTTGGCGGCGAGGAACGGCCGGTCGCCAAGCTCGTCCGCGCGGTCGAGGAACAACCGCACGAGGTTCGTCGCCGCCGCGAAATCCGATAGTTGCAAGTGGCGGCCTCCATCCTCCGGGGCCGCTTGTCGCGGCTCCCCTGCGCCAAGGATTAGGGCCGCCCCGTCACCTCGGCAAGCTCACTCGGCCACGGATGCGCCTTCGCTGCGCGGGTCGGCCGCCCCCACCCAGCCGCCGGCGGTGCGCACCGCGGCGTTGGTCTTGAGCGGCAGCGCGCGCGCCGACACTTGCGCGTGGCCGAGCGCCTGCAATTGCGGGATCATCGCCTCGAGCGCGGTGCCCTGTTCGACCGCGACGGCTTCGCCCGGCGAAAACAGCACCGGCAACGCCAGCGCCCGGTCGACCGGCAGGCCGAAGTCGATCACTCCGATCAGCGCGCGGGCGACCTGCACCGGGATCGTCGCCCCGCCCGCCGCACCGACGGTCATGAACAGCTCGCCCTCGGCATCGTAGACTAGCGTCGGCGCCATCGAACTGCGCGGCCGCTTGCCGCCTTCGACCCGGTTGACCACCGGCTGGCCGTCCGCTTCGGGCGCGAAGCTGAAATCTGTCAGCTCGTTGTTGAGATAATAGCCGCCGACCATGATCCCCGAACCGAACGAGCCCTCGACAGTGGAGGTATAACTGACCGCATTGCCCTCGCGGTCCACCGCCACGAAATGCGAGGTGCCGCTTTCGGCCGGCTCCGCGCCGTCGGGCGGCGCGCGCGTGACGCCGACCGGCGTGCCGGGCCGGACCTCCTGGATCGCGCTGCCGATGTCGATCAGCGCCCCGCGCGCGGCGAGGTAGCCGCGGTCCATCAGCCCGGCGACGGGCACCGAGACGAAATCCGCATCGCCGAGATAGCGCTCGCGGTCGGCGTAGGCGAGGCGCTGCGATTCGGCGAACAGGTGCCAGAACACCGGCGAATCCGGCCCCAGCGCGCCGAGATCGAAGCGTTCGAGCTGTTCGAGGATGGCATAGACGGTGGTCGCGCCCGAGCTGGGCGGACCCATGCCGCAGATGCGGTAGGCGCGGTATTCGCCGCAGACCGGATCGCGCGGCACGGCGCGGTAGGATTCGACGTCGGCCGCCGTCATCCCGGCCGGATGCGGCGTTTCCGCCGCGACGCGCACGGCGATGGCCGTGGCGTGCTCGCCGCCGTAGAACCAGTCGGGGCCGTGCTCCGCGATCCGCGACAGCGTTTCGGCGAGTTGCGGGTTCTTCACCACCGTCCCGGCGGCAAGCGGTTCGCCCATCTCGGTGTAGAACAGCCCCTGCCCGTCGGTGTCGGCGGCGGCGCGGTTCTGGGCGCGGACGAGAAATTCGCGGAACCGTTCGGTGACGACGAAGCCATCGCGGGCCAGCGCGATGGCGGGCTGGAACAGATCCGCCCACGGCAGCTTGCCGTGGCGCGCGTGGGCTTCGGCGGCGAGGCGCACGTTGCCCGGCACGCCGACGCTGAGGCCCGAGAGCACCGCGTCCATGAACGGACGCGGGCGGCCGTCCTCGCCGATGAACCATGCCGGCGTGGCGGCGGCGGGCGCGGTTTCGCGGCCGTCGAGCGTATCGACCGTCCCGTCCGCCGCGCCGTGGACGAAGAACCCGCCCCCGCCGATGCCGGAGCTTTGCGGCTCGACCACGGTCAGCGCCAGCATCGTGGCGATCGCGGCGTCGGCAGCGCTACCGCCCTGGCGGAGCATTGCGGCCCCGGCCTCGGCCGCACGCGGGTCGGCGGCGCTGACGAGGCCCCTGGTGGTGGCCGGCGCTTCGGTGTGCGGGGAAGCGGTGGTGCAGGCGCCGAGCAGCAACGGGACGGCCAGCGCGATCAGTGTGCGGTGCAGCATGGCCCCGCTTGCTATTCGCTGCCGACCGCTTCCGCAACCGAAGCGAAGCCGTCGCGCCGCATCAGCGCTTCCATTCCGCGCACGATCCGCCGGGCGATGCCGGGTCCTTCGTAGACCATCGCGCTGTAGAGCTGCACCAGGCTGGCCCCGGCGCGGATGCGAGCCCAGGCGTCTTCGGCCGTGGCGATGCCGCCCACGCCGACCAGCGGCAGCACGCCGCCGGTGGCCTTGCGGAAATCGCGCAGGCGGGCGAGCGCCTTGTCCTTCAGCGGCGCGCCCGAAAGCCCGCCGGCCTCGCCCGCCCAACGCGACTTGAGCGGTGGCCGGTCGATGGTGGTGTTGGACACGATCAGCGCGCCCAGCCGCCTGTCGATGGCTATGCGGGCGATGGCGTCCACGTCCGCCGGCTCCAGATCGGGCGCGACCTTGAGGAACACGGGAGGGCCGCCCTCGCCGCGCGCCTCCAGCACCGCATCCAGCAGCCCGGCCAGCGCACCTTCGTCCTGCAAGGCGCGCAGGCCCGGCGTGTTGGGGCTGGAGATATTGACCGCGAGGTACGAGGCGAGCGGCGCCATCGCCCGCGTCATCTGCGCATAGTCCGCCACCCTGTCGGCCGAATCCTTGTTCGCGCCCACGTTGATGCCGACGATGCCCGGCTGCCCCGCGCGCTTTGCCAGCCGCGCCGCCGCCGCCGCGCCGCCGCCGTTGTTGAAGCCCATGCGGTTGATGACCGCGCGATCCTCGGTCAGCCGGAACAGCCGGGGCTTCGGGTTGCCCGCCTGCGGGCGCGGGGTGATCGAACCGACCTCGGCGAAGCCGAACCCCAGCCCCAGCAGCGCATCGGGAACCTCGCCGTCCTTGTCGAACCCGGCCGCCATGCCCAGCGGATTGGGAAAGACTAGGCCGGCGACCGTCACCGCGAGTGGTCCTGCCTCCGGCGGCGAGCCTTTCGGTTCCGCCCTCAGCGCGGCGATGGCGAGGCGATGCGCGCGCTCGGGATCGAGCACGAACAGCGCGGGGCGGGCGAGCTGGTAGAGCACGGGGGCGGCTATGGCAGGCAGGACCGCGAGTGCAAAGTTGCAAAGCTCTCTACCCCCTCGTCATCCCCGCGAAAGCGGGGATCCAGTCGCAGTTCGGAAGTCCAGAGCCGACTGGGTTCCCGCTTTCGCGGGAATGACCAATGAGGAAATTGGTGCCTTCGGGCCACAGGTCGCCCGGCTTGGCGCGGATAAAGCGGTGCTTGTTTGAAATCCGCCCAGACCGCTCCTAAGTGCGCCACAGGAAATCGGAGCGAATCGCTCCAATTTGAGAACGGATCGCAACAATGCGCCTGTCGAGCATGGCCGATTATGCAGTGGTGACGATGTGCGCCGCCTCGCGGCACTGCGGCGGCGCGCGCGTTTCGGCGGCGGAGCTGGCGGCCGAGACCGGCCTGCCGCAGCCGACGGTGCAGAAGCTCGTCAGCCTGCTGTCGCGCGCCGGCCTGCTGCGCTCGGTGCGCGGCGCGGGCGGCGGGCTGCAACTGGCGCGCCCGGCGGCGGCGATCTCGCTGGCGGACATCGTCGAGGCGGTCGAAGGCCCGATCGCACTGACCGCCTGTGTCGAGAAAGGGCGGCACGATTGCGGGCTGGAAGCCTGCTGCACCGTGCGCCCGCACTGGAGCGCGGTGAACGAGGCGATGCGCGGCGCGCTGGCCGGCGTGCCGCTGACGCAACTGGCGCGGCCTCAGGCGGTGGAGGTCGCGCGATGATGCTGGGTGAACAATTCCATTCGCAGAGCTACGCATGACCGATCAAATCGACATCCAGGACCGCGCCGCGCGCGAGGCGGCCGCACGGGCGGCCGAGTACGAGCACGGCTGGTCGAGCGCGATCGAGCAGGAGTTCGCGCCCAAGGGGCTGGACGAAAGCACGGTGCGCTTCATCAGCGCCAAGAAGGGCGAGCCGGAATGGCTGCTCGACTGGCGGCTCAAGGCTTTCCGCGCCTGGCAGACCATGGAAGAGGTGACCTGGGCCAAGCTGCGTATTCCGCCGATCGACTATCAGGACGCCTATTACTACGCGGAGCCGAAGAAGAAGCCGCAGCTCAAGAGCCTCGACGAACTCGATCCCGAGATCCGCGAAGTCTACGAAAAGCTCGGCATTCCGATCGAGGAGCAGAAAGTCCTCGCCGGGGTCGAAGGAGCGCGCAAGGTGGCGGTCGATGCAGTGTTCGACAGCGTCAGCGTCGCCACCACCTTTCGCGAGGAGCTGAAGAAGGCCGGGGTCATCTTCCTCTCGATCAGCGAGGCGGTGAAGGAATACCCGGAACTGGTGCGCAAGTACCTCGGCTCCGTGGTGCCGCAGCGCGACAACTTCTACGCCTGCCTCAACAGCGCGGTCTTTTCCGACGGCACGTTCGTCTACGTGCCCGAAGGGGTGCGCTGCCCGATGGAGCTTTCGACCTATTTCCGCATCAATGCGGAAAACACCGGCCAGTTCGAACGCACGCTGATCGTGGCCGACAAGGGCAGCTACGTCAGCTACCTCGAAGGCTGCACCGCGCCGATGCGCGACGAGAACCAGCTCCACGCTGCGGTCGTGGAACTGGTCGCGCTCGACGATGCGGAGATCAAGTATTCAACGGTGCAGAACTGGTATCCGGGCGATGCCGAGGGCAAGGGCGGGATCTACAACTTCGTCACCAAGCGCGGCGCGTGCCGGGGCGCGCGCAGCAAGATTTCCTGGACGCAGGTCGAAACCGGCAGCGCGATCACCTGGAAATACCCGAGCTGCATCCTCCAGGGCGAAGGCAGCGTGGGCGAGTTCTACTCGGTGGCGGTGACCAACAACCACCAGCAGGCCGATACCGGCACCAAGATGCTGCACATCGGGGCCAACACGCGCTCGACGATCATCTCCAAGGGCATCAGCGCGGGGAAGAGCAACAACACCTATCGCGGGCTGGTGCGCGTCCAGCCGGGCGCGGAAGGCGCGCGCAACTTCACCCAGTGCGATTCGCTGCTGCTGGGGAGCGAATGCGGCGCGCACACGGTGCCCTACATCGAAGTCCGCAACCCCAGCGCGCAGATCGAGCACGAGGCGACGACCAGCAAGATTTCCGACGATCAGCTTTTCTACGCGATGCAGCGCGGGCTGGGGCAGGAGGAAGCGGTGGCGCTGATCGTCAACGGCTTCGCGAAAGAGGTGTTGCAGCAGTTGCCGATGGAGTTCGCGGTGGAGGCGCAGAAGCTGCTGGGGATTTCGCTTGAGGGGAGCGTGGGGTGATGGATGCCGCTCGCATCAAGCGTGCCCGCTGGCGCCTTCGCAGCTATTTCTTCGGTAGCGGCGTCATTATGGCCGCGCTGTATCTGATATTCGCCGCCTTTTTCGTCCAAATCTTTGGTTTGGAACTCACGCGCTATTGGTCGACTTTGATGTTGGCGGCAGGGGTCATGCTCGGCGGCACCTACGCGATCGTGATGTTCCTCTGGCTCGGCGCTCGACTCCTCGCGCGGCTGAAAAATGGTCAGCCCATAATGGAGGTCGAAGATTGATGGCCGAGCGCAAGACCCTCAAGATCCGCATCCCTTCCGAGCAGGACGCCGCGCCCGCGCTCAAGAAGAAGGGGCGCGGGTGGGAGATTTCGGAGACGCGGCTCGACGCGCTGCACGCGCGCGCGCGCGAGTTGCGGCGGCATTCGAGCGCGGCGCACAAGGCGCTGGCGGAGCGTTTCGCCAAGGCCGATCTCGGCCGTTACACCTTCAAGCGCCACGCGGTGGTCGGCTCGGCGATCGTCGATTTCAATTGCCACAACCTCGGCATGGCGATCGACATCGACGAAGGCGACGAGCCCGAGGCCATCGCCACCCGGCGCGACAAGAGCCTGGAGGCGGTAGGCGTGCGGGTGATGCGGATCAGGGCGGCCGACATTCTCGATAACATCGACGATGTCCTCGCCCGCATCACCGCCGGAATGCGCCTGCGCATCGCCGACAGGAAGGAAGCCGCCCGCGCCCATGCCGCGGCCAATCCCAACCAGCACTATTCGCGGCAGAAGCGATGATGCCGTTCCGCCCCCCTCCTCGTCACCCTGAACTTGTTTCAGGGTCCATGTCTCTCCCTGGCGCGGAGCTATCTGTCTTGGCGCGACCCGACGGCCAGGTAGCGCCACTCCGGCTCGCTTCGGCGCGGGATGCCCGATGGACCCTGAAACAAGTTCAGGGTGACGATACCCAATGGATTAAGAACATCAGATGCTGAAAATCGATAACCTCCACGCCACCGTCGCCGGCACCCCCATCCTCAACGGTCTCAGCCTCACCGTAAACGCGGGCGAGGTGCATGCGATCATGGGGCCGAACGGGGCGGGCAAGTCGACGCTGGCCTATGTGCTTGGCGGGCGGCCGGGGTACGAGGTGACGGGGGGATCGGTCACGCTTGCCGGGCGGGATCTCCTCGCCCTCGAACCGCACGAGCGCGCGGCGGCCGGTTTGTTCCTCGGGTTCCAGTATCCGGTCGAGATTCCCGGTGTCTCCAACGTGCAGTTCCTGCGCGAGGCGCTCAATGCGCAGCGCAAGGCGCGCGGGGAAGCGCCGCTCTCGGGCAGCGAATTCCTGAAGCTCGCCAAGGAAAAGGCCGCGCTGCTGCGGCTCGACATGGATATGCTCAAGCGGCCGGTGAACGTCGGCTTTTCGGGCGGCGAGAAGAAGCGCGCCGAGATGGTGCAGATGGGCATCCTCGACCCGGCCTTCGCAGTGCTCGACGAGACCGATTCGGGCCTCGACATCGACGCGCTCAGGATCGTCGGCGAGGGGATCAATTCCATCATGCGCCAGAAAGCCGAGGGGCCGGACAAGGGCGTGCTGCTGATCACGCACTACCAGCGGCTGCTCGAATACGTGCGGCCCGATGTGGTCCACGTGCTGGTCAAGGGCCGCATCGTGAAGAGCGGCGGGCCGGATCTGGCGCTGGAGCTGGAGCGCGAGGGCTACGAGGCGGTGGCGGCGTGAACGAGGCGCTCACCCTTCCCACCCGGCGCGACGAGGAGTGGCGCTATGCCGATTTCGCGGCGCTGGAAGCGCTCGCGCCCGAGCGGCTGCGCGCGTGGAAGGACGTCGAGCTGGCGCCGGGCGAGACGCGGCGCAAGTGCATGGTGCTCGGCGGAGACGCGCCCGAGGCGCATCGCATCCGCCTGAGCGTGGGCGAAGGCGCGCGGGCGGAGCTGTTCGTGGCCAATGTCGGCGCGGACTATACCCGCGTCGAGGCCGAAGTGCGGCTGGCTCGCGGCGCGCATTTCCAGTTCGGCGGGGTGACCATCGGCGGCGGGGACACGACGCGCGAGTTCGTCACCCGCATCGACCATGCGGAGCCCGAGGCCACGTCCGAACAGGTCGTGCGCGCTGTCCACTGGGGCAAGGCGACGGGCAATTTCCTCGGCCGCATCGATGTCGCGCGCCATGCGCAGAAGACCGACGCGGCGCAGGATTTCAAGGGCCTGCTGCTCGAACGCGGAGCCGCCGCCAATGCCCGGCCGGAGCTGGAAATCTACGCCGACGACGTGAAATGCGCCCACGGCGCGGCGATCGGGCAGATGGACGAGGCGGCGCGGTTCTACATGGCCGCGCGCGGCATTCCGCCGGAAGTGGCGCGCTCGCTGCTGGTGCGGGCCTTCATCGCCGACGCCTTCGTCGCGCTGGAGGACGAAGGCGAGCGCGAGCGGCTGCTGGATGCGGCGCTGGCCGTGCTGGGAGACGTGGCGTGAGCGGGCATGACCCGATCCTCCCCGGAACGGGGAGGGGAACCGTCCGCGAAGCGGGGGGTGGAGGGGCGCGCGCGAGTGTTCCCGACCTCGCGCCGAAAGGTTCACCGCCCGCGCCCCTCCACCAGCCTGCGGCTGGTTCCCCTCCCCGTTCCGGGGAGGATTTGCGCGCCGACTTCCCCGGCCTCCTCACCGCCGCCGGCGCGCCGTGGCATTACCTCGATTCCGCCGCCACCGCGCAGAAGCCGCGGGCGGTGATCGACGCCGTGGCAAAGGCGCTGGGGCCGGATTACGCCACCGTCCACCGGGGGGTCTATTCGCGCTCGGCCGACATGACGCTGGCCTACGAAGCCGCGCGGCGGCGGGTGGCGGAATTCGTCGGCGGGCAAGAGGACGAGATCGTGTTCGTGCGCGGGGCGACCGAGGCGATCAACCTCGTTGCGTACAGTTGGCCCGACAAGCGGCGGGTGCTGCTGTCCGAACTCGAACATCATTCCAATATCGTGCCATGGCAACTGGCCGGCTGGCAGGTCGATGTGTGCCCGCTGACCGGGGACGGGCGGATCGATCTCGACGCGGCCGAACGGATGCTGACGTCCGATCATGCGATGGTTGCTTTCGCCCATGTTTCCAATGTCCTGGGCTCCATCCTCGACGTGCCGCGGGCGGCGGAACTGGCGCATCGGGTGGGCGCGAAGCTGCTGCTCGATTCGTGCCAGGCGGCGCCCCGGCTCATGGTCGATTTCGGTGCGCTCGGCGCGGATTTCGCCGTGTTTTCAGGGCACAAGCTCTACGGCCCGACCGGCATTGGCGCGCTGTGGGCGAAGGCCGAGCATCTCGACGCCATGCCCCCGTGGCAGGGCGGCGGGGCGATGATCGAGCGCGTGACATTCGAGCGCACGACTTATGCTCCCCCGCCGCAGCGGTTCGAGGCGGGGACGCCGGCGATCGTCGAGGCGATCGGGCTCGCCGCCGCCTGCGACTATGTTTCCGCCATAGGCCTCGACGCCGTCCGCGCGCACGAGGCGCGGCTGGTGGCAACGCTGCGCGAGGAGCTGCGGCGGATGAACGACGTCACGCTGTTCGGGCCGGAGGAAAGCGCCGGCATCGTCAGCTTCGCGATCGACGGGGTGCATCCGCACGACCTCGGCACCATATTGGACGAAGAGAACGTCGCCATCCGCGCCGGGCACCATTGCGCCCAGCCGCTGATGGACCGGCTCGGCGTGCCGGCCACCGCGCGAGCGAGCTTCGGTCTCTATAGCGACGAGAGCGACCTTGCCGCGCTGCTGCGCGGGATCGCGCGCACCAGGAGGATTTTCGGATCATGAACGCAGAGGCGGACAAGCCCATCCGCATCGAGGAAGTCGAAGAGGTTGCCGCCCCGCCCAGAGCGCGGGTGGACGACGCGGAGAGCGCGGCCGAAAAGCTCGGGCGCAAGCGCGACTATCTCGAAGGTTTCCTGGCGCAGAAGCCGGCCGCAGCCGCTTCCGGCGAGCCGGGCGGCGCGCTCTATGAAAACGTGATCGAGGCGCTGAAGGACATCTACGATCCGGAAATTCCGGTGAACATCTACGATCTCGGCCTGATCTACGGCGTCGACGTGACCGAGGACGGCGATGTCGCGGTGGTCATGACCCTGACCACGCCGCATTGCCCGGTGGCCGAATCGATGCCCGGCGAAGTTGAGCTGCGCGTGTCCTCGGTGCCGGGCGTGCGCGACGCGCAAGTGGAGATCACCTGGGATCCGCCGTGGGACCCCTCGAAGATGAGCGACGAGGCCCGGCTGGAACTGGGGATGCTGTAATTCCCCTCCCGCTTGCGGGAGGGGGGAGGAAAACGATGACCGAGACGAAAACACGCGCCCGCCCTGTCGCCGTGACACTGACTCCGGCCGCGGAGGCGCGCATCGCCGACCTGATGGCGCGCGCGCCCGAAGGGGCGATCGGCGTCAGGCTGTCGACGCCCCGCCGGGGCTGTTCGGGGCTTGCCTATTCGGTCGACTACGTGACCGAGGAAGCGGCCTTCGACGAGAAGATCGCCACGCCCGGCGGCGTGTTCTACATCGACGGGGCGAGCGTGCTGTACCTGATCGGCAGCACGATGGACTGGGTGGAGGACGATTTCGCCGCCGGTTTCGTCTTCGCCAACCCCAACGCCAAGGGCGCGTGCGGCTGCGGCGAAAGCTTCATGGTGTAGGCGGATAGTCTAGAGTCTGTCCTGATCGGATTGAATCTCCCCTCCCCGGCGGGGAGGGGTTGGG
>JBIQKC010000054.1:0-15701 GCA_044506885.1 Sphingomonadales bacterium
AGGAAGTCCGCGCCATCACCGGCCTGGGCCTGACCGAAGCCAAGACCCTCGTCGAATCGGCCCCCAAGCCGCTCAAGGAAGGCATCAACAAGGCCGAAGCCGAAGAGATCAAGAAGAAGATCGAGGAAGCCGGCGGCACCGTCGAGCTGAAGTAATTCGGCTCGCCGAGCAATCGGCCTCGATCCGTTCGGATCGAAGAAATGGGGCGGCGCTGCAAGGCGCCGCCCTTTTTCATTCGGCGATGTCCGCAAGCCCTCCCCGTTCCGAAGCGGGTGGCAGCCCTGCGGCGACTGCCGGGCGCCCTACTTGGAAATGCGGCTGAACTGGTATTCCATCGGCGCGCCGCGCGGCATGGGATAGTTGGTCTTGAAGGTGTTGCCGCTGCACGAATAGCTGACGATGCCGTCCGCGCCTTCCGCCCCGCCGAAGGTGAACGGCGTCGTCACCGAATGTTTGGGGATCGATCCGGTAACCGTTCCCTTGCTCGCCTCGCCGGTCTCGAAGCAGGCGCGCAGTTCCCCGTTCTTCGCGCTCCAGCGCCCGCTGGTCGCCGCCACATCGGTATGCGTCCTGCCGGTCACCGGATCGTAGTCGGTAGTGTCGCGATCGTCCGGGCGGAAGAACGTCAGGTCCATTTGCATGGCGTTGGTGACGAAGCTGCCGTCGGCGCTCATTTTCATTTCCAGCGGCGGCGCGTCGCCCATCATGCGCACATTGCCCATCGGCACGTTGCGCTTGACCCATTCGAGCGGGCCGCCGCCCGACTGCCGCCATTCGCCGATCAGGCACTGGTCGATCACCGGCGGTTCGCCCAGGCATCCGCCGGCCGCGGGAATTATCCTGGTTTCGCAGGTGTCCGAATTGTGGATCACGATCGAGCCGTCCGGGCGGACGATCTTGGATTCGCCGCTCGCGGGATCGTGGCTGAGCATGGTCCCGTCGGGATAGCGCAGCCAGCCGGTGGGCGTGGCGGTAGGCTCCGCGCCGGAGGGATCGCGCGGCGCGCGCAATCCATCGTTCCATTCGAGATTGCCCTCGCCGTCCCGCCGCGTGCCGGGATCGCGCACTTCGGTCACCCGCCCGTCGGGGTGGATCGTCTTGGTCATGCCGGTCGCCGGGTCGTGCGAGACGATCGTGCCGTCGGGGAACGAGACCGATCCGTCGGGCAGGATCTTGCCCTCGCCGCCGCTCGGGTCGGTTCCCGGCAGGCTGGCGCCGTCGCCCCACACGAACGCCCCGTCGACCAGCGACGGCATGCGGATGTTGCTGTGGGTGACCCGGCCGTCCGGGTGGGTGATGGTGGTGTCGCCGCTATCGCTGTTGTGCGAAACGACGGTGCCGTCGGGATAGAGGATCGATCCGTCGGCCCGCACCGTCGCCGGCCGCCCGTCGAGGTCGGTATCGCGCACCTGCGTCCCGTCGCGGTAGATGTAGCGGTCGCCGGCATGGCGCGGATGGTCGACCGGCCGGGCCGCCGGGCCGCTGTCGGTCGGGATACAGCCCCGGAACGGCCCGCGCTCTTCCGGCGGCGGGGCGTCCGGCGTGTCGAGCGCGCCGGTCGCCCATGCGACCCCCGCCGCCGCCAGCGCCAGCACCGCCGCGCCCGCCGCCATTCCCTTCCGGTTCGCCACGCGCGTTCTCCCCTTGCCGAAGCGTCAGCGCGCCTTCAGCGGCGCGATGACGCGCGCATCCAGCGGCCCGTCGCGCCCGATGCGGCTCGGTCCGCAGCTCATCGTGATCACGCCGTTGCCCGGATGGACGGCGCCGTTGCCGTCGACCACGCTGACGCTCCAGAAATCGTGCTGGCAGATCGTCGCTGGGGGCGTCACTTCGGTGGTGCTGCCGCGCATGTGCAGCTTGCCGCCGCGCAGCACCTGATAGACCTCGCGGTCGGGATGGCGCGGCAGCACGGTATTGTCGCGGATCGCGGCGGCAACGGCGCGCGCGTCGTCGACCAGCGGCGTGAAGGTTATCCGCGTCACCGGCTTCTGCATGCTCCTGAGCAGGGTCACGCGGAACGGGCGGGCGAAGTCGAGGTTGCAGGGCGTGATCGTGGCCGCGCGCGACCGCACGGCATGGCACGGTCCGTCGTAAGGCTCGGACGATCGCACCGCCAGGGCGGGCGTGGCCGAAGCGGCGTACCGCAGCGGCGCGGCCTCGACCACGTTGAAGCCATTGGCGGACGTGGCCGGGTTCTCGGCGCACGGGCTCCACTTCAGCGCCAGCGCGCGCTTCGCGCCGGAGCGTTCCGAATGCGCGGAGAAGCGCCCCCAGTAGGCTCCCGAAGGCACCGGGAACGACGACGGAACCGGTCCGCGCTGTCCGCTACACGGCCGATGCGCGCGGTCGCCACGGGCCGAACGCGCCGGGCGCACCCAGCGTCCGTTCCATTCCCTGCCGCCATTGCCGAGACTGCCCCACAGCACCGACCCGTCCGCCAGCGTCAACACCGCCGTATCGCGGCCGATCGTCCGCAGCTCGCCCACGCCCCACGGCGTGTCGTAGCGGCCGGGATCGATCGGCGGGGCCGGCGCGGGCTCCGCCACGGCCGCGCCCGACAAGGCGCAGATCGTGACCGCTACGGCGGCGCGAATGCTGCTGAGGTTCATCTCACGTCACTCCGGCGGAACGGTGGAATAGCGCATGCGCAGGGTGTTGTTGGTTTCGTCGCTTTCCCGCAGCCGGTTGTCGCGATCGATCCGGAATTCGAAGATCCCGTTGCGGGTGCACGGCAGGACGCGGTCGAACACCGCCCATTCGTAGCCCTCCGGCAGGGCGCGGTCGCCGGGCTCCGGAACGGGCGAACCGGCGCGGGTGTCGTAGTACCCCGCCTCCGCTTCGACGATGCGCTCGTCGCTGTACAACTCGAAATATCGCCGCGTTTCGTGCGGGAAGTAGCGTTCGGCCGAAATACCATCGGCGACGATCGAGACCCAGAACGTCATGGTCACGAAGGCGTCGCTTTCGCGCGGGCAGTTGTCTCCCGTTCGTTGCCACAGCGCCAGCGTTCGCCGCAGGTCGTTCTCGAACAGCGCGCCATAGCCAAACCCGAAAGCCCGCGGCAGCGGCAGTCTGGGCGCGAACAGGCCCCTGGAAGGCCGCTCGACCGGCTGCGGCGGGGAATACACCGCTATGACGATCGGCCCGATCGCAAGGTCGGGAAAGCCCGCCATTGCCGCCGTGCGGGTGTCCTGCACGCCGCGCAGCCGGCATGGCGTGGCGACGTTCTCGACTGCGCCGAACGGCTGGCCGTCGACATAGAGGCGCAGCGCGGTCTCGGCGCTGCCGGTACGCAAGGAAAGCGTGCGCGAGACGTCGAAATAGCGCTTCCCGTCGGCGCTCCGCCGCGTGTTCGTCGTCACCGTCCCGGTGGTCGCGCCATCGACGTGGACGGCGTAAGTCAGCTTGGTCTTCGACGCCATCGTCGAAGGCAGCGCCACCCGCGCCGTCACCGGCACGGTGGCGCGGCTGTAATCCCGCGCACACTGCGCCTGGCCGAGCGTGAAGTTGGCCGCCGCCGCCTCTTTCGCCACCGGCGCGGGCCGCACAGCCGGCACCCTGACCGGGCGGAACTGCGCCGCCGCCGATGCGCCCGCCGCCAGCGCCATGCAGGCGATCCCGGCGCGAACGATCGAAGGCTTCAGGGGCCGCCTCACTGTCCCGGACGCCCCGTCAATTGCCGAAGATGCCGCCGATGCCGCGCCGGATCGCATCCTCGGCGCGCCGGCCGACTTCGTCCTCGGCCGCGCCCTCGACGCGCGATCCCAGCCGCCGCAGTTCCTCGGGCGTGCGAATCTGCTTCTGCCCGGATGCCGCTCCGGCGCTGGCCATGCCTTTTACGCCCGTGATGCAGCAGGCGTCGAAATTGAGCAGTTCGGGGTTGCCGTCCCACTTGAGATAGCAGGTGCTCGCGCCCTGGCTGACGGTCCAGGCCTGGCACTGGCCGTCCTCGTCGCAGGCGGCCTTGCAGGTCCGCCAGTCGTCGCTGCGGGCAAGGCCGAATTCGCGGTGGTCGTAGCCGAGCAGGTTGACGTTATACAGCGGCTGCCATTCCTCGGCCGCGCTTTGCAGCGCCGCGCGCGAACAGACCACTTCCGCAAGGTTGCCCGCGCCGTCGAGATTGTAGGAAACCGTGGCGGCGTAGCCGCGATCCTCGCAATAGTCCTGGACGGTTTCCGCCTGGCAGGCGGCGACATCGCGCGCCCTGCTCCGGCCGCAAGCGGGAATGGGCTGCCCGCGCGCCGATACGGGCTGGCAAAAGAAGCCGGTGCTCGCGCCTTCGCTGTCGACGCAGGTGGCGGCCTGCGCGGCGGGGGCGGATGCGGGAACGATGGCCAGCGAAGCCGCCACCAGCATCGTCGCAACGACGCCGCAGGCGGCCAGAACGAACCGTTTCATCTCAATTCTCCGGCGCGATGGATCGCGTTATCTGCCGGACATGGCGAAGTTTCCTTTGCCGCGCATAACCCGTTTGCATTATGCCGTGCCCCGGCCCGGACAAGCGGGCCGGTCTGAAGGCGGGGCGCATTTGGACGCTATCGACAGCATCTACGAAGCCGCCGTGGTGCCGGAAAAATGGGTCGATGCGCTCGGCGCGATGACCGCGCAGGCAGGCGCGATCGAAGGGTCGCTGTTCCTCTACAGCGAAGACGCCCCGCCCCGGACGATCAGCTTCAACCAGCCCGAAGGCCTGTTCGCCCAGTACCAGCAATGCTGGCAGGACAGCCCTTCGACGCAATGGGGCCTCGCCACCCGCCCGCCGGCCTTCACCACCTTCCGCGCCAACCTGCCGGCCGAAGTGCTCGAAAGCGATCCCGCGATCGCGATCCTGCGCCAGCGCGGCATCTGCGACGCCGCCGTCAGCATGCATCCGCTCGACGACGGGCACACGTTCGGTTTCGGCTTCGTGCGGCATTTCGACCAGGGGCTGTTCCGCGCCCGCGACCTTGCCGGCCTCAACGCCCTGCGCCCGCACATCCTGCGCGCCGGGCTCACTTCGGCGCGGCTGGGGATGGAGCGGGCGCGCTCGATGGTCGCCACGCTCGACGGCATCGGGCTGGCGGCGGCCGTCCTCGCGCAAGGCGGGAAGGTGATCGCCGCCAATCCCGCCTTCGAAAGCCTGCCGCGCCTGCTCGTGCCGACAGCGTTCGGCGGCGTCGCGCTCAGCGACAAGGTGCTCGACGCCCGCTTCCGCGAAGCGCTGGCGCGGGCCGGAAACGGCAAGGACGGGCCCGCCGTGTCGATCGCCATCCCCGCCGACGCGACCGGAGAGCCGATGCTGGTCCATCTGCTGCCCGTGCGGGGCCAGGCGCATGACATCTTCGCCGGCGGGCATGTGCTGATGGTGGCGGCCAGCCTCCGCCGCCGCAATGCGCCGAGCCCCGAACTGCTCGACGGACTGTTCGACCTGACGCGGGCCGAAGCGCGGCTGGTGTGCGAGATGGCGCGCGGCGGAACGCTGCCCGAAATCGCCGAACGGCTGGGCCTGTCGCGGCACACGCTGCGGGCGCAGTTCCGGTCGATCGCGACCAAGACCGGCGTGCGCCGCCAGACCGAACTCGCGCAACTCCTCGCGGCGCTATAACCGCGAGCGTTCGGCGTTCGGTAGGCGCTACTCCGCCGGGGCAGGCGCGGCTTGCGCGCCCTCGCCGCCCTGCTGCTGCATCATCATCATCTGCAACTGCTGCACACGCTGATCGGCCTCGGCCATCGGCATGAAATCGATCATCTCGATCTCGAACGTCAGGTTGGCGTTGGGCGGAACGCCCTCGCCGGTCTGGGGATTGATCCGCCCGGTCTCGCCATAGGCCTTGGCCGCCGGGATCCACACTTCGTACTTGCCGCCGCGCTGCATCTTCAGCGCCGCCTCGCGGAAGCCGGGAACCATGCCTTCGAGCGGCAACGGCGTGCCTTCGGGCATGATGCCGGGGATCGGCCACGGCATGTCCTGCGACTGGTCGAACACCGTGCCGTCTTCCAGCTTGCCGGTATAGCGCACGAAGATCACGTCGCTCGCCTCAGGGGTTTCCCCGGTTCCGGCGACGATCTCGTCCACCGACACGCCCTTGGGGGCCATGATCCAGGCCGCCGCGCCCGCGATCAGCAGACCGATCAGGATGCCCAGGAACAGCATCGCGATCGAGCCCCTGGAAACCTTTTGCAGGGGGACACGGGTGACTTCGACCATGGGGAAGATCCTGGAAATGAAAAAGGGCGCGGAACAGTCCGCGCCCCCTTTGGCTTAGCTGTAACCGGCTAGCAAGCGAAGCTTACTTCGCTCCGTCGCGCTCCGCCCGCTTGCGCTCCAGCTTGCGGGCGCGGCGCACGGCGGCGGCCTTTTCGCGGGCGCGCTTCTCGCTCGGCTTCTCGTAGTGGCGGCGCAGCTTCATCTCGCGGTACACGCCCTCGCGCTGCAGCTTCTTCTTGAGCGCGCGCAGGGCTTGCTCGACATTGTTGTCGCGGACGATGATCTGCATAAACCTAAGCCACCTCTTGCCAATTCCATCGGGAGAGCCCGCGAGCGATCGGCGCGGGGTGCACCATACGAAAAACAAATGAAACACGCGCCGAATCCGTTCCGGAATCGGCCTCGAAGGCGCGCCCGATAGGTGAAACGGGCGGCAAAGGCAAGGATTTGCTTGCAACCTGGGCCCGCAATAAATGGGCCGCGACGGGCGGCCGCGCACGATTGGCCTCGTGCGGCATTCCGGCTACAGCGCCGCCATGTCTGCGCTCTCTCCCTTCATGGCTTCCGTCCACGTCGCGCTCGGCGGCGCGATCGGCTCCGTCCTGCGCTATCAGACCGGCCGCTGGATGACGCACTGGATGGGCCCGGCGGCGGTGACGACGTTCCCCTGGGCCACGCTGGCGGTCAACGCCCTGGGCAGCCTGCTAATGGGAGCGCTCGCCGGATGGCTCGCCCGCCACGGCCAGGGCGGGGATCAGTTGCGCCTCCTGCTCGGCGTCGGGCTGCTGGGCGGCTTCACCACCTTTTCCGCCTTCAGCCTCGAACTGGTGCTGTTGATCGAGCGCGGGCAATACCTGTTCGCGGCGCTCTATCTGATCTTGTCGATCGCGCTCGGCGTCTCGGGCCTGCTGTTCGGGCTCACGGTGATGCGGCTGTTCGGATGACCCCGCCCGACGCTCCTGCCGCCGTTCGTCAGTTCACCGTCGCCGCCGATGACGACGGCGTGCGGCTCGACCGCTGGTTCAAGCGCCATTTGCCGCAAGTCGGCTTCGCCACCGTCTCGCGCTGGGCGCGCACCGGGCAGGTGCGGGTGGACGGCAAGCGCGCGAAACCGGAAGACCGGCTTTCCGCCGGGCAGGTGGTGCGCGTCCCTCCCGGCGGCGAGAATGCCGCGCCGAAGCGCGAAAAGCGCCCGCTGACCGAAGAACAGCGCGCCCAGGCCGAAGCGATGCTGATCCGCCGCACCGACGCCGCGCTGGCGCTCAACAAGCCGCCCGGCCTCGCCACGCAGGGGGGCACGGGAACGCACCATCACGTCGACGGGCTTCTCGACGCCTTCGCCGGGGAAGACGAACCGCGCCCGCGCCTCGTCCACCGGCTCGACAAGGACACCAGCGGCGTCCTTCTCGTCGCCCGCACGCCCGGCAGCGCGGCATTCTTCTCGAAACGCTTCTCGGGCCGCTCGGCGAAGAAGGTCTACTGGGCGCTCGTCGTCGGCGTGCCGGAGATCGACGAGGGCGCGATCGACGCCCCGCTGGCCAAGCAGCCCGGCACCGGCGGCGAGAAGATGCATGTGGACGAGGAGAACGGCCAGCCGGCCAAGACCCGCTATCGCGTGGTCGATCGCGCCGGCAACCGCGCCGCCTGGGTGGAGCTGCAACCGCTGACCGGCCGCACCCACCAGCTCCGCGTCCACATGGCGGCGATCGGCCACCCGATCGTCGGCGACGGCAAATACGGCGGGCCGGACGCCTTCCTCACCGGCAGCATCAGCCGCAAGATGCACCTCCACGCCCGTCGCCTCGTCATCGACGCTCCCGGCGGCGAAACGCTCGACGTCGCCGCCGACCTGCCCGAACACTTCGCCGCCAGCATGGAGCAGCTCGGCTTCGATCCGGCGCTGAGCGAGGCGCTGCCCGAAAAAGGCCCTCCCCCGCCCTCGCGCACGGACAGGAAGAAGGCGGCAAAGGCGCACGCGAAAACCTACCGCAAGGCCCGCCGGGGCGAACGGCGCAGCCGGGGCGCGGCCCCGGCGAAGAAGGGCAAGCGATGACCGCCCCCGGCATCCTCCCCGTTCCGGGGAGGGGGACCATGCGAAGCATGGTGGAGGGGCACGGGAGAGCGATCCCGACCTCGCGGCGGAGGGTTCGCCGCGCGTGCCCCTCCACCAGCCTTCGGCTGGTTCCCCTCCCCATGCTGGGGAGGATCTGATGCATCCCAACCCAGCCTTCCGCACCGAAGACCGCGCCTTGCTCGAAGCCCTGATCGCACAAGTCGGCTTCGGCATGGTCTTCGCCGCCACGCCCGACGGGCCGCGCGTCGCGCACACGCCGCTGGTCTCGACCGGGGACGGCGCGGTGCAGTTCCATCTCGCCCGCGCCAACGCCCTCACCCGCCATCTGCCGGGCGCGAACGCCCTCGCCGTCGTCAACGGCCCGGACGCCTACGTCAGCCCGCGCTGGTACGAGGCCCCCGGACAGGTGCCGACGTGGAACTACGTCGCGCTGGAGCTGGAAGGCCCCGTGCGGCGGATGGAGGATGAAGGCCTTGCCGCCCTGCTCGAAGCGATCGGCAAACGCGAGGAAGCGCGGGTAACCGGGGGCCGCGCGTGGACGCCCGCCGATGTCCCGCGCGACTACTGGGACAAGCTGATGCGCGGCATCGTCGGCTTCGAAATGGAAGTGCGCGCCTGGCGCCCGACCTTCAAGCTGTCGCAGAACAAGCCGGCGGAAGAGCGCGGGCGCGTGGTGGATGCGCTGGAGGCGCACGGCGCTCCCGCCGTCGCGGCGCTGATGCGCCAGTTCGCCCAATGACTGCTCGCGCAATGACCGCCCGCCCGACAGCTGTCCGTCTCGCCGTGTTCGATTGCGACGGCACGCTCAGCGATGGGCAGGCCGCCGTCTGCGCGGCGATGGACATCGCCTTCGCCGAAGCCGGCCTGCCGCCGCCCGACCGCCACCGGGTGCAGCGCACCGTGGGGCTCAGCCTTCCGGCCGCCGTCGCCCGCCTCGCGCCCGATGCGCCGGCCATCGCGCAAGTGCGCGCGGTCGAAGCCTACAAGCAGGCTTTCCGCGCCGCGCGCATGAACGGTTCGCTGCACGAGCCGCTGTTCGATGGCATCGCCGATCTGCTCGTCCGCCTTCGCGGCGCGGGCTGGACGCTCGGCGTCGCCACCGGAAAGTCCGACCGCGGCCTTGTCTCCTGCCTCGAAACGCACGGCGTGCGCGGCCTCTTCGCCACGCTCCAGACCGCCGATCGCCACCCGTCGAAGCCGCACCCTTCGATGCTGCAGGCGGCCATGGCCGAAGCACTGGCCGAACCCCCGCACACGGTCGTGATCGGCGATACGGTCTACGATGTCGAAATGGCCCGCGCCGCCGGATGCCGTGCGCTCGGCGTGGCATGGGGCTATCACGCGCCGGAGGAACTGCTCGCGGCGGGGGCCGACGCCGTTGCGCGAACGCCCGCCGAACTGGAGACCCTGCTCGATGGATGACCGCCAGCCCCCGGCCCCACCCCCCGACCATGCCGCGCGCAACCGCTGGATGGCGATCAACCTCGTGCGCGCCGGCGGCGTGGCGATGGTGGTCATCGGCCTGCTGATGATCAACGGCCGCTTCGGCGGCAGCGCCCTCGCCGGCTATGCTCTGCTGGTTCTCGGCTTCGGGGTGGCGTTTGCCGGGCCCCGGCGTCTCGCCCGCAAGTGGCGCAGCCCGTCCGAATGAAGCGCTTCTGGAAACAGGTTTCGGTCGTCGCACAGGACGGGGCCTTCCGCGTCCATCTCGACGGCCGCCCCGTCCGCACCCAGGGCGGCGCGGCGCAACTGCTCCCCGCACACGCGCTGGCGGAGGCGCTGGCCGAAGAATGGCGCGGGCAAGGCGAAGAGGTCGATCCGGCCGGCTTCCCGTTTCGCGATCTCGCCGACTTCGCCATCGACCATGTCCGCGCCGATCGCGCGCAAACGATCGAACGCCTCCTCGCCTACGCCGAAACCGATACCTTGTGCTATCGCGCCGATCCCGACGAACCGCTCTACCGCCGCCAGCGAGAGCTGTGGGATCCGCTGCTGGCGGCGCTGGAAACCCGCCACGGCGTCCGCCTCGAACCTACCAGCGGCATCGTCCACCGCCCCCAGGGCGAACCGGCCATGGCCCGGCTGCGTGAAGTGCTGGCGGCGGAAAGCGACTTCACCCTGTCCGCCCTCAACACCCTCGCCCCCCTCGCCGCCTCGCTCACCGTCGCGCTGGCGGCAATGGAACCGGACGCCGACCTCGAAACACTGTTCGCCGCCGCCAACGCGGAACAGGACTGGCAAGCCGAACAATGGGGCTGGGATGCCGAGGCCGAAGCGGCCCGCGCGGCGAAGCAGGAGGCTTTCCGCGCGGCCGCGGAACTCGCGCGGCTGGCGCGCGGCTAGGGCCTGTCCGCATGACATTGAATCTCCCCTCCCCGGCGGGGAGGGGTTGGGGGTGGGGAAGCGAGGCCGGCAGGCCGCGCGTCGACGTTGGCGTCGGATACCCCCACCCAACCCTCCCCGATCGGGGGAGGGCTTCTTCGGTTCAACCTCAACAGGACAAGATCTAGCTGCCCACCCACTCCGCCACTTCGGCGGCGACGGCATTGGCGGCTTCGTTGAGCGCCGGGGCCACCAGCGCCGCTTCGGGCGCCACGCCCGATATGCGGCTTTCGAAGCGGCGCGTGCGCACTTCGCCGTCGGGCTGTTGCAGCACGCCGTCGTAGCGCACCACCACGCTGCCGCTTGCCGCGTCGTAGCCCATGTCGAGCAACTGGCCCGAGAGCTTGGTCGCAGCCGCGAATCCGAGATCTCCGTCGCCGACGACAAGCCGCTCGCCCCCGGCGCGGATCGTTTCCGCCAGCAGCGAGCGGAACAGCGCCGCCGGCCGCTCCACCCACACCGCGTCCTTGAGATAGGCGAGGCTGGAATCGCTCGTCCGCACCGGCACCCGGTTGACGTCGAGGCGTTGCGCCGCCCCCGGTTCGAGCACCGCCAGCGCGGAAGCCGGATCGCCCGCCGACAAAGCGCCCGCCGGCGCGGCGCGGGCCGGCGTCAGCGTCAGCAACTGATCGGGCGGATCGCCGCCCAAGCTCACGCATCCCGCCAGCGGCGCGGCGAGGAGCAGGGAAAGGAGGGCCTTGTTCAGCATCGTGCGCTCCTTAGGGTCAGGACCCTTACGGTTCATAGTCCGGCAGCTTGCTGCCGCCGAGCAGCGCCCCGGCGCCGCCCGATTCGATCTTCTCGGTCATCGCCCGCAGCGCCGCGCTGGTCCGCCGGAGATCATCCAGCGTCGCCTGGGCGGTGGGCAGCGTGGTCCGGCTCAGTTCGCGCGCCGCCGGGCGCGCGTCCTCGAGCGTCGCTTCCAGCGTGGCCGCGGTCTTCTGCGCCGCCTGGAGAGTTTCGCGCATCTCGCGCGCCAGGCTCTGCCCGTCCTGGTTGAGCAGGTTGTCGGTCGAACGCAGCGTGTCCTCGAACGCCGCCAGCGTCTTCGTCGACTGGGCCAGCGTCCCGTCGAGCTCGGCCAGCGCCGCCTCCAGCTCCGGGGCCATCTCGGCATAGCGGGCGGTCATGCGGTTGGTGTTGGCGAGGATGCCGGCGATCGACGTCTGGTTCTCGTCCGACAGCAGCCGCGTCAACCGGTCGGTCAGCGTCGCCAGCCGTTCGAGCAGCAGCGGCGCGCTGGCGAGAATCTCGCCCAGGCCGCCCGCCTTGGCCGGAATGACCGGCACGCCTTCGGGGCCCGGCTCGGTGATCGGCGGCGCGCCGCGCGCAGCGCCGCTCAGCGAAATGGTCGAAACCCCGGTGAAGCTGGCGGAAATCGACGCCGTGGTTCCCTGGACGATCGGTATCTCGTCATCGAGCTTGACCCGCACGCGCACGAAGCGGGGGTCCTGCGGCCACAGCTCGATGTCGCTCACCTGCCCCGCGGGCACGCCCTGGAACGTCACGTCCGAACCGTTGGCGAGCCCGCCCACCGATTGCGGAAAGAAGATGTCGTAGTCCTTGCGGTCGGCGGCGCCCAGTTGCGCCAGCCAGACGATGAAAACCGCCAGCAGCGCCAGCAACACGAGCGTCACGGCCCCGACCCAGACGTAGTTTGCCCGTGTTTCCATCGGCTTGCTCTATGCCCCCGGTTGCCGTTTCTTGTCCATGCTCTTGCCGCGCGCTCCGCTTGCCTGCGCCGCCCTGCTGCGTGGACCGTTGAAGTATTCCTGGATCCACGGATGATCGGTTTCGAGCAGTTCGGCAATCGTGCCCACCGCGATCACCTTGCGATCCGCCAGCACCGCCACGCGGTCGCAGATCGCATAGAGCGTGTCGAGGTCGTGGGTGATCAGGAACACCGTCAGGCCCAGCGTATCGGTCAGCTCGCGCAGCAGGCTGTCGAAATTGGCCGCGCCGATCGGGTCGAGGCCAGCGGTCGGCTCGTCGAGGAACAGCAGCTCCGGATCGAGCGCCAGCGCCCGCGCCAGCCCCGCGCGCTTGCGCATCCCGCCCGACAGCTCGGACGGATACTTGGCCCCCGCATCCTCGGGCAGCCCGCTCATCACCACCTTGTAGCGGGCGATCTCGTGCACCAGCTCCGACGCCAGCTCGGGGTAGAACTTCCTGATCGGCACCTCGACGTTCTCGGCCACCGTCAGGGTGGAAAACAGCGCCCCGCCCTGAAACAGCACGCCCCAGCGCCCGCGCACCGCCGCCTGCTCGTCGGGCGTCGCGCCCACGGTATCCTCGCCGAACACGCGGACCGATCCGGCGTCCGGCCGCTTGAGGCCGATGATCGAGCGCATCAGCACCGACTTGCCGGTGCCCGACCCGCCGACCACGCCCAGAATCTCGCCCCGCCGCACCCTGAGCGAGAGGTCTTCGTGAATCACGTGGTCGCCGAAGCTGTTGCGCAGTCCTTCGATGACGATCGGATATTCGTCGCCGAAGTGTTCGACCAGATCGTCGCGCGCCTCGGCCACGACCTGTTCGTGCAGGATTTCGTCCTCCGTCATCCCCAGCCGACCTGGTCGAAGAACACCGCGAAGAACGCGTCGAGCACGATCACCATGAAGATCGCCTGCACCACCGCCATCGTCGTGCGCAGGCCCACCTCCTCCGAATTGCCTTCCACCTGCATCCCCTGATAGCACCCGGCGAGGCCCACGATCAGGCCGAAGATCGGCGCCTTGATCAGCCCGACCCACAGGTCGTAGAGCGGCACCACTTCCTGGATGCGCGACAGGAAGGTCAGGAACGGGATGCCCAGCGTCAGGTCGGCGATGAAGGCGCCGCCGATGATCGCGATCACCGCCGAATAGAACCCCAGCAGCGGCATCATCAGCACCGCCGCCAGGATGCGCGGAATCACCAGCGCCTCCACCGGCGAAACGCCGATCGTGCGCATGGCGTCGATTTCCTCGGTCAGCTTCATCGTCCCGAGCTGCGCCGCGAAGGCGGAGCCGGAACGGCCGGCGACCATGATCGCGGTCATCAGCACGCCCAGCTCGCGCAAGGTCAGGCGGCCGGTCAGGTTGATGGTATAGATCTCGGCCCCGAACTGGCGCAGCTGCGCCGCGCCCTGCTGCGCGATGACGATGCCGATCAGGAAGCTCATCAGCCCGATGATGCCCAGCGCCGATACGCCGACGAGGTCGAACTGCCGCACCAGCGCGCGCAGCGGGAAGCGGCGCGGGTGGCGGACGATCGCGCCCATCGCGGCCAGCACTTCGCCCAGGAATCCGATCGAGCGCACCGATCCCCGGCCATAGGCGACCACCCGCTCCCCGGTCTCCAGCGGCACGCGGATGTGCAGCGGCGGCCGCTCGGGAGCGATCGGGGCGGTGCTGGCGCTCTGCCGCACCGTTTCCAGCAGCGCCCGCGCCTGCTCGCTGGCGTTGAGGATTTCGGCCTGGTTGCTGTCGGCGAAGCGCCAGACGGTCCACGCCCCCACGGTGTCTATTTCGCCCGCTTCGGCCAGATCCACGAACTGCACCGGCTCGGCATGTTCGCGCAGCCGCCGGTCAAGCAGGCCGATGGTGGAGATCAGCAGCGGTCCCGTCACCGCCACGGTCGTGCGCCCGCCCGCTTCCTGCAAGGTGAAGTCCGCCCATTCGCGCATGGCGGCCAGCTATGCGGGCAAATGGCGGCAGCGGCAAGGCATTGCCTCTCTCCCCGCCCCCCCATCGTCATCCCCGGCCCCTGCTTCGTCATCCCCGCGAACGCGGGGACCCAGTCGGCTCTCTTTGCGCAACATCGCCCTGGGTCCCCGCTTTCGCGGGAATGACGAAAGGGGAGCGAACTCACGATAGTTGCTCTGCAACGGCCCGGCTGGCAAAGGCCCGCCCTGTATGACCAGCGAGCTAGCCAAGACTTTCGACCCCGCCGCGATAGAGGCGAAGTGGTATTCCCATTGGGAGACGGGCGGCCTGTTCCGCCCGGAACGCCCGGACGCAGAGCCGTTCACGCTCGTCAACCCGCCACCCAACGTCACCGGATCCTTGCACATCGGCCACGCGCTCGACAACACCTTGCAGGACGTGGTGATCCGCTACGAGCGGCTGCGCGGCAAGGACGCGCTGTGGGTGGTCGGCACCGACCACGCCGGCATCGCCACGCAGATGGTGGTGGAGCGCGAACTGGAAAAGTCGCAGGACAAGCGCACCAACTACAGCCGCGAGGATTTCGTGGCCAAGGTGTGGGACTGGAAGGCCGAATCCGGCGGCACGATCACCCGCCAGCTCCGCCGCCTCGGCTGCTCGATGGACTGGTCGCGCGAACAGTTCACGATGGACCCGCACTTCACCCGCGCGGTGACGAAGGTCTTCGTCGACCTCTATAACCAGGGCCTGATCTACCGCGACAAGCGGCTGGTGAACTGGGACCCGAAGCTCAGGACCGCGATCAGCGACCTCGAAGTCGAAACGCGCGAGATGCGGGGCGGCTTCTGGCATTTCCGCTATCCGCTGGCGGACGGCGTCACGCTGGATAACGGGCGGGACTACATCGAAGTCGCCACCACCCGGCCGGAAACCATGCTGGCCGACATGGCGGTGGCCGTCAGCGCCGACGATCCGCGCTACAAGTCGGTCATCGGCAAGGACATCCTCCAGCCGATCACCGGCCGCCGCTTCAGGGTGGTGGCGGACGAGCACGCCGATCCCGAACTCGGCAGCGGCGCGGTCAAGATCACCCCCGGCCACGATTTCAACGACTTCGAAGTCGGCAAGCGCGCCGACATCAGGCCCGCCGACATGCTCAACATGTTCGACGCCGAAGCCCGCGTGGTGCAAACCGCCGACGGCCTGATCCCCGAGGAATTCATTGGCCTCGACCGCTTCGACGCCCGCAAGCTGGTGGTCGAGCGAATGAAGGAACAGGGCTACCTCGTCCCCCACATCGACAAGGACGGCAACGAGCACGACGCCGAACCCCGCACCGTCGCCACCCCCTTCGGCGACCGCGGCGGCGTGGTCATCGAGCCGTGGCTGACCGACCAGTGGTACGTCGACG
>JBIQKC010000009.1:0-77369 GCA_044506885.1 Sphingomonadales bacterium
TCCTCCTTAATTCACAACCTCAAATCTGTGCCATTGGCGCTGACGCCGGACAGGGTAATCTCGGGTCTTGTGATCATCAGCCAGAAGATGGCAGCCACCGCTGCGAAGGCGGGAAAGCCGAAGGCAAACCACCATCGGAACAAGCGATAATATTGGGGCGGCAGGTTGCCGCCTTCCCGCACGGCCTCCCGGGCGAGATCGCGCATGCGCGCCTGCATCCAGACTACGGGAAGCCAGAACAGTCCGGTTACGATGTAAAGGATGATGGAGAGTAAGATCCAGCCTTCGGTGAGCGGATAGCCCAGTTCCCGTGCCAGCAGCCAGCCCGTAACCGGTTGGACCACCACGGCGCTGGCCGTGAACAGGAAATCGGCGATCACGACGATCCGCGCCACGCCGGCGATCACCACCGCATTGCCGGTACGATGCGCGAGCAGCATGAAGAAGGCGATCCCCGCGCCGGTGCCGAGCAGCACAGTGGCGCCGATGACGTGCAGGTACTTGAGGATGAAATAGCTGGTCATCGCTCATCCAGTATTGCCAAGGCAACGAGATTGAGCGCGAGGATTGGCCAGACCTTCATCATGGGCCCAAGCGGATCTTCCCACAGCCTGGGCAGGATCGCCGTGCCTGCCAGCACATAGAACATAGTCAATGCCAGTGCCGCCCATAGCGCGCATTTCGCGGTTGGGCGCCAGAGAATGCCCATTCCGATCGCAAGGTCGGCAAGTCCCCCGGCGACCACGACGGGACCGCTCAAGGGCCCGGCGCCGCCCTCCAGCATCATGTCAACGCCGATATTATAGCCCGGCCCGAGGGACACGATGCCGGTAAGAAACCAGAACGCGGCAAATACGCCTATCACCAGCGGCTTGAGCAGGAACAGCCGCGCGAACCAGCGTTCCTGAACCGACGCCGGCTCTCGAGCCAGCGCCTGCCCAAGGGAAAGCGGAACAAGACCGGTGGCCCGTGTCCATTCAGCCGGATCGCCGGCGGCACCGCGGCTCATCTCTTTGCGTGCGGTCGACCGGATGGGCGGCCGCCATCCCAGCAGGCCCGCGAGATCTCCGGCGCGATATGCCAACGACATAATGGACTCAGGCACAGCAATTTGCCGCGCCGGCTTCCAGCCAAGCCACGTCCGGTAGCGACCGACCACTTCCTCAAAGGCGAGCGGTTCAGGTCCGGCAAGATCGAGGGCGATGCGGGCCAGCGTATCTTCGTCCAGCAAACGCGCCACGGTTTCGACAACATCGTCGAGTTGAACCACCGAAACGCGGCCCGCTCCGGCGATGCGCGGCAACCACGGCAAGGCGGCGAGACCCCGGAAAAGTGCGCTGCCACCATAAGCGGCACGTCCGACCACGACCGAGGGACGAAGAATGACCCAGTCGAGAGCGCTGCGTTCGAGCATGGCTTCGGCGGCGCCTTTGGTTCGCGAGAATTCGCTCAAAGCACCTTTCTCGACCCCGATCGCGGAGAAATGGATGAGGCGACGGACGCCGGCACGCTCGCAGGCTTCGAACAGCGCCGCCGGTGCGGTCAGATGAACAGCCTGCGCCGAGTCTCTGGCGCTGTTCTGAAGATTGCCAGCGCAGTTGATGACGGCCGCCACGTCGCGAAGATAGGGCTGCCAGTCGGCGGGACCGGTTATCTTGCGCAGATCGAGGAAAAGGACGCGGTCGACCGGGAGCCTTCGGGCTTCGGGGCTGTCCTGGCGCGCGACGCCGACGACGACCCAGCCATCGGCCTTCAACCGCGCCGCGATCGCCGAGCCGATCAATCCTGTGGCACCAAGGATCAATACCCCGCGCTCTCTGCGATCGGAATCTACCATACAGGAGCAAACGCCGACCTTGCGTTTTAGTTCTTCACTATGTTGGGAGCCGCGATGTCGTCGCAGCTGCCTCGGCCGGATAGCTCGGCGAACCGGCCCTGGCCGAGGCTCGAAGGCGATATAGCGCTTCGGTCGAACAAGTCCATTTACGCGCCTATCGCACGCCTGACGATGGCTAGCCGTCGGCTTGCTTGGTCAGCCCGGCCATCCACGTCGGGAGATCGAGTTCAGAGGTGGAGGCTGTTTCCGCGCCCAGGTTGCGGCCCATGATGTCGAGCGCGGCCTTCCCTCGCTCCGCATCTTGCGCCGCCACCGCGTCCTCGGGCACCCAAAGCGCATAGTCTCGCATATGTGCGTCCGCGGCGGTGAACAGGACACAGATGTCGGTCGCGATTCCCGTAAGCACAAGACGACTGACGCCGAGCTTTGGCAGAAGAAGCGGCAGGTTGGTGGCATAAAAACCCGAAAACTGCGGCTTGATAATGAAGTAGTCGTCTTCGAGCGGCGCCATCCGCTCGATCAATCCCGGAGCACATTCGGCGGCGCGCCTGACGAGCTTCGTTTTTTCAGAATGCCACTCGCCGAAATTGTCGTTGACGAAGATGACCGGGGCCTCCGCCGCAGCCATGGCGCCCCGCAATGCCTGGATAGGCGTGGAAAGCGCCTCGGCTTTGGCCTTCAGAACCTCGCCGCCGCTGAAGTCGAAACGGTTGATCATATCGATAATCAGCAGAGCGACACCGCCTCGGCCTTTGTCGCGTTTCGGTGCTGTCGGGGCTGATCTCAACACAGAGCCGGAACGAGGGAATGGAATTATCGGTTCCCTCGCCATTCAACTCCGAACTTCAACGTCTCCTCGGCAAGTCGCACATGGTGGCGGACGCACCCCGACGGATCGGGATCGTGTCATGAAGCGAAGGAATCACCGCGATCCTGCTCCAGAGTTTGTCCCGTCACGCAGCTGTCCGAGCGCCTCCAGCGTGGATCGATGACGGCCAGGCATCTGGAACGGAGCGTTCCTTTGCAGGTTACGTAAGTCATGTGGCGTCAGCCGCGCAAATTTGTAGGCGAGGATCCGAATGCATCTGCTGGTTGCCGATCCGAAAACCCTGGAAGCAGAATTTCTGAAAAAGGTGGCCGGCGCGGACTTCCCCTGCCTGGGCGCGAAGTCAGCCCTTGCGAGAGGTAATCTTAAAATGCTCGCCGCTCACAGTATAGATAGCGGGTGGGATGATCTCTCGATTCATCGCGAACTCCTCGATTGGGTAGAAGACTATCGGCGCAGCCCGGCGAATTTCCGGAGCCTGGCCGTCATTTTTGAAGGCCCCGCCGACCTCGACGAGCTTTCTTTCGAGGCGACGATGTGGGAACGGCTGCAATCGCTTGCGGACAAGGACCACTGGCTGGGCCTGCCCTATGATCGGCGCGTGAATGCCAATACGGAAAGCCCGCATTTCTCGCTCAGCTTCGGTGGAGAAGCATTCTTCGTGGTCGGGTTGCATCCTCAAGCCTCCCGGCCGGCCCGGCGGTTCTTCCGTCCCACGCTGGTCTTCAACCTGCACGATCAGTTCGAACGGCTTCGCGCCGAGGGCAAATATGAGAAGATGCGCCATGCGATTCTCGCCCGGGATCACAAGCTGGCCGGCTCTCCCAATCCCATGCTGGCCCGGCACGGCGAAAGCAGCGAGGCGAGGCAGTATAGCGGTCGATCCGTCGAGGAAAACTGGCGTTGCCCGTTCCATGACCCCAGAGCGGATCAATGATGGAAATCCCGCCCAGAAGCGGCGTCGCCTTCCCCTTGAGAAGCGGAGCGGTGCTTCGCGTCATCGATCCGCAGGGCCAGCAAGTCAGTGATCTGCTGGCCTTCAATGCGAACGATGTCCGCGAAGTCATCTCAAACGGTCGCACTTTCGATTATGAAGAGACGATCAAGCTGACTGTAGGCAATGTCCTCTGGTCGAACCGCTCAAATCCCATGCTGCGCATTGTCGCGGACACGGTCGGTTGCCATGACTTCCTGCTGACCCCGTGTAGCGAAGCGACGTTCCGCCATTTCTATCCGGAACATCCCGCCCATCGTGGCTGCTTCGGAAATCTGGCTGAAGCACTCGCTCCCTATGGGATTACGCCCGACGGCATTCCGACGGCCTTCAATGTGTTCATGAATGTCCCCGTGGACGGCAAGAGCGGCAAGCTGGAGGTCCTGCCGCCGCCGAGCCAGCCCGGTGACTATCTGGAACTGGAAGCAACGATGGATCTTGTCATCGGTCTGACTGCCTGTTCGGCTTTCGCCTCCAACGCAGGCTCCTTCAAGCCAATTCATTATGAAATCCGTGGCAGATGAACGGGTCTACATCCGCCTCCACGCTTCGTCGCAAGCCAAGCTCTCCGGATGGGTCAGGCGATGATATGAAGCAAGCCACCAATCATGATCGTCAAATCCGTAATAATATCCTGATCGCTACTTATGTTCTTCCGATCGCCGCGCAAGCTTCGCAGGTGCGCGCGCTCACCGGTTATCTGCGTCGCCTCGGCCGCACGATCGATGACGTGATCGTGGTCGACGGCTCCCCGCCGGAAGTGTTCGAGGCGCATGCCCACGCATGGTCGGGCCATGTCCGGCATGTCCGGCCGAGAATGCGAACGACGAATGGGAAGGTCGCAGGCGTGATGACCGGCGTGAAGGCCGCGCGTCACGAGCGCATCATACTGGCGGATGACGACGTGCGTTATCGGCGGACAGAGCTCGAGCGAATGCTGTCCTTGCTAGAAGAGCACGACATAGCGAGGCCGCAGAATGTGTTCCGTCCGCTGCCCTGGCACGCTCGCTGGGACACGGCTCGCAGCCTCTTCAATCGCCTCGGTGGAGGGGATTGGCCCGGCACGCTCGGGGTGCGTCGCTCCGCTCTCCTGGAAGTCGGAGGATATTCGGGCGAGGTGCTGTTCGAAAATCTCGAAATGGTCCGCACCATCCGGGCCGGTGGAGGGCACGAAACCGTTCCCATGGACCTTTTCGTCGCGCGCCGCCCCCCCAGTTCCCAACACTTCCGATCACAGCGCATTCGCCAGGCCTATGACGAATGGGCGCGTCCGGCACGCTTCATCGCGCAGTTGGGTCTCCTTCCTCTTGTGCTGTCGCTTGCGCTGCGAGGAAGGCCGCGCGGCCTTCTGATGGTAGCAGCTTGTGGTATAGCCGCCGCCGAAATAGGTCGCCGCAAGGAAATGGGGCGAACCGTCTTTCCCCCCACCAGCGCCCTATGGGCTCCCGCCTGGCTAGCCGAACGCGCGGTGACCTCCTGGATAGCGCTGGGCACTCGGATCCTCTTGGGAGGAGTGCGATATCGTTCCGGCCGGTTGAAATATGCGGCAACGCCGCGCCATCTGCTTGACAGGAAGGTTCGGGAGGCAAGGAAGCGGCACGAAGGCGCAAGCACGGGCAATCAAGGGCGTGAAGCGGCCGCTCAACCAGGATAGCTTGCGGGAGGCACGCCGGCGCCGCCAGCGCAGACGCAGATGCCCGTTTCCCGTCAGCGCCAACGGTACCGCAATTGCGCCTGGCAGCCTTCATCCCCGCGCTTGCTCCGTCGTGCATTAGACGATCTTCTGCATCAGAGGCTCGATCCGCAAGCTGCCACGCTCCCCCCGAGCATTCGCGAGCGCCTCGTCAGCTCAGGCTGATGACTGCTCTCGAGGCTGGTTTAATTGCGCATGGTCACTCCCAGCTCAGCACCAGACGGCCGTTTGCCGGCACGCTGTAGTCGATGCGGTCGTCCGAAGTTTCGCGTGCCCGGAGAATGTCGCCGCCTACCGCTTTTACATTGATCTTGCCGAGCTTACGACGCTTCAGGCGAACCAGGCGCAGGCCTGCGGCGCAGGTCTCACCGCCGTCCAGCGTGACGGTGAGCGAGCGATCACCGGTGCGCTCCATGGCGCGCACGAAGTGGTCGCAATAGAGCCAGAACGGCGCCCCCTCAACATGATGGAAGGCGCGGGTGGCGAAGATGAACGCCGCGCCGGCGCCATAGACTTCCTGCCCTACCTGTCCGGCGAGCTGCCCATCGGGATAGAGGTCCTCCAGCGGGAAGGAGAGCTTTCGGTCGATATGCCCGTTGGTATCGCGCTGTTCTGGCGAGAGCGCCTCGGGCGGCAGCGCATCGGGGTAATAATACCAGGCGCGGTCCAGCGCATATTTGCAGTATTCCGCGATCAGCATCCGTGCGGCGGGTTCGAGGTCAGGGCCGCTGTCGTCAAGATAGCGCTCGAACGCGGTATAGGAGTCGAAGGCCTCATAGATCGCCATGTAAGGTGCGTCCTGGAGGCACGTTACCCCCATGAAGTTGCGGTAATGCACCGCCAGTTCGATCTCGCTCTCCCAGACCTCGCAATTGTGGAAGAAGCTGGCGAGATAGACGTAGCTCTGTTCGAGATAGACCTGCTGGTTGGTAATCCGCCACAGCCGCATGCATGCCGCCGCGCCCCAGGCCGTCAGATTCGCCTGATAGTTGACGTTGAAGCGGAGTCCCATTGCGGCATCGATCGCGCTCCGTGCCTCGTCAAGGAAACGCTTGTCGTCGGTCAGCTCGAAGGCCTGAAGCATAAGCCACGCATAGACGCCGCCGACATCGGTCTGGCCACGGCCGTCCGCCCCCGCGACCTCGGTGATGACCGAAAAGTCGGTGATATTGTATTGGACAGGCCATTTGTATTCGAAATGCTGCGCCGCCTTGATGCCGAAGTCGATCGACTTCATCAGCAGCTTGCGCGCCTCCTCATCGCCGTCGAGCGCGAGGATGCCAAGGTTCAGCATCGGATGGTAGAGATACCAGCTGTCGACTGCGTCGGCGTCCTTGTCATCGCCGACATTGGGGAGATAGCGGCGCAGAGTCTTGAGCTTGGAATCGTAGAATTTTTCAAGGCCGGCCTTGAACTCGGCCTCCAGCGGATGCGGCGTTCCGCACCATTTCCCCCAGTCGTGGATCGCCGCGACGATCGACATCTGGACCATGATGTCGGGATATTCGGCGGCCGTATAGGGATGCACATAGCGGTGCCCATAGTGCTTGATCGTCGCTTCGGGTGCTTGGTCCAGATCACGTAATGTGCGCTCGGATCGCTCCACCCAGTCGCGGTACTCGACCGGCGGGAGGTCGATCATTTTGTAGGCGACACCCAGCATCTGGAGGAATTGGCGCGCGGAGTCGCGTTCATGCGGTGGCGCTTCATGGCGGAAGACCAGGATCGCATCGGATAGCACGACCTCCACCCCGGCCGGCAGCGGATCGATTGGCGGCGTCCCACTCTGCGGCGGGGTCGGGAGCTGGTAGCCCAGTTCCGGCCACTCGCCGCCGACCGCGCTATCCGGCTTGGTTCTGGTAGCGCGATAATAGTCGTTCATCGCGGTGAGGTTCTGGAAATAGAGCACATTGCCAAAACCGGGTTCGTCGATACGGAAGTACAATATTCCCGCGTTGAGGCCACGCTGGCTCGCCTCGACATTTCCCCGGGCGCCCAGCGGATCGTCTTTCGCATCGAGCGGATAAAGATCGCGCGGCATGAAGGGGAAGAGCATCGGCGCCGCCGGGGTGAAGCGGACGGTCATTCGAAGGCTCTCCAGCCCGTCGTCGCCCCTTTGGAAGACGATTCGGTGATCACCGATCACGCTGTGGACCATGACTCGAGCCGCTTCGCCAGCTTCGGGCTTCTGGCTGGTGCAGCTGAACGCGCCAGTAAGATAGGCGGCACGCAGCGCCAAACCCCCTTGGCCCTGGCGCCGGATGAACGCCCAGACCGAGTCATCATTGGCCCGGACTTCAACCCTCAGCTCGCCAACTTCAAACCCTGCGACAGGCTGTGCCACGCCATCTCGGCACGCCTTTTGCAGTGCGAGCACATGAGGGCTGACGCCGGGAATGTCAGAAGCCAGTGCGGGCGTCGCCATGCTCTCTCCCGTCAAGTCTCCGGTTCCGAGAACGGAGCGGACAGGCAGACGTTCCTAAATAAATGCAGCTATACCTAGGATAATCGCTCTCAGCCGGCTTGCCGCCCTCGCCCGGTTCACGCCAGGCAAGGTGACTGCGATGGTGAGCGCAGAAGGACCACATTGCCAACCTTCCAATCTGCCAGCGGCAAGGTGGAAGAGGAAGATAAATTCGCCGTATCTTCTTGATTTTCGCTGCCAGCAAACCCTCTATCGGGCTTTGGCTGGCTGATATAATCGACCTCCGCGCTCTCGGGCGCCAGCGATCATCGCCCTTTTGAAATGGTGCGTCGTGCGTCGGAAAGACTGCGAAAGGTGATCGACCAACGCCTTGCGTCCATTCCAGCGATGCTGTGCTCCCACTCGTGCCGCGTTTCTCCGCACATATGATAGATAGATCGAGGCGCAAGCGGCGCCGATGTCCGCTCGAACTTCGTGCCCGACCGGCGCCGGAAGCGCATCGTCGCCGGTTCGCCAAGCGAAATGCCGACCACATGCTCGAAGACCGGCCGATCCTTGTGCCAGCCGATGCCTGCGCCTGGATCGTAGCGGATGACCAACGCCTGGACGAGATCGGCAGGATCGATGCGGGCAAAAGCGCCGGCCCGCGTCTTCAAGGGTTCGAGCCAAGCGGGAATGGGATCGGTCGGCGCGAACCGCCCTGTCTCGAAATCGTAGCTCCAGCCAAAGGAACGGGTTAGCCGCTTGCCGGTCCACTGCTGAAACCGGAATGGCGAAAGGCCGGCATCGTCGATGCAGGCGATCAGGGCATGCTCCTCCGCAACCGAGACGACCTCGTCGCGATAGCCGAGGCCGGGCAGGATTGGCGTTTCAAACAGGTTGGCGAACGCTGCATGCGCTACCATGAAATATCGTCGTCCGTGATGTCGGCTGGTCCGTGACCGGTCCTGGCAGAGCCGACCGGGTCCAGTCCCGGCCAGAAGCGGATGCCGGCCGCCATGTCGCGGTCGCCGTCATAATTCGCGAGGCTGCGCTTAAAGGAATCGGCAAGCGACTCCTGATCCTCCATCTCCTGCAGGATCTCGTCCGCTTCGCTGCGAACGGTTTCGCTGGCATCTTCCGGAATTCGGCGGATGATGGGGCGGCTCGCGCCGAGCGGCGCGTCCGACTCGAAGAGTGTGGGCCTTGAGTCCATGTAGGGAACATAAGGGGAACTGAAGCGCCTCGCAAGGAAAGCCATGCGGCCCATGGGCAACGATTCAGGCAAGGGTGGACATTGCTTCGACCGGTGGGGATTTGACGATTTGAAGATCAAGATCAAAACGCCTGAGGGCACACCGAATGTGGACGCCAGCGCGTACATCAATATCACCGACAGGGGGCCGACCGTGCGCAGCGTCGGCGAGCGCGGCGCGGGCGAGCCGGTCAATCGCCCATGGATCTGGCCAGGCCCAGGCGACGCGCTGGTCTATGACTACCGCTCGGGGAGACGGGCGTCCACCTCGAATCGCTGCCTGATCCTAGCGGACGGTTTCTGCGCATCGGACGCGTCCATCGAACCGGCCAACAGAGCAAGACCAGGTGGCTGTTCTGCATCGGCATCTGGCGACCGCATCCGGAGGCTGGCGATGCCTTTACCATGTCCACGACCAAGCCGGGCGAGGACGTCGCGCCCAATCCCCAAGCGCCAGATAATTCCGCTCACACGCGACATGTGCGCCAACTGCTTGATGAGAATGTGCCGGCGGCGACGTGCTGCGTGTGCTGCCCAAAAGGGAGCCTCGACGTGATCCGGATCTTTCCGCCGGTGCCGGCGCAGCCAGGCCTCGTATGAGCGACAGCAGCGACGCTCTCGATCGCTTCGTCGAGGCGCAGGCTTCGGTCTATGAAACGGCGCTCGCCGAAATCCGGCGCGGCGCGAAGCGCTCGCATTGGATGTGGTTCATCTTTCCGCAGCTGGCCGGCCTCGGCCGTAGCGCGACCGCCCAGCATTATGCGATCCGATCGGTCGAGGAGGCGCGCCGCTATCTCGGTCATCCGGTCCTTGGGCCGCGCTATTTCGAATGCGTGGCGGCGCTCCAGGATTTGCAGACGAGCAATCCGGTGGCCGTGTTCGGCGAGACGGACGCGATGAAGCTGCGATCCTGCCTGACCTTGTTCGAAGCTGTCGCGCCTCAGCCAATCCTCGCGGCAGCGCTCAATCGCTGGTTCCGCGGTGAACGCGACGAAATGACCTTGCGGCTGCTCCTATCGTCCTAACGCGGCTGCCGTTCATTCGCACCACGACCTTGCCTTTGGCGCGCCCCGATCCACGATAGGCGAACCTTCCGGCGATCTCGGCGAATGGGAATATGCGATCGATGACGGGTTTCGAGCGTCCCGTCCTCGATGAGGTGAGAGTTCGCGGCCGAGCCTGTGGCGATCGAAGCCAGCGCGCCCCTGGTCCGCACGGGGGCCGCTCCTCTGCTGTGTCCCCGCAGCACCTTCGGGCGGGATGCGAGGGGTTCGGGCGCTGGCTGCCGGCCCGGCCGTTCGCGCCCGCACAACTCTTTGGACGCGAATCGCTTGATTAGGCTATGACAACGCTGCGGCGCCGTGCCCGCGGGCGCGACGGCGTCGCCGACACACGAATGCAATCCGACTCGGATAACCGGGCGGAAAGAACAATGGGGGGGAGAGCCGGAGAGGATTGTCATGACGTTTGCCTTTGGTCCGCCCACCGATGTCGCCCCCGCGCCCGAAGCGCTTGTCGTGGACGCGGTGCGTTTCTGGCGCGAGACCCGTGACCGGCAAACGCCCGTCCTGCCACTCCTGTTCGCCCGCCTCGAAACACGGCAGGCGGGATTTCTCGCCCCGGCGCTCAACGCGTTGCTTGCCATGCTCGAAAACTGGTCGGGCCGACGCTTCCGGGCCGGCGCGCTCGCCGCGCCTGAGCTGACCGCCGACGAACGGCGCCTACTCGCCCTCCTGACCGCCAGCGCTCCGGCCACGGACCCGAACCCCGCCAGGCCCGGCCTTACCGCGCCGCTGCGGATCGCCCTTGGCTCCACGCGGATACTCCTGCGGCGCGTGCTCTGTCGGGACATCGACGGCTCGCCCCCGCCCGGTAACGAGGCGGCGATCTTCTTCACGCTCGACTCTGAGCGGCAGCAGGACCGGGCACCGGCTCTTCCGGCCCAGACATCGGCTGCGAGCGTCCAGTCTCAGGTGGCGCAATCATGACCTCTCGCAGGCGGCCCGGCCCGGCTGCTGCATGGTAACCGCGCCCTCCCGCGCGCCCTATTCGGCTTCGAGGCGCTGACGACGGCCTTCCAGATCCATTTGCGCCGCACCCATTAACCGGGGCACTTCGGCTTGCGGCGGGCGACGGCGAGCGCCTTGCTTCCATGCAGGCTGCGCATCTCCTCGCAACTGATCGCAACCGCTTCCCCGAATGCGGGGCTACCGCCACGGACGGCGTCTGAGCCAGCTCAGAAGCACCGACGATCCCGTTGATCGCCGTCGCGGCCGCTCATATGCGCGCGCCGCTGTCCGGGGTCGGCTGCGTGCCCTCGCCGGGCACGGAATCAAGCTGGATTGCGATCAGAACCGGCAGCTGCATGTCCTTGGGCGGCCCCCCGTCGCCTGCGCCCGACGATCAGCGCGCGTAGGTCGGCATTCGGCTCCTCATGCGCGAAGGGCGTGAAATCGATCCGCGACACGGTTCCGTCGCCGGCGATCCCCAGCTTCAGCACCAGCGGCGCCGTGCGCGCCGTCGGACTTGCACGGGTCGCATCGAGGTAGGCGCGCAGGCGGGCGGCACGTTCATCCTCGCCCTCGAGCCAGGACCTGATCGTGACCGTCGCGCCCTCGGCATAGCGCACCCACTCGACGGGGCCTGCGACGGGGGTCTGCGACGGCGGCGTTTGTGCGGCGACCGATCCGGTCGATGCGGAACCGATGCCCGCGACCGCAGCGACGCGGCTCAAGAACCGCCCGAAGGCCGAGACCAGAACCCTGCTGTTCATGACATTGCTCCCATGGCGAGCATCCAGACCATCGCCAAGCCGCAGAGCAGCACCCGCCAGAACCAGAGTTGAGCCTCGGTGACCGGCAGCGACCGCTTGAACGCCCGTCGCCGCCTCGCGTCAGTCGACGCCGCTCGGTGACTTGCCGCCATCGCCGACCGCCAGGCGGCCAGCTCCCCGCGGAGGACTCTCAGCCGCCCCGTCAGGCCGGGTGCGCGTCGCACGACCGGCACGCTCTCAATCATTGGCATGCCAAATCCCTTCACTGGCACTCGCCCGGGCGTCGGCGGGAAACGACCGCAGCGTGAACCCGTCCATGCAGGAGTCGACCACGTGGGCCGCCTCGCGATAAAGAACGCCGATCACGAACAGCGCGATCAGCGTGGTGAGGAAGACGCCGAGGGCGAAGCAGATCAATCCGACGATGACGACCATGACGCCGCCCTCCTTTCCATCGCAGCCTTATTGCCCGGCCGGTGCCGCGGCCGCATCCTGCGGCAGCCGCTCGCGCTCGAAGCTGATCGTCTGGATGCGGCCGTCGAGCGCGCGCACGTCGGCGGCCAGATCGTTCGCGAAATTACCGCCCAGCGCTGAAGTGCGGTGGATTGCAATGGAGGCGCTAGAAAGCATATAAGTCTCTTGTGTCTGGAGACAGGCACACGACTCATCCATGGAGGGAACGGTCGGCTTGGATTGCGCTTTGGCGTGGTCGAGCTTTCGTTCCTTCAAGCGAAGCCGCCTCGCGAAAGCGTTGGCGGTTTTTGTTTGGATGGGTCGATATGGGAACGAAGAGACGACTGGAACGAGACCAGGCTTTCAAGAGCCAGAAGCTGACGAAGACGGCGCAGCGGCGGCGTAAGTTCGAAGCTACACGAGAGATCTCCGAACGGGTTGGCACCAATCGCAGAAATGACCTCCTGCCAGAATTGCGGTTGGAGCACGTTACCCTCTCAGGGCTGCGCTCGTCACCGCACCGCTCGCGGCGGTCGACGGCAGACCATGTCGGGCGGCTGATGGCATCGATTTCCGATCTCGGATTTACCGTGCCAATCCTGGTACGCGATACCGAAATTGTTGACGGTCACGTCCGTGTCGAAGCTGCCACGCGCTTAGGCTTGGACCGCGTTCCTGCCATTGAGATCAGCCATCTCTCGCCTGCGGAAATCCGCAAGCTGAGGCTCACGCTCAATCGCACGGCGGAAATGGGCGAATGGGATCTGGATCAGTTGCGTGTCGAGGTTGCGGATCTGATCGACCTCGATGTCGACCTGTCCTCGACCGGTTTCAGTGTCCAGGAACTGGATATCATCCTGCTCGACGAGGACGATGGGGGCAGCGAAGAAGCCGGCGATCAGCTTCCCGAGGCCGACGGACCTCCGGTTACGCGCACGGGTGATCTGTGGCTGCTGGGCGATCATCGGATCATCTGCGGCAACGCGCTGGATTCCGATGTTCATGCCATGTTGCTCGATGGACGAGCTGTCCATTTGGTCCTGACCGACCCGCCTTATAACGTCTCCATCCCCGGCAATGTCAGCGGCCTTGGCAAGCAGAAGCATGCCGATTTCGCGATGGCATCAGGCGAGATGAACGATGCGGAATGGCAGGCCTTCCTTGACAGGGTCCTGATGCTGCTTGCGGCACCGCTCATCGAGGGCGGCATTATTTTCGCTTTCATGGATTGGCGATCGATCCACCGCCTCTACACGGCTGGTTTCGCGGCCGGGCTCAACCTCGTCAATCTGGTCGTCTGGTACAAGGAAGCCGGCGCCATGGGCGGCCTCTATCGTTCGGCGCACGAACTGATCGCGCTCTTCTGCAAGGGCAAGGTCCCCCGGACCAACAATGTCGAGCTTGGCCGGCATGGACGCAACCGCAACAATGTGTGGATTGCGCCAGGCGCCAACAGGCGTGGTTCCTCCGCCAACCAGATGCTGGAGTTCCATGCCACGCCCAAACCCGTGGAATTGTGCGTCGACGCCATTCTCGACGTCAGCCAGCGCGGGGACACTGTCCTTGATATCTTCCTCGGCAGCGGAACGACCCTGATCGCAGCGGAAAAGACAGGCCGCGCCTGCTGCGGCATCGAGATCGAACCGCGCTTCGTGGATGTCGTTATCCGTCGCTGGGAGCAACTGACCGGCCAGGAGGCGATTCTCGCGGAGACCGATGAGACATTCGCGCGGGTGAGTGAAGTCCGGAAACAGGCGGCCGCCGATCAGCGGGTGGAGGCCAGCCATGACTGACGACGAATTCCCGCCCGATGCGGAGAACCAGGAGGCCTCTTATGAGGTAGGTTACCGCAAGCCTCCCAGGCACAGCCAGTTTAAAGCAGGCAACAGGCACGGGAAAGGACGGCCGCGCGGATCCCGGAACATGAAGTCCATCGTGCGCGATGTCCTCGAAGACAAGGTTCCGGTGAAAATCAACGGTAAAACCCGCAAGGTGTCGCCCGTCGAACTCGGCCTGCGGCAATTGGTCAGGAAGGCCAATGCGGGTGACCTTAAGGCCATCTCTCAGGTCCTGACGCTCGGTGAGCGCTACAGTCCCCCTGATGACGATGGGCCCATCCCCGAGGAGGAGACCGCCTACGACCTTGATACGATAAAACACTATTTGCTGATGCAGGGGGATTTTGGCGATGAATGATCAGACGCTCATGGCACTCGATCCCCGCCGGATCGCGGCCACTGCTCGTGCGCTGGCCCGCGAAGATCTCAGCGTGTTCGTGCAGGGAGCGTTCCGTATCCTGCATAACGAAGAACTTCTTCGCAACTGGCACGTCGATGCCATATGTCATGAACTGATGCGGCTGGCTGAAGGCGACAACCGGCGCCTCCTCATTACGATGCCCCCACGCACAATGAAGAGCTTTATTAGCAGTGTGTGCTTTCCCGCATGGCTTTTGGGGCGTAATCCCGGGGAAAAGATCATCTGCGTGTCCTATGCGCATGATCTGTCCAAAGACTTCGCGGCCCAGACCCGCAAGTTGATGGAATCCGATTGGTATCGGCGCATCTTTCCAGACACCCATATCGATCGCAAACGGGCCAGTCTGGATAAGTTGACCACGACACGCGGGGGCTACCGCTATGCCACCTCCACAGGCGGAACGCTGACAGGGCGAGGCGGCGCATTCATCATTATTGACGATCCCATAAAGGCCGCCGATGCCCATTCGGAAACGATGCGTGAAAACGCCGTCAAGTGGTTCAAAAGCACGGTCCTAAGTCGCCTCAACAACCCGAAGAAGGGCAAGATCGCGGTCATAGCCCAGCGTCTCCACATGGAAGACTTACCCGGTCAGCTGATTGCTCACGGTGGTTGGCATGAACTCCGCTTACCGCTCATCGCCGACAGGGATCTTGAAATCTCAGTGTCGCAGAGCGCCTACATCGATTTCTACGCCGGGCAGATCCTCCATGAAGCACGGTTTGACGAGGAAGAAATCGCCCAGCTTCGGGCACTCATGGGAGAGCGGGATTTCGAGGCTCAGTATAATCAGCGCCCGATGCCACCGGGTGGCGCCCTGTTCAAACTGCAGTGGCTCTCACGCTATGATGAGCGGCCACCGACGCACAAGGTGCAGGGCATATTCCAGTCCTAGGATACCGCCTATGATATTCAGGACAGCAACGATTACAGCGTGTGCACGACATGGGCGCTTTCGGGGAAGAATTGCTATCTTCTGGACGTCCATCGGGAGCGCCTGGAATTTTATGCGCTCGAAAAAGCTGTCTACGCCCAGCGGGAAAAATGGAAAGCTGATCTCGTGATCGTGGAATGGGCCGGATCGGGGGTCAGCCTTTACCAGAACATACATAACAATGCCGGACATCGATGGATCGATCTGAAGAAACCGGTAGGCTCCAAGGAAGACAGGGCATCCCAGCAATCGCCGAAGTTCGAACGTGGAGAAATCTGGGTTCCCCGCGAAGCTCCCTGGCTCCAGACCTTCGAGGACGAACTTGCCAGCTTCCCGCATGGCAAGCACGACGATCAGGTCGATAGTGTGGTCCAGTTCCTGGCCGCTTTCGATACGGGTCAATTGCTCCGGCTGGCCAATCAGGCCCGGCGGCGCTGATATCCGGACGGATCATTATCGGATATGATCCAGCACCCTCGCGATCCATTGCTCCACCGCCGCGGCAACGGATGGCTGGGCCAAAAGGGCGACGGAAAAGGCGGGATAGCCTTTCGTGTTCATCATCTTGAGAGGGCCGACGATTTCGACGAGCTGGTCGAGCAGGCCCATGCGGACACTCTCGTCCTGCAGCCCTTCACGCGCGTGGATGAAGCGCAGCGTGAACGAGAGATGGGCGTCTTTCCAGAGGTGGAACGGATAGAGAATCTTGCCGTCATCGCCCACGAAACTCGCGTAAATCGAGCCCTGCGAGGAATGGATGCCTACTGCGCCACCAAGGCGCTCGATCATGGACATGTAGACGTTCGCGCCCGAGATAACGTCGACCCCCATCGCGGCCAGATTCCTCTCCAGCCATTCCGGCGGCGAAACCGGTTCCAGCGTTGCCGAAGCGCGTTTGGCAGCCGCCGCGCGTTCCGTTTCGCCGATCACCCTCGGGCTGAGCGTTATGGCGCCGTTGCCTCCCGCAAACCATCGCAGTTCCACGGCCCGAACATCGGCGCGCATCTGATCATTGAGGAACTCGACGATCCGGGCAAGCTCCCGGGGTATCTGGTCGGCAACGAACACGAGCTTGATGCGCCCCGCCTTGAAATTGGCATCGACCTGTTCCCAGAATCGATCGGGATCCTCGTCACCCAGAAATGCCCGCAAAAGTTCTTCCGGCTCCTGCTCCGCCTGCAGGGCCGTTTGCGCAAAGCTGTCGGCGATCCTGCCGGTTTGCCAATAGGCAGTGGCGTTGGCGGCATAATCCAGCATCTGACCTATGACCTCCCGCCGCAGTCGCGTGTCGACCGCACGCTTGAGTTCGACGAGAACCGGCACGGCGTCGCGAGTGACGAAGAGGTGGTCCAGCGACCATCGGCCATACCCCGTATCACTGTCCGTGATAGCCTGTTCGCGGCGGATCAGCAGGAGTTCCCCATCGCCATCGCTGATCAGATCAGGATATCGCGCGACCAGCATCTGCATATGATCTTCGTTTTCCGGCGCGGATGGCCGCATGCGCTGGAGCTCGCCATCGGCGCCCACCATGTAGAGCGAGCTAGGCATCATTCGGCCTGCCTCCATTCCTCGCGATATTCGCCGACAACCCAGATGAAGCTCTGCAGATCGATATTGTCCCGGGGATTCAGCATCAGGGTGTTTCCGCGGGTTGTCTCCGTGAGATCTAGCAGGCTCGAATAGACGGCAGGATCGAGCGCCGGCTGATAGTCATGGACGAACGGATGCCCGACGCGCGCGGCGAAATCACCGGTGACAACCGGTTTCAGGAACATGTGCTCTTCCGGACGCCAAAGGAACGGCAGATAGGTCACCACCGTCCATTTGGCGCAGTCATGCCGGGCCAGCACGGCGTTCATCGTTGCCAGCGCTTGTTCGATGTCACCTGTCGTGAACCGCGCCGCCGCCTGCACAAATATATCGGCATCAGGTCCGCGCAGCAGCGGTTGTAACCTGGTCTTCTCATAAGGAGACAGGAGGTTTGTCCCCCGGAAGGCGGCCAGCACCGCCTCGCCATAGCCGGTTCCCGTCCGCGCCTTATCCAGCGGCGCCTGTTCATCGAGCCTGCGTTTGGCCTCAAGCTTGTAAGCGCGTTCGCTCTTGTCGAAATGCGCGGACTGGAAGCCATCGGGGAAGAAACTACGGAAGCGGGTCAGCGCCCCCTCAAACCCGAAGTAAGCGTCGCTGCTCTTGCCGACGAGCACTTTCAGCTCTCGCCATACCGCATCGGGATCCTCGCCATCGATACGCGCCTTCTGCTGGCCTGCCGTTATCAGCAGGCCAGCGAACGTCTTGCTGACGGCGACCAGCCGGAGGGTGTGCTTCCCGATTGTGTCGGTGCGAATGGTCCGGGGGACCCCGTCCGCAGATGCGACGGTCGCGCTATCATCATGTGCTGCCATATTTACCTCGTGTCGACGAACAGTGACGGTGATTGACGCTTGTTCACCCCAGCGAAGTCAAGCACGAATGTCACTGATCGTCTGTAGATTGATCGTCGACATGAGCGGCACCGTTTCGCCGTGGATGTCACGCAGCGCCTTGCCCGTAATCTTCGTCGCCTGCGCCAGCAGAAAGGCTGGTCGCAGGAGGAGTTTGCGTTCCGCGCGGATATTCATCGTACCTATGTCAGCGATCTGGAGCGCGGCGCGCGCAATCCCACGATCACCGTCGTTGACAGGCTCGCGACGGCATTGGACGTCAGGCTGGGTGAACTTCTGGATTGAACGCAGGAACTCCGGTTGTGCACCGGTAGAGAGGCCGTCGCGACTCGACTGCGAACAAAATGTGAACTACACCCGGATGAGCTCTTGCAGAAAGGGACGAAATACGACACTGTGTCGTAAATTGTCCTAGAGGGTATATGCTCAACGAATTTGCTGCTCTTCGTGTTCGCGCCGGCCTGTCCACAGAGGATCTGGCGCTAATGACCGGCTATAGTGTCCGGCAGGTGCAGCGCTGGGAAGCTGGTCATGGCACTCCACGGGAAGCCGCTGTCGCTTTACTGCGGTCGATGGCCCATGCCGTTCCCGGGGAGACAGGGGGGCGCTTCAATTTCATCGATCTGTTCGCCGGCATCGGGGGCATTCGCAAAGGTTTCGATGCGATTGGCGGGCACTGCGTTTTCACCTCTGAGTGGAATAAATTCGCCCAGCAGACGTATGCGGCTAATTTCCGTGACAATCATCCGCCGCACGGCGATATCACGACCATCGGCATAGATGAGATTCCGGATCATGATGTCCTGTTGGCCGGTTTCCCCTGCCAGCCTTTCTCAATTGCGGGCGTGTCCAAAAAGAACTCGCTGGGACGCAAGCATGGCTTCCTGGACGAGACCCAGGGAACGCTGTTCTTTGATGTCGCACGCATATTGAAAGCGAAGCGGCCGGCGGCTTTTCTGCTGGAGAACGTCAAGAATTTGACCAGCCACGACAAGGGGCGCACCTTTCAGATCATATTGAAAACACTGACCGAAGAGCTTGGTTACAAGGTCTGGCACAAAGTAATCGACGCGCAGCATTTCGTGCCGCAGCACCGCGAACGGATTGTCATCGTCGGGTTTCGCGAGAATGTGCCGTTCAGCTGGGATGACCTGAAACTCCCGGCCAAAGGCAGTGTTCGGCTTAGAAGCGTCCTGCATCCCGAAAACGGATCCGAGACAGCGGAGGCGCCTTACACGCTCGGCCCTGATGCCGTCGTGAATGGCAAATACACGCTGACGGACAAACTCTGGCAATATCTTCAGGACTATGCCGACAAGCATAAGGCCGCCGGCAACGGGTTTGGCTTCGGTTTGGTCACGCCTAATGACGTCGCCCGCACATTGTCTGCCCGCTACTATAAGGACGGATCAGAAATCCTCGTCAGTCAGGGCAAAAAGCGTAATCCCCGTCGCCTGACGCCGCGCGAATGCGCGCGTCTGATGGGCTATGGCGATGACTTTCGTATCCCGGTCTCCGACACGCAGGCCTATAAGCAGTTCGGCAATTCAGTGGCCGTGCCTGTCTTTGAAGCGGTTGCCCGGATCATGCAGCCGCATATTCAGGCACTGACGGAGCCTGCGCGCCGACGCGAAGCTGCCTGAGGTGTGGCAGACGTCCACGATACCGCGACCCGCAGCCGGAATATGGCTGCCATCAAAGGCAGCCATACAAAACCCGAACTGCTGATCCGCAGGGCTCTGCATGCTGCCGGTCTGCGCTATCGCCTGCATGCAAAGGATTTGCCGGGTAAGCCTGACCTCATCTTCCCGCGTCACAGGGCGGTAGTTTTTGTGCATGGCTGCTTTTGGCATCAGCATGACTGCCATCTGTTCAGATGGCCGGCGACGCGCACTGAGTTCTGGCGCGAGAAGATCGGCCGCAATGTCGTCAATGATGAGCGTGCTGCCCAGTCATTGCTCGAAAACGGCTGGCGCGTCGCGCATGTCTGGGAATGCGCACTGAAAGGTCGGACCAGACTGAACTTCGCTGACGCTATGCAACGTCTGGTCACCTGGATAGGATCGGACGAACTGACGATCACGATCAGGGGGGAATAGTTGGTCGCTTCGCTTGGGCAGTTATTGGATTTGATGCGTCATCATGGCGCGTCGCGTATCTATGCCAAAAAGCTGGCACCCAACGACAACTCCAAAAATCAGGTATATCTCGGCGGAGATTTTTCCGCGCTCAACATCATTCCCCAGGGCAATATTTATACCGATGATGCCGACGTGGCTGGCGCCTTGCGTGACCGGGCCAAGGCTGCTGTCGACTTTTACTGGATCGATGAGGCGGGCCGTCACCATGCGCCCAATACCGGACTGATCCTCTATCCGAAATATCCGGAGGTCCGCATGTCCGGCTTCCTGCTCGGCTGCAGGGCAGCACCGGCGCATATCATGCGGGTTCGCGACGAAGGCCGCGTGCTCTTTCTCGGCATGACGCAGCAAGGTGAGGTGCTCGGCTATGCCACCACCGCTGATGATCCCGTCACTACCCAGCTGAATTCGGGTGACTGGCCGACGGTTGGCGTCTTTCTCGAGCTGCCTCTTTCCCTGCAGCAGGCGCAAAGCCCGAAGGCGCAGTTGCTCGATGAGCTCCGCCGTATTTATCGATTGCAGTGGATCGCCTCTCAGAAACTGGCAGCCGATGGCACGAAAGCGCCTTATGCTGCCCGCAACGGCGGTGGTTACACGCTCGAGGCGGAGTTGGGCATTACCCCCAACGGTTACGCCGAGCCGGACTTCAGGGGGTGGGAGATCAAGCAATATGGCGTCAGCGATTTTGTGAATTTCAGGCCGAGGTCACCGGTTACGCTGATGACACCGGAGCCGACCGGCGGCATTTATCGCACCGAAGGCGTCGCGGAATTTATGAGGCGCTTTGGCTATCCTGATCAGGCGGGTAGGCCTGATCGGTTCAATTTTGGTGGGCGCTATGATTGCCTGCGCTCGGCTAACCATCTGACCGGCCTCCGCATGACGCTGACCGGTTTTGATGCGACGACCGGTAAGATCGCGGATATGGATGGTGGTCTTGCGCTGATCGATGCGGGCGAAGACATCGCCGCATCATGGACTTTCAAAGGCATGATGGCACACTGGAACCGTAAGCATGCGCAGGCTGCCTATGTGCCCTCACTGTTCCGGACACCTCCGCCGGAATATAGCTATGGCGCACATGTGCTGCTGTGCGAACAGACCGACTTCCTGCTGTTCCTCAAAGCCTTTGCCGTCGGCGTCGTCTATTATGACCCGGCAGTGAAGATCGAAAATGCATCATCCGACAGGCCGGTTATCAAACGGCGCAGTCAGTTCCGGGTCGCTCATGCGGAGCTGACGAGATTGTATCAGCGACATGAGGTCGTGCAGCTTTGAATGTGCGGGTTCGCCGACAGAGCTGCCCTTCGGACCTGAAATGGTGGACCTTGAAAGCGGTCGTCCGTTCGTACCGAGTGTCGCCTCCACGAGGGCATCTCGGTAGATCGCTCAAAGGTCATTACCACGGTAAAAGCCGGCGCGGCTTTCCCGAGGTCTCTTTGCTAGCCACCCCCCGCGAGAACGGCATCGCGAAACGCCCCTACTTTACCGGTTCGGTCGTCAATTGTGTGCGCAGCGTCCGGGGAAGCTCGAGCTGAACACCCGCGCCGGTGGCGCAGCGGTTGCAGATATTTGCTGAGTCCCGCCCAGCGAGACTGCCTTGGACGACGACGACGGCGTCGAAGCCCGCTACCGTCAGCTCTGACACGATTTGGTCGCGGAGCGTCGTATCGAGTCCGCCTACTTTCACCATCACCGGATCACCATCATCGGCACGGCCATGAATGGCGACAACCTTCTGCGCCTCGCCCACGAGCGCAAGAGCTTGCGGTTCGTCGAACCTCGCCGATGTGATGTGCAGACTACCGCGCTTTCCCGCGGCGCGGAGCGCCTCGAAAGCGTAGAATGACAGAGTGTCACCCGCAATCGTAGCAGCTATCTCAGATGCGCCCGGTTCGATGAGGCCGCCATGCGGAGCAATTATAGCAACGGGCGTACCCCGGTTCTCAACGCGAATTCGGTAATCGACCCCAGACCTCTCGTTCGCTGCAAGCTCCTCGAAATTCGAATATCTGTCCACCATGCTGCGGAGCAAGCTATGCAACTGAAGGAAATTTAGCGAGGGGAAATGCGATGAGACAAGGTTTGAGGATCGACGCCAACTATACGGAAGACGTCGTCGGCTTCGCCTTGGAATCTTTTCTGACCTTGTTGAGCTTTCCGCGGCAGCGCTTTTCGATTGAGCCGTTTTCGAGAGGCAAGGAGCGCTGGCTCGGCGCGGATGCACGGCTTCACGGCAAGATCCGCGGATTTCGGCCCTTCTACATGCAGTTCAAGCGGCCAGCGGCCTATCCGGATTTCAGCACCTCGAAGATCGTCACCGACCGCCGCAAGGCGGGTCTGACCACAACGCCGCGCGCCCTCTACTTCCCGCTGCGCCAAAAGCGGGAGACGCATCGCGACTTTCAGCACAATGTCCTGTTCCGATTGCGTCAACGATTGCTCAATCGCGGGCTGGGCGATGCTGCTTATGTTTGCCCGCTGTTTCTGGATCGCTCGGCCTACCGGCTCAACCTGCATTGGTCGGGTCTCGCCCGGTGGGGGCGCTTCTGGCGCCATTATCCTTGGGAAATCGAGGAGGTTCTGCTCGAAGACCGGGGGCGTTGGATTCGATTCGACCGAATGCCGGTCTTCGCAGAACATATCTCCGTGCCGCCGCACGTTGCCGTCGCCACCGCGTCACATAAATACAGCTTCACCGAGAACGGGACTGACCTCTGTTTTCACTCGCCTGAGGCGCTGCCGGACGGCGCGATGAACCTCGCAACATTCCTCAGCAAAGTCTCTGCCGGGTTCCTTGATGGCGGCGAGAAACTGTCTCCCGATCAATCAGACGAGATGCTGGGCGAACTGATCGCCGGCGTTTATGGCGATCAGGAGAGCACGGCACCGACATTCCGTACAGAGGGCGAGGATCCCATTGGGCGTTGGTTCTCTTGGGGCGATCATCTCCGCAGTGAATATGCGATCGAGCAATTCGCGCTGATTAAGTGGGAGACCGAAGCTGGCCTGTTCTAGCGCAGGCGGATACTGCTCGTCGCGGTTCATGACCGTTGCCCAATATTCGCCACTTCATTCTTGACATGCAAGTCCGCATCTACCGATTGCCTCGATGAGCCAAGCGTTCTAAGTTCGTTCTCATGGGCGGTAACTACCGGATCGGCTTCAAATGATCTTCGGTCGCCGCTCCAGTGAGGCCGGGGGGAACCAAAACCGCTAATCATGTCGATAGAGCCGTTCAGCGCAGCTGTGGGAAAGACCGCCCTCTCTGCCGCCGCAAAGCCGACGCTGGCGCTGTTGCGGCAGCAAATTGCGCGTCGTGGCGCGGCCTTCGCCGACCTTTCGCAGCTGTCGGGAACCGATCACGAGCTCGACGAGGCGATTGCGGTGCTTCGCGGTACGGCAGAGAGCTTGCCGGCGAGCATCGTGCTGAAACTCAAGGGCCTCCTTTCGCAGCGGCCCGACAGCTTTGCCGATGCTGACGCCCGACACTTCATTGATGACGATCGAGTCATCGCGCTCGTCAAATCCGGAGCCCGCAAGACCTTCGGCAATGTGGACATCGCGGACGAGCGAGCACAAGCGCGGGTCATCCATGCCGAATTGTTCGGGGAGGATGGAATTTTCGGCGAGAGGCTGATCGAGGATGCCGTTCAGTTCGCTGCCCTGACTCTGGTTGCCCATCTCACCCCCGCTGATCGCATAGTTATTGAGTTCATTGCGGAAAAGCACGACGAGGTTCTCCAAGAGCTGCACCATATCTCCGGCCAGATTGCCGACCTAAGGCACTGGGATGGGCGCGGCTCGCCGGCCGTCGACACCAATGTGCTCGATCAAGCGCTGGCAGGCGAAGTCCGCAAGCTGCGGCGACAACGCTTCATTCATGGCAATGAATTGGTCCCGCAAGCGCGGCAACTCGCGGCGCGTCTCGAGAACGGATTGCAGCTTGCCAGCGCCGCTGTGAGAGCCGCCGCCTATCGGGAAATCGCCATCGTCCACACCCGTGCCGACCTGCCCGACGCGGCCGAGCCGTGGATTGCGAAAGCCGAAGCGCTCGGAGCCGACGTCACGCGCGAGCGCGCCCGTGTCGCGCTCGCGCGCGGGCAGCTAGACGAAGCCATGCGGCTCGTGCGTGATCGGGATGATTCCCTCGCCAGGAGTCTTTTCATCGACGCGGTGCAGCGCCGCGATGGCGAGAGTGCCGCACTCGAATTTTACGAGCAGCAATTCGCCGGCACGGACCTGACCGGCCACGCGCTGCAATCGATGGCGGTGCGTCTGTCCAACGCCGGCCGGCCCCTCGACGCCGAAGCGCTGCTCGCCGGCGCTACATCCGAGCAGATCGACGACAACCCCGTCCTCCTTTATCTGCGGGCGCGCCTGCACATCGCTGGCGCCTTGCCCGACGATGTCGCCGAGCGTTTCCGCAAGACCGACGGCATCATCCCGCATCCTGGCGATGTGCGCGACGACGACGAAGGTCAAAGGCGGCTTGCCGCCGCGCGCGTCGACCTCCTCCAATTGAGCGAGGCGCTTTCGGACCTGGACGCCGCTGACCTCGTCAGCTTGGTCGACGTCAATCTGCTATTTCTGAACTTGAACCTCGGAACGGCGGCCGAGCGGACCCAAGCCCGAGAGCTATTGGTCGCAAGGCTTGCCGATCCGAACGAAGCGATCGAGCTCGCACCGATTGCCGCGATCTACGGCATCGATGTTGATTGGTCGGCGATCCGTGCGCGCCTCGCGCAAGCCGAGCAGCTGGGCGGCTATGATGACATGCAGTTGCGCGCCGCTTTCGCGCTCGTGATGAAGGGCGACTCCGCTAAGGAGATCGCCCACTTCATCCGCCAATATGGCGAGCGGTTGAAAGAGCAGCAGAGCCCCGAAACGATCGTGGCGATCGACATCGAGGCGCGATCGAAAAGCGGCGACATCGAAGGTGCGAAGGCCTTGCTGGCGAAAGAGCGCGCGGCGCTCGCTGACGCCACGGCTGCCTTTCTCGACGCAACGATTGCGGAAGCCGAAGGCGCCGATTCGATCGGCCTGCGCCTGGTGCAGTATGAAGCGTCCGGCTCTACGCACGACCTCCAGATTCTGGTGGCAGTGCTCGGCGAAGCCGGCGATGACCGTTTAGGCGACTATCTCATCGAACTCTGGCGGCGGCGCCATCAGATCGAGGATGCGCGGCGTGCCTGCGACGTGCTGGTGCGCACCGGCAAGGAACACACCGCCGAGGCTTTTCTCGAGGAGTTAGGGGATCTCGCGCGGCAGGATAGCCATTTGCACGCGCACTTGGCGTGGGGCCGCTTGCGGCAGGGGCAGCTCCTGGATGCCGTCGCCGAACTCAAGGCACTCGGCGACGCGGGGGTCGACAATCACAACACGCGACAGCTGACTATCGTCCTGGCGATCGAGACCGGCCGCTGGTCCGAGTTGGAGCCGTTCCTTCAGAAAGAGCTGGCCGCGCAGGCTGATCGTTCGGGTGCCGAGCTCATGTCTCTCGCCCACATCGCGCAGGCGATCGACAGCCCGACGACCATGGCGCTCGTGCGCGCCGCCATCGCGAAGGCGCCCGACGATCCGGTGCTCAATATGAACGGTTACACCATTGCGGTGGAGGCAGGGTTCGAGCGCAACGCCGAAGTCAACGGATGGTTTGGCCGCGCGATCGCCGGATCGACCGAGGACGGTCCGATCTATTCGAAGGATTTCGATGACGTCATCGAGATGGTGAAGGATTCGCGCGCGCAATCCGAGCGCGTGAACGAGCTGGTGAACACGGCGGAGGTGCCCATCTTCCTGGCGCTCGGGCAGCTGCGAGGGGCCCAAAGCGCGCTGATGCTGCTGCAAATGCCGCAGAATGCCGAGGAAACCGACGGTCGACGAAAGTCCGTCCTGCCGCTGTTTGCCGGCAATCGGCCTCAGGCCAGCGATGTCGTCCCAACATCCATCGCCTTTGACCCGCTTGCATTGCTGGTGCTCGACTATCTCGGGCTGTTGCGATCTGCGATCGACGCATTCGACGAGGTGATCCTGCCGGCCGGAACGCTCCACAGCTTCTTCGAGGACCGCGGCCGATCGGGGCCGTCTCAACCGAGCCGGATCGACCAGGCCCGCGAAATCAAGGATCGCGCGGCTTCGGGAACGCTCACGGTGGAAGCGCTTCCCGTGGTGGACGCCGATCTTGCCGCGCTGGTCGGGGAGGAGTTAGCGCGCCTCTATGCGGCCGCGGTCGAACGCGACGGCTATGTGATCGACACAGCCCCGCTTCATCCGCCCGGTAAGCTCCACGAGACGGTCAATCCCGCGCCCTTCGCCGCACGGCTGGTCAGCCCGGCCGGACTCGTTCAATCGCTCCTCGCCGCCGGGACGTTGAGCCAGTCGCGCGCGACAAGCGCGGTCGCGATGGTCGGCGGCAGCGGACCCGCCTGGCCGGATGAGGTCTCGCCGCTGGGCGGCAAGCCGATGTTCCTCACCGGCCTCGCCGTGCAATATCTCTCCGACGCCGGTCTGCTCCCGATCCTCAAGAACCACGGCGGCACGCTGACGGTGCTGCCTGACGTCATCGAGCTGGCCGATCGCGAGATCGCGGCCGGCCAGGCGTCGCAAAAGGTGCGTCAAGGGATCGAGCGCGTTCGCGAAACGCTTGCGGAGGCGATCACCCAGCGCCGGGTGCGGGTCGGTCCGACCCGCCTCCGACGCGACGAACTGGAAGGCGGCGAGGAGGATCAACCGCTTCGGCGCAACATGGGACCCGTGGTGAGCGCCCTTCGCGATTCCGGCGGCGTGGAAGCCTTCGTGTGCGACGATCGCGCCATGAACAAATATCTCCAGTTCACCGATCACCAAGGTCGGCAGGTGCCGTTCCTGACGACCCCGGACCTGCTGCGCATCCTGCACGACAAGGGCGTGATTGATACGCCCGCGCTGGCCGCTGCAAGGGAGAAGCTGAGGATCGCCGGTGCCGGCCTGATGCCGCTCGACCCGCTCGAACTCGTCGAAGCGGCGCAGGCCAGCAACTGGGCCGTCGGTCCCAATGCCGAGCTGCGCGCGATCCGCGATTCCATCCATCTGCCGCTGGCGCGCAAGATCCTTCAGCTGCCGCAGGAACGGCCCTGGCTCAAGGCGATGTGCCTCGGCATCGCGTTCGCGATCCGCCGCGTCTGGCAGGAACTGGACGATCCGGTCATGGCCGAGCGCGCGGCGACCTATCTTCTCGACATGATCCCGGACGCGGAAGCCTGGAGCGCCGCGGATGAATCGCCCGACCGCGGCCTGTGGGTCCAGGACGTGTTCCGGCACACGCTGTGGGCGATCGCCTCCATCTTCGACCTGCCGGGCGAGCGTACCGACATTTTTCAGCGATGGTTCGACACCCAGGTCGCGCCGGACGCAGCACGACGCGATCCCGGCGCAATGGAAGCCATTGCCCGGACTCTGTTCGGCTTTTTGACCACCCCCCTTGCTGAGGACGCCGGCAATGACGGCGAATGAATCGAACCTATCGCCCGAAGAGGAAGTACGCGCGTTGCTGGCCAGCACGATACCGAAGCTGCCTGAGGCGGTTCGCACGATCATGTTGGCCGATCCTGCGGTTTTGACCGCGCTTGGCCTGCCCACGGGCGATTTCGTCCGGATATGGAGTCGCCGGTTCAGCCGGTCCGAGCTTTTCGCATGTCTTCGCCACATCGCCAACGACGTCGCCGTGCCGCTCGTCTCGGCCGACGGCGAGATCGAGGTCGAAGAAGTCTGGCTGGACGAGGATGGCGCGGGTGTCCTGCGCAGCGGCAGCGAAGCAGCCCGTTTCGCCAATGTCGCCGTCCTGAGCGACGATTTCGCGCGCCGGTCATCGGCGATCGATGCCATCGTCGCCAGTGGCGAAATGTCGTCGGAGCGCGAGGGCATTTGGCGCGCGGCGATCGCCATGGGGCCTCTCGACGACGCGCTTTACCTGGCGCTGGAAACCGAGCTCGGCGCCAGCCCCGAAACCGCCTTTCGTTCGATGGCGCACGACATCGGCGAGGGCAGTGCCAAATTCGATGATCTCGTTCCCGTCGATCTCAACCACTATGCGGGTCTGCTTGGCCTGTTTCCGCCACCGCAGACATTGGCGGAATTCAGAACGGCTTGGCTTGCTGCCGCTGAAGCGCTCGACGACACCCGCCTTCTTCGTCTCCTCAAGTTGAGCGGCCCGCTCTCACTCCTTTCCGGAGCTCTCGTCGCTCAAGCGAGCGACCGCCTTCCTGCGACCGATCGCGTGGCATTGGCACATTTTCTCGCGGCCGCTCCCGATCCCTTCAGCGTCATCGCGGCCTTTGAAGTTGCATGCCGCCACCGGGGCGATCCGGCGATGCAGGCAATCGGTGACGCGCTTGCGCCTCGCCTGCTGGATCGCTCGGACCCGCTGATCGAAGTTGCCAGCCCGGCGCTCAAGGCCACGCTTGCAATAACGACCGCGATCACCGCGCGTCATCGAACGCTCGCCGATTGGCCGCTCTACGCGAAGCGGTTGGTGCGGATCGTACACGCAAGCCATCTCCTGCGTCTCTTCCGGACGGCGAATGTCGATCCGGCGATTTTCGAGGATCAAGTCATGCGAGGCTTCGCACCGCAGGCCAGGCTGGCCGACCTCTGTGATGCTCGGGAGGCCCCGCTCTGGCAACCCAACCACTTCGTGCCGGCGGCGGTCCATGCCCTTTCCATGGCGCGCATGACGGCCGCAGCGTCGAAGCTTGATGAGAGCGATATTCCCCCGGCCTGGCTGACCGCGGGAGAAACCGCTCTTGCAGGCGATGTCGAAGCGGGTTGGGGCCTGTTCCTGTTTGCGCCGTCACCGCTCGACGAGCTGGACGGCCAGTGGACGGGACCAACGATCCTCACGCCCGAGAACGCGGAAGAAGCGTGCCAGGTACTCGAAGCCGGCGAGGATCCCGAACGCTGTTTGAGCGAGCTGATAAAGCTGTCGGTCGCATTCGAGGTGCCGCCCGATCGGCGTGACGTGCTTGGCGCGGCACTTCCCGCATTGCTCAAACGGCTTGACGGAGCGAACTTCATGAACGCCGGCGAAATCGCCCTGCAGCTCGCCGCCCGATGGCGCGACGAGGCGCTTTCCGACCGGATCGTCGACGTCCTCCTGGAGCGGGCGCGCGGCGATGGTCTTCCCGACGCTGCTGGTGCGCCGCGGCTAACGATGCTTGCCGCTGCCGCCGAGGAGGATCGAGCGCGTTGGCTGCAACGGGCCGGCAATGTGGCCCAGCATTTCGCCTATGTGCAGAAGAGCGGCTCAGCCTCGATCAATCTTCTGCGCGCGCTGGAGCTGCTCCGCGACTTCGAACCCGATCTCGGTCCCCAAATCGCTTCAGCTAAGGCGTACACTGTCCTGACGTTCGATCGGCTTCCACGGGCTACGCCTGCGGACTCGTCAAGCATAGACGCTGATGATGCCGCGGGCGATCTGGACTGATTTGCGCCTTTGGTGCCGCGCCGCGGGCTGTTTTGGACAACTAGGTCTCAAGTCTTGCTTTGCGAAGGACGAAGTGTGACGGTGCATTCTTAATGCGTTGGTCGAGCGAGCACTCTCACCACAAATCGGGGAGCGGTGGCCAGTCGATGAACATTCTGCGGCAGACAAAGGGTGCGAGCTCCGCGAGGGGAATGCACATGTTCGGCGCGATAGCTGCCGCTTGGTTGCGCGATTTCGGCATCGTGTAGCGTCATCGCACAGCTTGAATGTTGATCCTGTTGCTACAGACGCAGACATTCAAAGTGGGCTTCACAAGTAACCCGCACGCGCGAGAAATTCCTTTACGTTTGGTTCCGGTGCGGCGGGAACACTTGCGATCGCAAGATTTCGCAAACTGACGCCGAGGTCACGATTTCTTGTCATGGGGGAGAAACGACGGTGACGAAGACTGGCAGAATCTCGAACGTCCGCTATCCCAGTGAGTGCTCCTGGAAGGCGACTTTCCGGACTGTCCAACTAAGCTGACGATTTATTTAGGCGGTCTAGCCACCTTGCCCGCCACGTTCGAGCAATTTCGTAATGGCCGACGAGAGGATTTCGATCCGCATGCCCAGCTCCCGGAGACTGGCTGCGGAAGCCATCGCGCAATCGGACGACAGCCTCTCCGACTGTCCCTCGGCCGCTCCTGCCGCCGCATCCTCGGCCGCGATAGTGATGAGATAGAACAGTCGGCGGACAATATCGCGGCGGGCTTCGGCATCTTCGGACATGGCCCGACGAAGCCGCAGAGGCTCAGCCAAGTCCAGACCCAGCTTTTCCGGCGTATTCGCATATTCCATTCGACTTCGCTGACGACGCAAGCATTGCTGTCGTCACTGAATCGCGGCCGGTCAGATCGGCCGCTACCCCGACCGGCGCGACCGGCGGGGCTTCGGGTGGTGGGAGCGGCGCGCTGCCGCTCCGAAGCAGGAGCACCATCCATGACCAAAACCCTACGCCTCAACGACCTTCAGCTCATCCTTCTTTCGACCGCCGCGCTGCGCGACGACGGCAGCCTGCTGCCGCCACCGGACAGCATCGGCGAACGTACACCCGTGGTCGACAAGGCCATCAAATCCCTCCTCCGGCGCGGTCTGGCGGCGGAACCCGATGCATCGAATGTCAGCGATCCTCTCCCAACAGATCGTGATCGTCTGGTCGGTGTTCGGATCACCGCCGCTGGCCGGGTCGCCATTGGCGCAGATCAGGACGAAGAAGAGGATCGGTCATCCGAAGATCCCGATGAGCAGTCGCGTCCCGAGGCAGAATCTTCATCCCGCCCGGTCAGCAAGATCGGCACGGTGCTGTCACTCCTTCGGCGCGATGAGGGCGCCACGCTCGACGAGATGGTCGCGGCCACTGGCTGGCTGCCACACACCACCCGCGCCGCGCTGACCGGCCTGCGGAAGAAAGGCCATGCCGTCGTGAAGGACAAGCGCGGCGATACGACCTGCTATCGCATCACCATGGAGGCATGATCGTGGCCGGGCTCGATCATGCGATGCGGGACATCGCGGGCATGTCCCGCACCGAGCTACAGGACCGGTGGGCAAAGCTCACCGGTCGCCCGGTGCCTCGACTCAGCGTTGCCATGCTGCGGCTCGCTCTGGGCTACGAGATACAGGCCCGGGCGAAGGGCGGCCTGTCGCGCGCTGCCCGGCACCAGCTGGACGGATCGGGTGATGCTCGCCCGCGTGCGATGCCGCTCACGCCCGGTCTGCGGCTGGTGCGCGAATGGCAGGGCAAAGTGCATGTCGTCACTGTCGATGACGCCGGCGCGATCCACTGGAACGGGCAGCGCTGGAAAAGCCTCAGCGAGGTGGCGCGCGCCATCACCGGTACGCGCTGGTCAGGCCCCGCCTTCTTCGGCCTCAAACAGCGAAAGGCAGTGGCATGAAGAAGGTCCGCTGCGCGATCTACACGCGCAAATCGAGTGAGGAAGGTCTCGAGCAGGACTTCAACTCGCTCCATGCCCAGCGTGAGGCCTGCGCCGCCTATATCCTCAGCCAGGCCTCCGAAGGCTGGACGCTGCTGCCAGACGAATATGATGACGGTGGATTGTCGGGTGGGACGCTGGAGCGACCGGCGCTCCGGCGGCTGATGAGGGACATCGAGGCCGACAGGATCGACATCGTGGTCGTCTACAAGGTCGACCGGCTGAGCCGCTCGCTGCTCGACTTCGCGAAGCTGGTCGAGACCTTCGACAAGGCGAACGTATCCTTCGTCTCGGTGACCCAGTCCTTCAACACGACCAACAGCATGGGCCGGCTCACGCTCAACATGCTGCTCTCCTTCGCCCAGTTCGAACGCGAGGTCACCGCCGAGCGCATCCGCGACAAGATCGCCGCATCCAAGGCTCGCGGCATGTGGATGGGCGGGAACCCGCCGCTCGGCTACAAGCCCGATGGCAGGACGCTGGCGATCGTCGATGAGCATGCCGGGATCGTGCGACACATCTTCGCGCGCTACCTCGATCTGGGAAATGTTCGCCTGGTTGCCGGCGAGCTGGCCAGCGAGGGCATCCTCGCCCCGCAACGCACCGCCGCCACCGGGAGGATGACAGGTGGCCGTCCGTTCACCCGGGGGCAGATCTACAAGCTCCTCTCCAATCCCATCTACATCGGCGAGATCCATCACAAGGGGCAGGTCCATGCCGGAAAGCATGAGGCGATCATCGATCGTGCAAGCTGGGACAGCGTCCAGCGGATGCTTGCCGCCAATCTGCAGGGCGAGAGGTCAGGTAGCAGGGCACAGTCGCCCAGCCTGCTTGCGGGCCGCATCTTCGATCGGCACGGCGAGCCGTTGGTCGCCGTCCATGCCTGCAAAGGGAAAGTCCGCTATCGTTACTATGTGAGCCGGTCACTCCAGCATGACGCAGACCGGCAGGCCACTAATGGCCTGCGTATCCCAGCGCTGGAGATCGAGGCGGCCGTCAGCCAGCTTCTGGCGGAAGCGCTCGATGATCCGCTATCGCTGCTCGCGCAAGCAGGGATACCGCTCGAAAGCGATCGTCTGCGCATGATCCTCAAACAGGCCGAGCAGCTGGCAGCTTCCATCCGCGGCAGGCATCGCGATACGATCCGCAAGCTTGTGGCGAAGGTTAGTGTCCAGCCAGATGAGTTAGCACTCGAACTGTCAGTTATGGCGCTATGTACATCTTGGGCTGTCGAGGCCTCTGCAGGTACACAGACCTCGATCCTGCTTAACTCGCCGGTCCGTCTGACCCGCACCGGTCGGGCCATCCGGCTGGTCCAGCGCGATGGCCGACCGGCCTCACAGGGCAGGCCCGATCCCGGCCTCGTCGCGTTGCTGCGCAAGGGACACAGCTGGTGGCAACAGCTTCAGACCGGCATGATCGACATCGCCACCATCGCCCGCGAGGAAAAGGTCAACGACTCCTGGGTGTCGCGCCTCGTCCGACTGAACTTTCTCGCGCCCGCGATCGTCGAAGCCATCCTCGCCGGGACCCAGACCGCCTCGGTCAGCGTAACATCTCTACGCACCGCCAATCTGCCGATCGACTGGGACGAGCAGATCGTCCTGTTCGGAATGTGATGAATCACCGCGAGTCACGATACCTGCGGCGCTTCGGCGCCGCTTTGCGCTTCCGGACCAGCAGAAGCAGTCCATGCTGCAACCTCACTCTGTACCGCCAAAATGGCCGACAGAGAAAAGGCCGTCGGAGCGACCAATTGTTGCTCCAGCTACGCTCTCCGCAGACCGTACCATCTCCGCAAGCGGCGCGGAACCACGCGCCTTTCGGCAAGAGGAAAAATAATTCTATATCGATGACTTATGTATGGCGGAGGGAAAGAGATTCGAAACTCCAGACTGGAGTCGTGTAACCCACGGAAATCACGCGATAATATAGGCCTGCATCCGCCAATCCGGTCTGTGTCGCAGACCTCCTGCCAGGCAATAAGTCCGCACCGAGAGATTTCCGTGCTCTGCAACAGATCGGTTCCAGGATTACCATCTCTGGTGGATCGGAGCCCTCCCGCGATCGCGCGCATGATGCACCATCGCTCCGGCCACTCCGTACTGCCGAAATGAGCGACGGAGAAAAAGCCGTTAGAGCGACCAAATGTTGCTCCAGATACGCTCTCCGCAGACCGGAGCACCTCCGCAAACGGCGCGGAACTGCGCCACTTTTCGGAGCATTTTCCTTTTATATCAAAGACTTAGATATATGTGGCGGAGAGGGTGGGATTCGAACCCACGTTACGGTTGCCCGTAAACCGCATTTCGAGTGCGGCGCATTCGACCTCTCTGCCACCTCTCCGCGAAGGGCGCGGGCGCGGTGGAGGCGCCCGGTCGGTCAGGAGCGCGGCGGTTAGCCGAAGGGCTGCGCCTTGCCAAGCCCGTCCGGAGCATTTGTCGAAGGCCCTGTTCCGAGCTTTTGTGGAGGGCTTCATCCTTCGGCCAATCGCGCCGCCCCGTGTCGTCGCCGAATTGGGGCCGAATTGGGGATTGCCCGGAAGGGAGCCTTGCCCGACGGCTCATGCATTCTTATTTCAACGACATGGAACGATCGCAGTTCTACTCGCCGCAAGCCGGCCGCAGAATCGAGGCGCCCCGCCATTCGGAAGCGCGCTTCGCGATTGGCGATGTGGTGCGCCATCGCTTGTTCGACTTTCGCGGGGTGGTATTCGATATCGATCCGGTCTTCGCCAACAGCGAGGAATGGTACGAAGCGATTCCCGAGGGCGTCCGGCCCGATCGCAACCAGCCGTTCTATCACCTGCTGGCCGAGAACGACGATGCCTCCTACGTCGCCTATTGCAGCCAGCAGAACCTGATGAACGACGGTGAGGGCGGGCCGATAGACCACCCCAGCTTGCAGCAGCTGTTCGACGGCTTTCGCGGCGGCCGCTATCGCCTGCGCCGCAGTCTGACGCACTGACACGCCGTGTTTCGGCGCCCGCCGCGCCTCAGCTCTTGATCTTCCATCCGCTTTTCAGAACGCGATAGGTCGCGAACCCGAGAGCCAGGTTGATCGCCCCGGCCCCGATCGCGGCGACGATCACCGCCTCGTTGGTGTTGCCGATGTCGCTCTGGCCGATAAAGCCGAAGCGGAAGCCCGAGATCATGTAGAAAAACGGGTTCAGCCGGCTGATCGCCTGAAACGCCGGCGACAGGTTGTGGATGACGTAGAAGGTGCCCGACAGCAGCGAGAGCGGCGCGACGACGAAATTGGTCACCGCCGCGGCGTGATCGAACTTTTCGGCCCACAGGCTGGTCAGCAACCCCATCAGCGCCAGCATTGTCGCGCCCATCAGCCCGAACCATGCGATCGCCCAGGGATGCGCCGCCATCATGTCGACGCCCGGCCACAGGGCCATCGCCAGCGCCACCGCGCCGCCGACCATGAGAGCGCGGGTAATGGCGGCGGCGACGATGCCGATCATCAGTTCGGCCTCGCTCAGCGGCGGCATCAGCAGGTCGATGATCGTCCCCTGGAGCTTGCCCGTCAGCAGCGAGAAGCTGGAATTGGCGAAGGCGTTTTGCATCATGCCCATCATGATCAGGCCCGGAGCGACGAAGGTGGCGAAGGACACGCCCAGTATCTCGCCGCCTGCGCGCCCCCCCGAACGGCCGAGGGCCACCGAGAAGATGATGAGGAACAGCAGCGTGGTGATGGCAGGCGCCCAGACAGTCTGCGTCTGGACCTTGAGAAACCGCCGCACCTCCTTCATATAGAGGCTCCACAGCCCGATCCGGTTAAAGCCGGTGATCTGGGGCTGCCCCTTGGGCGGAAACCTGCGCCCGGCACTTGCAGCGGGGTCGACGAATTCTCGCGCTTCTCCGGTGGAGTCCGGCGTGGCGACTGGGGCTTGATCGACCATGCGGGGCGACTATCGGCCCCGGCTCGTGCTGGCAAGACGGCGCGCGGATTCGCCCCGCAGACGAATGATGGATACCGAATGAGCTGGACCGACGAACGTATCGCCACGCTGACCAAGATGTGGGAAAGCGGCGCAACCGCGAGCCAGATCGCCGACGAGCTCGGCGGCGTTTCGCGCAACGCCGTGATCGGCAAGGCGCACCGGCTCGGGCTCAAGGCGCGTCCGTCGCCGGTCAAGGCGAACGATGCCAAGCCCGCGCCCCGTGCGAAGGATGCCGATCCCAAGCCGGTCGCGGCCAAGCCAGCTGCGCCGCGTCCCGCGCCGAAGCCCGCCGCTCCGCGCGCCGAGAGCCAGGCCGAGGAACGCCGCACGTCGGCGGCCCCGGCAACGCCGAGCCAGCCGCTGCCCAACCCGACGCCCGAGCTTCCGCGCGTGGTCTCGGTCGGTCCCGGCGGTTTCCTGCGCCAGGGCCCCGGTGACCAGCAGGCCCCCATTCCGCCGGCGCCGCCGCGCCGCCTTGTGCCCGCCAAGCCGAGCCCGGAGATCGCCGACAAGACGAGCCTGCTCGACCTCAACGACCGCGTCTGCCGCTGGCCGATGGGCCACCCAGGCGAGCCGGACTTCCATTTCTGCGGCGCCAAGGTGAATCCCGGCTTCCCCTATTGCGTCGAGCACTGCGGCCGCGCCTATCAGGCGCAGTTGCCGCGCGGCGCCCGCCGCCCCCCGCCGCCGATGCCGTTCGGCGGGCCGCGCGTACGCTGACCGGCCGGCGAACGCCTGTTCCGATCAACCCCGGCGCGTGACCCGGGGGACCGGACGGTCGACGATGATCGCGGCGGCGGAAATCAGCGCCGCCGCGACGACGAGCACGGAGAAGAACGGCAGCAGGCTGCCTCCTCCGAGATCTATCAGCCAGCCGCCGAACCCGGTCGCCGCAATCGCCCCGATGCGACCGACGAAAATGCCGAAACCGATCCCCGCCGAACGGCACGACGCCGGATAGGCGTGAGTCATCACGGCGTAGAAGCTCGCAATCGAAGCGCTGAACAGCGCCGCCGACAGACCGTACAGCGAAACGACCGCCAGCTGTTCGCTGCTGCTGGGTGCGCTGCTCATGCCTTCGAGGACGAATGCGAAAACTACCAGCGTCGCCGCGAGACTGACGCTGAGGGAGCCGATCACCAGGCGTGAGCCGAGCTGCTGCACCAGCAGTCCGACCGCCACCGAAGCGATCATCGAGGTTATGCCGCCGACCGCGACCGTGTACGATGCCTCGGCGAGCGAGAAGCCCTTCGCGGTAAGGAACGTCGTGCCCCAGTTGAGCATGCCGTAGGCGATCAGCGTCGCGGCCGCGAAGGCGATGCCGATGCCCAAGTTGAGCCGCCGGTTGCTGGCGTCGAGCACGCCGATGGACCCGGCGGCGGTGTCGGTCATATGCCGCTCGGGAACCAGCTCCACGTCCTGATCGAGCAGCTTGCGCGCGACTGCGCGCGCCTGATCCGGCTTGCCCCGGCCAAGCAGGAACGAAGGACTGTCGCGGAGCACGGCCACGATCAGCACGACCACCACCAGGGTCGAGAGGCCGACCACGACGAACGTGCCTCGCCAGCCGTATATGTCGAGCAGCGTGGGCGCGAGCGCGGCCACGACGAGGCCGCCCGCCGGCGTGCCAACCGACAGCGTGGTGACGCCCACCGGCCGCCACTTGTCGGGCAACCATTCGCCGGCAAGCGCGATGGCGTTGGCATAGGCCGATCCGAAGCCCAGTCCGCCGACCAGCCGCCAGGCGGCCATCTGCCACACGTCTGTCGACCAGCTCGCGCCAACCGTCGCCAGCGCGAACACCACCGTGGCCAGCGCCAGCGACCAGCGCCGGCCGATCGTGTCGCCGAGCCAGCCGCCCGCCCACGAGCCAATCCCGAACCCGACCAGCGCGGCGCCCATCGCCCAGCCGAACGTCGTTCGGTCGACCGCGAATTCCTCGATCACGATCGGCGCGACGATGCCGAGGAGTTGCGCGTCCATTCCATCCGCGATCAGCACCAGCATGCAGACCACGAAGGTCGCGACCGAGAACGCCCGCAGCGGCTGACGCGAGATCGCCTCGCTGAATGAACTCGCCAAGCTGTCCTCCCCGTTTTGGTTTGCGGCAGGGATGCCATGCGCTCCCGCGGCTGGGAAGCCCGAATGACGCGGCCTCCGCGTCAGGCAGTGATTCGCGCCCAAAGCGTCATTCGACCGCACCCGACCGATCGTGGCAGCAATACGACCAGTTGCAGGAACACGCATGACCGTGTGCCGTTCAACCGAACAACGCCACAACTTGCCGTAGTTTATTTGCGATTTCAGACAGGTACTCCAAATCTGACATCGAGAGAGATATTCAAATTGTAGAATCTCGTATCCCGGTACCTGCTTCCACTATTTTTATCATATCTCATAATTTTAAGAAATTAACCTGTTCGTCTGAAATTCAGGAGAATGATCATGAAAAAGTTTTCTATCCCCATCCTTGGCCTTACTCTGGCCGCGACGGCTGCCTATGCTCAGGACGTGCCCGGTGACGAACTGCCCCCGCCGGACAGCAGTGTGACGAGCCCGGCCGATCCCGCCGGACCGCCTCCCGCCGATCCGGCGGCGCCTCCGCCGGCCGACGCCCTGCCGCCCGAACCGGCTCCTGCCGATGCCCTGCCGCCCGAGCCGGGCGCGGAGGACCCCGGCGACGTCTCCGCCGGCGCGTTCACCGACGCGGAGATCGACAGCTTCGCCAAGGCGACCGTGGCGGTGCAGGAAATCGACGCCGATGCGACGCTCGACGTCCAGGCGAAGCAGGAGCAGATGGCCAGCGCCGTCACCGACGCCGGCCTCAATCCGGCCAAGTACAATGAAATCGGTCAGGCGCTTGCCACGGACACGGAACTGCGCGCCAAGGTGCAGACCGCGATGGCCCGCCACGCAACCCCCAGCGACGGCTAAGACCTAGTCGATCGCTAACCGAGAGACCGCGCGGCGGGGGACATCCCGCCGCGCGGTTCTCTTGTGCAGGCTCACTGCCCTCCGGCCGGGCTCATCGAACCGAGATCGAGCGCGAATTCGCCCTCTTTCCTCTCCGGAACCGGGCGATTGCCGGGAGCCATCAGGTTGCGGACCATTTCCGCGCGCATGGTTTCGAACTTGACCCGCCCTGGCGTGGGCTCATCGGCCGGGAAAGCATCCTCGATCTCGCGATGACGCTGCTTCACTTCGTCGAGGAACTCGCGGTTGGTGAAGATGTAGAAGCGGTTTTCCCTGATCGCTTCCGCCACCGCCTTGCCGGTGTCGTAGGGATCGATCGCCCCGCGCATCGCATCCCACAGGTCCTTCATGAACTGCGGCGCGCCTTCTTCCTTGATGTTTTCCGGATCGTCCTCAGGCAAGGGGACGATGGCGGTGCGCGTCGCGCCGGGGAACAGGCACGAAACGCCGATCCCTTCCTTGGCGAGCTGGATCCGCAGGCTCTCCGAAAAGCCGCGCACCGCATACTTGGCGGTCGAATAGGCGGCGAGGCCCGGCAACGGCACGACGCCCGCCATGGAGCTGGTATTGACGATATGCCCGCCCTCGCCCTGCTTGCGGATGATCGGGGCGATGATCTTCGTCCCGTTGATCACGCCGCCGAGGTTGATTGCCATTACGCGGTCCCATTCGTCGAAGTTCTCGCTGGCCGCCGTGCCGCCGCCGTTCACGCCGGCGTTGTTGCACAGCACGTGGATCCTGCCGAACGCCTCCAGCGTTTCCTCGGCGGCATTGCGCAGGCTTTCGCGCGCGGCGACGTCTGTCTTGACGAAATGCACTGCGTTGCTGCCGGCCAGCTTTTCCTTCGCCTGCGCGATATGTTCGTCGCTCCAGTCGGCGAGGCTGACTTTCATGCCCTCGTCGAGGAACGCGCGCGCCATGCCGAGGCCGATGCCGCTGGCCCCGCCGGTGATGAAGGCGACCTTGCCGGTCAGATGTTCCATTCTCTTCCCTCTTGTTTCCCTTCTCCACGATCGGAGAAGAAGCGTCACTCGTCGCGGAACTGCCCGAAATCGGGCGCTTCCTCGACCGTATCGGGCGTTGCCGCCAGCACCGCCTCCGCCCGTGCGCGCATCGCGTCCTTATAGAACCCATGCGTCACGATGTAGGTCGTGTCGTCGAGGATGCCTTGGGCCACCAGTTCGCCCGCCTGCTCCGGCTCCATCCAGTTATCGCCGACGATGCGGCGGCCGAGCCGCGCCTCGCTCGCCTTGTAGCCGCTGCCCTCCAGCAGGTGCGCCGGGCGGTTCTGCTGCGTCTCGTGAATGTTCGATTTGACCGGGCCCGGCAGCAGGATCGACACGCCGATGCCCTTCTCCGCCAGCGCCGGCTTCACCGCCTCGCAATAGTGGCACACGGCCGCCTTGCTCGCGGCATAGATCGCCAGGTGCTCGGGCATCACGACTTCGGCGGCGAGGCTCGCAGTCGATACGATATGCCCGCCGCGCCCATGTGCGGCCATCTGCGGCAGGAACTCGACGAAGCCGTTGATCACTCCGCCGACATTGACGCCGAAGCCGAAGTCGTAATCGGCATAGGTCGCTTCGAGCACCGGCCCTTCGAGCCCGACGCCGGCGTTGTTGACCAGGATGTCGATCCCGCCGAATTGGTCCTGCATCCGCCCCGCCGCCTCGCGATAGGCTTCGCGGTTGGTGACGTCGAGTTGGAGCGCGGAAACCTGGTTCGACCCCCCGCCCCCGGCGAATTCCGCCAGCGCCGCGTCGATATGATCCTGCCGCAGATCCGCCAGCACCACTTGCGCCCCGCGTCCGGCAAGCGCCTTGGCGATGCCGAGCCCGATCCCGCTGGCGCCGCCGGTGATGAATGCGGTCTTTCCCTCGAATGTACTGATCGCCATCGTCTCTCCAGTCACCCTCCAACGTCGCGCAAGCCGGCCGCGGCGATTCCCGCCTTCGCACAGGCGACATCGTCCGCGCTTTCCGCTCCCGATACGCCGACGCCGCCCAGCGCCACGCCGTCTGCCCCGAAGATCGGCAAGCCGCCCTCCCAGGTCGCGAGGCCCGGCGGGCCCTCGCCCCAATTAGCCGTTTCGGCCGACGCGACATGCACGGTCGCGGCCGAGCGTCCTTTCCACTGCGCGAATCCGCCCACCGCGCTCGCCGCGCCGTCCATGTGCGCGAAAGCGAGCAAGGCCCCGCGTTCGTCGAATACCGCAACCGCTATCGTCAGGTCGCGCTCTCCGGCCCATGCCAGGCAGCCGTCGCGCACGGCCGCAGCGCTCGCATAGTCCAGCATCGGCCGAGGCGTCTGCGCCGCAGACGGCGACGCTGTGAACGCCAGCACAAGCAGCACGGCGGCGGCGGCTGTCTCCTTCATCCTCTTCCCCTTCCTTGCCGGGGCATCGCCCAAAGGCCGGCAAAAGGAAAGAGGGTGGCTACCGCCCCGCGTAGCGCGCGCCCTGGATGTCGACGGTGCTGGGCGTGCGCGCGAACAGTTCGCTGAACGGATCGTCGCCGGTTTCCATCGTATGCGGCTCGGTGCCTTCGCGGACGGTGGTGCGGCGCATGTCGCGCTTGTACTTTGCATAATCGAAGTCGCCGCCGCGATGCATCGAGCACAGGTTGTCCCAGATCACCATATCGCCGACGTTCCATGTCACGCTGAACACGTATTGCGGCTGGGTGCAGTGCTCGATCAGGTCCGCGATCAGCTTGCGCCCTTCGGCCTTGTCCATGCCCTCCACGTCCATCGTGTGCGCAGCGATGAACAGCGCCTTGCGGCCGGAACCCTTGTGGGTGTGGACCAGTGGATGCCTGGCCTTCGGCCGGACGTCGATTTCCTCATCGGGAATGTCGGCTCCGGCCTGCTTGCGGCTCCACCACAGGCTGTTGACGCCGATCTTGTCCGACAGGAAGTCCTTCATGTCCTGCGGCAGATCGTCGTAAGCGCTGCGCGTGTCGGCGAAACTGGTCTGCCCGCCTTCGGGCGGAACCTCGTGCGCCAGCAGCAGCGAATAGCTGGTGCGCTTTTCCATGAACGCGCTGTCGGTGTGCCACAACCGGTCGCCCTTGCGGTACTGGATCGCGGCCGCATCCTGCGTGATTTCGCCATCGACGTTGAGGTTCGATGCATCGAACAGTTCGCGATGCGGCAAGCGGAACCGCGCGCCTTCGCGCTGCGGCACGCGCTCAAGGTAGCCGAAATTGCGGCTGAACGCGACATGCTGATCGTCGTTCATGCCGGTATTCCGCCAGATCGTGACGCCCCAGGCGTCCATGGCGTCGGTCACCTGCTTCACTTCCGCATCGCTCAACGGCCGGGTCAGGTCCAGGCCCGAGCATTCGGCGCCGAAGCGCGGCAGGATGGGTTCCACTTTCAGCGGCATTTGCCTCTCCGATTTATTAGCTAGCTAAGCATTACCAGACGGGCGCTTGCGCTGCAACGAAGCGCGCTTGCAATGCGCCACCAGGTCGCCCTGCTGATTATAGGCCCGGTGGATGAAGGTTACGATACCCTGGTCCGGCCGGGATTTGCTTTCGCGCAAATCGAGCACTTCGGTTTCGATCCGCAGCGTATCGCCGACGAAGATCGGCGCGGGAAAGCGCACCTCGTCCCACCCCAGGTTGGCGACCGCCGTTCCCTGCGTGGTGTCGATAACCGAGATCCCCACCATCAGCCCCAGCGTGAAGCACGAATTGACCAGGATACGGCCATATTCGGTGCCTTTCATGTATTCGGCGTCGAGATGCAGCGGCGCCGGGTTGTGGGTTAATGCGCTGACCAGCAGGTTGTCGGTCTCGGTCACCGTGCGCCGCAACGGGTGGTCGAACACCCGCCCCACCTCGAACTCCTCGAACCACAAGCCTGCCATAGCGTCCTCGCCTCGTCTTCCGCGCTTCTAGCCCCTCACGCCTCCGCAGGAAAGGAATGCCCGCCCGTTCGTTGTCCGGCGTGAAGGCAATCGAGGAGCCCACATGAAGCACATCTTCCTTCCCCTGTTGACGCTGGCGGCGCTGGCCGCGTGCGACAGCAACCCTCCGGAAACCGGCGACGCCACGGAAACCCCTGTTCCGGCGCCGGCAGAAGCCGTCGTACCCCCGATGCAATCGCCGGTCGCCGGCGCCATTCCCGCCGCTATTCAGGGCCGTTGGGGCATGGTCGCGGCGGATTGCGAGCCCGGTCGCTCCGACGCCAAGGGCCTGCTGACGATCACTGCCGACAAGCTGGAATTCTACGAATCGGTCGGCACGCTCGACGAGATAGAGGAGATCGCCGACGCCCGTATCCGCGCGGAATTCGATTTCACCGGCGAAGGCATGACCTGGAATCGCGACGTCGTGCTGGAGGTTCTGGACGGCGGCCGGACCCTGATCCGGCAGGAATACGGAGATGATGCGGTCCCCGATCCGTTCCGCTATAGCCGGTGCGAATAACGAGGAGGATCGGATGAAGGCACTGCCGCCAATCGTCGCATGTGCGAGCGCGCTGGCGCTCGCCGCCTGCGCCACCACAGGTGACGCTGCCGGCCCCGGTGGGGGCGTATGCAATGCCGAGGATGCGCAAGGGTTCGTCGGCCAGCAGGCGACGCCCGAAGCCGGAGCCGAGCTGCTGCGCCTCACCGGCGCGCGCCAGCTCCGCTGGGGCCCGCCGCGCACGCCGATGACGATGGACTTCCGGCAGGACCGGCTGACCGTGTCCTATGACGACGACATGGTGATAGAGCGGGTTTCCTGTGGCTGACCCGCAGGACGGGCGGCAACGCATCCCCGCCCTTTCGCCGTTCGAGGAGGAAATCGGCTTCACCCGCGCGCTGCGGGTGGGCGACCGCATCGTCGTTTCCGGCACCGTTGGGGGCGAGGAGGACGGATCGGTTGCCGAAGACGCTGGCCGACAGGCCGACCGCTGCTTCGAGCTGATCCGCCAGCATATCGAACAGCTCGGCGGGCGCATGGCCGACGTGGTCCGCGTGCGCATGTTCGCCACCGACATCAAGGACGCCAATGCGATCAGCGCCGCCTTCAGCCGCGCGCTCAAGCATGCCCGGCCGACCGGCACGCTGGTGGCCATCGCCGCGCTCTACGATCCACGCTGGAAGGTTGAGATCGAGGCGGAGGCGGTAATCGGCGCGGGGCAGTGAACCAGTTCTCCCTCACCGAAGACCAGCTTGCCATCCAGGACATGGCGCGGCGGTTTACCGCCGATGCCATCACGCCCCACGCCGCCGAATGGGACGAGCGGCACGTGTTCCCCAAGGACACGATCCGCGCCGCCGCCGAGGTAGGCTTCGCGGCGATCTACGTCTCCGAGGAAAGCGGCGGCAGCGGGCTCGGGCGTCTGGAGGCGGCGCTGGTGATGGAAGCGATGGCCTATGGCTGTCCCGCCACCAGCGCTTTCCTGTCGATCCACAATATGGCGAGTTGGATGATCGACCGGTTCGGCTCGGCGGAGGTGAAGGCGAAATACCTGCCGCGCGTCGTCGACATGGAATGGATGGCGAGCTATTGCCTGACCGAGCCCGGATCCGGTTCCGACGCCGCCGCACTCAAGACCACGGCGACGCGCGATGGCGATGACTGGGTGGTCAGCGGGACCAAGCAGTTCATCAGCGGCGCGGGGGTAAACGACCTTTACCTGACTATGGTCCGCACCGGCGAGGACGGACCCGGCGGCATTTCCTGCCTCGCCATCGAGAAGGACATGCCCGGCGTCAGCTTCGGCGCGCCCGAACGCAAGACCGGCTGGCACGCTCAGCCGACCGCCGCGCTGATCCTCGATAATGTGCGCGTGCCGGCGGAAAACATCGTCGGCGGCGAGGGAGAAGGCTTCCGCATCGCGATGATGGGGCTCGACGGCGGGCGGCTCAACATCGGCGCCTGCTCGCTCGGCGGGGCGCAGCGCTGCCTCGACGAGGCATTGCGTTACACGAAGGAACGCAAGCAGTTCGGCAAGGCGATCGCGGATTTCCAGAACACGCAGTTCATGCTGGCCGACATGGCGACCGAGTTGGAGGCCGCCCGCGCCCTGCTCTACCTCGCCGCCGCCAAGGTGACCGCCAACGCGCCGGACAAGACCCGCTTCGCCGCGATGGCCAAACGACTGGCCACCGACACGGGCATCGCAGTGGCCGACCGGGCGTTGCAGCTTCACGGCGGCTACGGCTACCTGATGGACTATCCGGTGGAGCGCTTCTGGCGCGACTTGCGCGTGCATTCGATCCTCGAAGGCACCAACCAGATCATGCGGCTGATCGTCGGGCGGGACCTGCTGCGGCAGTGACCGGCGAAGTTCTCATTCACCGCGCCGATCCTGTCGGCCACATCTCGCTCAACCGCCCCCAGGCGCTCCACGCGCTGACGCACCCTATGTGCGAGTCCATATCCGCCGCCCTGCTCGAATGGCGGGACGACGACAGCATCGAGGCCGTGATCCTCGATCACGCCGAAGGACGCGGCTTTTGCGCCGGGGGCGATGTGGCGATGGTCCGCCGCTCGGCGCTGGAAGACGGCGGCGCGGCCGGGCGCGCGTTCTTCATGGCCGAATATCGGATGAACCACCTGCTGTTCACATATCCCAAGCCGGTGACCGCCTTCATGGACGGGGTGACGATGGGCGGCGGCGTGGGCCTCGCCCTCCCCTGCCTCTATCGCGTGGCGACGGAAAACACGCTGTTCGCCATGCCGGAAGGGGCGATCGGCCTGTTCCCCGATGTCGGCGCGGGCTGGTATCTCCCGCGGCTGCCGGGGCAGGTGGGCAAGTTCCTCGCCCTCACCGGCGCACGGCTCGACGGGGCGGAATGCCTGTGGGCTGGACTGGCGACCCACTTCCTTCCCTCCGAGGCATTGGCTGACGCCAAGGCGCGCATCGCCGCCGATCCCGCCTCCGCCGAAGCCGTGCTGGCCGGGCTGGCGACAGAGCCTCTTCCCGCCCGCCTTGCCGGCAATGCCGAGCGCATCGACCGCCTGTTCGCTCCCGATACGCTGGAAGGCATCCTTGCCGCATTGGCCGCCGATCCCTCCGACTGGGCGGCCAAGGAATGGAACGCCGTCACCGCCAAGTGCCCCACCACCGCCAAGGTCGCCCTGCGCCAGTTCGCCGTCCACCGCGCCAGCTTCGCGGAGGAAATGGCGCTCGAATATCGCCTTGCCACGCGAATGATCGCGCGGCCCGATTTCGCGGAGGGCGTGCGCGCGGTGCTGGTAGACAAGGACAATGCGCCGCGCTGGAATCCCGCCGCGGCGGAGGGTGTCACGCAGGCTATGCTCAACGCGATCTTCGCGCCGCTGCCCGAGGGCGAGGAGTGGACTCCCACCCCAGAAACATAACCCCCTCTTCGTCATCCCTGCGAAAGCGGGGAAGTTACGTACGCACTCAAGAACCGACTGGGTTCCCGCTTTCGCGGAATGACAATAGGTTGGGTGCACGGGTTCTCCGACCCAACTTAGCCGCCGCAAAGAATTTCTCCCCGCCGCGCGCCTTGCGAATACGCCCGCCAGGCTGCAATTGCCGCCCATGCAACGGCTGACCCATCTCCAGCGCCTCGAGGCGGAGAGCATTCATATCATGCGCGAGGTTGTCGCCGAGGCGGACAACCCGGTGATGCTCTATTCGGTGGGCAAGGACAGCGCGGTCATGCTGCACCTGGCGAAGAAGGCGTTCTATCCCGCCCCGCCGCCGTTTCCGCTGCTCCACGTGGATACCACATGGAAGTTCCGCGACATGTACGCGCTGCGCGACAAGGCTGCGAAAGCGGCGGGGATGGAGCTGCTGATCCATCACAACCCGGAAGCGCTGGAACGGGGGATCAATCCGTTCGACCACGGTCCACTGCACACCGACATGTGGAAGACCGAAGGGCTCAAGCAGGCGCTCGACAAGTGGAAGTTCGACGCGGCCTTCGGCGGCGCGCGACGCGACGAGGAGAAGAGCCGGGCCAAGGAGCGCATCTTCAGCTTCCGCACCGCCAGCCACGGCTGGGACCCGAAGAACCAGCGCCCCGAGCTGTGGAACCTCTACAATGCGAGGAAGAACAAGGGGGAGAGCATCCGCGTCTTCCCGATCAGCAACTGGACCGAACTCGACATCTGGCAATACATCATGGCCGAGGGGATCGAGATCGTCCCCCTCTACATGGCCGCCCCGCGCCCGACGGTGGAGCGCGACGGCCTGCTGCTGATGGTGGATGACGAGCGCTTCCCGCTGCTGCCGGGCGAGGAGCCGGTGATGCGCTCGATCCGCTTCCGCACGCTCGGCTGCTATCCGCTGACGGGCGCGGTGGAGAGCGAGGCGGCGACCCTGCCGCAAGTGGTGCAGGAGATGCTGCTGACCACCACCAGCGAACGCCAGGGCCGCGCCATCGACAAGGACGCCGGAGGCGCGGGCATGGAGAAGAAGAAGCAGGAGGGGTATTTCTGATGACCGATCCTGCATACGTGGCCGACGCCCTCATCGCCGAGGACATCGACGCCTACCTCGACTTGCACCAGAACAAGGGCCTGCTGCGGTTCATCACCTGCGGCAGCGTGGATGACGGCAAGTCCACGCTGATCGGCCGGCTGCTCTACGATTCGAAGATGATCTTCGAGGACCAGCTCGCCGCGCTCGAGGCCGACAGCGCGCGCGTCGGCACGCAAGGCAAGGCGATCGACTTCGCGCTGCTGGTGGACGGCCTTGCGGCCGAGCGCGAGCAGGGCATCACCATCGACGTCGCCTATCGCTTCTTCGCGACCGAGAAACGCAAGTTCATCGTCGCCGACACGCCGGGGCACGAACAGTACACCCGCAACATGGTCACCGGCGCCAGCACCGCCGACCTCGCGGTAATCCTGGTCGATGCGCGCAAGGGCGTGCTGGTGCAGACGCGGCGCCATTCGTACCTCGCCCACCTGATCGGCATCCGCCATCTGGTGCTGGCGGTGAACAAGATGGACCTGGTCGATTACGCGCAAGACGTGTTCGACGGCATCGTCGCCGATTATGCCGCTTTCGCCAAGGACATCGGCATCGAAGCGTTTACGCCGATCCCGATTTCCGGCTTCAAGGGCGACAACATCGCGTCGACCCCGTCGCCCAACACCCCCTGGTACTCCGGCCCCAGCCTGATCGAGCATCTCGAAAGCGTCGAGATCGAAGGCATGGCCGCCCAGGCGCGCCCCTTCCGCATGCCGGTGCAATGGGTCAACCGCCCCAACCTCGATTTCCGCGGCTTCTCCGGGCTCATCGCCGGCGGCAGCGTGAAGCCGGGCGATCCGGTGCGGATCGTGCCCTCTGGCAAGACCAGCACGGTCAAGGCCGTGGTGACGATGGATGGCGAGCTGGAGCAGGCCGTCGCCGGGCAGTCGGTCACGCTGACGCTGGCCGACGAGGTCGATTGCAGCCGAGGCGACGTGATCGCCGCCGCCAGCGCCCCGCCACAGGCCGCCGACCAATTTGAGGCGACCGTTGTCTGGATGAGCGACGAGGCGCTGATCCCCGGACGCGGCTACTGGCTCAAGCTGGCGACGCAGACGGTCGGCGCCACGGTGGCGCAGCCGAAGTACGAGGTGAACGTCAACGATCCGACCGGTTCGGGCTCACACCTCGCGGCCAGGACGCTCGATCTCAACGCCATCGGCGTATGCGAGGTGACCACCGACCGCCCGATCGTGTTCGAGCCCTATGCCGAAAGCCGCGCGCTGGGCGGGTTCATCCTGATCGACAAGCTGACCAACGCCACCGTGGCGGCGGGCATGATCCATTTCAGCCTGCGCCGGGCGCAGAACGTCCACTGGCAGGCGCTCGAAGTCGGGCGCGAGCAGCACGCGGCGCTGAAGGGACAGAAGCCGGCGGTGCTATGGTTCACCGGCCTGTCGGGCTCCGGCAAGTCGACCATCGCCAACATGGTCGAAAAGAAGCTCCACGCCGCGGGGCGGCATACCTTCCTGCTCGACGGCGACAACGTGCGCCATGGGCTCAACAAGGATCTCGGCTTCACCGAGGCCGACCGGGTGGAGAACATCCGCCGCGTGGGCGAAGTGGCGCGGCTGATGACCGATGCGGGCCTTATCGTCCTCACCGCCTTCATCAGCCCGTTCCGCGCCGAGCGCGAGCTGGCGCGCTCGATGCTGCCCGATGGCGAGTTCATCGAGGTCTTCGTCGATACGCCGCTGGAAGTGGCGGAAAGCCGCGACGTGAAGGGCCTCTACCGCAAGGCGCGCGCCGGCGAGCTGAAGAACTTCACCGGCATCGACAGCCCCTACGAACGGCCCGAAAGCCCCGAAATCCGCATCGACACCACCGTCACTTCGCCGGAAGACGCGGCGGAGCTGGTCGTTGCCCGCCTGCTTGGCGCATGGGCCCCCGACCTTTGACCGACGCGGAGCTCGCGGCGGAGCTGGCGGCCGAAGCCGGGCGAATGCTGGTCGCACTGCGCACGCTGCGGTTTCTCGATGGCAAGGCGCTGGCCGAGGAAGGGGACCGCGAGGCCAACCGCTTCCTGGTGGAACGCCTGCGCGCCGAACGGCCGGACGACGGCCTGCTTTCCGAAGAAAGCAAGGATACTGCCGAGCGCCTGGCCAAGTCGCGCGTGTGGATCGTCGATCCGCTCGACGGCAGCCGCGAGTTCGGGGAAGCGCGCGCGGACTGGGCGGTCCACGTCGGCCTGGCGATAGGCGGCGTGGCGGAGATCGGCGCGGTCGCGCTGCCCGGCCTCGACGGCGGCACCGTGCTGCGCAGCGACCGGCCGGTGACATGCCGCCCGCACGTCGGCCCGCCGCGCATGCTGGTCAGCCGCACCCGCCCCGCCACCGAAGCCGTCGCGGTGGCGGAAAAGCTTGGCTGCGACCTCGTGCCGATGGGCTCAGCCGGGGCCAAGGCGATGGCCGTGGCGCTGGGCCACGCGGAAATCTACCTCCATTCCGGCGGGCAATACGAATGGGACAGTTGCGCCCCCGTCGCCGTCGCCCGCGCCCACGGCCTGCACTGCTCGCGCATCGACGGCAGCCCGCTAGTGTACAACAACGCCGATACGTGGCTGCCGGACCTGCTGATCTGCCGGTCCGACTTCGCCGACGCCGCGCTGGAAACGGTCGCTACCCTCGGCTGAACCGCGAGGCGAGCGCGCGGGCAGCCTCGCTCACATCGCGCCAGGTCGTCTCGAACCCGGCTTCGTCGCCGTAATAGGGATCGGCCACCGGTTCCCCCTCACGACCCGGCACGCAATCCAGCAGCAGCGCGATCTCTGCCGTTGCATCTGCGGAGGCGCGGCTTTGCAGAACCGCCAAGTTGTCCTCGTCGAGCGCGAAGATGTGGGTGAAGCGGCGATAGTCGGCCGCCGTCACCTGCCGCGCGCGCAAGTGGTCTATCGGCGCCCCCATCGTTCTCGCCACCGCCCGCGCGCGCGGATCGGGCGCTTTGCCGGTGTGCCACGCTGCGGTTCCGGCGGAATCGATCTCCACCTCCAGCCCCAGCATCTCCGCCTCGCGCCGGAACGCAGCTTCGGCCAGCGGCGAGCGGCAGATATTGCCGAGACAGACGAACAGGACCGAAACGCGCCCCGTCACGCCAGCCACGGTCCTGTGATCGCCAGCGTGCGCGTCGGGCTGAACACGTTGACGAACAGCGTACGGCCGTCGGGGGAGAAGCACGCGCCGGCCAGCTCGGTATCCAGCCGGCACAGCGCGAAGGGATAGGTCGTCCCGTCCGGCCGCACGCCGCGCAAGTGGTTGGACACGTTCTCGGTGTACTGGTCCTCGCACACGATCAGGTGGCCGTTGGGGGCCACGGTCAGGTTGTCGCCGAAGTTCAGCTCTTCCAGAGAGCGGCTTTCGAGGAACAGTTGCAGCCGGTCCGGCCCGCTCGCCTGCGGGCGCAGGCGGAATATCTGCCCCAACTTCGCCGCTCCGCCGCCGGTGCAGCAGAAGTAGAGCTCTCCATCGCCCATCCACACGCCTTCGCCGCGATGGAACAGCGTCGCGCCCGCCGCTGCGCCGCGCTGGCGCAGGTCGTATGCGGGGGCCTCGACATCCTCCATGTCGATCCAGCGCACAGCCTGCCAGCTGCCGGGTTCGAACGCCTGACCGTCGAAGTTGCGGCTGTCGGGCAGCCCGTCGATCGCCAGCGCCTGGAGCCGCCCGCCTTCGGCCAACTTGCCTGGCGTGTCGGGGATGAAGCGGTAGAACAGGCCGTCACGCTTGTCTTCGGTCTGGTACACGATGCCGGTGGCCGGATCGACGGCCACTGCTTCGTGATCGAAGCGGCCCATCGCCTTCAGCGGCACGGGCTCCACAAGCCCGGTCGCGTTCGCGGGCACTTCGAACACATAGCCGTGATCGGGCAGCCGCGGCTGGAACACGTTCGGTTCCTCGCAGGTCAGCCAGCTTCCCCATGGCGTGATCCCGCCGGCGCAATTGCGGATCGTGCCGGCAAGCGAACGGAACTGCCGCTCTACCGCAAAGGTCGCGGCATCGAGCACGATAGTCGTCGTTCCGCCCGGCAGCACCTTGCCGTCCGCGTCGCGACCATATCCGGACGTCAGCTCCGCCCCCGCCGATTGGGTGAGATTGAGTTCGTGGTTGCGCACCAGCGCCCACTTGCCCTCGCCGAGATCGAAACAGCCCATCCCGTCCGCATGATCGGGCACCGTGCCGCCATCGGCCATCGCGTCGCCCAGTTTCGAAAGCACGCGATAGGTAAACCCTTCGGGCAGGTCGAGCAGCCCGTCGGGGTCGGCCACCAGCGGCCCGTATCCCGTCATCTGCCGGCCGGAACCGACCCCGTGGGCGCACCCGCTCGCCGCCAGCGCGGCGAAGGCGCTGCCGGTGGCGCGCAGGAACTGGCGGCGGTCGGCAATCATCGGATGTCCTCCCTTTCGAATCATCTCTTGCCGCCTGTTAGCCCGATGTGGCGGCTTCATGTCAGCACCCGGTAGCCCAATGGCGCGGATTGTGCTGATAATCGCGCGAGAGCGCTACCACGCGGCGCGGGAGGGGGAAACGATGCGGACAATCGGGCGGACAATCGGAAAGCTGTGGCTGGCTGCGGCGCTGGCGATTCCCGCGGCGCCGCTCGGCGCGCAAGACGGCGGCGATGCGCCGGTGCTCGCCGCCGAAACGGCGGGCGCGCCCGCGGAGCGCGCGGCCCGGATGCTGGAACAGATGACGCTGGATGAAAAGCTGACCCTGCTCAAAGGCTACTTCGCCACCGATTTTCCCGCCGGCAATTACAAGGCCCCGCCGGAGGCGCGCTACGGCTCGGCCGGCTATGTTCCCGGCATCCCCCGCCTCGGCATTCCCGCGCAGTGGCAGGCGGATGCGGGCATCGGCGTCGCCACGCAAGGCGGCGCGGAGGAGAAGCGCGGCCGCACCGCCCTCCCCTCCGGCCTCGCCCTCGCCGCCACGTGGGACCGCGAACTGGCCTTTGCCGGGGGCAGGATGATCGGCGCGGAAGCACGCGCGGACGGCTTCAACGTCCTCCTCGGCGGCAGCGTCAACCTGATCCGCGAGCCGCGCGGCGGGCGCAATTTCGAATACGCGGGCGAAGACCCGTTGCTCGCGGGCGTCATCGTCGGGGCGCAGATCGCCGGGGTTCAGTCGAACCACATCGTCTCCACCGCCAAGCACTATGCCGCCAACGCGCAGGAAACCGATCGCGGGGCGAGCAACGCAGTGATCGAGGAAGGCGCGCTACGCATTTCCGACCTGCTGGCGTTCCAGATCGCGATCGAGCAGGGCAATCCCGGCTCGGTCATGTGCGCCTACAACCGCGTCAACGGCCCCTACGCCTGCGAGAACCCGTTCCTGCTGACCGAAGTGCTGCGCGACGAATGGGGCTGGCCCGGCTATGTCATGTCGGACTGGGGCGCGGCGCATTCCACCGCCGCATCGGCCAATGCCGGGCTGGATCAGGAATCGGGCTTCGGTCTCCAGCGCGCCGACTGGTACAACGCGGACAAGCTGGAGGCAGCGCTCGCTTCGGGCGAGATCGCCCCGGAGCGCATCGACCTCATGGCCACTCGCGTGCTCCACGCGCTGTTCGAGCACGGTCTGGTCGACCACCCTGCCGTCCCGGACCAGCCGATCGACCACGCCGCCAACCACGCCGTCAGCCGCTCGGCCGCGGAGGCCGGCATCGTGCTGCTGAAGAACGACGGCGGCCTCCTCCCCCTCGCCGCCGGCGGCGCCCGCATCGCCGTGATCGGCGGCCATGCGGACAAGGGCGTGCTTTCGGGCGGCGGGTCCAGCCAGGTCTATCCCGATGAAGGCAACGCCGTGCCGGGGCTGGAGCCGACCACCTGGCCCGGCCCGGTGGTCTATTACCCGTCGTCCCCGCTGGAGGAACTACGCAAGCTCCTCCCCGATGCGCGGATCGATTTCGCCAGCGGAGACGACCCGGCCGAAGCCGCCCGTCTCGCCGCGCAGGCGGACGTGGCCGTGGTCTTCGCCACCCAATGGGCCAGCGAGAGCATCGACGTGGCGCTGTCGCTCGACGGACGGCAGGACGCGCTGATCGCAGCCGTGGCCGTCGCCAACCCGCGCACCGTCGCGGTGCTCGAAACCGGCGGCCCGGTGCTGATGCCGTGGGCGGACAAGACGTCTGCGATCCTCGCCGCCTGGTACCCCGGCCGCGCGGGCGGCGCGGCGATCGCCAACGTGCTGACGGGCAGGGTGAACCCCTCGGGCCACCTGCCGGTCACCTTCCCCGCCTCGCTCGACCAGCTTCCCTTTCCCGGAGAGCCGCGCAGGGGCGAGATCGTCTACCGCGAAGGCGCCGCCGTCGGCTACAAGTGGTTCGACCTCCAGGGGCATGACCCGCTGTTCCCGTTCGGCCACGGGCTGAGCTACACCACTTTCGCCTACGACCACCTCGTCGCCACGCGCGAGGGCGACGGGATCGTCGCCATGCTCGAAGTCACCAACACCGGCGATCGCGCGGGGGCGGACGTGGTCCAGCTCTACGTCGGCGGGCGCGGCTGGGAGGCTCCCCGCCGCCTCGGCGGCTTCGCCAGAGTGGAATTGCAGCCCGGCGAAACCAGACGCGTGGAAATCCACGTCGACCCGCGCCTCCTCGCCACCTGGTTCACCGCCCGCCCCGGCTGGACCCACCCGGCGGGTCTCTACGAGGTGAGCGCAGGCCATAGCGCGCGCGAGCTGACGGCCACCGTGACGGTGGAGCTGCCGCCGAGCTTCCTGCCGCCGGAGTGGCGGCCCACCGCGCAGTAGGAGACTTCGCAGGCCTCGACGCGCAGACAGAAAAAGGGCCGCGAGGAACAATCCTCGCGGCCCTTTTTCGTCAGGCTCGCCCTGCCTCAGTCGTCCTTGAGGAACGCCGGGATGTGGTCCGGGGCCGGGCCGCGATCGTCGTCGCGGCGGCCTTCGCTGCGCTCGCCACGGTCGCGGCGCGGGCCGCGATCGCGGTCGCCGCCGCGTCCGCCACGGTCGCCGTCCCTGCGCGGGCGACGGTCGACGCCACGGTCGCCGCGCGGCTCGCGCGGCTCACGCGGCGGGCGGGTGTCTTCCAGTTCCTCGCCGGTTTCCTGGTCGACCACGCGCATCGACAGGCGGACCTTGCCGCGCTGGTCGATCTCGAGGACCTTGACCTTCACTTCCTGCCCTTCGGACACGACGTCGGTCGGCTTCTCCACGCGCTCGTTCTTCATTTCGCTGACGTGGACGAGGCCGTCCTTGCCGCCCATGAAGTTCACGAACGCGCCGAAATCGACGATGTTGACCACCTTGCCGGTGTAGATCTTGCCGACTTCGGCTTCCTCGACGATGCCTTCGATCCACTTGCGGGCGGCTTCGATCTGGCTGAGGTCGCTGGACGAGATCTTGATCACGCCCTCGTCATCGATGTCCACCTTGGCGCCGGTTTCGGCCACGATCTCGCGGATCACCTTGCCGCCGGTGCCGATCACGTCGCGGATCTTCGACTTGTCGATCTGCATCGTCTCGATACGCGGGGCATGAGCGCTGAGTTCGGTGCGGGCGGAGCCCAGCGCCTTGGTCATTTCGCCCAGAATGTGCGCGCGGCCGGCCTTCGCCTGCTCCAGCGCCTGGCCCATGATCTCCTTGGTGATGCCGGCGATCTTGATGTCCATCTGGAGCGAGGTGATGCCCGCTTCGGTGCCCGCGACCTTGAAGTCCATGTCGCCGAGGTGATCCTCGTCGCCGAGAATGTCGCTGAGGACGGCGAAGTCCTTGCCCTCCAGGATCAGGCCCATGGCGATGCCCGAAACCGGGCGCGCGATCGGCACGCCGGCGTCCATCATCGCCAGACACCCGCCGCAGACCGTCGCCATCGAGGAGGAGCCGTTGCTCTCCGTGATGTCGCTGAGAATGCGGATGGTATAGGGGAAGTCTTCCTTGCTCGGCAGCATCGGACGCAGCGCGCGCCAAGCCAGCTTGCCGTGGCCGACCTCACGCCGCCCCGGCGCGCCGAAGCGGCCCACTTCGCCGACCGAATAGGGCGGGAAGTTGTAGTGCAGCATGAAGCTTTCGTACGACAGGCCGCCGAGGCCGTCGATCATCTGCTCGGACTCCTTGGTGCCGAGCGTGGTGGTGCAGATCGCCTGCGTCTCGCCCCGCGTGAACAGCGCCGATCCGTGGGTGCGCGGCAGGAAGCCGACCGTGGCCTCGATCGGGCGGACCTGATCGAGCTTGCGGCCGTCAATGCGCGCGCCGTCCTTGAGGATCGCGGTGCGGACCACGTCCGCCTCGATCTTCTTGGTCAGCTTGATCGCGGTCATCACCGTCTGGCCGTCCTGGCCTTCGTAGTGCGCCTTGACCTTGTCGCGCGCGGCGTTGAGCGCATCGGAGCGGGCGGACTTGCTGGTGAGCTTGTAGGCGGCCGCGACATCGCTGCCGATCAGCTTCTTGATTTCGGCCTTCATCGCCGAATTGTCGGCGATGTCGAGTTCCCACGGGTCCTTGGCGGCCTGTTCGGCGAGGTCGACGATCGCCTTGACGACCTTCTTCGATTCCTCGTGCGCGAACATCACCGCGCCGAGCATCTCTTCCTCGGTCAGTTCCTTGGCTTCGGATTCGACCATCATCACCGCGTCGTGCGTGGCCGCGACGACGAGGTCGAGACGGCCTTCGGCGACTTCGGCCATGCTCGGATTGAGCTGGTATTCGCCGTCCTTGAAGCCGACACGCGCGGCGCCGATCGGGCCCATGAAGGGAACGCCCGAAATCGTCAGCGCGGCCGACGCGGCAACCATCGCCACGATGTCGGCCTCGGTCTCGCCATCATAGGAAAGGACCTGCGCGATGACGTTGATTTCGTTATAGAACCCTTCCGGGAACAGCGGCCGGATCGGCCGGTCGATCAGGCGGCTGGTGAGCGTTTCCTTTTCGGTCGCCCCGCGCTCGCGCTTGAAGAAGCCGCCGGGGATGCGCCCGGCGGCGGAGAACTTTTCCTGGTAGTGGACGGTGAGCGGGAAGAAATCCTGCCCGTCCTTGACGCTCTTTGCGGCGGTAACGGCGCAGAGAACGACGGTTTCGCCGTAAGTGGCGAGGACCGCCCCGTCGGCCTGACGGGCAATGCGGCCGGTTTCCAGAGTGAGGGTCTTTCCGCCCCACTCCAGCGATACGGTTTTCGTGTCGAACATGATGTTTCCTTCGTGAACCCGCAGCGCCGTATTGCGCGGCGGGGCCTCAATGCCGGGTATGCCGTCCCGGTCCGGTGCGGGGCCTTGTTCAGCCCCAGGCCCCTCCGCCGGATTGCGAAGGATGCCAAAAGCGAAAGGCGGCCCGCGATGGGGCCGCCTTCCATCAAACTCTTATTTCCGCAGACCCAGCTTCTGGATCAGGCTGTTGTAGCGCTCGACGTCCTTCTTCTTGAGGTAGGCGAGCAGACTGCGACGCTTGTTGACCATCATCAGCAGGCCGCGGCGCGAATGGTTGTCCTTGTGGTGGTCCTTGAAGTGTTCGGTCAGGTTGCGGATACGCTCGGTGAGGATCGCGACCTGCACTTCGGGGGAACCGGTATCGCCCTTGGACTGGGCGTTGTCCTTGATGATTTCCGTCTTCTTTTCGGCGGTAACCGACATTCTCTTACTCCGCGGTATCGGACAGGTTGAAGCCCCGGACGACTTTCGCCGCGCCGCCCGAAAGTTCGATCAGCGCCACGGGGACTGTGCCGGCCGTGGCGAGATAGAGCCCATCGGGATGGGGCATTCCGGAAAGGACCCGGCCCTGGCGGACCGCCCGCGCGCTTTCCGGATCGAGGGTCAGGGCCGGGATACCGTCCAGCCCCGCCTCCAGCGGCAGGAGGTGGTCTTCAAGGCGCGCGCCGTTACCGATTTCCTCCAGAATGTCCAGTGAAATCGCCCGGCTTTCCGTGAACGGACCGGCCTTGATGCGCCTCAGATAGGCGACGTGGCCCACGGTTCCAAGGGCATGGGCGATGTCGCGCGCCAGGCTGCGGATATAGGTGCCCTTGCTGACTTCGGCGACGAGGGTGACGCTGTCGGCCAGTTCGAGCGGAGCGGCCGGATCGTAGGGGTCGGGACGGCCGGCGGTCGTGGCGAAGGCGGAATCGAGCGGAACTGCACCGCCGCCGTTCAACGGCGCCAGCGAATGAATAGTCACCCGCCGGGTCTTCAGTTCTACCTCCTCCCCTGCCCGCGCGCGATCGTAGGCCCGGCGGCCGTCGACCTTGAGCGCGGAGTAGGCGGGCGGAACCTGGTCGATTTCCCCGGTGAAGTGTTCGCAGATCGCCGCCACCGCCGCGAGCGGGGGCCGGTGCGCGCTGGTGGCGACGACCGCGCCTTCGGCATCCAGCGTGTCGGTCTCCTCTCCGAAGGCAATGGTGAAGGCGTAGACCTTCCTCGCATCGAGCATTCGCCCGGCAAGCTTCGTCGCCTCCCCCAATGCGATCGGCAACACGCCTTCGGCCAGCGGATCGAGCGTGCCGCCATGGCCGGACTTGACCTTGCCGTAGCCCGCGTTGCGCAGGACGCGCCTGACCGCGGCGACCGCCTGCGTCGACCCGAGCCCGCGCGGCTTGTCGAGGATCAGCCAGCCGTGCGCGTCGCGCCGTGTCGTCGCTTCGGTCATTCGGGAAACGCCAGCTTCCTGCCGTGATCGCGGATGTCGCGCGGCCAGTCGTAGCTGAAATGATCGTAGCCGACCTTGTTTCCGGCATAGATCTCGCGGACCGCATCCTCGAACTTCGGCAGATCGCCCGCCATGGCATGCAGGAAACGATAGGCGGCGTCACGACACTGCTCGACGCTGCGGGCGCGTTTGCCGGCCTCGTCCACCAGTCTGCGAAGAGTGGCCGACGCCCCGCCCCGCTGCGCGTTCAGCCAGTCCCAGTGTCGCGGCAGCAGCGTCACCTCGCGCGCCTTGACGCCAAGCGAAGGGCGCCCGCGCGGCCTGTCTTCCGCGCGCAGATCGAGATCGATCTGCCGCCCGCTGTCGTCGTCGAAGACAAGCAGATCGGATGCGCGCTCAGGCCGATCGAGCCCGCGCAGTATCGGAATCACCTCGTCCACCGCGCCATTGGCGATGAGCGCGCCCTTGAGAAATGCAGTCACTGTCATGGGCGGGCGATTATCACCCGGACAAATTATGTCAAATATATCCGGGTAAAAATTTTCACACGCCGATCCATGAGACGATGGCCATGAACTGCGCCTCCACCCACATGGCGGGCGGCAGCACGACCCGCTCGACAATGCCGAGCCCAGGGAACAGCCACGGGATAACGACGAGCAGCAACAGCAGCAGCGGAAAGCCGAACGGGCGCAGCCGATCGTAAGCCGCAGCGGCGCGTTCCGGCAGCAGGCCCTCGACGATATGCGAGCCGTCGAAGGGCGGAATCGGCAACATGTTGAACAGCGCCAGAAAGATGTTGATCATGATGAAGTATTGCAGCGCCACCGCGGCGAAACCGCCAAGCGCGCCGGGATCGGGCAAGCCGCGCATCATCAGGCCGAGCACAACCGCGCCGATGGTGGCGAGAACGATGTTCATGCCCGGCCCGGCGGCCGCCACGGCCATCATGCCGAAGCGCGGATTGCGCAGGCGCTCCCTGATCACGGGCACGGGCTTGGCCCAACCAAACGCCGGCAGCCCCGCCAACAGCAATCCCCCCGGAACCAGCAAAGTGCCGACAGGGTCGACATGGCGGATGGGATTGAAACTCAGCCGCCGCTGTTCCTGGGCCGTAGGGTCACCGAGAGCGAGCGCTGTCCAGCCATGGGCAACCTCGTGAAACACGATAGCGATGACGAGCGCGGGAATCACCGCAAGCGCAATAAGCAGGGTTTCGTCCATGCAGCGCTAGGTAGGTGCGCCGGGGCGGCGTGTCACCTGTCAGTCGAGAGTGACCGGACTGCGCGAATTCACTTGCGGCGGCGCAGCCGAACGGCGGATGCTTTCGATCGAACAGTTCAGGCCTGTCCGCGGCTGGCTTACGCGCGTGAAGCGATCGATCCTGCCGCCGGGATTCCGGCTGTCGAACGACAGGGCATCGCTGGTCAGGCCGTTGTCCAGGCAGCCGTCGTTCAGTTCGATCCGGTACCAGCGGCCGGTCCGATGGCGGACGAAGATCACATCGCCCTTGCCGCGATGATATTCCCGGATACCGCCCGAAGGAATATCGGTTTCCCCGTCGGACACGCCCGGCAACGCCGCCGGAGCCGCCGCCGCGAGAGCGCCGGGCAGCAGGACCGCGATGGATGCGATTGCGAGGTTTCTCATAGAGCGGCTCCCAAGGTCAGGAGAACACCACGCGAGCGTTGAATTGGCGCTGAACCGTCAATCCTCGCCCAGTTCGCCGAGGTCGCGGGCGACGCGCGGGTCGTTGAGCAGCCGTTCGATGCGGTCGGCCTCGTCGAAGCTCTCGTCGGCGAGGAACTTGAGCTTCGGCGCGAACTTGAGGCCGAGCCGCTGGGCGACTTCGCGCTGGAGATAGGCGGTGTTCCGGCGCAGCGCGGCGACGACTTCCTGTTCGTCGCCGCCGAGCAGCGGCTTGGCATAGACGCGCGCCTGGCGCAGATCGGGCGACATCCGTACTTCGGTGACCGACACCGTATGCGCGCTCAGCGTATCGTCGTGGACCTGCTGGCGGGCGAGGATTTCGCTGAGCACGTGGCGGATGCGTTCGCCGACCTTGAGCAGGCGGACCGACTGGTCGGCGGCGGAGTGGGGCTGACGGGACATGGCCCCTAGATGCGATCCCTGAGCCACAGTGCAAGCATCTCGCGCCCCGCTTCCGCCAGTGCGGCGCGGTAGCGCGCGCCGTCGGCCCTGATTTGCGCCACGTCGAAGCCCGCCTGCGCCAGCTCGGCGGCATGACCGACAAGCCAGTTTTCCAGCGTTCCGCAGTCGGTTTCGGCGTGGAATTGCAGGGCGAGCACGTTATCCCCGGCCGCGAACGCCTGATGCGGACATTGCGCGCTCGACGCCAGCAGCGTCGCCCCGGCGGGCAGGTCGAACTGGTCGCCGTGCCAGTGGAGCACCGGCTTGCCTTCGAGCAGCGCCAGCGCGGACTTGCGGCCCGCGTCCGTCAGTGCGAGCGGCGAGAAGCCGATCTCCCTGGAGCTCATCGGCCCCACCCGCGCGCCGAGCGCGGTGGCGACGAGCTGCGCGCCGAGGCACACGCCTAGCAGCGGCTTTCCGGCGGCGATCCGCCGTTCGATCAGGCGTAGTTCGTCGGCGAGGAACGGATAGCGATCCTGCTGGTAAGCGCCGATCGGCCCGCCGAGGACGATCATCAAATCGCCGTCGAGCGGATCGAGCGCGCCGAGATCCGCCACCGGCGCATCGACATAGTCGACGGTATAGCCGTTGGCGGCGAACCACGGCCCCCAGACGCCGAGATCCTCGAACAGGACATGGCGGATGGCGACGACGCTAGGGTCAGGACCCATTAAATGCACGCTCGAGGTTTGAAGCGATTTTGTCCGGGGCGAGGAGGCAGGGTACGGGAATATGTCGATATTTCAAACCCTGCCGACGCTGCCCTGGGCAAAATCGGTCAAATCCCGCAGGGACGTCGAAATGGCTCCTGACCCTAGGCATCGGCATCCATTCTTTCGAGCATCCGCCCGATGGAGCGCACGTTGCGCGCGGTGGCGCGGCATTTGACGACCCCGGCCTTCTTCATCGCCGGATCGAGCATCGACCGCGCGACGCCGTCGACGAAATCGACGTAGAACTCGCGCTTGCCGGGCGCGAGGCGCTCGGGCCCGTCGTAGGTCCTGGCGAAAGCTTCGAACGCCTCGCGGTCAAGCTCGCCCGAAAGGAAGACAGTGTGGACGAACTTCGGTTCGCCGTCGGCCGCGAACGGGTTGTTCTCCACCGCCGCGGCAAGCTCCGCCCGGCTGCGCACGGCGGCGAAGCTGTCGATGCCGAAGCGGTTCTTCACGATGCCCGCGAGCCGCTGTTCCAGCCCGGCATCGGCCGCCGAAGGATGGTCGAACAGCACGTTGCCGCTGGCGACCACCGTGGCGACGTTGGCGAACCCCTCCGCCTCCAGCGCCGCCTTGAGATCGGCCATCTTCAGCCGGTTGCCGCCGACATTGATCGAGCCGAGCAAGGCGACGTAGCGGGGCATGGGTTACAGTGTCCGTTCGCGTTCCTCGACCTCGAACACCTCCAGGTTGTCGCCTGGCTTGATGTCGTTGGTGTCGGCCAGGACCACGCCGCATTCCAGGCCGGCGCGGACTTCGTCCACGTCGTCCTTGAAGCGCCGCAGCGAGGCGATCGTGGTGGCGCTGACGATGACGTCCTCGCGCGTGAGGCGGGCGTGGAGGCCCTTGCGGATCGCGCCTTCGATGACCAGCAGGCCGGCGGCCTTGTCGCGCTTGCCCGCGGGGAACACCTGCTTGACCTCGGCGCGGCCGACGACGTTCTCGACCCGCAGCGGCCCGAGGATGCCGGCCATTTCCTTCGCGATCTCCTCGGTCAGCTGGTAGATGACGTCGTAGTACTTCATCTCCACCTTGTGCCGCGCGATCAGTTCGCGCGCCTTCGCGTTGGGACGCACGTTGAAGCCGACGATCGGCGCCTTGGAGGCCGAGGCCAGCGTCACGTCGCTCTCGGTGATCGCGCCGACCCCCGAATTGAGCACCCGCAGCTTGATCTCGTCGTTGGAGAGCGCGTGGAGCGCGGTGACGATGGCTTCCGCCGAACCCTGCACGTCGGCCTTCACCACCACCGGGTATTCCTTCACGTCGCTCTTCAACCCGGCGAACATCGCATCGAGGTTGGCGGGCGCGGTGGCCGTGCGCTTCTCGGTCGCCTTTTCCTGGCGGTATTGCGCGACTTCGCGCGCGCGGCCCTCGTTCTCGACCACCGTCAGGCGATCGCCGGCCTGCGGCACGCCGCCGAGGCCCAGCACCTCGACCGGCGTCGACGGCCCGGCTTCCTTCACCTGCTGGCCCTTGTCGTCCACCAGCGCGCGCACGCGGCCGCTCTCGGTGCCGACGACGAAGACATCGCCGCGCTTCAGCGTGCCGCGGTTGACCAGCACGGTCGCCACCGGGCCGCGGCCCTTGTCGAGCTGCGCCTCGATCACCGTGGCGTCGGCGGCGCGACCGGGATTGGCCTTCAGTTCGAGCAGTTCGGCCTGGAGCAGGATCTTCTCGATCAGCTCGTCGAGCCCCGCGCCGGTCTTGGCCGAAACCTCGACATCCTGCACGTCGCCCGACATCGCCTCGACGATGACCTCGTGCTCGAGCAGGCGCTCGCGCACCTTCTGCGCATTGGCTTCGGGCTTGTCGATCTTGTTGATCGCCACGATCATCGGCACGCCAGCCGCCTTGGTGTGATTGATGGCCTCCACCGTCTGCGGCATGATCCCGTCGTCGGCGGCGACAACCAGGATCACGATGTCGGTCACGTTGGCGCCGCGCTGGCGCATCTGCGTGAACGCTTCGTGGCCCGGCGTGTCGAGCACCGTGATCTTGTGCCCGGCCTCGCCCTTCTTGGCGCCCTTGGTGGTGATCTGGTAAGCGCCGATGTGCTGGGTGATGCCGCCGGCCTCGCCCTTCACCACATCGGTGCCGCGCAGCGCGTCGAGCAGGCTGGTCTTGCCGTGATCGACATGGCCCATGATCGCAACCACCGGCGGACGCGGCTCCAGCGTATCTTCCGCGTCGACGTCCTCGGTGGTGTCGATGTCGACATCGCTTTCGCTGACGCGAACGATGGTGTGGCCGAATTCCTCGACCAGCAGTTCGGCGGTATCCTGGTCGATCGTCTGGTTGACGGTGACCATCATGTCCATGTTGAACAGCGCCTTCACCAGGTCGGCGCCCTTTTCGCCCATGCGCTTGGCCAGTTCGCCGACCGTGATCGCCTCGGGAACGGTCACGTCGCGCACCTGCTTCTCGCGCGGCTGCGACTGACCCGAATAGTGCGCGCGGCGCTCCTTCTCGCGGGCGCGCTTGAGCGCGGCGAGCGAACGCGCCCGCGCGCCTTCATCCTCGTTGAGCGCACGGGTTACGGTCAGCTTGCCGGAGCGGCGGCGATCGTCGCCGCCCCCGCGGCCCGCGGGCGCGCCCTTGCGCTCCTCGCGCTTCTTTTCGGGGCGCTTGGGCGGTTCGGGACGCGCGACGGGCGTGAACTTGCGCGGCGCGGGCGCGGGCGAAGCTTCCCCCGCGTCCTCTCCTGACTCCTCCGCCGGTTGCGCTGCCTCTGCTGCGGGCTCGGGTTCGGCCTCGCGCGCCTTCCCGGCTTCTTCTTCCGCGCGGCGGTTTTCCTCGGCGCGGCGCTTTTCCTCTTCGGCGGCCTGCGCGCGCTCTTCTTCCTCGCGCCGGCGGGCTTCCTCGGCCTGGCGCAGGCGATCTTCCTCGGCCTCGCGCTGCAAGCGCGCGACGCGTTCCTGCGGGGTTTCGCCGGACGGCGGCGCCTTGCGCGGCGGGGGCGGCGGTGGAGGCGGAGGAGGCGCGGCAACGGGCGCCGGCTCGGGCGCGGAAGCAGGGGCTTCCTCGCCGGGCCGGGTCAGCTTGCGGCGGCGCTTCACCTCGACCATCACCTTGTTGGTGCGGCCGTGGCTGAAGGTCTGCTTGACCTCGCCTCCGTCGACCGAGCGCTTGAGCCCCAGCGGCTTGCGCTTCGGTGTGTTGTCGTTCTCGCTCATACGCTCTCAATAGTCCTTCAGAATGCAAACGTCGCCCGGCTTGTCCGAACGGCCCTCAGGCCGCCCGATCCACCCCGGCGCTATTCGGGTGCCCCAGAAAGTTCAGCAGACGCCGCAGCGGGGAGGCGACCCGCTCGGCCGATGCGCGATCGGCCAGCGCCAGATGGACGACATTGTCGCGGCCCAATGCCACAGACAGCGCCGCGCGGTCCAGTGGCAGGCGCAGGCCCGAAAGGCCACTGCCTTCCGCCTCGCTGCCGACGCGAAACGCCTGATCGAGCTTGCGGCTGCCGTCATCGCTGGCGTCGGCGGCGTGATAGAGCGCCGCGACCCTGCCCATCCGCGCCTCGCCCGCAATCCGGTCCGAACCCAAGATAAGGCGTCCGGTCCGCATTTCGAGCCCCAGCCGGTCGAGCAGCGCGCGCAGCAGGGCCTTTTCGGTCAGATCGGGCAGATCGTCGGGGATCGCCAGCGCGCCGGTCTTGAACGCGCGCGCCAGCGCCGCCTTCAGCTTGCCGTTCGCCAGCGCGCTTTCGAGCGCCGCGCGATCGACGCCGATCCACGCGCCCCGCCCCGGCGCTTTCGCCAGCGCGTCGGGCAGCACCCTGCCGTCGGGCGCGAGCGCGAGGCGCACCAGCGCGTCGCGGCCGCCGGCGGCGCCGGTGAGCACGCACCGCCGCTCGCCCCCGTCGCCGGGTTCGCGTGGTTCGGCGCTGTCGAGGTCGACTAGCGGCTCATTGCGAGGATTCCGCATCGGCGGCCTCCTCTACTGCGGGCGCTTCGGCCACCGGAGCGGCCTCTTCGTCCTCGAACCAGTGCGCGCGGGCGGCCATGATGACTTCGTTGCCCTGCTCTTCGGACAGGCCGAATTCGCCGAGCACCCCGCCCTTGTCCTCGGCGCGCTGCGGACGGCGCAGCGGCGGGCCGGCTTCGGGGTTGCGGCGGCGGGGCGCTTCGCGCTTCCTGGCGATCAGTTCGTCGGTGGCGAGATCGGCGAGGTCGTCGAGCGTCTTGATGCCCGCCTTGCCGAGCACCACCAGCATCTGTTCGGTCAGGTGCGGCATCTCCGCCAGCGCGTCCTCGACGCCCAGTTCGCGGCGTTCGGCGCGATGGGCCTCTTCCTGCCGGTCGAGCGCTTCCTGCGCGCGGCTTTGCAGCTCCTGCGCCAGATCCTCGTCGAAACCTTCGATCGAGGCCAGTTCCGCGAGGTCGACGTAAGCCACCTCCTCCAGCTCCGCGAACCCTTCGGCCACGAGCAGCTGGCTCAGCGTCTCGTCCACGTCCAGCTCTTCCTCGAACATCTTCGAGCGCTCGGCGAATTCGCGCTGACGCTTCTCCGAGGCTTCGTCCTCGGTCATGATGTCGATCTGGCTTTCGGTGAGCTGGCTGGCGAGGCGCACGTTCTGCCCCCGGCGGCCGATGGCGAGGCTGAGCTGGTCGTCGGGCACGACGACCTCGATCCGCCCTTCCTCCTCGTCGAGCACGACGCGGCTGACCGTTGCCGGCTGCAACGCGTTGACGACGAAGGTCGCCGTGTCCTCGCTCCACGGGATGATGTCGATCTTCTCGCCCTGCAATTCCTGCACCACCGCCTGCACGCGGCTGCCCTTCATGCCGACGCAGGCGCCGACCGGGTCGATCGAGGAGTCGCGGCTGATCACGCCGATCTTGGCGCGGCTGCCCGGGTCGCGGGCGGCGGCCTTGATCTCGATGATGCCGTCGTAGATCTCGGGCACTTCCTGCGCGAACAGCTTCTTCATGAACTCGGGATGCGCGCGGCTGAGGAAGATCTGCGGGCCGCGGTTGTTGCGCTCGACCTTCATGATCCAGGCGCGCACGCGCTCGCCGACGCGGGCGACTTCGCGCGGGATCTGCTGGTCGCGGCGGATCACGCCCTCGGCGCGGCCGAGGTTGACGATCACGTGGCCGAATTCGACCGACTTGATGACGCCGGTGATGATCTCTCCCGCGCGGTCCTTGAATTCCTCGAACTGGCGCTCGCGCTCCGCATCGCGGACCTTCTGGAAGATCACCTGCTTGGCGCTCTGCGCGTCGATGCGGCCGAGATCGACCGGCGGCAGCGGATCGACGATGAAATCGCCGATCGCCGCGCCCGGCTGGAGCTTTTCGGCCTGCTTGAGATCGACCTGCTTGAAGTAGTCCTCTACCTCCTCGACCACTTCGACCACGCGCCACAGGCGCAAGTCGCCGGTCACCGGATCGAGCTTGGCCCGGATGTCGTCCTCGGCGCCGTAGGGGCTACGCCCCGACTTCTGGATCGCCTCTTCCATCGCTTCGATGACGATCGCCTTGTCGATCATCTTCTCCGACGCGACGGAATTCGCGATCGCGAGCAATTCTGCCTTGTTGGCGGAAATCGGACTGGCCATCAGTCGTCTGCCTTCTCTTCCTCGAGTGTTTCTTCGATTTCTTCGACCCCGCTCGTATCGAGCGGGCGGGTGGCGGCGATGAGCCTGTCCGTCAGGACCAGCTTCGCCGAATGAATGTTCGCCAGCGGCACGTCCACGCGCCCGGCCTTGCGGTCCTCTATGACGACGGTTTCGCCTTCGAGACCGCGCAGTTCGCCGCGCAGCTTGCGATGCTCTCCGACCGGCTCCTTGAGCGAGACATTGACGTCGTGCCCGGCCCAGTCGGCATAATCCTTTGCCCGCGTCAGCGGCCGGTCGATGCCGGGGGAGCTGACTTCGAGGTTGTAGGCCCCGCGCACCAGTTCCTCGCCCGCTTCCTCGATCGCGTCGATCCGGTCCGAGATGCGGCGCGAGAGCGCCATGCACTGGTCGACAACCAGTTGCCCGGTGGCCGGATCCTCCGCCATGACCTGCAACGTCCGCTCCTCGCCCGAACCGGAGAGCTTCACGCGCACCAGCTCGAAACCCAGGGCTTTCGCTTCGGGTTCGATCACTTCGGTCAAGCGCGCGATGTCGGCCATGCACTTTCCATGTTGCGCCGCGCCAAAGCCGTTTCGGGCCGGCCCCCGAGGGCGCCAGCACCAGGCATTGTCACGACAATGTCGGGATGAAGCGCCAGATAGGCGCGTCGCCGCGCGGATGCAACTCAAATTCTCCCTTTGCCGCGGTTCGGAATGCCAAGGCGCTGGACAACATCCACCGGCAGCGCCACCGTTCGCGGATCGCGCCGCGTCGGGAGGGGAGCGCTTTTGAGCAGGACGGTTTTTCGTTTCGACAAGGTCTCCAAGCGGTTCGGCGATTTCACCGCCGTCCGGGAATTGAGTTTCGCGGTCGAGGAAGGCGGCGTGTTCGGCTTCCTGGGCGGCAACGGCGCGGGCAAGACCACGTCGTTGCGCATGGCGCTCGACATCATCCGCCCGAGCGAAGGGCGGATCGAAGTCCTGGGCGCCACGCCGAGCCGCGAGAACGCGCATGCGATCGGCTTCCTGCCGGAAGAACGCGGGCTGTACCGCACGATGAAAGTGCTCGACACGGTGGTCTATTTCGCACGGCTCAAGGGCATGGATCCGGCGGCGGCGCGCAAGGCGAGCCTCGACCTGCTGGAGCGTTTCGGGCTGGCGGACTGGGCGAAGAGCCAGGTCGGCAAGCTGTCGAAAGGCATGGCGCAGAAAGTCCAGCTCGCCACCGCGCTGGTCAATTCGCCCCGGCTGCTGCTGCTCGATGAGCCGTTTTCGGGGCTCGACCCGGTCAACCAGGCGATCCTGGAAGAATCGATCGTCGAGGCCGCGGGACGCGGCGCGACGGTGATCTTTTCGACCCATGTCATGCAGCATGCCGAGCGATTGTGCGACCGGCTGCTGCTGCTTGCCAGGGGCCGCAAGGTGTTCGACGGCACGCAGGAGGAAGCGCGGGCGACGCTGCCGAGCCGGCTGACGCTGACCGCGCAGGCTTCCCCCGCCGCCCTGCCCGGCGTGGCGAGCGCGACGCCGCGCGGAAGCGCGGATCGCGGCTGGCGGGAGTTCGAGGTCGAGCTTGCGCCCGGCGAAAGCACCGGGGCGCTGCTCGAAACCTGCACCCGGCAGGGCTTCGGCCTGCGCAGCTTCGACATCGCCCGCCCATCGCTGCACGAGGTGTTCATCCATCTGGTCGGCGCGGATCAGGAGATCGCCCAATGAAAGACGTGCTCCTCGTCGCCGCGCGCGAGTTCCGCCAGATCGTCGCCACGCGGGGCTTCTGGATCATGCTGCTGATCGTGCCCGTGGCGATCGCGATCTCGATTTTCGCCACGCGGGCGCTGACGCCGAGTCCGGGCGCGGCCTATACGATGGTCGACGCCTCGGGCCGCTACGGCGAACGGATCGAACAGCGGCTCGAGCGCGATTACCAGACACAAGTGTTGCAGGAGCTTTCGGCCTACGTCGAACGCTGGAAGCTCGCCGAGGCGGATCCCGCCGCGCCCTGGGCGCAGCGCGGAAGCTGGCTCGTTCCCGCCGAAGTCGACCGCTTCATCGCGCAAGGCGGCGGAGAACCGGCGCTGGAGCGCCTGACGCCGCACCTGCCGCCGGGAGCATCGGAATTCGAGTTCCCCGACCGCCTCCACCATCGCGTCGACGCCCCGGCCGGCGTCCGGACCGACGAGGGGTACGAAGCCTTCGGCGAGGCGATAGGCCCGGCGCTGAAAGGCGATGTCGAGACGGCGGACGGCAAGAAGCGGCTGGCGCTGGCGATCTACATTCCCGAAGACTTCGGCGCGCCCGGCGCGCCGGTGCGGGTGTGGACCAACGGCGGCTCCAACTGGGGGCTGCTGAACGTCGTGCGCGAGGAGCTGACGGCGGAGATCCGCCTCGCCGCGCTCGAAGACCGTGGGCTGTCCCCCGAAGCGGCCGTGCAGGCGCAGTCGCTTTCCGCGCCGCTGGCGGTGACCGAGCCGCCCGCCGGCGAGGAGCGGGGAGTGTTCTCCACCCGCTCGATCGTTCCGCTGGCGCTGGTCTATCTCCTGCTCATCACCGCCATGACCACCGGGTCGATGATGTTGCAGGGACTGGTAGAGGAACGGTCGAACAAGCTGCTCGAATCGGTCCTCGCCTGCATCCGCCCCGCGGCGCTGATGCACGGCAAGCTGCTCGGCCTCGGCGGCGTGGGGCTGACCATCGTGCTGGTCTGGGCGGGCTGCGCGGTCGCGGCCGGACTCACCAGCACCGGCGCCTTCGCCGATGCGCTGCGCACCTCGCTGGAGAGCATCAGCGAGCCGTGGATGATCCCGGCGATGATCTTCTATTTCCTGAGCGGCTACGTGATCGTTTCGATGCTGTTCCTGGCGATCGGATCGGTCAGCGATTCGATGCAGGACGCGCAGGCCTTTCTGGCGCCGGTGCTGATCGTGCTGATGTTCCCGGTGATGTTCATGATGCAGGCCGCGCTGAGCGATCCCGGCAGCGTTCTGGTGCACGTGCTGTCGTGGATTCCGTTCTACACGCCGTTCGCGATGCTCGCCCGGCTCGGCGCCGGTGTGTCGATCGCCGAAGTGATCGGCACGGTGGCGCTGCTGTGCGGGTTCATCGCCCTGCAACTGATCTTCATCGGCCGGTTGTTCGAATCCAGCGTGCTGAGTTCCGGCAAGCCGGGATGGCGGGACCTGCTGGCCAAGATGAAGGCGCGCCCGGCGGGGGGTCAGGGAGCCGGGGGCTGAGGGGCGATCAAGCGGTCTCGCCGCCGCGCTCGGAAAGGCCGTGCTTCCTGATGCAGTGCCGTAACTGGTCGTAGCTGAGGCCGAGCGCCTTGGCCGTCTGGCGCTGGTTCCAGCGGTTGCGGCCGAGGTGATGTTCGAGGATCGCCCGCTCGTGCGCCTCCACCGCGGCGCGCAGGTCCGCAATCGAATCGTAGCCGTCCGGCGCGGGAGCCGGATGGGCCGCGCGGGGCGGAGCGCCGCTTTCCTTCGGGCGCGGCGAAGCGGCCGGCTTCCACGGACTGTCGAACGGATCGAACTGGACGTGGCCGATCGGATCGTCCCACGCGTCCCAGCGATAGACCGCGCGTTCGACCACGTTGCGCAGCTCGCGCACGTTGCCGGGCCAGGGGTATTCGTCGAGCTGGCGGCGGACATGGTCGGCGAAACCGGGCCAGGTGTCCCAGCCGAGCTCGGCGGCCATGCGGCGGCCGAAGAAATCGCACAGCACCTCTATATCGCCTTCGCGCACGCGCAGCGGGGGCAAGGTGATGACCTCGAAGCTGAGCCGGTCGAGCAGGTCGGCGCGGAAGCGGCCGTCGCCGGCCAGCATCGGCAGATCCTCGTTGGTGGCGGCGACGATGCGCACGTCCACCCGCACCGGGCGCGAGGAGCCGATGCGCGCGACTTCGCCGTATTCGACCGCGCGCAACAGCCGCTCCTGCGCCGCCATCGAGAGAGTGCCGATCTCGTCGAGGAACAGGGTTCCGCCATGCGCCTCCTCGAAGCGGCCGGCGCGGGCGCGGGTGGCGCCGGTAAAGGCCCCCGCCTCGTGCCCGAACAGCTCGGCCTCGATCAGCGTTTCGGGCAAGGCGGCGCAGTTCATGATGATGAGCGGTTCTTCCCACCTGTTCGACAGGCGATGCAGGCGCTCGGCGATCAGTTCCTTGCCCGTGCCGCGCTCGCCGATGACCAGCACGGGGCGGCGCATCGGCGCGGCGCGGCTGGCGCGCTCCACCGCGTCGAGGAAAGCCCCCGACTGGCCGATGAACTGGTGATTTTCCCGTTCCACACCCAAGATATAGCGAATATCGCCATGTGCTGGCAATATTCACCATGTCGCTCTGACCATGCCGCCGTGGCGGTGGCGCTTTTCCGGCATTTCCGCGATTTGGCACGCCCCTTGCTATTCAGGGGTCATCACATCGGGTTCACGCCAAGAGGACAACGACCATGTACGACCGCGAGTTCTTTACCAGCAAGCTCGGCATCGCCGCGCTGGTGAGCATCGGCGCGATGGTGACCTTCAACATCGTCGCGCTGACGCACCAAGCCGAGATGTCGGCGGAAACCGCGGCTGTGACCGCGCCGCTGGTCGAGCTGGCATGAGCCACCAGGACAGCGATCCGCTGAGCCCGATCGGCAAGGGGCTGAAGCAGGTCGGCTCGCGCATCGACCGCGAGATCGAGCGCCTGCGCACCAGCCCCACCCCGACGCAGACATCGTCCACCAGCTATTTCACATCCGGAGTACCCTTGATGGGCATCTTTTCCCGCACCCGTGACATCATCGCCGCCAATTTCAACGAGCTGCTCGACCAGGCCGACGACCCGGCCAAGATGATCCGCATGATCATCCTCGAAATGGAGGAAACGCTGGTCGAGGTCCGGGCCAGCGCGGCGCGCACGATCGCGGACCAGAAGGAGATGCACCGCCACACGGTGAAGCTGGCCAAGCTCCAGGCCGACTGGGGCGAGAAGGCGCAGCTGGCGCTGAGCAAGGACCGCGAGGACCTGGCCCGCGCGGCGCTGGTGGAAAAGAAGCGCGCGGTCGACATGGCCGACCAGCTCAAGCAGGAGATCGCGGTGCTCGACGATGCGCTGCGCGCCTACGAGCAGGATATCGCCAAGTTGCAGAACCGCCTGCGCGAGGCGCGCAGCCGGCAGACGCAGATCGCCGCGCGGCTCGAAAGCGCGGAGAACCGCGTCAAGCTGCGCAGCCTGATGACCAACGAACGGGTGGACGAGGCGCTGACCCGCTTCGACCAGCTCGAACGCCGGGTCGATTACGCCGAAGGGCGCGCCGATGCGCTGTCGATCGCCGACGGCGCCGGCAAGCCGAGCCTCGCCGACGAGATCGCCGCGCTCGAGGGTGCGGACAAGATCGACGAGGAACTGGAACAGATGAAGCGCGCTCTGGGCAAGGGCGGCGACGAGAGCCAGGAGGGCTAAACCGTGGAAGACGCACTGCCATTCATCATCATCTTCCTCGGGCTGCCCTGGATCATCATGCACTACATCACGAAGTGGAAGACCGCCGCGACGATCACGAGTGACGACGAGCATTTGCTGGAAGAACTGTACCAGCTCGCCAAACGGCTCGACGAGCGGATGGATACGGTCGAGCGGCTGGTGGCCTCCGACAACGCCGATTTCAAGCCCGCCCGTATCCGGCACGATCAGGAGATCGACAACGAACCGCTGCGCGAACTCGACCGCCTGCTGGCCGAGAAGAAAGGAGCCCGCAAGTGAACACCCCTCACACCACCCTCTATCGCGACAAGCAAAACGGCAAACTGATGGGCGTGTGCGCAGGTATCGCGGACTACACCGGGGTCAACACGCTCTGGGTCCGGCTGGGGTTCCTGATGCTGATCGGCATGACCAGTGGTGCCATCCTGCCATTCTATTTCCTGGCCGGCCTGCTGCTAAACAAGAAGCCCGCCCATCTCTACGTCGACCAGGACGAGCAGAAGTACTGGCAGCGGGTGCGCCAGTCGCCCAAGCGCACCGCGCGCGAAATCCGCGCCCGCTTCCGCGACATCGACCGCCGGCTGGCCGAGGTCGAGAGCTTCTACGTCACCAGCAATCCGCGCCTTTCGGCCGAAATCGAACGGCTGCGCTGAGCGCCGCAAGGGGGACACGCCACATGGGTAACATCGTCTTTCTGATACCGATCCTGGGCATCCTGCTCGGTTTCTTCGGAGTGTGGACGAGCCACAAGCAGAAGCTGGCCAAGTTCGAGATGCAGGCGCGCACGCAGCGGACCGACGACGGCCAGGCCGCGCGCATCGAGGAACTGGAAGACCGGATGCGGGTGCTCGAGCGGATCGTCACCGACGGCGGTTACGACCTGGCGCACAAGATCGAGGCGCTGCGCGACGAGCGCGACCTCGATGCCCGGCTCGCCACCCCGGCTGCGCGAGGGAGAGTCTGATGGGCGAACTGATCGGCCTCGCGGCGGTCATCGGAGTGTTCGGCATTCCGATCGTGGCTATCTGGACCAGCCACCAGCGCAAGGTGCTCGAAACCCAGGCCAGGCTCGCGGCCGAGAAGGCGGCGCAGTACGCCGCCGGCCATTCCGAACTGGAAGAGCGCGTCCGGGTGCTGGAACGCATCGTCACCGACAAGGGATACGACGTCGCCACCCAGATCGAGGCGTTGCGCGACCAGCGGCGGGTCGAGGATCTGCTGGAATCTTCCGCGAGCGAGAGGAGCAACTGATGGAGGTGCTGAACCAGATACTGCCGTATGTCGGCTGGCTGATCGCCGGCGTGGTGGCGATCTCGGGCGCGGGCATCCTCGCCAGCGTCCATAACACCCGGCTCAAGATCAAGAACGGCTATCCGATCGAGGGCATGTGGGGCCAGTCGCTGAAGCCCGAGATGACCAGCGAGGCGATGGAGCGGGTCAAGCTGATGACGCAGGAAAACGCCGCGCTGCGCGCCGAGTTGGCCTCGGTCAAGGACCGGCTGGCGGTGGTGGAGCGGATCGTGACCGACAAGGGCTTCGACGTCGCGCACCAGATCGACCGGCTGCGGGATAACGACAGCGGCGTCGCGCTCGCCTTCGATCGCGACAGGACCGCGGGCTGAGCGAGGCAGGCAGGAGAACGGACATGAGCTTCGGAGGCCCGATCTTCGTCATCGCCATCATCACGGTGTGCACCGTCGGATGGCTGGTGAACAACTGGATCCGCGCGAAGCACGGCTATGCGCTGGAAGACGAATGGGGCGGCAAGACCGAGCGCGCCGACGATGCCGCGAACGCCCGGTTGATCGAGGAAAACCGCCGCCTGATCGACCGGCTGGAAGCGAGCGAGGACCGGCTGGCGGTGCTGGAACGCATCGTCACCGACAGCGGCTATCGCCTGAGCCACGAGATCGACGCGCTGCGCGAAGGGCGCGTGGAGAGAGGGCGCGAAGGGCGCGATGAGAAAGGGAAAGTGCAATGAGCTTCTGGACGGCCGTGGTCGTGATCGTCGCCATCGTCGCGGTGGCGGAAGTGATGAAGGCCAGGCACCGCGCATCGAACGGGATCACCAAGGACTGGCTGGGCAACGAAGCGCCCACCGACCGCCCTGCCCTGCCCGCGCGCGACGAGGAATTGCAGAAGGAAGTCGAGCAGTTGCGCGAGCGGATCAAGGTGCTCGAACGCATCGCCACCGAAGATCGTGAAACGAAGCGGCTCTCGGAAGAGATCGAGAACCTGCGGGAAAAATGAGCCCCGGAAAAAGGGAGACATGCGACAATGAGCCAGGAATTGCTGATCGCCGCCAGCGTTCTCGCGGGGTTGCTGGTCGTGGCGGGGGCCATGCTCAAGGGCTGGCAGGACTGGCTGGCGCTGAAATCGCGCGAGCTGGAAGCGGGCCGCAAGCCGGCGGAAATCGAAGGCGGCGCGCGCGAAGGCGCGGCGCGGATCGAGATCGCCGACCTCAAGGAACGCATCCGCAAGCTGGAAGCCATCGCCAGCGGGGTGGACCTCTAACACCAGTGCGTTAGAGGGCGGCCATGCGCAGCCTCCCCGACATCCTCGAAGAATACGAGTTCCTCGACGCCGACGAGCGCTATCGCCTGCTGATCGAGCTCGGGCGCGAGCTGGACGAGATGCCGCTGGCGCTGAAGACCGACGCCACGCTCGTGCGCGGGTGCTCGGCGGCGGTATGGGTCTATCCGACCGAGGCGGACGGACGCCTGCATTTCCTCGCCGACAGCAATGCCGCGATCACCAAGGGCATCGTCGCGCTGGTGCTGAGCGCGGTGCAGGACAAGCCGGCGGCCGACGTGGCGGCGATGGACATTGCCGCCGCGCTCGCGCCGTTCGACCTGAAAAACCAGCTCAGCTCCAACCGCACCCAGGGCGTGCCGAACATGATCGCGCTGGTGAAGGAACACGCGGCGCGGATCGCTGCGGGGTGAGATGAAGCGGCCGCTGCTCCTCGCGGCCGGACTCGCCAGCCTCGGCCTGGGGATCGTCGGCGCTTTCCTGCCCGGCCTGCCCACGGTGCCGTTCCTGCTGCTGGCCGCGTTCTGCTTCGCCCGGAGCAACCCGGCGTGGGAGCGCTGGCTGCTGGAGCATCCGCGCTGGGGCCCGCCGATCCACGACTGGCGCGAGCGGCGGGCGATCTCGCGCAAGGCCAAGCTGGGCGCATTCATGACGCTGGCGGCGAGCGCCATCCTGGCGCTGGCCATGATGAGCTGGCCGTGGGTGCTGTTCCCGCTGCTGGCGATGGCCGGCTCCGCCACCTGGATCGCCACGCGCGCCGAATAGCGCCGCTTCACGGCCGCGAAGCCGGCGCGGCTTGAAATGTGGCGCGGCGCGCGTAAGTGCCGGGCATGGCCAGCAAACCGCGCACCCTCTACGAGAAGATCTGGGACGAGCACGTCATCGAGCGGCGCGAGGACGGCACCTGCCTGATCTTCATCGACCGCCACCTGGTCCACGAAGTGACCAGCCCGCAGGCGTTCGAATCGCTGCGGATGAACGGCCGCAAGGTCCGCCATCCGGAGCTGACACTGGCGGTGCCGGATCACAACCTGCCGACCACGCCGCGCCTCGACGCCGAGGGCAACCGGGTGCCGATCGCCGACCGGGAAAGCCGCGAGCAGCTGGCGGCGCTGGAGCGCAACGCGCCCGAATTCGGCGTGCGCTATTTCGGGGCCACCGCGCGCGAGCAGGGCATCGTCCACGTGATCGGGCCGGAACAGGGCTTCACCCTGCCCGGCGCGACGCTGGTATGCGGCGACAGCCACACCGCCGCGCACGGCGCGCTGGGCGCGCTGGCCTTCGGCATCGGCACCAGCGAAGTCGAACACGTGCTGGCGACGCAGACGCTGCTGCTGCGGCCGTGGAAGACGATGGAAGTGCGCGTGGAGGGGGAACTGGGCCCCGGCGTGACCGCCAAGGACCTGATCCTGCACATCACCGGCGTCATCGGCACCGCGGGCGGCACCGGTCATGCGATCGAATACCGCGGCAAGGTGTTCGAGGACATGAGCATCGAGAGCCGGCTGACGGTGTGCAACATGAGCATCGAAGGCGGCGCGCGGATCGGCATGATCGCGCCAGACGAAACGACTTTCGCCTATCTGAAAGGCCGCCCGCTGGCCCCCGCCGGCGAGGACTGGGACCGGGCCGTCGCATGGTGGCGCACGCTCTATTCCGACCCCGGCGCGTGGTTCGACAAGTCGGTGACCATCGACGCCGGCGATGTGGAGCCGACGGTGACCTGGGGCACCAGCCCCGAAGACACGGTCGCCATCGGCGGCGTGGTGCCCGATCCCGCCAGCTTCGCCGATCCGAGCAAGCAGAAGGCCGCGCGGGCAAGCCTCGACTATATGGGCCTGACCCCCGGCCAGAAAATGGACGAGGTCGAGGTGCAGAACGTGTTCATCGGCAGCTGCACCAACAGCCGCATCGAAGACCTGCGCGCCGCCGCCGCCGTGCTCAAGGGACGCAGGAAAGCGCCCAACGTGAAGTGGGCCATCGTCGTTCCCGGCTCCGGGCTGGTGAAGCAGCAGGCCGAAGCCGAAGGGCTGGACAAGGTGTTCATCGAGGCCGGGCTTGAGTGGCGCGAGCCGGGCTGTTCGGCCTGCCTCGGCATGAACCCCGACAAGGTTCCGGCGGGCGAGCGCTGCGCCTCCACCTCCAACCGCAACTTCGTCGGCCGGCAGGGGCCGGGCGCGCGCACGCATCTCGTCAGCCCGGCGATGGCGGCGGCGGCGGCGGTGGCGGGCAAACTGACAGACGTGCGCGAACTGGCCTGACGATGCCAGCCCCCAGCGCCCCGGCCCGACAGCAGACGCTGATGGCGGCCGAGGCGAGCGAGGCGCCTGACGCTGTCGCACGGATGCTGGAGGCCAACCGGGACGCATTCGCCGAACTCGGCGCGCGGCTGCGGAGCTCGCCGCCGCAGGTGGTCATGACTTGCGCGCGCGGATCGTCGGACCATGCGGCGACTTACGCCAAGTACCTGATCGAGACGATGACCGGCGTTCCGGTGGCGTCGGCCGCGCCTTCGGTGGCTTCGCTCTACGGGTCGCCGCCGATCACGGGCGAGCGGCTGTGCCTGGCGATCTCGCAATCGGGCCGCAGCCCCGACCTCCTCGCAACGGTGGAATATCAACGCGCGGGCGGTGCGTTCGCGATCGCGCTGGTCAACGCGCCGGACAGCCCGATGGAGGCGCTGGCCGATGCCGCGATCGCGCTCGGCGCAGGGCCGGAGCGGGCGGTGGCGGCGACCAAGTCATACATCTGCTCGCTCGCCGCGGTGGCCGCGCTGGCGGCCGAATGGTCGCGGGACGCGGAGCTGCGCGAGGCGGTGGCCGCCCTGCCCCGCCTGCTCGCGCAGGCCGCGGCGCTCGACTGGTCGGGCGCAATCCCGGTGCTGCGCGAGGCGACGAGCGCTTTCGTAGTCGGGCGCGGCCTCGGGCTGGGCGTGGCGCAGGAAGCGGCGCTCAAGCTCAAGGAAACGTCCGGGCTGCACGCCGAAGCCTTCAGCGCCGCCGAAGTGCGCCACGGGCCGATGGCGATCGTCGGGGCGGGATTTCCGGTGCTGGCGCTGGGCGGTAGCGGGCCTGCCGGCGCCAGCGTGCGCGAGGTGGCGGAAGAGTTTCGCGGGCGCGGCGCGCAGGCGCTGCTGGCCGGACCGAACGGCGACCTGCCGGCCATCGCCGCCCACCCGGCAATCGAACCGATCCTGCTGGCGCAGTCGTTCTATCGCATGGCCAGCGATCTGGCGCTGGCGCGCGGCCGCAATCCGGACGCGCCGCCGCACTTGCGCAAGGTGACCGAGACATTGTGAGGCTTTCCGGCGATGACCGTACTTCTTGAACGGGCGAGGTACGAGACAGCTCCTCCCCGTTCCGGAGAGGATATGGCGTGGGCATGAGGGATTATCCGGCGGCGAGTCCGGACGTTGCGCCTGTGTGGGATGCGCGGACGGTAGGGCCGGCGCTTGCCTGGGCGTCACAGGATTGCCTGCGCACGATCTTTGCGAACGGCGGGAGGGGCCTGCGTCGGGACCTCCTGCTCGGCCCTGCGGTGAGA
>JBIQKC010000010.1:0-77148 GCA_044506885.1 Sphingomonadales bacterium
GTGTACTTCGCGAACGGGTTCCGGAGCCCGGACGGGGGTGAGGGGATTGGCGCGCAGGACTTCGGCGCGCTCTCGGGCCGGCGCAGCCGCGAACGGCCCGGAGGCCGCGCTGCCGGCGGCTCCGGCGGTGCGCGCCGCCGCCGCGAAACAATGAGCCATGGGCTCTCTCCCCCGCGTCGCGCTTGACTGCGCGACGATTTTTGATAGCGCTACCATGATGGTCGGGAGAGGCCCTGTCAATCGTGGTTTGAAGCGTTTTGCCGCTCTCGCGGCGGCCGCCGCGATGCTGGCCCTGACGGGGCCGGCGCGGGCGGAGGACGGCTATGCGCTGTGGTTGCGCCATGCGCCGCTGGAAGGCGAGGCGCTGGAGCGGTTGCGGGCGTTCGATCCGCATGTCCTATCCACGCAGGACAGCGACACGCTGCGGATCGCCCGATCCGAACTGGGCGCGGGGCTTGCTTCCCTCCAGGGAGGCGCTTCGTCGCAGGGAGGGGGGACCGTCAGCCTCGATTGCGGCGACCGGGAGCGTGGAGGCGACGGCGGGTTCACCGCGCGGTCGGAGCGACGGGAGATCCGGATTTCCGGCTCAGATCATCTGAGCTGCCTTTACGGCGCTTACGCGCTGCTGCGCGAACTGGCGCAGGGCGCCGATCCGCGCTCCATCGACTTTGCCGAAGCGCCGGCGATGCCGCTGCGCCTGCTCAACCACTGGGACAACCCGGACGGCAGCGTCGAGCGCGGCTACGCCGGGCGCTCGATCTTCGATTGGTGGCGGCTGCCCGAGCATCTCGACCGGCGGATGATCGACTATGCACGGGCCAATGCCTCGATCGGCATCAACGGTTCGGTGGTCAATAATGTCAACGCCAGCCCGCTGTTCCTGACGCCGCGCTATCTGCCCAAGCTGAAGCGGCTGGCCGACGCGTGGCGGCCCTACGGCATTCGGCTCTACATCTCGGTGCGCTTTTCCGCGCCGCGCGAAGTCGGCGGGCTCGACAGCGCCGACCCGCTCGACCCGCAGGTGGCGGCATGGTGGAAAGCGCGGACGGACGACATCTATGCCGCGATCCCCGATTTCGGCGGCTTTCTGGTCAAGGCCAACTCCGAAGGCCAGCCCGGCCCGCAGGACTATGGCCGCAGCCATGTCGACGGGGCCAACATGCTCGCCCGCGCGGTGGGCGATCGGGGCGCGGTGATCTGGCGCGCATTCGTCTATTCGGCGGAAGACGATACCGACCGGGCGAAGCAGGCCTATGCGGAGTTCGCGCCGCTCGACGGCACATTCGACGACAACGTGATCGTGCAGGTCAAGAACGGCCCGATCGACTTCCAGCCGCGCGAACCGTTCCATCCGCTGTTCGGCGCGATGCCGAAGACGAAGCTGATGCTCGAAGCGCAGGTGACCAAGGAATACCTCGGCTTTTCCACCCACCTCGCGTTCCTCGCGCCGATGTGGGAGGAGGTGTTGCGCGCCGATACCGGGCGGGGCGGCACGGTGGCGGAGGTGATCGCGCCGGTCGGGATGGCGGGCGTCGCCAACACCGGGTCGGACCGCAACTGGAGCGGATCGCACTTCGATCAGGCGAACTGGTACGCCTTCGGCCGCCTGGCGTGGAACCCGGCCCTGCCGTCCGAGATCATCGCCCGCGAATGGGCGGCACAGACGTTCAGCCGCGAGCCGCCGTTTCTGGATGCGGTGGTGCCGATGATGGTCTCGTCGCGCGAGACGGTGGCCGATTACATGAACCCGCTCGGCCTCGCGCACCTGTTCGATACCGGGCATCATTATGGACCGGCGCCCTGGGTGTGCGACCTCGCGCGGCCTGAATGGAACCCATGCTATTACCACCGCGCCGACGCGGCAGGGATCGGGTTCGATCGGACCGAAAGCGGCAGCGATGCGCTGGAGCAATATGCGCCCGAAGTGGCGGCGAAATGGCGCGACCCTGTAACGATCGACGAGCGCTACCTGCTGTGGTTCCACCATTTGCCGTGGGATCATGCCACACAGTCCGGCCTGCCGCTGTGGGACGAACTCGTATCCCGTTACGACCGGGGCGTTGCCGGAGTGGACGAGATGATGACGACCTGGGCCGGCCTTGCCGATTACGTCGATCTCCGCCGGTTCGCCGAAGTTGGCGAGTTTCTCGAGATACAGCGACGCGAGGCGCGCTGGTGGCGCGACGCCTCGATCGCCTACTGGCGTTCGCTCAATGGCTTGCCGATGCCCGCTGGTGCGGCCGAACCGGCGCATCCGCTGAGCTACTATCGCTCGCTGACATTCCCCGAAGCGCCGGGGCACTGACATGGGAGCGCTATCGACAACCGGGGCAAAAAACTTGCCGTTTCCTCTCGCCGGGGCAATGAGGCGGCCATGAACGACAAGCCCGCGCCCGCCCGCAAGTCCAACCGCCGCCAGTCAGGCCAGCCGACGATCAGCGACGTCGCGCGGCTGGCGCAATGTTCGCCGATGACGGTGAGCCGCGTGATCAACAACGAGGCCAGCGTTCGCGAGCAGACGCGCCAGGCGGTGCTCGAAGCGATCGAGGCGCTCAACTACAAGCCCAATCGCGCCGCCCGCAGTCTGGCGGGAGCGGCGCAGATGCGCATCGCGCTGCTCTATTCGAACCCTTCCGCATCGTACCTGAGCGAGCTGCTGATGGGCACGCTCGACCAGGCCAGCCGCAGCGACGTGCACCTGGTGGTCGAACGGTGCGAGTTCGAGAAGGACGAGGAGCGGGTCGTCCGCCGCCTGATCGAGAACGGCATCGACGGCTTCCTGCTGCCTTCGCCGCTGTGCGACGAGGCCGTGCTGCTCGACATGCTGGCGGAGCAGGGCAGCCGCGCGGTGCTGATCGGGCCCGGCAAGGCGCATCCCGATCATGCCGCGGTGATGATCGACGAATACCAGGCCGCGTACGACATGACATCGCACATCATCGGGCTGGGCCATCGCCGGATCGGCTTCATCGTCGGCAACCCGCACCAGACCGCGAGCGGGCAGCGGCTGACGGGCTATCTCGATGCGATGGCGGCGGCCGGGCTGGAGGTGACGGACGGAATGGTGATGCAGGGACTGTTTACCTATCGTTCGGGCTACGACGCGGCCGTGCGGCTGCTCGACCAGCCCGATCCGCCGACGGCGATCTTCGCCTCGAACGACGACATGGCCGCGGCGGTGGTGGCGGTGGCGCATCGGCGCCATCTCGACGTGCCGGTGGACCTGTCAGTGTGCGGGTTCGACGACACCGCGATCGCCAGCACGATCTGGCCCGAACTGACCACGATCCGCCAGCCGATCGCCGAAATGGCGCGGCGTGCGGTCGAACTGCTGGCCAACGACTTGCGCGGCGGACGCTCGGGCAAGTCGTCGGCGCCCCCTCACGTGACGCTCGGCTACACGCTGGTCCGGCGGCAATCCGATGCCGCGCCGGGGCTTGCGCGCGGCGCTTTTCGAGGTGCGCGAAACGATGGGTGACACGCCGAAGGGACAGAAGGGAACGGGGCGGCGGCTGCGATCGCGCGACTGGTTCGACAATCCGGAACGGTGGGATCAGACCGCGCTCTATCTCGAACGGTTCATGAACTACGGCGTCACTCCGGAAGAGCTCATGTCGGGCAAGCCGATCGTCGGCATCGCCCAGTCGGGCAGCGATCTCAGCCCGTGCAACCGCATCCATGTGGATCTGGCGAAACGCACGCGCGACGGCATACGCGATGCCGGCGGCATTCCCATCGAGTTTCCGGTTCATCCGATCTTCGAGAATTGCCGCCGCCCCACTGCCGCGCTCGACCGCAACCTGCTCTATCTCGGCCTTGTCGAGCTGCTGAACGGCTATCCGCTCGACGGAGTGGTGCTGACCACCGGCTGCGACAAGACCACGCCGAGCCAGATCATGGCCGCGAGCACGGTGGACATCCCGGCCATTGTGCTGTCGGGCGGGCCGATGCTCGACGGCTGGCACGAAGGCGAGCTGGTCGGTTCGGGCACGGTGATCTGGCGCAGCCGCCGGCTGCTGGCGGCGGGCGAGATCGACGAGGAGGAATTCCTCGAACGCGCCTGCGACAGCGCGCCGAGCGCCGGGCACTGCAATTCGATGGGCACGGCGCTGACCATGAATTCGGCCGCCGAGGCGCTGGGGATGTCGCTGACCGGTTGCGCGGCAATCCCGGCGCCCTATCGCGAGCGTGGGCAATATGCCTATCGCACCGGGCAGCGGATCGTGGAGATGGTGCGCGAGGATCTGCGCCCGTCGCGGATCCTGACGCGCGAGGCGTTCCTCAACGCCATCGCCACGATCAGCGTCTGCGGCGGATCGTCGAACGCGCAGCCGCATATCGTCGCCATGGCGCGCCATGCCGGGGTGGAGCTGGAGCAGGACGTGTGGGAAACGCACGGCTACGACCTGCCGCTGCTGGTCAACATGCAGCCAGCGGGCCAGTATCTCGGCGAACGGTTCCACCGCGCCGGCGGCGTGCCGGCGGCGATGTGGGAGCTGTTGCAGGCGGGCAAGCTCCACGGCGACTGCCTGACCTGCACCGGGGCGACGATGGCGGAGAACCTGGCCGGGGCCGAAAGCGCCGATCGCGAGGTGATCCGGCCCTACGCCGATCCGTTGCAGGGGCAGGCCGGCTTCAAGGTCCTGCGCGGCAACCTGTTCGACTTCGGCATCATGAAGACCTCGGTGATTTCGGAGGAGTTTCGCCGGCGCTATCTCGAACGACCGGGCGAAGAGGGCGTGTTCGAGGCGCGGGCGGTGGTCTTCGACGGGGGCGAGGACTATCACGCGCGGATCAACGATCCCGCGCTCGCGATCGACGCCAACTGCATTCTGGTGATCCGCAGCGCGGGCGTGGTCGGTTGGCCGGGCTCGGCCGAAGTGGTCAACATGCAGCCGCCCGACGCGCTGATCCAGCGCGGCGTGCAGTGGCTGCCGACGCTCGGCGACGGACGCCAGTCGGGCACTTCGGACAGTCCCTCGATCCTCAACTGCTCGCCCGAAAGCGCGGCGGGCGGCGGGCTGTCGTGGCTCAGGACGGGGGACACGATCCGCATCGACCTCAACGCGGGCAAGTGCGACGCGCTGGTGGATGAAGCCGAGATTGCCCGGCGCAAGGCGGAAGAGCCCGCGCCCGCCATTCCCGAATCGCAAACGCCGTGGGAAGAGCTGTTCCGCGAGAAGACCGGGCAACTGGGCGAGGGCGGAGTGATGGAATTCGCGCTCAAATACCGCGGCACATCGCGCAAGCTGCCGCGGCATAATCATTGACTGGAGGCCGACACCGGCCCTCGGACGCCGCCGGGGCGGCTACCTGATCCGCCTGATTCTGACCGCCGACTGATTGCGATAGCGCAACAGATAGCTGCCCATCGCCGCAGACCTGATCTCGACGGTCGAGCCGCGCCGAGGCGTGCTGTAGGGCAGCGGCACCGGGTCCACGAACAGCCACTGGGCGCCATCGGCAAGCGTCAGCAGGTGTATTCCCGGTTCCCGCTGCACGGCGGCGGCGACTTCGGCCTGGATGGCATCGATCTCACCACCACCCGTTCCGCTGTCTCGCGAGGGCGCGCGGGGCCGTGGAACCTGGTTGCTGCCGAAAGACGCGGGCTCCGGCGCGGCTGCCGTGGCCTGCGCGCTCGCAGCTTCGCCGCGCGCCAACGCATCGTAGCAGGCGACCCGCGCCTCCAGTCCGGCAATTTGCGCGCAATCGCGCAAGCTGCCGCGCAGCGCGCCATCGTCATCCTGCGCCGTCGCGGGCAATCCGGCGAGCGCGAGCGATGCGACGGAAAACGTGGCGGCGAACTTGCGGTAACCTGTCATGCGTCTTCCCTCTGTCCGGCCTCTGGATCGAGGCGGTAGCCGTAGCTGCGGATGGTGCGGATCCAGCCGCGGTCGCGGTTCCAGCGCATCTTGCCGCGCAGCCGCCGGATGTAGACGTCGACCACGTTGGTCAGCGGATCGGAGTCGTAGCCCCATACCTTGTTGAGGATGCGGGTGCGGCTGAACACCTTGCCCGGCGCCGACAGCAGCAGGTCGAGCAACTGGTATTCCTTGGCGGTCAGTTCCACCGGCTCGCCGTCGAGCGTAACGCGCATCGACTGGCGATCGAGCCGGACATTCCCGACCTGGAGCACGTCGGGCGGCTCGACCGAGAAGCCGCGTGCGCGGCGTCCGAGCGCTTCAAGACGGGCAAGCAGCTCCTCGAAATCGAACGGCTTGGTCAGGTAATCGTCCGCCCCGCCGCGCAGGCAATCGACCTTGACCGTCGTGTGGTCGAGCGCGGTCAGCATCAGAATGGGGGTCGATACCTCCGACCGGCGCAGTTCGCGGCATACCTCGCGCCCGCTCATGCCCGGCAGCATGACATCGAGGATCATCGCGTCGTAGTGTTCGGCCTGCGCTCGCTGCAATCCGTCGACACCATCGTGCGCGGCGGTGACCGAATAGCCTTCCGCCTCCAGGCCGCGCAGCACGAAGCGCCGCACCCGCTCGTCGTCCTCGACCAATAGCAGGTCCATCAGGCAGCCTCCTGCTCGGGAATCGCGCGGGGGAAGCGTAGGATCGCCACCGTTCCCCCGCCCTCGCGCGGCAAAAGCGCGATCCGTCCGCCGTGCGCGCGCGCCAGTGCGTGAACCAGGCTAAGCCCCAGTCCTGAGCCTTCGCCCCGCGCCTCGCCGCGACGGAAACGCTCGAACAGGCATTCGGCGCGGTCGAAGTCGAGGCCAGGTCCGTCGTCGCTGACAGCGATTTCCGCTTCGCGGTCCGTTCCTCGCGCCTCGATCACGATACCCACGCCGTTCTGCGAGTGCCGCAGCGAGTTTTCGATCAGCGCCGCCAGCGCCCTGCGCAAACGTGTGCGATCAACCGAGGCGAACACCGCCGGGCCGGGAACTGAGGAGATGGAGCCGCTCATCTCGTTCGCCAGCGTGTCGAAATCGGCCGCCAGCCCCTCGCCCAGCTTGCGCAAATCGAGCACTTCGCGCTCCAGCGGCAGCTTCCCCACTTCGGCTTGAGCGATCAGCAGCAGGTCGTCGACCATCCGGCCGAGATCGTGCGTCTGCTGCAAAATGCGTTCGAGCGGCTCGTGCGGGCAGAAGTCGGCGCGGTCGGCGGCGCGGAGCGCGACTTGCGCCTCGCCGCGAATAATCGTCAGCGGCGTGCGCAATTCGTGGCTGACATCGGCCAGGAACGCGCGCCTGCGCTCGTCCGCCGCCGCAAGCTTGGCGTTGGCGTGCTGCAATTCTTCGGTGCGTTCCGACACCGAAAGCTCGAGTTCCTCGCGGATCCGGCGCAGCGCATCCTGCTTTTCGGCGATGGTCGCGGCCATCGAATCGAATGCGCCCGACAGTCGCGCAAGCTCGTCGCGCCCATCGAGGCCGACGCGGTGCTCCAGATCGCCTTCGCCAAAGGCGCGGGCGCCGGCTTCCAGCCGCTTCAGGGCCGGGCGCAGACGCGCTTGGAGCAGATACTGCACCGCCAGCGAGAACGCCAGCGCCAGCGCCAGCCCCGCCAGTGAGCCATAAACAGCGGTGCGAATGAGCGATTGCGCGTCCCGCGTCGCGGTGGCCACGGTCCAGTCGCCCCGCCGAATTTCGCCATTCAGGGTGAACTTGAAGGCATAGATCGGCTGCGTCAGCCGGTCGACCTCGCGCATCGCGGCGCGCGAACCCTGCTCGCGCCAGATGCTGTCCACTTTCTTCACCAGGTCGTCGGCGCGGTCGAAATGCGCCAGCACGACCGCGCCCTGGCGAGCGATGCGTTCGCCCGCCGCGCGGTCCTGATCGTTGAGCACTTTCAGGCGACTGGCCTCGGCGAGCAGGTTTTCCAGCCGGTTGCGCGCATTGGCTGCCTGACGCCGGGATTCCGCCCCTGGTTCGCGCACGCGCTGGTAGCTGGCTCCCTGGTAGTCCCGCGCCGCATCCTGAAGCTGGCTGAACACGCGCACCCGGTCATGCGTGAGGCGGGCCGTGGCCACGACCTCGGTGGCCGACCAGGCGGTGAGCAACAGCAGGACGGTCAACAGTACCGTGGTGGTCAGGCCGGCCAGCGCCATCGCGCTCAGCCGGCCGCGCAGGCTCCATAGCGGGAGCCGGCGAGTCGCCAGCATAACCCTCTACCTCCCCATGTAATCGCCGGCGATTTTACCGATGCCGGTCGCGGCCCTGCGAGCGGGCCAGAATTGCGTCCTACTCCTTCGCGGACGAAGCGCCAAAGAGAATCACGGGCATTTCATGCAATGTTAATTTAGCGACAAGGTTTGCTTCACGTAGCGCCCACGCTGTGTCCATCCGCCGCTTCGTAACTTCGCCGTCCACATCCGTGGCGGGGGAGAGGACACACGGTGGCGAAAGGACGGATCGCGATTTCCGCGCTCGCGCTGATTGCCGCGCTGGCCGGATGCGATAGCGGCGGAAGCGGCGAGGCGGAGTGCGATCGCGCCTGCGTGGTCGGCATTACCGACAGCTACCTGGCCGCGCTCGCCAGCCGCGATCCGTCGGCCGCGCCGCTCGCCGAAAACGTCCGCTTCGTCGAAAATCTCGAACGGCTCGATCCGGGCGAAGGGTTGTGGCGTACCGCTACCGGCGGCAAGGGCGGCTTTTCCATCTACGTTCCCGACCCGGACCTGCAACAGGCCGGCTGGATGGGCGTGTTCGAACGTGAGGGCAAGCCGGTGCTGCTGGCCCTGCGCCTCAAGCTTGAGAGCAGGCGTATCGTCGAAGTCGAGCACCTCGTGACCGAGCCAGCCGGCGGCGACATGACCAATCTGGTGCAGGTGCGGCGCGGTCTGCTGACGGTTATCCCTGAGGACGAACGCCTGCCGCACGACGACCTGCTGGCCATCGGCGCGACCTACTACGACGCACTCGACGACAACGACGGGTCGAAGATGCCTTTCGCGCAGGATTGCCAGCGGATCGAGAACGGCATGATTACCGCAGGCGAAGGTATCGGGCCGCCGCCGAATTCCGAGCCGGGCGCGCCGCGCACCGCGACCGATTGCGCCGGCCAGCTTTCCAGTCAGGCGTTCGTCTACATCGACCGGATCGAGAACCGGCGCATGATTGCCGCCGATCCGGTGACGGGGTTGGCGATGGGCTTGTCCCACTTCCGCCATCCGATGGACAACCTGCCCTACAAGGTGACGCTGGCCGACGGCTCTACCGCTGAACGCAACCGGCAGAACATGCCGTACGAGCCGTTCGACATGCCGGCCGCCCACATCTTCAAGATCGGCCCGGAAGGGCGTGTGCACGAGATCGAGGCGGTTGGCGTCGTCGCGCCGCACAACTCACCGACAGGTTGGGAATGAAGGGAGCCAACTGGCCACGCACCGCATCGCGGGGCGGGGAACAACATGGATCAAGGGGAGAGCGAAAGATGACTGATTGGGGAAGAATGGACCGCGGCGTTCTGCTGCGCACGCTGCTGGCCGGGAGCGTATGCCTGCCGGCATTGATGATCGCGGCTCCGGCTGCGGCGCAGGATGAAGCGGCGGCCTCCGAAGCAACCATCGTGGTGACCGGCTCGCGCATCGCGCGGCCCGATTTCACCGCCACCAGCCCGATCACCACGGTCGATGCGGAGCTGCTGGAGCAGAGCAGTTCGGTGAACCTCGAGGCGAATCTCAACAAGCTGCCGCAGCTTGCCCCGGCGCTGACCCAGTTCGGCCCGCCGGAAGGGCGCGGCGACATCAACTCCACCGCCACCAACACGCCCGGAGCTACCACCGTCAGCCTTCGCCAGCTGGGTGCCAACCGCAACCTCGTGCTGATCGACGGCCGCCGTCCGACGCCGGTCAACGGCACCGGCGTGGTCGACATCAACGCCATTCCCTCCGCCGCCGTCTCGCGCGTGGAAATCATCACCGGCGGCGCTTCGTCCACGTACGGCGCGGATGCCGTGGGCGGCGTGGTCAACTTCATCCTGAAGCGCAACTTCAGCGGTCTGACGCTCGACGGCCAGTACGGCATCTCGCAGCACGGCGATGGCGACGAATACCGCGTGTCGGGCCTGTGGGGCGCCGATCTCGACGACGGGCGCGGCAATGTCATGCTCGGCATGGAACGGTACGACCGCAAGGAGATCAAGCAGTTCGACCGCAAGTGGTTCCGCGATCTCTATGCCAGCCCGGACACGGCGGGGAACACGATCTTCTCGTTCGAGCAGGACTACATCATCATGACGCCGACGATGCCCGGCACCGCCCCAAACAACGGGTTGCCGAGCCAGGACGCTATGAACGACATGTTCCGGGGCAAGGGGGCGCCGGCTACCAACCCTGACGGCACTGCGCTGAACATTCCCACGAACGCCAGTCTCTACATCAACACCGATGGCACGCTGTTCCTCAACCAGGGGAACGGTTCGGGCGAGAATTTCGTGCCGCTGTTGGTGGGCTACAACGGCAGCTATGATGGGCTGAGCCGCAAGATGGGCTCCAACGGACTGCTGCGCGACAACTATGTCGACCAGATGCTGTCCACTCCGACCGACCGCTGGTCGTTCTTCGCCAAGGGCAACTACGAACTCAACGACTGGGTCGGCGTGTTCGGCCAGGCCTCGTTCGTGCGCACGCGGGTCTTCACCCGCAACCTGGTGCCGCCGGCGATCACGAGCTGGAGCGTGCTGATCCCGCACGGCGACGAGCTGTTCCGCGGCGACAGGACGCTGAACTTCCCCAATCCGGTCAGCGGCCAGCCGTTACAGGGCTCGCTCAACCTGGGCATTCCGTCCTCGGTGTTGTCCGAGGATCCCGAAAGCCCGAACTACATGGTCACGCATCCTGACTACATGGCCGGAGGGCGCTATGGGTTGAACTGCGGGCCGATGAACGGTTGCACCAATTCGCAGGTCTATCCGGTATCGCCGGAACTGGCCGCCTTGCTGGGCGAGCGCGGAACCACGGTCGGCACCGGTGAAGATGCGGTGTTCGTTTCCGGCGCCAACCAGCCATTCCAGTTCAACAAGTACCTGACCCAGCTCGGCGAGCGCGTGCTGGACAACCGCACGACCAACTTCCAGGTCCTGGGCGGGCTCGAAGGCCGTATTCCCGGCACCGACTGGACGTGGGAGGTCTATGGCTCGCACGGCGAGAGCACGACCAAGACGGACCAGTACAACTTCGCTTCCGTGCTGCGCTGGCGCGCACTGCTGAGTTCGCCGAACTTCGGCCAGGGGTTCCAGTACAAGGGCAACAGCGGCACGCCGGGCGGCGGCTTCCAGGGCGCCACGGGCACGTGCGCCAGCGGGGTCAATCCCTTCGTCAACGGCCCGTGGAGCGACGACTGCGCCGACGCCGTCCGCACCAACTTGCAGACCGAGAACCGCAATATCCAGAACATGGTGGAAGCCAATTTGCAGGGCGGTCTGTTCGAGCTGCCTTATGGTCAGCTCCGCTTCGCGCTTGGCGCGGACTGGCGCAAGAACTCGATCTTCTTCCACCCCGATGGGCAGGCGACCGAAGGAACGGCGTTCCTCGAACCGGTCAACGGCATCTACCCGCAGGCCGCGACCAGCGGTTCGGTCAGCGCGAAGGAAGTCTACGGCGAATTGCTCATCCCGCTCCTCGCGGATTTGCCGTTCGCCGAGACGCTGAACCTCGAGCTCGGCTATCGTTTGTCCGACTACAACATCGGGACCGTGGGCACGGTATCGACCTACAAGATCAACGGCGAATACGCGCCGTTCCATTGGCTGCGGTTCCGCGGCGGCTATCAGAAGGCCAGCCGCGCGCCCAACCTTGCCGAACTGTTCACGGCCGCGACGTCGACGCTCGGCACCTCGGGCGACGGCGATCCGTGCTCGCGGGCCAATCCGGCGGAGCCCGTCGGGATCGGCAACTATTCCGCCAACCCGGACCTCAACTCCGACGCGGCGCAAGTCGAATCGCTGTGCCGGCAGATCATGAACGCCGACGGCCAGGGCGGCGGCGACATGTATTATCGCGATGACCGCACCTACAGCGCGGTCACTTTCGGTTTCGGGTTCCCGACCCTGCTCGGCAACCCGTTCCTGGAGGAGGAGACCGCCAAGACCTATACGATCGGTGCGGTCATCAGTTCACCGTCGTCCAACCCGCTCTTCAGCCGTCTCAATCTGGCCGTGGACTACTATAATGTCGATCTCAGCGATGCGATCGCGCAGCAGGGCATCGACGGAGTCTATCGCCGCTGCTTCGCCCGACAGTACAACCCGAACTACGAGCTCAACGAGTTCTGCGGGCTGGTTCATCGCACACCGGGCACCGGCGAAGTGGCGAACGTCGACATCACCTACGGCAACGCCGGACGGGTCCGGACATCGGGTATCGACGCGCAACTGAGCTGGGCGGTCGATCTCGCGGACGCAGGCCTCGGTCTGCCCGGCACGCTGATCACCAGCGTTCAGGCGACCTACCTGCTCAAGTTCGAGACCACCACCGACGAAGGCATTATCCCGCTGGTGGACTACGCCGGGACACTCGGCGGCGGGCAGGTCGGCACCAATGCCGGCGCATTCCGCTTCAAGAGCTTCTCGACGCTTACCTATGCCCTGGGGCCGGCAACGGCGAGCATCCAGTGGCAGCACAAGTCCGCCGCCGCCTCGGCCGCCAGCGTGACCGACACCGCCAGCAACATCACAGGCGGTCCGGCGTACGACCTGTTCAATCTGAACGGCACGTTCTCGATCACGCCGGACGCGAGGATCCGCTTCGGTGTCGACAACCTGTTCAACAAGGCGCCGCCGATCGTGGGTGTGAATCTCAATGCCGACGGCGCGACCGCGTTGCGCGGCGGCACGCTCGACTCCGCCCAATACGATGTGCTCGGCCGCAGGTTCTACCTCGGCGCAACCATCGACTTCTGACAACGGGACGGCTCGCGCCAGGGCCGCCCAGCAACGGTTACCTCCCCTTGGGTCCCCTCGCGGGGCCCATTTTTTCGCCGAGTCAGGGCCAAATCCCCGCGGCCGCCTCGGGCGCGCTGGGTGTTGAGTAGCGGACTCTAGATCACGCTGCCCGCCAGCCGGTCGATCGCGGCTTGCAGGATCACCGCGGCGGCGTGGCTGTCGATGCGTTCGGCGCGTTTGGCGCGGCTCATGTCCTGCGCGATCATATCGCGCTCGGCGCTGGCGGTGGACCAGCGTTCGTCCCACAGCAGCACCGGCAGGCCCAGTGGCGTCAGGTTGCGGGCGAAGGCGCGGCTGGCCTGCGCGCGCGCGCCGGCGCTGCCGTCCATGTTGAGCGGAAGGCCGATGACGATGCCCCGCACCCCGCGTTCGGCGGCAAGCGCCTCGAGCGCGGCCTTGTCGCGCGCGAACTTGCCGCGCGGCAATGTCTTTCCGGCTCCGGCGAAGCTCCATCCGGCATCGCAGAACGCGGTGCCGATGGTCCGCGTGCCGAGATCGAGCCCCATCAGCACCCCGCCGTCGGGCAGCGTGTCGCGGAAGTCCGCCGCTTGCTCGGTAATCAACGCGCCGCCCACGCGCGCACCCTTCGTTCGACATCCTGCTTCAGGTTGGCCCAGAACAGGGGGATGTCGTAGACGTGGTAGTTGTTGCCGGGGAGCACATATGGGCCGAGGTCGGGCGGCTCGCCGATCAGCAGCAGGCCGCGTTCGCCGCATCGCGCCGGAACCGCGCCGACGACCAGCGCGCCGCCTGTCAGCTCCTTGTTCGGGACCAGCGTGCCGAGATTGGCTTCCGCCGGCGCTTCGGCGTCCCGCGAGCCGGTCAGCGGATTGACGCACAGCGTCGGGCTGTCGCCGCGCGGCTGGCCATCGTAGCCCGCAGACTTGCCGTATACCTCCAGCCACTGGCCGGGATTGGCGGGCTCGGCGAAGCTGGTCCAGGTTATCAGGCAGCCGGCTTCCTCGCCCGTTTCGCAAGCGGGAAGGCCGAGCGCGGGCAGGTCGTGCGCGATCGAGATCGGCCAGCCGACCGGATAGGCCATGGCGATGCGCTGGGCGAGCGGCGTTCCCGCCACGCGCTCGCGCAGCAGGCGCAGCAGGTGAAGCGCGCCCTGGCTGTGTCCGGCAAGTACGATCGGCGTGTCGGGATCGATGCTTTCGAGGAAATAGTCGAACGCCAGCTCCACGTCGGCATAGGCGGCGTCGATCGCGCGCGCGGCTTCCGGCGCGTCGGTCAGGAACGCCCCGAAAGTCGCCTGGCGATAGCGCGGGGCCCATATCTCGCTCGCGCCGGCGAAGGCGCTCGCCATCCCGCGGATGAAGATTCGCGCGCGATCCTGCGATTCGCGGTCGTCGAGCGGGGCGTTCCAGCTCCGGCGTTCGAGATAGCTGGTCGGATGGACGAAGAATACCGCGAACGGCGGCAAAGGCGGCTCTTCCGTCGCTGGCGAGGCAGCGGATTCGACTTCTGCCGCTTCCCCGGAGATCGGTTCCAACGCCGCCTCGTCCGCGCCGTCGAGGTCCGCCGGCTCCGGCTGCCAGTGCGCGGGATCGCGGTCCTCTGGAATGCCGGGACGCGAGAACCACATCGCTTCGGCGTGATAGGCGTTGCCCGCCAGCGGATCCTGCTCGACGAATTCGGTGGTCGGGACCAGCGCGGCCTTCGTCAGCTCGTTGGAAAACAACCGCAGCGCGAAGGCCCCGGCGACAAGCAGCACGATACCGACCGCAACGATATACAGGAACTTACGCGCCATTCACTCCAGCCATATCGTTTCGCTTGTCGATCGCGTTCTGCTCCGACCGGCGTTCCAGCGCGACCTTGATCATCGCCATCAGCGGATCGGCCAGGAACAACCCCAGGATGCCGAACAGCACTCCCATCACCAGCTGCGCCGCCAGCACCAGCGCCGGGGCGAGGTCAACCGTCTTCTTGGCGATCAACGGGATGATGACGTAGCCGTCGAAGGTCTGGACGAGGAAATAGACGAAGATCGTGTAGAGCCCCATGTCCAGCCCGCCGGAAAAGCCGACCAGCACCATCAGCGCGCCCGCGATCAGCGCGCCGATGTTGGGGATGAACGCCAGCAGGCCGGTCAGGATGCCCAGCAGCGCCGCCATCGGCACCCCGTAAAAGCTGAGCATCAGCCAGGTGAACAGCCCTTCGAAGGCCATTCCCACCAGACGCCCGGCCATCAGCCGGCGCATGGTCTTGCCCATCCGCTCCGCCGTCACGTGGAACGAACCGCGCCGGTGAGGAGAGAGCATCCAGGCAAAGCCGCGCTCGTAGAGCCGGGGCTCCAGCGCCACATAGATGCCGATGATGGCGATCAGGAACAGCGTCGCCAGCCCGCCGAACAGGCCGCCGATCGCACGGGTAACGGTGCCGACCCCGCTCATCAGCTGGCTGGCTACGTTATTGAGATCGCGCTGGTCGATCGCGAAGCCCTTGCGATCCAGCCAGGCGAAAAGCTCTTCCGTCTGTTGGGCGACGATCCGCGGCAGCTCTGCCGCCTCGCGCGAGATCTGCGATCCGGCGAAATAGCCGAGCCAGACAAGACACGCGATCGCCAGCAGCAGGACCACGCCGATCCGCCAGGCGCGCCCGATCGGCAGGATCCGGCCGAGCAGGCGCGCGCCGCCGTCGAGCATCGCCGCGAACACCATGGCGCCGAACACCACCAGCAGCGCCTGCGAGATATAGACCGCGAGCAGGACCGAGCCGACCACCAGCACCCAGACCAGCGCGCGCTTGGCTTCGAACCGCAGTTGCGGGTTGCCTATCCAGGTCGGGCTGGCGCGAAGGTCTTCGCCGTCGACCGGCCCGTCAGTCGTTTCCGCCATCGCCATTTCCGGCGCCATTTCCGGCCGCAGGCAGTTCCGGGCGCAACTCGGGGCGCAGACTGTCCCATGCGCGATCGCGGCGCAGCGAACTGAACCAGGTTGCCGGATTCCAGCCAGTGCTGCCGTCGAGCGAGAAGGTGATGAATTCGGCTCGCCCGCCGATGTTGGCGATCGGCACCGGGCCGCCGAGCCCGCGATCCCATTCCTCCGCGCGGCTGTCGGCCGAATGGTCGCGGTTGTCGCCCATCAGGAATACGTGGCCTTCGGGAATGGTGACTTCCTCGAAATTGTCGAGCGGGTTGTCGCTCCGGTGGTCGATGATCAGGTAACTCGCGCCATTGGGCAGGGTTTCCCGATACGTCGGCGGTTCGTAGAATTCCTCGCCGCCGGGCAAGCGGACGCGATAGGGCTCGAACGCCGCGAGGCACTGCTGCCCTTCGCACATCTGCTGGTCGGCCACCGGGATCCGCACCGGGGGCTCCACTTCCTGCGGCACTTCCTCGCCGTTGAGGATGATCTGGCCGTCGACCATCGCAATCCGGTCCCCCGGCAGCGCGACCACGCGCTTGATGTAGTCCTCGTCGCGGTTTGGCGGCACCGCGATCACGATGTCGCCGTATTCGGGCGTCGAGGGCGCGATGCGCCATTCGCCGCGCGGCAATATGTGGAACGAGGCCGAAACCCAGCTCCAGCCATAGGCGTATTTCGACACCACCAGCCGGTCGCCGACCAGCAGCGCCGGCACCATCGAGGCGCTCGGGATATAGAACGGCTTGGCGACGAAGGTGTGGAAGGCGAGCACGCCCAGCAGCATCAGGGCCAGCCCGCGGATTTCCGCCAGCCAGTTGATGCCGGGCTTTTGCGGCTGCTTTTCGGCCGGCGATGCGTCTGGGCTCGGTTCTTCGGTCACGGCAGGGCTGTCGGTCGGAGGGCTCATTTCGGGCGGGCTTCGATGACGACGAAAGCTTGCGCCCAGGGATGATCGTCGGTCAGCGTCAGGTGGATCAGCGCCTCATGGCCGTCCGGCGTCAGTTCCGCAAGCCGCTTGGCCGCGCCATTGGCGAGGCTCAGCGTCGGCGCGCCCGACGGCAGGTTCACCACCCCGATGTCCTTCATGTAGACGCCCTGGTAGAACCCGGTGCCCACCGCCTTGGAAAACGCCTCCTTGGCGGCGAAGCGCTTGGCGAAGGTTCCCGCGCGGGTATGCGGCCGTTTCGCGGCCTTGGCCCGCTCCACTTCGGTAAAGCAGCGCAACTCGAACCGCCCGCCGTGCCGTGTCAGCGCTGCCTCTATGCGCTCGATATTGCACAGGTCGGAACCGAGGCCGATGATCACCGCGCCGCATCCATCAGTTCGCGCATCCGCGTCACCGCCGCCTCCAGCCCGACGAACACCGCCTCGCCGATAAGGTAGTGGCCGATGTTGAGCTCCGCGAGTTGCGGGATGGCGGCGATCGGCTGGACGTTGTCGTAGGTCAGCCCGTGGCCGGCGTGGGGCTCGATGCCGTTCTTGGCCGCCAGCGCAGCCATGTCGGCGATCCGCTTCAGTTCGACCGCGACCTGGTCCCCGCTCGCATGGGCGTATTCGCCAGTGTGGAGTTCCACCACCGGCGCGCCCAGCCGCAGCGCGGCTTCGATCTGGCGTTCCTCGGGGCCGATGAACAGGCTCACGCGGATGCCGGCATCGGCGAGGCGCGTGACGATCGGTTGCAGGTGGTTGTGCTGTCCGGCGGCGTCGAGCCCGCCCTCGGTGGTCCGCTCCTCGCGCTTTTCGGGCACGATGCAGGCGGCATGCGGCCGGTGGGTGAGGGCGATGGCGAGCATCTCCTCGGTCGCGGCCATCTCGAGGTTGAGCGGCAGGTCGGTCGCCAGCTGGATGCGGCGCAAGTCCTCGTCGCGGATATGCCGCCGGTCCTCGCGCAAGTGCGCGGTGATGCCGTCGCCGCCGCAGCGGGCGACGATCTCCGCCGCGCGCACCGGATCGGGATGGTCGCCCCCCCGCGCGTTGCGGATCGTGGCGACGTGATCGATGTTGACGCCCAGGCGCAAGCCAGTGGACGGCGCGCGGCCGGTCACTACTTCCGGCTCCCCGGCTTGGTCAGCGGTATCGCGGCCAGTTCGACCGGCACCTCTTCCGTGGCGTAGGTCGGGAAGTTGATCGTCGCCAGCGCGTGGAACGGCACGCCCAGGTCCACTTCGCCGCCGGTGCGGTCGACCAGCGCGACCGCCGCCAGCACTTCGCCGCCGACCGCCTCGATGGCCTTTATCGCCTCACGGCTCGAAAGGCCGGTGGTGACCACATCCTCTACCAGCAGGACCTTTTCCCCCTGCGCGATCTCGAATCCGCGACGCAATTCGAACGTGCCGGTCGGGCGTTCGAGGAAGATCGCGTCGACTTCCAGCGCGCGGCCGACCTCATGCCCGATGATGACGCCGCCCATCGCCGGCGAGACGACTTTGCCGATGCGCGCGCGCAGCTCGCGCGGCAGCTTGTGCACCAGCGCGCGGGCGAGGCGTCCGGCGCGCTCGGCGTCCATCAGCACGCGCGCGCATTGCAGGTAGAAGGCGCTGTGGCGCCCGGAGGAGAGCTGGAAATGACCCTCGAGCAGCGCGTGACTGGCGCGGAACTCTGCGAGAACCTCTTCTTCGGTCATGCGGAAACGGCGCCTTTCGATCGTATTGTGCGGGTGGAGAGGGCACGCGTCGTACCTCCTTGCGCACCCTTGCGAAAATTCTCCTAGAAGCGCTTGAGGCACGGGGCAAGCGGGCGTATAGGCCCGCCGAAACCGGCCTTTCCAGGCCGGCGGGCCGTGCGCGCCCGATCCAGAAAACGGCCCGAACGAACGGAAAGCGTCAGTCTGATGAATCTCGGCGGTACCGCGCGCAAGCGGTTGTACATCCTCCCCCTGATAGCCGCCTTGATGGCCGCGATCGCGATCCCTCAGGCGAGTCTCGCGGCTCCGCAACAGCCGACCGAATCAAGCGCCGCGGCGCCGGCCGCCGATGCCCGATCGCCCAACGTCGCCGACGATACGATTCCCGCCGCCGACGCCGCCGAAGGTTCGGCCGCGGTTCCGGCAACGGGCGATGCTGCGGGCTATACGCCGCTCGGCCCCGAATGGATCAAGGGCGCGCCGGTCGACGGCGGGCTGGGCTTCCAGACGCAGTATTCGGAAGACGGCGAATGGGCGTTGTGGATGCACGACCTGTTCCTGCTGCCGATGATGGTCGGCGTCAGCCTGCTCGTGCTCGGGCTGCTGCTGTGGGTCATTGCGCGCTACAATCGCCGCGCCAACCCGGTCCCGTCGAAGACCAGCCACAATACCGCGATCGAAGTCATCTGGACTTTCGTCCCGGTGCTGATTCTCGTCGCCATCGCCGTCCCCTCGATCTCGCTCCTGGCGCGCCAGTACGAAAGCCCGCCGAAGGACGCGCTGACGATCAAGGCGACCGGCTACCAGTGGTACTGGGGCTACACTTATCCCGACAATGGCGAGTTCGAGGTCATCTCGAACATGCTGTCCGAGGAAGAGGCCGAAGCGCGCGGCGAGCCGTCGCACCTTGCCGCCGACAACCGCATGGTCGTGCCGGTGGGCGAGCCGATCCGCCTGCAAGTCACGGGCGCCGACGTGATCCACTCGTTCGCCGTGCCGAGCCTGTGGTTCAAGATCGACGCCGTGCCCGGACGCCTCAACGAGCGTATGCTGACGGTCAAGGAGCCGGGTATCTACTACGGCCAGTGCTCCGAGCTGTGCGGCGCGCGCCACGGCTACATGCCGATCGCTCTCGAGGCGGTGCCGCGGCCGCAGTTCGAGGCATGGGTCCGCTCCAAGGGCGGCACGCTCGCCTCCGACGAGGAGGCCGCGGCACCTGCCGCGGCTCCGCTGCAAGAGCCCGAATCCTCGGTCGAGGGCGCGCCCGGCGCCGGTGCGCCGCCGACCGGCGAGACCGAGCCCGCCGCCGAACCGGCGGCCGCCTGACAAACGCTTTCTGATCCAAGGTATCTGACACCATGGCTACTACCGCCGACACCTTCCGGGCCCACAGCGAGGACCATCACGACGCGGAGCACGGCGCCGACCACAAGCCGGGCTTCTTCGCCCGCTGGTTCATGTCGACGAACCACAAGGACATCGGCACGCTGTACCTGATCTTCTCGATCTTCGCGGGGATCATCGGCGGGGCGATTTCCGGCCTGATGCGGTGGGAACTGGCGGAGCCGGGCTTGCAGATCATGGGCCAGGTCTCGGCGTGGCTGAACAACGGCGGTGTCGACTTCGACCAGCAGCTTCACACCTGGAACGTGCTGATCACCGCGCACGGCCTGATCATGGTGTTCTTCGTCGTCATGCCGGCCACGATGGGGGGGTTCGCCAACTGGTTCGTGCCGCTGATGATCGGCGCGCCGGACATGGCCTTCCCGCGCATGAACAACATCGCCTTCTGGCTTACAGGCGTGGCGTTCTGCTCGCTGATGATCTCGACCGTCATGCCAGGCGGCACCGGAATGGGCGCGGGCACCGGCTGGACGGTCTATGCGCCGTTGTCGACATCGGGCTCGGTGGGGCCGGCGGTCGATTTCGCGATCTTCTCGCTGCACCTTGCGGGCGCGGCCTCGATCATGAGTTCGATCAACTTCATCACGACCATCTTCAACATGCGCGCGCCGGGTATGACCCTGCACAAGATGCCGCTGTTCGTGTGGTCGGTGCTGGTGACCGCGTTCCTGTTGCTGCTGGCGCTGCCGGTGCTCGCCGCAGCGATCACCATGCTGATCACCGACCGCAACTTTGGCACCACGTTCTTCGATGCGGCCGGCGGCGGCGACCCGGTGCTCTACCAGCACCTGTTCTGGTTCTTCGGCCATCCGGAGGTCTACATCATGATCCTGCCAGGCTTCGGCATGGTCAGCCAGATCGTGGCGACCTTCAGCCGCAAGCCGGTGTTCGGTTATCTCGGCATGGCCTACGCGATGGTCGCGATCGGCGTGGTTGGCTTCATCGTCTGGGCGCACCACATGTTTACCGTCGGCCTGGACGTGAACACCAAGATGTACTTCACCGCGGCGACGATGGTCATCGCGGTGCCGACCGGCATCAAGATCTTCAGCTGGATCGCAACGATGTGGGGCGGCAGCATGGAGTTCAAGAGCCCGCTGGTCTGGGCGCTCGGCTTCATCTTCCTGTTTACCGTCGGCGGGGTGACCGGCGTGGTGCTGGCCAACGGCGGCGTGGACGACAACCTGCACGACACTTACTACGTCGTCGCCCACTTCCACTACGTGCTGTCGCTCGGCGCGGTGTTCTCGCTCTTCGCGGGCTTCTACTACTGGTTCCCGAAGATGAGCGGGCGGATGCACAGCGAGCTGCTTTCGCACCTGCACTTCTGGGTATTCTTCATCGGCGTGAACCTGATCTTCTTCCCGCAGCACTTCCTCGGCATGCAGGGGATGCCGCGCCGCTATCCGGACTACGCCACGGCCTACGAGTACTGGAACCACATCTCGTCGATCGGCTACGTGGTGATGGCGCTGTCGATGCTGTTCTTCTTCGCCAACATGATCTACGCCTTCACGGCGGGCAAGAAGGCGGCCGCCAATTACTGGGGCGAAGGCGCGACGACGCTCGAGTGGTCGCTGTCGAGCCCGCCGCCGTATCACCAGTTCGAAACCCTGCCGGTGATCGAGGACCACCACTCGCACCACGATGCGATCGGTCCGGCCGGGACTGCGAACGCGCACTGATGCCTGCCCTCCCGCTTGCGGGAGGGGCCGGGAGGGGGCCTGCTGGCCCCGCTCCCGTCAACAAGCCCACCCCCAGCCCTTCCCGTAAGCGGGAGGGGAAAGACTTGTGATGACCACAACCGTCCAGCCCCAAGCGTTACCGGCCGAATGGCGCGATTTCTTTGCGCTGACCAAGCCGCGCGTGATGAGCCTGGTGGTGTTCACGGGCCTCGCCGGCCTGCTTGCCGCTCCCGGCGCGATCCATCCGGTGCTCGGGTTTACCGCCGTGCTGTGCATCGCGCTCGGCGCGGGCGGGGCCGGGGCGCTCAACCAGTGGTGGGAAGCCGACATCGACGCGCGGATGAAGCGCACCGCCGGGCGGCCGCTGCCGCAGGGAAAGCTCGATCGGATTTCCGCGCGCGATTTCGGCGTGGCGCTCTCGGTCGCCTCGGTGCTGGTGATGGGGGTGGCGGTGAACTGGCTCGCGGCCGCGATCCTCGCCGCCTCGATCCTCTACTACACTGTCATCTACACGATCTGGCTCAAGCCCCGGACGCCGCAGAACATCGTCATCGGCGGCGGCGCGGGCGCGTTTCCGCCGCTGATCGGCTGGGTCGCGGTCACCGGCGAGGTCACACTGATGCCGGTGCTGCTGTTCGTCATCATCTTCATGTGGACACCGCCGCACTTCTGGGCGCTGGCGCTGTTCGTGAAGAGCGATTACGCCCACGCGGGCATTCCGATGCTGCCGGTGGTCGCCGGTGAAACCGCCACGCGGCGGCAAATCCTGCTCTATTCGGTGGTCCTGCTCGCCGTAAGCCTTGCGCCGTGGGCGATCGGCGGGACCGGCGCGATCTACGGGATCTCGGCGCTGGCCCTGTCCGGCCTGTTCGTCGCCCTGTCGCTGCCAGTGGCCTTGCGCCGCAGCGGAGGGGGCGACGCGATGCGGCCGGAAAAGCGGCTGTTCGCCTATTCGGTGCTGTACCTTTTCGCGCTGTTCGCCGTGCTGGTTGCGGACCGGCTGATCATGGGGCAGGGACTATCGGCATGACACCGGAGGAAGAACAGGCGCTCAAGCGCGCGCGCCGTGGCCGCAACATCGCGCTGGCGCTCGCACTGGCGGGGTTCGTGGCGCTGTTCTACGCCATCACCATCGTCAAGATGCTCGACTGATGGCCAGTCTCGCTCTCGAGAAGAGGAACCGCCGGGTGGCGCTGGCGATGGCGGCGGCGGCGGCGGCCATGCTGGGGCTCGGCTTCGCAGCGGTTCCGCTCTACGACCTGTTCTGCCGCGTGACCGGCTTTGGCGGCACGACCCAGGTCGCCACCATCGCCCAGGCGGACGACGCCGCCGCGCGCAGCGCCGGCGGCAGGACGATATCGATCCGCTTCGACGCCAATACCGCCAGCGACATGCCGTGGAAATTTCGCCCGCGGCAGGTGACCGACACGGTCCAGATCGGCCAGCGCGACATGGCGATCTTCGAGGCGCGCAACGACACCTCCGTGCCGATAACCGGAACCGCGACTTTCAACGTCGAGCCGGAGCAGGCGGGTAAGTACTTCAACAAGATCCAGTGTTTCTGTTTCACCGAGCAGACGCTTCGGCCCGGCCAGGAAGTGGCGATGCCGGTGCTCTACTACGTCGATCCCAAAGCGCTCGACGATCCCAACATGAAGGGGGTCGAACAGATCACGCTCAGCTACACGTTCCACAAGGCGAAGGATCAGCCTTCCCCCTAGGACTCTAGTACGAACCCCAATAACCCAAGCCTCTGGACCACGGGCCAGGCCCGCATTAAGGGCACGCCCAGGCAAGGATCAGGCAAGCAAGGATCAGGAAAGCTCACATGGCCGGCGCCAAGAACCACGACTATCACATCCTGCCGCCCGACATCTGGCCGCTCGTCGGCGCGGTTTCGGCGTTCACGTTCACCAGCGGCATGGTGCTCTACATGCACGAGATGCCGAACCACTGGCTGGTGCTGGGGCTGGGCATCGCGGGCCTGATCGCCACGTTCTTCACGTGGTTCTCCAACGTCGTGAAGGAGGCGCAGGCGGGCGATCATACGCCTGTGGTGCAGCTTCACCTGCGCTACGGGATGATCCTGTTCATCGCGTCGGAAGTGATGTTCTTCGTCGGCTGGTTCTGGGCCTGGTTCGATTTCGCGCTGTTTCCCAACGCCTTGACCGAGGTGGTCGGCGGCGTCTTCCCGCCCAAGGCGATCGAAGCGGTAATGGATCCGTTCGCGCTGCCGCTGCTCAACACGCTGATCCTGCTGTGTTCGGGCACCACCGTTACCTGGGCGCACCACTCGCTGATCCACGGCGACCGCGAGGGGCTGAAGAAGGGCCTGTGGCTCACGGTCATCCTCGGCGTGCTGTTCACCTGCATCCAGGCTTATGAATACGCCCACGCTCCGTTTGGGTTCGGCGGCAACACCTACAGCTCGGGCTTCTACATGGCGACCGGGTTCCACGGCTTCCACGTGCTGGTGGGTACGATCATGCTGATCGTCTGCCTGCGCCGCGCCTACCTCGGTCACTTCACGCCCAAGCAGCACTTCGGCTTCGAAGCGGCGGCGTGGTACTGGCACTTCGTCGACGTGGTGTGGCTGTTCCTGTTCATCGTCGTCTACATCTGGGGCGGCTGGGGCGCCGAATTCCACTAGGGTCCGTACTCAATAGCCAGCGCGCCCGAGGTTTGGCCCTGAGGCCCCAGTGCAAGGAGAGAGGGCGAAGGAATATGTCCATATTTCAAGACCGATCGACGCGGCAATGGGGCCTCAGGGCCAAATCCCTGCGGGACGTCCGGATGGCTTCCATCTCGAACGAAGCCGCGCTTGCCATGGCGGCCAGCCGTGGCCGCGCGCGCCTTCGTCCGATATGTTCGCCATCCGGACGCCTCGGGCGCGCTGGCTCTTGAGTACGGACCCCAGGCGAACCTTGGGCCGCCACGATGGCCGACACGCCTGAATCCCCGCAAGGGCAGCCGCGGTTGGCCGAGGCTGCCCTTTCCGGCCTTTGCCCCCAGTGCGGCGCACGCACGCTGTTCGATGGCTGGGTCGGGTTTGCCGGGCGCTGCCGCGCTTGCGGGCTCGACTTCTCCCGCTCCAACGTCGGTGACGGGCCGGCGGCGTTTCTGACGCTGATCATCGGCACGATCGTTCTGGTCCTTGCGCTTTTCCTGCAACTGGGCGCATCGCCGCCCTGGTGGCTGCATGTGCTGCTGTGGCCGCCGCTGGCGCTGGTCGGCGTCGTCTTCGGTCTGCGCTGGGCGAAGGCGGCGCTGTTCTGGTCCGAATATCGCAACCGCGCCGGGGAGGGGCGGGAGCGCGCGCCATGATCCGCCGCTTGCCGCTGATGCCGACGCTGCTGGTCGGGGCGGCCGTGGCGGCGATGATCGCGCTGGGCGTATGGCAACTCCAGCGCGCCGAATGGAAGGAGGGGCTGCTGGCCCGCTACCGGCAGGCGCAGGCCATGTCCGCCAGCGTGCCCTGGCCGGAAACGGAAGCTGCGATGGAAGCATCGCTGTTTCGTTGGAGCGGGTTCGATTGCGCCCAGGTCACCGGCGTCCGCACCACCGCCGCCAGGAGCGCGAGGGGCGAAAGCGGCGTGGCGCAAGTCGTCCGCTGCGGGCTCCTCGGCGGCGGCGAAGCGGAAGCGGCGCTCGGCTGGTCGCTGCCCACGGAAATCGTCGAATGGACCGGCGGGCCCGTCACTGGCGTCATCGGTCCGGGCGGGGAGTTCGGCGGCATCCTCTATGCGGCGCAAAACCCCGCCGGCCTGCAACCGCTCGCGCCGCCCGACCCGGAAAGCCTGCCCAACAACCATCTGGCTTACGCCGGGCAATGGTTCTTCTTCGCGCTGACCGCGCTGGTGATCTACGTCCTCGCGCTGCGGCGGCGGCGCGGCTGAGCGGTCAATCGCGGCCTTTCCACACGATCGGCTCGAAGCCGCCGTAGATCATGCGCTTGCCATCGAAGAGCGGTTCCTCGCCAAGCTCCGCGAAGCGCGGCTCCTTACTCGTACAGCCCTTCGCGCAGGTTGATGCCGTGCTCGAGCCAGACCTTCAGCGCGAGCAGCATTCCGGTCCAGCCTTGGCAGTTGCCGTAGCTTGCCTTGAGCGCGCCCTCGTTGAAGCGCCAGCCTTCCTCGGCGATCTCGATCAGCGTGCGGCCGTCTTCCAGCCCCCTGAAGGTCATCGTCACGGTCGTCCTGTAGTCGGCGGCTTCGATTTCGCCGCCATCGAGGTTCGGCGCTTCGCCTTCGTTGGCATCCCATTGCAGCACGATGCGCTCGTTGGGCGCGACCTCGATCACATGGACCGGAAAGGCGCCCGGAAAATCGTGGAAGTCCCACGTCACCGTCGCGCCTTCCTCCAGCCGTCCCTGCGCGCCGCCGGTGGTGAAATAGTGCGATAGCTGCTTCGGGTCGGCCACGGCCTCGAAAACCTCCTCGACCGGCCTGGCGATGCGCGCCGCCACGCGAAACTTGAGCTCCATGATCCGAATACCTCGCTTGAGTCGCCGGAAAATATGTTATAAAAATATAACATGTCAACCGACGACGATCTCGATGCGGTGTTCAAGGCGCTCGCTAACCCTGCCCGGCGACGGATCTGCGACGAGCTGAAGCTGCGTCCGCTGACTACCAAGCAGCTCTGCGCGGTGTTCCCCGATCTCGACCGCACGACGGTGATGCTCCACTTGCGCGTGCTCGAGGATGCCGGGCTGGTGGCGGCCGTGCGCAAGGGACGCGAACGGTTCAACTACCTCGACGCAATGCCGATCCAGGCGATCCAGGAGCGTTGGATCGGCCCCTACGCCGCGCAGGCCGGATGGCGGCTGATGCAGCTGAAACGCGAGCTGGAAGACGCGGGGAAGCAAAAGCAGACCGCCCGCCAAGGCTGAATGGCGATTGGCCCTAGCGCCGTCTTGTTGCCACGATGGCGTCTCGCCGCTAACCGCCCTGCCACGATGGACTATATCTCCACCCGCGGCAGCGCCCCGGCGCTCGATTTCGAAGGCGTGACGCTGGCCGGGCTGGCGTCCGACGGCGGACTGTACCTGCCGCGCGAATGGCCGCGCCTTTCCGAAGGCGAGATCGCCGCGCTCGCGGGCCTTCCCTACGCCGAACTGGCGACGCGGATTATGCTGCCGTTCGTGGGCGACAGCCTAAGCGAAGACCGGCTGCGCGAGCTGAGCGCCGAAGCCTATGGCCGCTTCGCCCACGCCGCCGTCACGCCGCTGGCCCAGCTGGACGAGCGGCACTGGCTGCTGGAGCTGTTCCACGGCCCGACGCTGGCGTTCAAGGACGTGGCGCTGCAATTGCTCGGGCCGTTGTTCGAGGAGTTCCTGGCCCGCCGCGATCGGCGGCTGACGATCGTCGGGGCGACCAGCGGCGATACCGGCTCCGCCGCGATCGACGCGGTGGCGGGGCGCGAGAACATCGACATCTTCATGCTCCACCCGAAAGGGCGGGTCAGCGACGTGCAGCGGCGGCAGATGACCACGGTCAAGGCGCCCAACGTGCACAACATCGCCATCGACGGCAGCTTCGACGACGCGCAGGCGATGGTGAAACGAATGTTCAACGATCCGGCAATGACCGGACAATTCGACCTGGGGGCGGTCAATTCGATCAACTGGGCGCGGCTGATGGCGCAGGTGGTCTACTACTTCGCCGCCGCCGTGCAGCTCGGCGCGCCGCATCGCAAGACCGCTTTCAGCGTGCCGACCGGCAATTTCGGCGATGTCTTCGCCGGCTATGTCGCCGCGCGGATGGGCCTGCCGGTGGAGCGGTTGATCGTGGCCACCAACGTCAACGACATCCTTCATCGCGCGCTTTCCGATGGCGATTATTCTGCCGGCGAGGTGACGCCCACCGCGGCGCCGTCGATGGATATTCAGGTCAGCTCCAACTTCGAGCGGCTGCTGTTCGATTGCGGCGGGCGCGACGGGGCGGCGCTGGCCGAACAGATGCGCGGGTTCGAGCGGGAGAAGGCCATGCGCCTCACCAACGCCCAGCGCGCTAATATTTCGGGGGGCGGGGCATTCGCGCTGTTTTCCAGCGCCCGCGCCGACGCCACCGACATGGCCCGCGCGATGGCGTGGGCAGCGCACGAGGCCGGGCAGGTGATCGATCCGCATACCGCGATCGGCCTCCACGCCGCGCGCGCGGCGGAATTGCCGCGCGAGGTTCCCGTGGTCACGCTCGCCACCGCGCATCCGGGCAAGTTCCGCGACGCGGTCGAACGCGCCACAGGCCAACGCCCGCCGCTTCCGGCCCGCGTCGGGGACCTGTTCGACCGCGACGAGCGCTGCGTCGACCTGCCCGGCGAATACGATGCGGTCGCCGCCTATGTCGCGGAGCACGCGACGCCTTCGCACTGATGGCCGAAGCAACACCCGTTCGTGTCGAGCGAAGTCGAGACACCTGCGGGGGACGCCTCTCGACTGCGCTCAAGGCGAACGGAGAGTGAAGTGGCTGACCTGATCGAGCACTCCCTCGTCATGGAAGGCGCGGGCTGGGCCGATTACGGCCTGCTCGACAGCGGCCACGGCCGCAAGCTGGAGCGCTACGGCCCCTACAGCTTCATCCGTCCGGAGGGGCAGGCGCTGTGGTCGCCCCGGCTGGCGGAATGGGACGCCGACGGCGAGTTCGTGCCCGGTTCGGACGAGGACGGCGGCGGGCGCTGGCATTTCCATCGCTCCGTCCCGCGCGAAGGCTGGCCGCTGGCGTGGAACGAGGCGCGCTTCACCGCACAATGCACCCCCTTCCGCCACCTGGGCTTCTTTCCCGACATGGCCCCGGTGTGGGACTGGATGCGAGAGCGGCTGTCTTCCCCCGAACCGTCTGACATCCCCCACCCCGACCCCTCCCCTGAAGGGGAGGGGCCAACCACCCTCAACCTGTTCGGGTATACGGGCGTGGGGACGCTGGCGCTGTCGCGGTGCGGGCCGGTGACGCATGTCGACGCGAGCAAGAAGTCGGTCACCCACGCGCGCGCCAATGCCGCGCTTTCGGGGATGGAAGAGCGACCGATCCGCTGGCTGGTGGACGATGCGGCGAAGTTCGCTGCGCGCGAGGTGCGGCGGAGCCGGCGTTACGACGGGATCATCCTCGATCCGCCGAAGTTCGGACGCGGGCCGGACGGCGAGGTCTGGCGGCTGGAGGACGGCTTGCCGCCGCTGATCGCCGATTGCCGCCGCCTGCTCGATGCCGACAGCCGGTTCCTGTTCCTGACCGTCTATGCCGTGCGCATGAGCAGCCTGGCGCTCGCCGGCCTGCTGGCGGAACACTTCGCCGATTTGCCCGGCGAGATCGAGCACGGCGAACTGGCGGTGCGCGAGGAGGGGAACGGGGCGCGGCTGCTACCGACCGCCATCTTCGCCCGCTGGCGGCGCGGCTGACACTTCCGGTACTTCGATCACCGGCGGCTCCGCGAACGGTTGCGAGACGATGAACCATCCCGAACCGAGCAGCGAATCGTACATCGCCGCCATCTCCGGATCGCGCAGATAGTCGAACAGCTCGTCGAAATCGCCGCGCTCGTCGCCCGCCATCGCCAGCACGCAGACGCTCCGGTTGGCTTCCTCGCGCAGCACCTGCTTGCGTTCTTCCTCGTGCCGGACGAGCAGGATCGGGTCGCGGCCGGTGGGGTCGAGCCCGGATTGCCGGATCGCGTCGGCGACCGGCATCACCGCCTTCGCGCCGAGGCGCGAGATCCACAGCACCACCACCCCGGCTTCGCGCAATCGGGCAAGCTCGGCGGCGATTTCTGGCCGGGCGGACCGCGCGGCGTCGGGCGCGAAGGCCGCGTCCGCCGGGTCGAGATCGACGATCACCGCCGGTTCGCGGCCGGTGCAGAGCCGCCTGCGCGTCTCGATGCCGGCAGCGCTTTCGGCCGCCAGCAGTGCGGACTGCACCTCCTCGCCTTCGGCCAGCCGGAGCGCGCCTTGCGTGGCGAAGTCCGCGAAGGCCCGCCACGCCGCTGCCGGCCGCGGGCCGGCCGATGGCGGCGGCAGGTCGGCGAGATCGGTCAGGAGGACGATTTCGGGCGCGTCGGCGTTCCCATCCGCAGATCCATTGGCAGGCGGGACGGCGCTCGCCGGTTGCGTCGGCGTTGCGGCAGGCGCGCGCTTTTTTTCGGTGATGGCGCCGACAGCGGTCAATGTCGGAACCGCCACTGCGGCGGCGACGCATCCCGACAGCGCCAGCGTGACGCCGGGCAGGGCGCAGAAGCGCAGTGCGCGGTAAATGGACGCTCCACGGAACATGGCGAACATATCTAGCCAAGAGCAGAAGGTGTTGCCATTGCAGCCTGCGAGCGCCAACGGCGCTCGCCGACAGGAAAACACGCATGGCCGACAGCCTCATCCTCGAACTCGCCGATTTCGAGCACATGGTCCACACCGGGATCTATTCCGAGGAGACCGGCCGGCCGCAACCGCTGCGCTTCACCGTGGCTGTGAAGCTGAAGGCCATTTCCCACTACGATGCCGAGACCTCGCTCGATGCGAGCAAGAACTACATGGACCTGAAGTTCGCCTGCTCCGACGCGCTGGGCGACACGCATTTCAAGCTGATCGAGGCGGTGGCGGAACACGTCTGCGAAACGCTGTTCCTGCAAGATACGCGGGTGGAGGCGGTGACGGTGAAGATCGTCAAGCTGGCGCTTTCGGAGGCGGACGAGAAGATCGGCATCACGCTGCACCGCGAGCGGCGCTGATGGCGATGCTGCGCGTCGGGCCGCTGCCGGATGGCGCGCTTGACGCAGCAGCGGCGTTCCATGCGCGGGTACTGCCCGATGCGCAGCGGCTGTCGCGCGGTGACGACCTGGTGCTGGTGTTCGGCCCGGCTCCCCACGATCACCGGGGATGGCGGCTGGCGGCGGTGCAGAACCTCGCCCGGCAAGCCGCGCCGCAGCGCGTGAACGCCGTTGCCGGGGATGACGAGGCGGCGATTGCCGAAACCCTGCGCTATCTGGAAACGGCGGCTGGCGTCACCGGCCAGTTGCTGGCGGTCTGAAGTGGCACTTGCCAGGATGAAAGGCGCCCGCCCTTCCAATCCCGGCCGGTTGGCTCCACAATAGGGGCATGGGCTGTTCCGCTCCCCTCGTCGATGCGTTCAACCGCCGCATCACCTACCTGCGCCTGTCGGTGACCGACCGGTGCGACTTGCGCTGCGCCTATTGCATGCCGGAAAAGATGCAGTTCCTGCCGCGCAAGGAAGTGCTGACGCTGGAGGAACTGCACAAGCTGTCGCTGGCGATGATCGACCGGGGCATCGGCAAGATCCGGCTCACCGGCGGCGAGCCGCTGGTGCGGCGCGACATGATCGAGCTGGTCCGCGCGCTGGGCCGCAGGCTGGGGGACGGTCTGGAAGAGCTGACGCTGACCACCAACGGCACCCGGCTCGCGCAGTTCGCCGACGATCTCGCCGCCGCCGGGGTGAAGCGGATCAACGTTTCGCTCGATACGATGGATTCGGCGCTGTTCGCGAGGCTCAGCCGCCGCGACCGGCTGGGGCAGGTGCTGCAAGGCATCGCCGCCGCGCGCGAGGCGGGGTTGAAGGTCAAGCTCAACACCGTGGCGCTCAAGGGGCTGAACGAGGAGGAAATCCCCTTCCTCGTGGAATGGGCCCATGCCCACGGGCACGAGCTGACGCTGATCGAGGTCATGCCGCTGGGCGAGGTGGAAGGCGACCGGGTCGATCACTACCTGCCGCTGACCGTGGTGCGCGATGCGCTGGAGGCGCGCTGGACGCTGACGCCGAGCGATCACCGCAGCGGCGGCCCGGCGCGTTATGCCGATGTGGCCGAAACCGGCGGCCGGATCGGCTTTATCACCCCGCTGACCAACAATTTCTGCGCCGGCTGCAACCGCATCCGCGTGACCGCGACGGGCCAGCTCTACGCCTGCCTCGGCGGCGCGGAGAAGGTCGACCTGCGCGCCGCGCTACGCTCCGACGCGCCAGACGCCAACTTGTCCGCCGCGCTCGATGAGGCGATGCGGATCAAGCCGGAAAAGCACCACTTCCGCATCGAACGCGGCGCCGAGCCCGCGCAGCCGCGCCATATGTCGCTGACGGGGGGGTAGAGTGCCTCTCTTCAGCACCAAGATTTGAAATGGCGGTCAAACTCGTTTTCCTCGGCAAGCTGGCCGATCTTGCGGGCGCGCCTGAAAGGGACGTGGCCGGGCCGCTCGACTGGGCGGGATTGCTGGCGATTTTTCCCGAGGCCGGGGGCGAGAGGATCAAGCTCGCGCTGAACGGCGCGGTGCTGGCCGACAAGGCGGCGCTTGCGGCTGCCGATGGCGACGAGATTGCGTTGTTGCCGCCGGTCAGTGGCGGATAGGGCGATGAAGGACGTGCGCCTCCTCTCCGAGCCGTTCGCGCCCGGTGCGCTGGTGGGTCCGTTCACAAACGCGCATCCAGGCCTCGGCGGCGTCTGCACGTTCGTGGGCGAAGTGCGCGGCGGCGACGGGATCGAGGCGCTCGAGCTGTCGCACTACGAACCGCTGACGCTGCCGGGCATGAACGATCTCGCCGACCGGGCGCTCGAAAGGTTCGACCTGATGGGCATCCTCATCGTCCATCGCGTCGGCGAAATGCGGCCCGGCGAGCCGATCGTACTGGTCTCGGCGGCGGCGCGTCATCGCCGGGCGGCTATCGACGCGGTCGATTTTGCGATGGATAATCTGAAGTCGGACGCCTGGTTCTGGAAGCGCGAGAAGCGCGATGGCGCATGGCGCTGGATAGAGCCGCGCGCGCAGGACCACGCCGACCTCGCGCGCTGGAAACAATCGCGCGTTTGAGCACGGTCAAAGCGCCGCCGCGCCGCACTGTCTATCCCACGGGCATAGACAGGAGCGATTTCGATGGCGGAACGTCTTACCCGCGAGTCGATCGCCGAACGGGCGATCATTCACGAAGCAACCGCGCTGCGAGCGCCGCACGCAGTCGATCGTAACTTCGAACTTCCGGCCGGAATGCTGGTGGCGATGGTGGCGTTGTTCTTCGGCGCGGTAGGCGTGCTGGCGCTGGGTTTCACCTCGCCGATGTTGATCCTGCCGATGGCGATCATCATGATTTTCATGGCGATGGTCTTCGCCGTGCCGGCGCTGTGGATGCGGATGACGCCGGAAAACCCGCAACGGCTCACTCCCTGGAGTCGTTTCCGGCAACAGGGGATCATGACCGGTTCGGGGCACAGCACCGCGGGCGCCGCGACCGTCCAGGTGCTGATCTTGCCGGTCCTGATCCTCGTCTGGGGGCTCGCGGTGGTCACGATCGCCGCGGTGGTCGGCTGAAAGGGAGTGGAGCCCCTCGGGGCTCTAGGCCGCCTCGAACCCCAGCCGCGCGGGATCGACCAGTTCGATCCCGCGCGAACCGCTTCGTCGGATGACGCCGTCGCGCTCCAGCTTGGTCAGCGCGCGGCTGACCGTTTCGATCGTCAGCCCCAACATGCCGGCGATTTCGCCGCGGGTGAGCGGCAGGTCGAAGGCGCGGGCGGCATGGCACGACGATTCGCTTGCCGCCTCCGCCATGCCCAGCAGGAAGCCCGCGACTTTCGCCACCGCGCTGCGCCGGCTGCTGAGGGCGAGCAGTTCGCGGCTCTGGAGCAATTCTTCCTGCGAGCGGCGCAGCAATGCCTGGGCAAGTTGCGGGTGGCGTTCGACCGCGCGGCCCATCTCGCTCTTGGGAAATACGCACAGCTCGCTGTCGGTCAGCGCGACCACGTCGTGATGGGCGAAAGGCGCGAACAGTTCGCCGATGAAGCCCGCCGGGTGAACCAGGGCGAGGATGCGTTCGGTGCCGTTCTCGTCGATGCTGGTCACCTTCAGCGCGCCGCGAATCAGCGTGGCGCAGGAGGCGTTCTCGTCACCTGCGGCGAACAGCAGCTCGCCCCGCCTGAGCGTGCGGCTCCGGCCGGCGCGGGCGAGATCCTCGCGCTCGTCGTCGCTCAGCACCGAACACGCGGCGCGGTGGCGGACCGGGCAGACGTTGCAGTTCAGACCCATCAGCGCAGCCCTCGCGCCATGGCGTCGATAGCGGCATCCTGTTCCCGCACTTGCGCGGTGACGGTGTCGCGCGTGGCGACGATGCGCTCCAGCGCGCCGCCTTCCAGCGCCGCATCGACCATCAGCCGGTCGAGATCGGCGAGCGCGATCATCGCCCGGCTGCGCGCCGCCTGGAGCCCGGCCAGCGCGACTTGCGCCCGCGCCCAGCTCTCGGCGCCTGCATCGGATCCGCGCGCCGCCTCGATCGCGCCGCGTGCGCCCGGCGCTTCGGACAGGAACGCCCGGTGTGCGGCGCTCGCGTCGGCGGCGAGCGCGTCGAGCCGGTCGATCGTCGCAGGGGACGTCGGCGGAGGGACATAGGGGGCCGGCGCGACCGGTTCGAGCGTGCCGGCGACTCGCTCGGCATCGCGGATCGCCAGGCTCGGGTATTCGCCCGACGCGCCCGCGCAGCCGGAGAGCGCGACGCCGAACGCCGCCAGCGGCAGGGCGGAGCGGGGGAAAGGCATGTGTCCAGCCATAGCGGGCCCGAGACGCGCTTTCCACTCGCCAATTGCCTCCAATTTGCGCCCCATTTGCGCACGCCGGCCGTTGACAGTAGGCGGCGGCTGGCGTAACGGCGGCGCGCTTTCGGTGCCCGCACTGGGCGCCTTTTTTGTCGTTTGCGTGGTTCGAGCCGCGCTGCGACAGCAAGATACGAAACGGAATTGAAGGCCATGTTCGCAGTCGTGCGCACGGGCGGCAAGCAATATCGCGTAGCCGCCGGAGACAAGATCGCGGTCGAGAAGCTGGCGGGTGAAGCCGGCGACACGATCACGCTGGGCGATGTCCTGCTCGCGGGCGAGGGCGATACGCTGGCCGACGCCGGCAAGGTCAAGGTTTCGGCCGAGATCATCGCCCAGGCGAAGAGCGAGAAGGTGGTCGTCTTCAAGAAGCGCCGCCGCCACAACTATCGCCGCAAGGCCGGTCACCGCCAGCAGATGACCCTGCTGCGCATCGTTCAGGTCGGCGATTCGAAGGCGGAAAAGGCCGCGCCGAAGAAGGAAACCGCTCCCAAGCCTGCCCCGAGCAAGGCCGAGGGGGTGGAAACGGCTCCGAAGGCCGAACCCAAGGCGAAGGCTGCCGAACCCGCCAAGGGTGTCGACGTGGCGAAGGAAACCAAGGCCAAGAAGGCGGAGCCGGTGAAGAAGGCCGCGACCGCCGCCAAGGCCGACGAGAAGCCCGCTGCCGAGAAGAAGCCGGCCGCGAAGAAGGCTCCGGCCAAAAAGGCCGCCAAAGACACCGACGCCAAGAAGTAAGAGGTAGTTCGAGATGGCACACAAGAAAGCAGGCGGCAGTTCGCGCAACGGTCGCGATTCGGCTGGCCGTCGCCTCGGCGTGAAGAAGTTCGGCGGTCAGGACGTGATCGGCGGCAACATCATCGTGCGCCAGCGCGGCACCAGGTTCTATCCGGGCTCCAACGTCGGCATGGGCAAGGACCATACCCTGTTCGCGCTCGCCGCGGGCCGCGTGCGATTCCACGATGGCAAGCAGGGCCGCAAGTACGTGTCGGTAGACATGATGGCACAGGCAGCCGAATAACCGGATGACTCAAGGACAGGGTCATCCACCGGGATGGCCCGCCGGACCCGAAGTCCGGACGTCGAGGGAGATGGGGCCAGCCCGTCTCCCTTTTTTCGTCTCCCTCGCAAAACGGGCGTCATAAAGTCCGGCCATTGGTCGGGCGGCGGGGCGTCGGAAAGGAGAGAGACGATGTTCCTGCGTACCGAGCGGCTGTTCCTGCGCCCCGCGTGGCTCGAGGATGCCCCCGAGCTGACCCGCGCCATCGGGCACGAGCCGGTGGTGCGCATGCTCGCGCGCGCGCCCTGGCCCTATACCGAGGACGATGCGCGCGCATGGATGGAAGCTCCGCGCGATCCTCTGCTGCCGAGCCTGCTGGTCACCCTGCCCGACGAGGGCGGACGGATCGTCGGTGGTTGCGGATTGCATCGGGGCGAGAGCGAGACCGAGGCCGGATACTGGATCGAACCCGGCTCGTGGGGCCGGGGCTATGCGACCGAGGCGCTGCGCGGCCTGCTGTCGCTGGCGCGGGCCGCCGGGCATCGCAACGTGATCGGCCGTCACGCGGCGGACAACCCGGCCTCGGGCCGCGTGCTGCGCAAGGCGGGCTTCCGCCCCACAGGCCGCAGTCGGCCGTTCCGCAGCCTTGGACGCAAGGCCGATGTCGAAGCGCCGGAATATGCGATCGAGCTCGGACAAGTGGACGGTCCGCGCGACGCACCGATGCCGAAAGCGGCGTAATGGATGTGGTGTGTGGTCTCAGGCGTGATCCGGAGGCCCGCCTCGCGCGATCGTCGCCAGCGGATTGGGCGTGGGATTGGCCACGCGTTTCAGGCGGCTGTGGTCGCGGTGCCGGAACAGTTCCTCGGCGCCGCGCACGCGCAGCATGGTGTCCTGCAAATAGCTCCACGATCCGTCGGCGTGGAAAGTGACGTCGATCGTATAGGATTCGGTGGTGAAAGCCTGTTCGAGGAAGAAGGTCGAGCAGATGCCGTATTCGGTGCTGCCGCGTTCGGCCTTGAGCGTCAATCTGGTGGCGTCGGGCTTCGCGTGTCCGGCCGCCAGTGCGGTTTGCCCGCGCGGGATCGCCAGCGACTGGAGGATGAGCCCGGTCGCCGGCTCGTAGAGCCAGAAGCCGACCTGATCGTGGAACGTGATGTCTTCCTCGCGCGTGTTGATGTGCTGGTGATAGCGCAGGCCATAGAACAGTTGCGGCCCGTTGGCCTGCGGATCAATCGGCTCCATCACGATCCGCTCGTAAAACGCGCGGGTATCGGGCCCTTCGGCCTTAGGGGCCACGTCCACGCCGTGCAGACCCTCCCACACCCCCGCGAGGCGGCGGAGCGGGCCGAGGTTGTTCAGTGTTTCGGGGTCGACGTTCTCGGGCTCGGTGAAGATGTCGTCGGGGATGTCCACGACATGCCTGATAGCGCCTTGCCCTAGGGCGTGGGAAGCACCGCCGCTGCATAGTCGCTGTCGTACGTGCGGATCAGCGCGCGGTCGTCCTGGTTCCACGGGTGGAAGCCGGGCAGGAAGTAGGCGCACCATGCCGGGAACACCCGCCTGAGCGCACCCGGATTGCCGACCAGATACCACGTCAGCCGCGCCTTCGCCTTCCAGCCCACGATGCCGTCCTGCGCCAGCAGCTCGCAGGCGTCGACGAAGCGGTTGACGATGAAGTTGCGGGTGACGACCAGCATCAGCAGGCTCTTCACCTTCCACCGCTTCCACCGGCTCCAGTCCTTCGTCGCGTGGAGCCAGGTGTCGTAGGCGACGCCCTTGTGCTCGATCTCCTCGACCGCGTGCCAGCGCCACAGTTCGGCCTGCTCCGCGCTCGAACCGACGAAGTGTTCCGGATGGGCCAGGAACTCGTGCGCGAACATGGCGGTGAAGTGCTCCAGCGCTATCGTCACCGCCAGCCACGCCGGCTTCGGACGGGCGTAGACGTCGGCCACCAGCCGTTCGACCCGTGCATCGATGCCGCGCATGTCGTAGCCGGCCCGTTCGGCGGCGCGGTTGAAGGCGAGGTGCTCGCGGGTGTGGTTGATCTCCTGCTTGACGAAGGCCCGGATCTCGGCCGCCAGCGGGGGCGGCGCGTCGTCGCGGAAGGCCTTCACCGAATCGATGAACAACGCCTCGCCCCTGGGGAAGGTGGCCGAAAGCGCGTTGAACCATGCGGTCGCGACGGGATCGCCGGCCCACCATCGGCCCTGCGGCTCGTCACGGCCGAACCGCCGGTCGCGCACGACGATAGCGGGCGTCTTGCCCGTGGCTGGCTGCCCTTCTAGGGCGAATGCGGCTGGTGCGTTCATGCACGGAAGGTGGATATAACTTACATCAATGTCAATTAAGAAACGGCTCCCGCCCGAAGAAAGCCGTCGCGCCGCGCTCGAGGCGGCGCGCGCCCTGCTGATCGAGGCGGGCCCCCAGGCGGTGACGCTGAAGGCCGTCGCCGCGCGAATCGGCCGCACCCACGCCAACCTGCTGCACCATTTCGGTTCGGCGGTGGAACTGCAACGCGCGCTGGCCGGGCATCTGGCCAGAACGGTGTGCGAATCGATCGGCGAGGCGGTGGAGGCCACCCGTGCGGGGATCGGCTCCCCGCGCGAAGTGGTGGACCTGACATTCGACGCCTTCGGCCGGGAAGGCGGCGGGGCGCTGGCCAGCTGGATGCTGCTGACCGGCAACGAGAATGCGCTCGACCCGATTGTGGAGGCGATTCACGCGCTGGTCGACGATCTCCACCCGGAGGAACTGGCGCACGAGGTCCGGCAAAGGATGCACGAGACCACGCTGGCCCTGGTCCTGCTCGCTCTCGGCGACGCGCTGCTGGGAGAGCGGCTGGCCGGCTCGCTCAGCGTCGATCGCGAAACCGCGCGCGACCGCGCCGAAGCGATGGTGGTCGCCTCGTTCCTCGAAACCGGCGACCTCGCTCCCGAGAGCTGGAACAGGGTCTAGGCTGTATCGACATTCAGAAGATGACGAGCCGAAAATGGTGGTTTTCCGTGACCCGGAGCGGAGCGTGCTTTCGGCACGTGAGCACCGGAAGCGCGGAAAGCCGCCATTTGCAGGCCGTCAGAGCTGAATGGCGATACAGCCTAACGCCCCGGCGCGTCGGCGGCGCGTTCGCCGCGGTTGCCGCCCGCGTCGTAGACCTTGATCCCGCCGATCCAGGTTTCGAGCACGCGGATGTCGCGGATCGCGTCGGCATTGGCCATCAGCGGGTCGGTGTCGAGGACGAGGAAGTCCGCCCGCTGGCCCGGTTCGAGGCGGCCGAAACGTTCCTCGGCGAAAGCGGCGAAAGCACCACCGGCGGTATAGGCGGCGAGCGCCTGTTCGCGAGTGACGATTTCCTGCGGTTGCCACCCCCCGGCGGGCTGTTCGGCGGCGTCCTGCCGGCTGATCGCGGCGGCGATGCCGGCGAAGGGCTCGGGCGCTTCGACGGGCGCGTCGGAGCCGAAGGCGAGCGGAGCGCCGGCTTGCATGATCGAGCGCCAGGCATAGGCCCCCGAAAGTCGGTCGGGCCCCAGCCGCGCCTCGGCCATCAGCCGGTCGGACGTCTGGTGGACCGGCTGCATCGAGGCGATTGCGCCGTGGGCGCCGAAGCGGCGGATGTCGGCCGGATCGACGACCTGCGCATGCTCGATCCGCCAGCGCCGGTCGCCGGTATAGTCTTCCGACAGCTCCTCGATCGCGTCGAGCATCTCGGCATTGGCGGCATCGCCGATGGCGTGGACGGCGACCTGATAGCCTTCCATGCTCGCGCGGCTCATCACGTTGCGCAATTGCGTGCCGTTGATCAACGCCAGTCCGCGATTGCCGGGATCGTCGGCATAAGGCTGCTTGAGCAGCGCCCCGCGCGAGCCGAGCGCGCCGTCGAGCACCAGCTTGATGCCGTTGAGGCGCAGCCGGTCGTCATAGAGCCACTGCGTCGGGCCGGTGCCGCCGATCAGCAGCATTTCGGGCAGGCTCGCGGCATAGGAAACGATGCGGATGCGCAGCCGGCCGGCGTCTCCGGCGCGGCGGAAGGTCATCCAGTCTTCTATGCTGGCGCCCATGTCGGCGACGGTGGTCACGCCGCTGCGAACCAGCAGTTCCTGCGCCTCGTAAAGCGCCACGTCGCGGTCGGTGGCGCGGGGCGGGGGAACCTTCGAGCCGACGAGATCCATCGCTGCGTCGACGAAGACGCCCGACGGCGCCCGCGAGCCCGGCAGGCGCTCGATCCGCCCGCCAGCCGGGTCGGCCGTCGTTTCGCTCACCCCGGATATGGACATGGCGGCGCTGTTCGCCCAGCCGGCGTGGCCGTCGACGCGCTGGAGCCAGACCGGGCGGTCAGCCACGGCCCGGTCCAGTTCGGCCGCTGTCGGAAAGCGGCCGAGGCCCCATAGCTCCTGATTCCAGCCGCGCCCGACGATCCACGGCCGCTCCGGGTTCTCGGCGGCATAGGCGGTGATTCTTTCCAGCGCTTCGTCGAGCGAGCGGGTGTCCGACAGGTCCACCGAAAGCTGGGCTAGGCCGAGCGCCATGACATGGGCGTGCGAATCGATCAGCCCCGGAATCACCGTCCGCCCGCGTCCGTTCTCGCGAAAGTCGACTCGCTCGCTCGGCTCCTCGCGGCGTTGCAGCACCTCGACGATCCGGCCGTCGTCGTCGATCACCATCGCCGCGAAGCGCTTGACCGTGCCGTCGCGCTCGAAGGTCATGCCGTTGACGTTGTCGATCAGCGTATCCGCCAGCGCGGCGGAGGGCAGCAGCGCGGCCAGAGCGGCGATTGCGGGGGCGAACCTCATTCGCCCGCCTCCGGCAAGTGGCGGATCAGCGCGCTGGTGTCCTGCCGCCCGCCGCCCGTCTCCTGCACTTCGGCATAGAACCGGTCGACCAGTTCGGTGACCGGCAGCGGCAGCCCGTGCGCCGAGGCTTCCGCCATGGCGATGGCGAGGTCCTTGCGCATCCAGTCGATGGCGAAGCCGAAATCGAATTCGCCGCGCGCCATCGTCTCCCAGCGGTTCTCCATCTGCCAGCTCTGCGCCGCGCCGCCCGATACCGCTTCCAGCACCTTGTCCATGTCGAGCCCGGCCGCCTGGGCGAAGCGCACCCCTTCGGACAGCGCGCCGAGCAGGCCGGCGATGCAGATCTGGTTGACCGCCTTGGTCGCCTGGCCCGATCCGGCCGCACCGATGTGGACGATCCGCGCGGCATAGCTTTCCAGCAGCGGCCGCGCGCGCTCCATCGCTTCCGCAGCGCCGCCGCACATGATCGAAAGCTTGCCATTCTCCGCGCCCGCCTGTCCGCCTGAAACCGGCGCGTCGAGCGCCAGCACGCCGCGCCTCTCCGCTTCGTCGGCGATGCGCCGGGCGATGGCGGGGGAAACGGTGGTGTGATCGACGAACAGCGCTCCCGGCTCCATGGCCGCGAGCGCGCCGCTATCGCCCAGCACCACTTCGGCGAGATCGCGATCGTTGCCGACGCAGGTCAGCACTGCGTCCTGCCCGCGTGCCGCTTCGGTGGGACTCGGCGCTTGCGCCACGTCGAGCCCTTCGGCGGCGCGGCGTTCGCACCACGCCGCGGCGCGCGATGCGGTGCGGTTGTACACCGTGATCCGGTGCCCGGCGCGGGCGAGGTGGCCGGCCATCGGCGCGCCCATCACGCCGAGGCCGAGGAAGGCTATGTTCTTGCGTTCGGTCATCGCCTGCCAGTTGCCGCCTCGGGCTGCGCAAAGCAATCTTTGCCTGGGGCATTTCCCTTGGCCGGCGTTTTCGGTTACGGCCCGCCGCCATGACGGGGACGGGAACCATCGACGTGAGCGAGGAGGGCCAGACGCTCGACCTGGCCGATGTCCGGGCGGCGGCGCGGCGCATTCAGGATGCGGTCGTGCGCACGCCGACCATGCACAGCAAGACGCTGTCGAAAATCACCGGCGCGGAAATCTGGCTCAAGTTCGAGAACCAGCAGTTCACCGCCGCCTACAAGGAGCGCGGCGCGCTCAACGCGCTGCTGCTGCTCGGCGATGAGCAGCGCGCGCGCGGAGTGATCGCGGCATCGGCCGGCAACCATGCGCAGGGTCTGTCCTATCACGGCAGCCGGCTCGGCGTTCCGGTCACCATCGTCATGCCGCGCACCACGCCGACGGTGAAGGTGATGCAGACCGAAGCCGTGGGCGGCAAGGTCGTGCTCGAAGGCGAGACTTACGACGAGGCCTATGCCTACGCCCGGAGCATGGAGCGGCAGCTCGGGCTGACGTTCGTCCATCCGTTCGACGACCCGACGGTTGCGGCGGGGCAGGGCACTGTAGCGCTGGAGATGCTGGCCGACGCGCCCGAGATCGAAACGCTGGTGGTGCCGATCGGTGGCGGCGGGCTGATTTCGGGCATGGGCACGGTGGCCAAGGCGCAGACGCCCCCGGTCGAGGTGATCGGCGTGCAGCCGTCGCTGTTCCCGTCGATGTACTCGAAGATCAAGGGCGATACGCTGCCCTGCGGCGGCGATACGCTGGCGGAAGGCGTGGCGGTGAAGGAGCCCGGCGTCTTCACCTCGCGCCTGGTCGAGCGGCTGGTGGACGACATCGTGCTGGTGACCGAGGCCGACCTGGAGAATGCGGTTTCGCTGCTGCTCCAGATCGAAAAGACCGTGGCGGAAGGGGCCGGCGCGGCCGGGCTCGCAGCGGTCATCGCCCACCGGGAGCGTTTTGCGGGGAAGAAGGTCGGCCTGGTCCTGACAGGCGGCAATATCGACACCCGCCTTCTCGCCAACGTGCTACTGCGCGATCTCGCCCGTTCGGGCCGCCTCGCGCGCCTGCGGATCACGCTACAGGACCGGCCGGGCGCGCTGTTCAAGGTGATGCACGAGTTCGACGCGCACAACGTCAATATCCTCGAAATCTACCACCAGCGCATTTTCACCAACCTGCCGGCCAAGGGCCTCGTTACCGACATCGAGTGCGAGGCGCGCGACCGGGAGCAGATCGACAAGCTGGTCGAGGCGCTGCGCGCGCGCGGCTATTCGATTAGCCACGTCGAGCTCAATTGACCCGATACGGGGCGATCCGCCCTGTTGCGGGTGCGGATGTGGAAAAAGATCGCTGCCATCCACCGAAATTGTAGTTAATGGTATTCCTGCAAGCCCCGCCGCCGACGTAGCTTGCGAACCGCGCTCCATCGGACTGAGGATTCTGGCACGACGTGACGACATCGGTTCGCTTTCCCCGCTTTTTCGTGACGAGCCCCGCGCCGTGTCCGTATCTGGCGGGCAAGACGGAGCGGAAAGTCTTCACGGAACTGAAGGGCGCGCATGCGGAAGCGTTGAACGACGCGCTCGGCCGGATCGGCTTCCGCCGCAGCCAGACGGTCGCCTATCGCCCCAGCTGCCTCGATTGCCGGGCCTGCGTTTCGGTGCGCGTGGCGGCGGCGGAGTTCGTTCCTTCCAGCGCACAGCGCCGCAACATGCGCCGCAACGACGATCTCGTCGTCAGCGAATGCCGCCCTTGGGCGACGGCCGAACAGTTCGATCTGTTGCAGCGCTATCTCGGAAAACGCCACCCCGGCGGCGGCATGGCCGCGATGGACGAGATCGACTACGCCGACATGGTGGAACATACCGCCGTGTCGAGCTTTGTCGTTGAATACAGGGAACCTTCCGCCGATGGAGAGCCGGGCCGCCTGATCGGCGCCTGTCTCACCGACCGGCAGGGGGACGGGTTGTCGATGATCTACAGTTTCTACGACCCGGAACACGAGGCGCGAACCGGGCTTGGGAACTTCATCATTCTCGATCATATCCGCCGCGCCGCCGAAGCCGGATTGCCTTATGTCTATCTCGGCTACTGGGTCGCCGGATCGCAGCGGATGCAATACAAGATCCGCTACCGCCCGCTCGAACGGCTGGGACCGGCCGGCTGGCGGCGGTTCACCGATGCCGAGCAGGCCGAACTCATCGCCCGCGTCTCCGCCACCCGCCGCGAAGACGTGCCGTGCGTCGGCGGCGGCAGCAAAGACGGCGCGCCCGGCGGCCAGAAGCAGTACAAGCTCGCCTGACGGGACTTCCGGATTGCGTGTAGTGCTGGCCTCGCTGGCGGCGTCCGTTTCGCTGATCTGCTCGCCGCTTGCCGCGCAGGACAGCGCCACGCTCGAAGACCTGATCCCGGATGCGGCGGTCGCCGATCCCGAGACCTGGGCCCAGCAGGGCGTGCCGGCGGAGGAAGCCGCGGCCGAGGATGCGCCGCCCGAGGTCGAAGTCGATTCCCCGCTGGCGGATCTGCCGGGGATCGAGGCGCCGTGGCCCGAGCAGCAGGATCTGCCGCGGCTCGCCCCGCTCGAGCCGGAAGAGGACATCCAGTTCGCCGACCTCAATGCCAACGGCCGCCAGGTTCCGCTGGGAGACGAGGAGCGGATTTCCGACGAACTGGTGCTGGTATTCCCGCGCGAGGAGGCGCTGTTCCCGCAGCACGACGAATTCATCGACCGGTTCGAGGCGCTCTCGACCATCGAGGAGCTGGACGATTCCGGCAACGCCGCGCGCCTCGCCGCCCAGGCGCGCGCCGACGAGGCGCTGCTCGACCAGATGCTGCGCATCTACGGCTACTACGATGCGCAGGTCTACCGCTCGGTCGGCGGCATCGAACCGGGCGACCAGACGGCCGACGCGCGGCCGACGGTGCGCTTCGACATCCTGCCCGGCGAACAGTACCGCTTCGGCGCGATCGACCTCGGCGATCTGGAATCGGCCGGGGCGGACTATCGCCCCTTGCGCGATGTCTTCGAGATCCAGCCGGGCGATCCGCTGCTGTCGGACCGGATCGTCGAGAAGCGCTTCGCGCTCGACGAGGCGCTGGGCGAGAGCGGCTATGTCTTCGCCGCCATCGACGAGCCCGAGCTGTTGGTCGATCACGAACGCCGCGAAGGTGACCTGACGATGGCGGTGACGCCGGCCGGCAAGTACAATTTCGGTGCGGTCACGTCCAACCTGCCCGATTTCCTGTCGAGCAAGCATCTTGCCGACATCGCCCGCTTCGACGCCGGTGACCTCTACCAGCGCAGCCTGGAAATGGACCTGCGCCGCGCAATCCTTGCCACCGGCCTTGTCGCCAGCGTGACTTTGACGCCGGTCGAGACCGCCCCGCCGGCGGAAGGCGAGCCGGGCACGGTCGACATCGCGGTGGAGATGGCCAAGGCCAAGCTGCGCACGCTTGCCGGGTCGATCGGCTACGGCACCGGCGAAGGGTTCAAGCTCGCGGGAAGCTGGGAGCATCGCAACCTGTTCCCGCCCGAAGGGATGCTGCGCGCGCGCGGCATTCTCGGCACCAGCGAGCAGCTCGCCGGGCTGACTTTCCGCAAGAACAACTTCGGCGGGCGCGACCGCATCCTCACCCTCGACGCTTTCCTGAGCACGATCGACTACGAAGCCTACGACGCGCGCACGGCCTCGCTGGTCGGTTCGTTCGAGCGGGTGAGCACGCTGCTGTTCCAGAAGCCGTTCAGCTATTCGGTCGGCCTCGAACTGGTCGCCACCGGCGAACGCGAGCGCGATGCCGACGGCAATCTCGGCCCTCGGCAGACGTACTTCATCGGCGCGCTGCCGCTCTACGCGCAGATCGACACGTCGGACGACCTGCTCGACCCGACCGAGGGCTATCGCCTCGGCGCGCGCGTCTCGCCCGAGATCGCGCGCACCAACGGCGCGGAGAGCTTCTACGTGCGCGGGCAGGTGGAGGGGAGCTATTACCTCCAGGCGAGTGAGCGCATCGTCCTCGCCGCGCGGGCCAGGTTCGCCAGCATCTCCGGCGCGCCGCTTTCGGCCGTCGCGCCGTCGCGGCGGCTCTATGCCGGCGGCGGCGGATCGGTTCGCGGCTACGCCTATCGCGGGATCGGGCCGAGCAACAGCACCGGCGACCCCACCGGCGGGCGCTCGCTGACCGAGCTGTCGCTCGAAGCGCGGATCAGGACCGGGCTGCTGGGCGGCGCCTTGGGAATCGTGCCGTTCGTCGATGCCGGCACCGTCGGCGCCAACTCGACGCCGGGGTTCGACGAGATCAAGTTCGGCGCCGGCATCGGCGCGCGCTACAATACCGGCTTCGGCCCGCTGCGGGTCGATCTCGCGGTTCCGCTCAATCGCGGACCCAACGATCCGAAGTTCGGCGTTTATGTCGGGCTGGGGCAATCGTTCTGATGGCGGACGGCGAGGACGCGATGGACGATGACGCCGCGCCCCCGCCGCGGCGCGCGCGCAAGGACATGCTTCCCGCTCGGATCGTGCGCTGGATCGGCATCGCCGTGGTCGCGATCGTGGCGATTCTCCTGCTTGCGGTGGCCTGGCTGCACACCGGATCGGGCCGCCAGTTCATCGTCGACGAGATTTCCAAGGTCGCGCCGGCCTCGGGGCTGTCGGTCGAGGTCGGGCGGATCGAAGGCTCGGTTCTGTGGAGCGCGACGCTGTTCGACGTGAAGCTGCGCGACGCCGAAGGGGTGCTGTTTCTCGAAATTCCCGAAGTCGATCTCAACTGGCGGCCGTTCAAGTTCCCCTTCACCGGGCTCGACGTGCGCGATCTGGTGCTGCACCGGGGCACGCTCCACGCCGCGCCCGAGCTCATACCGGGCGATCCCGACGCGCCGATCCTGCCCAATTTCGACATCCGCGTGGATCGCTTCGTGATCGACGACTTGCGCGTCGCCGAAGGGCTGCTGGGCGAGGAGCGGATGGTCGATTTCCGCGCCCGTGCCGACATTCGCCGGGGGCGCGTGCTGCTCGACGGGGGCGGCGAGCTTGGCGGCGGGGATACCCTGGCGCTGCTGATCGACACCGAGCCAGACCGCAACCGGTTCGATGTCGATCTCGATTACCGCGCGCCCGCCGGCGGGCTGCTGGCCACGCTGGTCGGGGCGGAAGAAGACCTGCGCGCGCGTATCCTCGGTGACGGCGCGTGGGACGCGTGGGACGGCGCGTTCGTCGTCACCCAGGCGGGCAGCAACGTCGGCGCGTTCAGCATCTACAACCGCGCCGGGCGCTACAAGATCGTCGGCCAGGCGCGGCCCAACGGATTGCTGACCGGCATCCCGGCGCGCGCGGTGGGCGAGGTCGCATCGCTGGCCGCTGTCGGCACATTGCAGAACAGCGTGCTCGACGGCTCCTTCGCGCTGCGCGGGGCGGGGCTGGAGGCCGATGCCGAAGGCGCGATCGACCTCGGCGAAAACGCTTTCGACGGCCTCGAACTCAGCGCCCGACTGCGCGATCCCGAGCTGTTCGGCGAAGCGCTGGTCATGCGCGACGCCACGCTTGCCGCCACGCTCGATGGCCCGTTCCGCGATCTTTCGGCGCCGCACGAAATCCGCATCAGCGAGATGAACGCCGGCGGCACGCTTTTCAGGAACCTCGTCCAGCGCGGAGTCCTGACGCGCGAGGAGGATCGCTTCGTCCTGCCGCTGGACGTCGCCGCCGCGCGCATCGTCAGCGGCAACGCCACGCTCGACCCGCGGCTGGCGAACGGCAGCCTGCGCGGCACGGTGGTGCTCGATGGCGACGCCTTGCGCTCCGACAACCTGGCCTTGCGTTTCGACCGGCTGCGAGCCGATCTCGGCCTGCGCGGAGATCTTTCGCGCGGCCTCTATGCGCTTGCCGGGCAGGTGCAGGCCAGCGGGCTGCCGCTGGAAAACCTCGGCGCGATAGATGGCCGGGCGAACGTGGCCTTCACCATCGGCAGCACGCTGCCGTGGTCTCTCCGGGCCGATTTCGACGGGCGCATGCCCAGCGTCACCAACGCCACGCTGGCCAACATCGCCGGCGACGACATCCGTTTCAGCGGAGCGGTCTCGCTGGGGGCGAACCGGCCGATCCTGCTCAGCAACACGCGCCTCACCGCCAGCAAGCTCACGCTCGCGCTCGATGGCCGGGTGGTGGATGGGCGCACCACGATTGCGGGCGAGGGCGAACATGTCGACTACGGCCCGTTCACGGTCGAAGCCGCGCTGGCGGACGATGGCCCGCGCGCCACGCTGGTCTTCGCCAATCCCTATCCGGCGGCAGGCCTGCGCGACGTGCGCGTGGCGTTGGCGCCGAGCGAGGACGGTTTCCGCATCGAGACCGAAGGCCAGTCCACGCTCGGCCCGTTCGATGGGCTGATCGACCTCGTGATGCCGGAAGACGGCCCGACCCGGATCGGCATCCAACGGCTCGACGTCTCGCGGACATCGGTCACCGGCGAGATCCTCCTGCTCGATGGCGGCGCATCGGGCGCGCTCACGCTCGCGGGCGGGGGGATAGACGGCCGGGTGGAGCTTGCGCCGCGCGCCGGCGGGCAGGGCTTCGAGGCGCGGCTCGACGCGCGCAACGCCCGCTTCGGCGGGGCCACGCCGATCGCCATCGCCCGCGCGCGGGTCGATGCCAGCGGTATGTTCGGCGAAGGCGGCGCGACCGTCAATGGATCGGTTCGCGCATCGGGCCTCAGCTACGGCGCGTTCTTCATCGGGCGGCTGGTGGCGCAGGCGCAGGTGGAGGACGGCCGCGGCCGCTTCGATGCCGCGATGAGCGGCCGGCGCGGCAGCCGCTTCTCGCTCCAGCTCACCGGCGAAGCCGCGCCGGAGCGGATCGCCGTCGCCGCCAGGGGCGACTACGCCGGACGCGCCATCACCATGCCGCGCCGCGCGGTGCTGTTGAAGACGGCCGACGGCGGATGGGAACTGCAACGCACGCAAGTCGGCTTCGGCGGCGGCTTCGCCATTGCCGAGGGGCGCTTCGGCGGCGAGGAGCCGAACCGCGGCCGCTTCAGCTTCGCCGACATGCCGCTGTCGCTGATCGACGCTTTCGCTGGCGATCTCGGCATCGGCGGCACGGTCTCCGGCATCGTCGACCTGCAAACCGGGCCGGACGGAGAGCCGACCGGAGAGGCGCGGGTCATGGTCGCGGGCCTGACCCGTTCGGGCCTCGTGCTCACTTCCCGTCCGATCGACCTTGCGCTGGTCGCGAGCCTGACGCCGGACCAGCTTTCCGCCCGCGCGGTGCTGCGCGACGGGGCCGACACCATGGGCCGCCTCCAGGCGCGTATCGTCCTGCCCGCCGCGGGCTCGTTCGCCGACCGGCTCTATGCCGGAGATCTGCTGGCGCAACTGCGCTTCGAAGGGCCGGCGGACGCGCTGTGGCGGTTGTCGACCATCGAACTGATCGACATCAGCGGCGACGCGCGCGTCGCGGCCGACGTTTCCGGCACGCTGATCAATCCGCAAGTGCGCGGCTCGATCGCGGGCGACGCGCTGCGCGTGCAAAGCGCGCTCACCGGGTCCGACATCCGCGACGTGCGCGCGCGGGGCCGCTTCTCCGGCTCGCGCCTGCAATTGACCAGCTTCGCCGGAACCGCGCCCAACGGCGGCCGGGTCAGCGGCAGCGGCTTCGTCGACCTTGCCCAGATGACCGGCGGCAGGGGCCCCCGGATCGACTTGCGGCTGGCGATGCGCAACGCCGAAGTGATGGATCTCGTCAATATGGGCGCCACCGTCACCGGGCCGATGCGGATCGTGTCGAACGGCATCGGCGGCACCATCGCCGGCCGCCTGCACGTGAACGAAGGGCGGTGGATGCTCGGCACGGCGGAGGCGGACGAAACGCTGCCCGTGATCCGCACGCGCGAGATCAACCTGCCGCCCGATATTCAGGAACGGGCCGCCGCGGCCGCCCCCTGGCGGTTCATGATCGACGCCAACGCGCCCGGCGGGCTGGAGGTCGACGGCATGGGTCTCGACAGCGAATGGAGCGCCGACATCCAGCTTCGCGGCACCACGGCCGATCCCCGCCTCGGCGGCGAAGCGCGGGTCGTGCCCCGCCAGGGGTTCTATTCGTTCGCCGGGGTGCGGTTCGACATCACTCGGGGCGAGATCGACTTCGACCTGGCCGGGCCGATCGATCCGCTGATCAACATCGTCGCCGAAACCGAGGTGGACGACCTGTCGGTGATGGTCACGGTCAGCGGTTCCTCGACCCGGCCCGACATCGCCTTCGCCTCCACCCCCGCGCTGCCGGAAGAGGAGCTGCTCGCGCGGCTGCTCTACGGCGATTCGATCACCAGCCTTTCGGCGACCGATGCGCTCCAGCTCGGCGCGGCGCTGGCGTCGCTGCGCGGCGGGGGCGGGCTGGATCCGATCAACCAGTTGCGCACCTCGATCGGGCTCGACCGCCTGCGCATCGTCCCCGCCGACCCCGCGCTCGACCGCGGCACCGCGATCGCGCTGGGCAAGAACTTCGGCCGCCGGTTCTATGTCGAGGTCGTCACCGACGGCCGCGGCTACAACGCCACCGAAGGCGAGTTCCGGGTGACGGGCTGGCTCTCGCTCCTCGCCAGCATCAACACCCTCGGCCGCCACAGCGTCGCCGCCGAATACCGGCGCGATTACTGAATCCCGGATCGTCGTTGCAAGGCGAAGCCGCACGACACGCTCTGGATTGCTTCGTCGCTACGCTCCTCGCAATGACGAAGAAGGAACCGAGGCGCTGCCGAGCGGGGGGTGGTGTCCCGGTCAGTGTTCCAACCCTCTTCGTCATTGCGAGCGGAGCGAAGCAATCCAGTGCGGCTCGCGCAACGTCCCGGATTGCTTCCGTGATCGCAATGACGAGCATTCGGGCAAAGGCGATCATGCTCTGGAACCTAGGGCTTGTCCTGTTCAGGTTGAACTGGAGAAGCCCTCCCCCGTTCGGGGGAGGGTTGGGTGGGGGTATCCCGGCTATCGCCGACGCGAGGCCTGACGGCCTCGCTCCCCCACCCCCAACCCCTCCCCGCCGGGGAGGGGAGATTCAATCCGATCAGGACAGACTCTAAACCGCCGCTTCCCCGCGATAGAGCGCCGCCTCGGCCGCGCGCCTCCGGGTCAGTCCGGCAAGGACCCGCCCGCCGGCCCGGTTCCAGCGCGCGAACTCGCGCGCCGCGCGGGCGGTGTCGCCGGCCAGATGGCGTTTGGTCAGGGTCGCCCTGCCGATCGCGCCGGTGTTGTAGTGGAAGGAAACCAGCGCATCGAACTGCGCCTGCGTCGTCGGCGCATCGCCGATGGCCCGCGCGACTTCCGCCGCATGGCGGGCGATATCGTCCAGCAGCCGGGCATCGCACTGCGCCTGCGTCCATACCGCGTCGGGCCCGATGCCGGCCCCGGTCGCGCCCCAGCCGATGGTCCACGGCGCGCCGCCGGTTCCAGGGTCTGGGTAGGCTTCGACCAGCCCGTCCTCGCGTTGCTTCGCGCAGCCTTCGAAGCGCTTGATCAACGCCACCCCGGCCGCGCTCACGCTGTGCGATGTCCCGGCGATCGCCGCGTCGATGGCGGCATCGATCGTATCGACTTCGTCTTGTCGGAGCCCACGCCCGAGGACGCGGCGCACCGCGTCGAAAATAGCCTTGCGGTTCATGATCTGCCTCGCTGCAACCGAATCGAGACGGACTCACTAGACAGAAGCGGGGCGTGTAGGAAAATGGTTTCTCGCATCCGTTACTCCAGCACCCCCTGGCGGGCCATCGCCCGCGCGTAGAGCAGTTGCAACCCCATCAGCACGAACGCGACGCTCGAACCGCCGACCGAATCCGCGTCGAACAGGATCGGGGATGTTCCCGCCGTCACTTCGTAGAGATTGGTGAAGAGGATCGTGACGAACATCGCGGAAAACAGCCAGACCGCCGAACGATGCTGGAGCAGCAGCGCAACCGAACCGGCGATCCCCGCCAGCATGCCCGCGTCGGCGATCAGCACCAGCCATAGCGGCTGCGCCTCGAAATAGGCCTGCACATCCGGCCGCAGATTGGGCAGCGTCCCGCTTTGCGCGGCAATGGAGATGAAGCCGCCCCATGCGGTCAACACCAACGACAGAAACCCCACGACCCACAAGTGGAAGGGCGCCTTGGGGCGCGGACTTGCAGGCGGCGTGTCGACCATCCGGGCGCATTCATGCCTCTTTTACAGCGAACGATCAAGATCGACTGCGATCAGGCAAGTGTTCGAGAGACGAAGAGTGGTCGACTGGACAATTCGGTAAAAGTTAACCCGCAGCATTTTCTATATAGGCGGCGTCACGATTAACCATTTCGTCTTGGAAGCGTGGCCAGAACCGGGATCGCCCATGCATCGCCCATGTGGCCATGCGCCGTGCTCAAGGCAAATCGCCGCGGCCTTACGGCTGCCGCAGCCATTGGCCGCTGCGCGCGTATTCGGGGCGGATCCCGCCGGAGGCGGGCAGCGCGTTCGTCTCGGCCGCGGCGGACTGCGCGGCGGCTTGCGGCGGCGGCGCCTCGAAGGCGTGAACCGGCGCGACGGGATCGTCCTCGGCGGCGGACGGCTGTGGACGGCGCGGATGGGGCCGTGCGGCGGGTTCGCCGCCGAGATAGCGGTCGGTGAACGCCGCCGCGCGGCCCGCCGCCCCGCGCCAGCGGTAGAAGCGGTGCGCGCCGATCGTGTCGACATGGTCGAGGGTGTCGGCCCAATAGGGATGGACCGCGACGGTGTGGTAATGCGTCGCCAGGCCGACCGGAGCATAGACCGCGCCCGAAAGCGCGGCGCGGGCGACGCCGGCCGCGCGGTTCCACCACGTCCGCGCCGGCATGCGCGCCAGCGAGCCGTCGCAGGTGAAGGTGAACTGGCACCCGGTGCTGCGCTCCGAGCCTTGGAACACCACGCCGCACACGGTGTCGGGATAACCGGGGTGGGCAAGGCGGTTGAGCACGACTTGCGCCACCGCCCGCTGCCCGGCGTCGGATTCGTTTGCGGCCTCGTAGTAGACCGCCATCGTCAGGCATTGCTGCGCGCGCACGCGATCCGTGGCGCTGCCGGCGAAGCGCAAGGCGCGGGCGGCTTGCCCCGCAGCCATCCCGCCGGCGGCGTGGCGCGGAAGGGCATATCCCGCCTCCACCGCCGGTCGGGCGTCCGCCGTCGCCGGCGAATAGGGTTGTTCGTCGAGATAGTAGAAGGCCGATCCGGGAAAGCTCTCGCCCGGCGTCTCGAAGCCCATCGGCGCAAGCGGCGCGGACGCGGCGATCGCCGGATCGCGCCAGCCTCCGGTCGCAGCCATCGCCGGAACGGCGACCATCGCCGCGAGCGCGGCCAGCCGCCGGCCGGAATGCTTGCGTCCCTCACGCCAGGCCACGGGCCGCGAACCCCCGGCGCGGGTGAGCCGGGCGGAGAAATCGCGCGGGCGCTGCTCGGCGGGAAAGGGCGGTCGGTCGGTCATCGGCGCGCTTCGCGCGTAGCGCCGCGCGCCACGGCCCGCACCCGCGGCGACGGCGGCGTGCCAATGCTGGACGGCGGCCGCGCGCGGGTTAATGCGCGCCGGCCCGCCTCAGATGTAGCGGACCCGCACCTGCCGCTTGCGCCGCCGCATGGTTCCCGCGACCATCCCGAACCCCGCGATCATCATTGCCCATGTCGCGGGTTCAGGCACGGCGCCGAAAACCGGTGCGGCCGCAATAGTCACGCTCGTGGTGCGAAGATTGCCTCGGGCCCTCTTCGTAAAGGAATCTCCTCCTCCACGGTTCTCCCAAAAAGAGAATGCCCCATGGTTACTGTCGGTTGACGGATCTAATGTATAGCTCATAGGTGCAGTACGATAATAATCTATTGAAAGAAAGTTATTTATCGCGCTTGAGACACCGGTCTCAAAGTCATTCATATACTGACCACCTTCGCTGAAAAATCCATTGTCTTTGACGGAATGAAAGACACTATCATAATTCCCGATTATCCCCTTGACGCATGTATGAGATTGCCCTATACGATGGGGCATGAAAACGAAAAGCCCCTCTGTCAGCCCCGAGTTCTCGGTTCGCGAGTTCTTCCAGCGCTTCCCCGATGAGGACGCCTGCCTTGACCACATCATGGCGGTGCGGTTCGGCGGCACCCGTTTCGAGTGCTCGGTTTGCGGCAAGGACGCCACGCACCACAAGCTGGCGAAGCGCCGCACTTACGTTTGTGCCCATTGCGGCCACCATGTGAACCCGACCGCTGGCACCATCCTTGAGAACACGCGGACGCCACTGGTTAGCTGGTTCTACGCGATCTATCTGTTCTGCACGACGCGCCACGGTGTGAGCGGCAAGGAACTCCAGCGCCAGCTCGGGGTGACCTACAAAACCGCCTATCGCATCGGGCAGCAAATCCGCGATCTCATGACGAAGGCGCAAGGCTTCGACGCTCTGCTCGCCGGGCATATCGAACTCGACGAAGCCTATGTCGGCGGTCGCCGGTCGGGCGGCAAGCGGGGCCGCGGTGCGCCGGGCAAGACTATCGTTATGGGCCTCGCGCAGCGCGGCGGTCGCATGAAGGCTGTTGTCATTCCCAACGTGAAGAAGGACACGCTGCGCGACGTGGTTCTGGAGAACGTGGAGCCGGGTTCAGTTGTCTCGACGGACGAACTCTACAGCTACGGCTTACTGACTGGCGACGGGTTCAAGCATGGCCGCGTGAAGCACGGCGCGAAGGAATATGCCTACTACGATTACCGCGCTGGCGAGACGTTCCACGTCAACACCGTCGAAGGCTTCTGGAAGCTGTTCAAGGCGTCGGTCCGCTCAACTCACATCCAGATCAGCGCCAAGCACATGCAGCGCTATCTCGACGAATTCACTTTCCGCGCGACGCACCGCCACCGGGTGAACGGGATGTTTGACCTTCTGGTTGGGGCGCTGTGACGCGCCCCACTAGAGCCTCGAATTGAGCGCGATCGGCGGGGCCTATGCCGTCGGCTTCGGCTTGCGCCGCGAAGTCGTCCAAGCGCCCCTCAGACAAGGCCTCTGATAGCGTTAGTCGGTTCATGCGGCGGCCTGTAGATAGTCAGCGTTGGGCTGATCGCTCTGTATCACACGACCGGCCTGCGAGAGAATGTTGAGGTTAGGGCCAAGCGACTCCTTGTCCTTCACGACCGCGATGCGGACCGGGGGATTTGGCAGTTCGGCTAGATCGTGAAAGGCGGTGCTTGCCCGATTGACCGAGTTCGCCTGCGCCGCGACGGCTTGAAAAACCACCAGCCCCGATGGACGATGCACAACGGCTGACATTTCCCAGCCCTTGGTTGAAGCCCCCTTCAATCTCTCGTTGGGCTCAATCCGCGAACCGGCAAAGACCTCTGCCAACCGCTCCTGCAAGTAGTCCTCGATCTCTGACACGTCCTCATCTGCAATCCGGCTGTAGACGTTTGCCGCGACATTCCGCGATGCAAGCCCTACGTCACAGATCGCCCTGGTGAGTTCCCCGTGCGGTATCTTCACAAAGATACGGCGGCGGTCGGTTTCCAGTTCTTCCTCGCTAGCCGCCTTCGCGGCCTCTTTCGGAAACGAGCGCTCTGCCCCTACCGCTTCAAGTTCGCGATAGGCGTAGCCGCCGTCGTCGATCTCAAAACCATCGGGAGTGGCACGCACGCGAACAGTAGCGGGCGCGCCGCTCGGCATGAAGACGGGCAGATTCACGTAGGCAAAGTCGCCCCATGCCGACACTCGCACGAGGTCGGCCACCGCGTCCTCAACCGCCTTCGTGACGGTTGCGTCGGAGATCGGCAGGCTAGCCATGTCCGAACATTTCATACTCCCAAGGCGGGGGCAAAACAACACTTATGTTATTGATTCTGAACAGATTCCCGACCTCATCCCTAAGTGACTCGAAAGATTGAGGTTCTTGCTCAATGCTCATCGCTTGAGGCAGATTGCCAGCGCGCATTCTGCCCTCTGCCTCAAGCCAGTTGAGATCGAAGGAATGGTAGTGAGTCGCGCTTACGCGCTGACCGGAAACTGGCGATCCACTCCGCCGCGCGTTGGTATGGCCGCCACGCAGGGAGCGCCACTCGTAGCGAGCCAAGGGTATCTTGCGGCGCTTTGGGCCGAGGGCCTTGAGCTCGAAGGCGACGTTCTTTTCAGGAGCGTATTTCAGGCAAACACCGTGCAGCGCGAACGCCTCTTGAACAACGCCGCCTATCGCAAGTGAGGCGATGAACCACATCGCTCCGGTTTCCGGCTCCGGGTCCGACCAACCCGGGAAAAGAGCGATCTCCTTTCGCGCCGCAACAAGATCGGGAAGCCCCATGGCGGGAGAGTTACCCTCTCCCCGCCGCTCTGTCATCCTACCGACTGCTACATGCGGCTAGGGGATAAACGGGTCATAATTTGTACCTTCGGCGTTCCACGCGTCGCGATGGCGCGCTTCGCCGTAATAATCGCCGTTCACGGTCTCCGTAATACCGTTAATGGTGAGGGTTCCTGAAACCGGAATTGCCTGGTGATTGCGTCTATCGCCTAAGATAGAATATTCGTTGTGGGCACTATTATAATAAGCCTGAGCGCCTTGAAGAGGTGCGGTTAGCGTGTAGACGGCAGTGAAGCTCAAGCCATTGAGGTTTGCACCGGCGTCACCGAATACGCCAGTCGTATCGGTACTATTAGTAACCACACCTTCGTAGGTGATGATATATGTTGCCGCCGACGCGGGAGCGGCGAGCACCCCCAGAGCCACGGCCGACATAGTTATCGAGAATCGCTTCATGATTATCTCCGGGTGATCGACATGTTGGGACGTCGCCTCTCAAAACACCGAACGCCTGGACGAGCGTGATGGAGAGCGGCGGCGAGAGTACCGTGGTGAGGTCTGGTAGAGGTCTCCTTTTGGCCGCTTCAGAACCCGCGGCGTCGTTCTTGTGGTGAAGGTTTAGTCGTGCCCGGCTGGCGCCGGCATCGGTGCTGCCACCTAATTTTCGGGCGCGCGCACCCAATTTTTGGCGGAACTGTCCCGTTGCGGCACGCGGGCATTGGCTCGCCCGAATCCCGCATGTTAGGGTTAACGTGGGGATGCGACGGCCTGTCGTATGAAACGGCCTGTCGCATGAAGCGGTTGCGGCAACTTTGGGGGAATGATCGGACATGCTGGTCGAGCGGGAGCGAATGCTCCGACGCCTGGGCGATTGGGCCGCGCGCGCGAAGAACGGTCATGGTTCGATCGCGCTGGTGAGCGGCGAGGCCGGGATCGGCAAGACCACCCTGCTGGATGAATTCAGCCGGCGCGCGGCCGGGCAGTTCGCCATCGCCTGGGGAAGCTGCGATTCGCTGTTTACGCCACGCCCGCTTGGCCCGCTGCACGATATGGCTTCCGCGCTCGGCCCGCGTTTGCGGGCGATCATGGCGTCGGATGCCCGGCCCTCCGATATTTTTGCCGGCGTGCTGGACGCCATCCGGCACGAAAGCGGCGTCTTCATCCTCATACTGGAGGACGTTCACTGGGCGGATCATGCCACACTCGACCTGCTGAAGTTCATCGGCCGCCGCATCGCGATGCTGAAGGTGTTCGTCGTCCTGAGCTTCCGCGATGACGAGGTTGACGAGAGCCATCCGCTGACCCAGGTCATAGGCGAACTGCCGCACAGGCATGTCGAGCGTTTGCAGTTGCAGCCGCTGTCGCGCGATGGCGTGGCGCGAATAGACGCCGAGGGTCTGTTCGACCCGGAGGAACTCGTCGCTGTTACGGGCGGCAACCCGTTCTTCGTCACGGAGATGATTGCCGCCAGACAGGCCGGCAGCACGGACGTCCCCGCCTCGATCCGCGATTCCGTCAACGCTCGCCTGAGCCGGCTGGCGGCAAACGAGCGCACATTCCTCGAAACGATGAGCGTTATTCCGGCGCCGTTCGATCGCGATCTGATGCGCAGGATGTGCGGGGCGGAGGCGGATGCCCTCGCGATGGCCTGCGCCGACCGGCAATTGCTGGTTGAAACACTGGCGGGGAAGTTGGGATTCCGCCACGAGCTTGCCCGGCGCGCCACCATGGGCCGGTTGAACTCGGTTCAGTTGCAGGTTCTGCATGCTCGTGCGCTCCAGGCGCTTGAAGCGAACGCGGCTTCGCCGGTCGAACTCCTGGTCCACCATGCCGCGGGCGCGCTCGACGGGGCGAAAGTCCTGCAACTGGCGCCGGCCGCAGGGAAGGCCGCTGCATCGCTGGGCGCGCACAGCGAGGCGGCGCTACATTACGAGACCGCGCTGCGCTTCGTCGACGAGGCTCCCCCGGAGCTGGCGGCCGAGCTGTATGAGAACTGGGCCTATGAAGCCGGCATCTCCCAACGGATAGACGACGATGTGATCGACGCGCGCATGCACGCGGTCGCCCTGCGGCGCGCGCTGGGCCATATGGAAAAAGTCGGCGACAACCTGCGATGGCTGTCCCGCCTGCACTGGTATCGCGGAGAGGCCGCGCAGGCGAACCGGCTGGCGAACGAAGCTGTTCGCGTCCTCGAAAGCACCCCGCCGTCGTCCGAACGCGCGATGGCCTACAGCCTGCGCGCGCAATTGCACATGCTCAACGACCGCATGGAAGAGGCCGTCGCGTGGGGTGAGCGCGCGCTCGCGCTGGCGCGGGAAATCGGGCACGTCGAGGTCACGATTCATTCGCTGAACAACATCGGCACGGCCAAGGCCTATCTCGACCAGGCGGAGGGGGTCGGGCTGCTCGAGGAAAGTCTCGTCCTGGCGCGGGAGCATGGCTTTCATGAGCACGCGGCGAGAGTTTACACCAATCTTGCCTGCTTCGCTCTCGACTTCCGCAAGTTCGAACTGGCCAACCGCGTCGCTACCGAAGGCATTGCTTTCGATAGTCGGTTCGATCTCGATGCCTGGGTTCACTATCTGGTCGGCGTCCTCGCCCAGTTGCGGGCCGAACAGGGGCGTTTTGCCGACGCGCGAAGGCTGGCGAAGGGGGTGCTCTCCCTCGACCGCCTGACCTTGCTTATGAAGTTGCCGGCGCAGTTGGCGCTCGCCCGTGTCGCCATCCGCACCGGCCAGCAGGATGCGAAGAGGGAACTGAGTATCGCGTTGGAGCATGCTCTCTGGACCGAGGAGACCCAATACATCGTGCCCGCGCGGTTCGCGTGGCTCGAATATGCCTGGCTCCAGGACGATCTGGAGAAAGGGCAGGAACACATCGAGAAGCTGCTCGAAATCGATCCGGTGGCGTTCAATTGCTGGTCCGAAGGGGAACTGCTGATATGGGCCGGACGCTTTGGTCGCGAGGTGGGTAATCGCCCTGCAAAAAACCTGCCCTCCGCGCTTGCCGCGGAGCTTGCCGGCGATGGATGCGCGGCAGGCGCGCTATGGCTCGAAATCGGCTCGCCGTATGCCGCCGGTTGTGCGCACATTGCCGCGGCGGCGCAGAACCCGGCCGCGGCCCTGACCGAAGCAGCGCGGCTTTTTGCTTCGATCGGCGCGACCGGCGCTATGTCCAGGGTAAAGAGCCTGGCGGCGGCATACGGTGTCGAAAGTTCGCTCCCACGCGCGAAGCGCGGCCCTTACCGTGCGGCCCGCAGCCATCCTCTCGGGCTTACGGCCAAGGAGCAGAAACTCCTCGCGCTGATACTCGAGGGTATGAGCAACAAGGAGATTGCGCAAAACCTGTCGCGATCGGTCAGGACCGTGGAGCATCACGTTTCGTCGATTCTGAGCAAGCTGGGCGCGACCAACCGCATGGAGGCCATGGTCCGGGTGCAGAACGAGCCGTGGATTGTAGAAGACCCGGAATGAGCGTGAATTGCCGGGGCGGCCTTATTCCTCCGCCAGTCCCTTTGCCCGCAGCATCGGCGCTATGTCGGGATCGCGGCCGGTGAAGTCGCGGTACATCGTGGCGTAGTCCTTGGTGTGGCCCTGGCCGAGGAAGGTGGCGCGCACGTGGTCGCCGTTGGCGCGGGTAGGGCCGCCGTTGGCTTCGATCCAGGCCCAGCCGTCGTGCGCCAGCATCTCGGTCCAGATGTAGGAATAGTACCCGGCCTGATAGCCGTGGTCCCAGATATGCCGGAAATAGGGGGTGCGATAGCGCGGCGGGATCAGCGTGGCATCGAGCCCCATGGCGTCCAGCGCCTGCTTCTCGAACGCCATCGCGTCCTGCCGGCCATCGGCGGGGGCGAGATCGTGCCAGCGCATGTCGAGCAGCGCGGCTTCGAGCGTTTCGCCGAACGCCAGCCCCTGGTTGAAGGTGGACGCCGCCTGGATCTTCTCCACCAGTTCCGCCGGGATCGTCTCGCCCGTTTCATGGTGTCTGGCGTAGTTGTTCAGCACTTCGGGCACGGTCGCCAGGTTCTCGTGGAACTGGCTCGGGAACTCGACGAAATCGCGCGCGGTGTTGGTGCCCGATAGCGAGGGGTAGCGCTGGTCGGCGAAGATGCCGTGGATCGCGTGCCCGAACTCGTGGAACATCGTGATCGTTTCGTCATAAGTCATCAGCGCCGGCTGGCCGGGCTGCGGCGCGGGCACGTTGAGCGTGTTGTGCACCACCGGCTTCAGGCCCAGCAGGTGCGACTGCTCGACGAAGTTGCCCATCCACGCGCCGCCCTGCTTGTTCGGGCGGGCGAAGGGATCGACGTAGAACAGCGCCAGCTCGCCGCCGTCCGTGTCGAACACGGTGTAGACGCGCATGTCCGGGTGGTAGGTCGGCAGATCGGTGCGACGCTCGAAACGCACGCCGTAGAACCTGTTCATGGCGAAGAACACGCCGTCTTCCAGCGCGCGCCAGACTTCGAAATAGGGTCTGACCGCGTTCTCGTCGAAATCGTAGCGCGCCTTGCGCACCTTCTCCGCATAGAAGCCCCAGTCCCATGGCTCGATCGGGCCTTCGATGCCCTCGGCGCGGGCCATTTCCTCCAGCATCGCCTTCTCGCGCGCCTGCGTGGCGGCAAGGGCGGGGACGAAGCCGCGCATGAATTCCAGCGCTTGTGCCGGTTCGGTCACCATGCGGTCGTACATCGCGTATGCGGCGTAGTTGGGCAGGCCGAGCAGCGCCGCCTTGCGGGCGCGCAGCTCGGCGATTTCCGCGACCGTCGCGGTGGTGTCGTATTCGTCGCCGCCAGAGGTGCGCTCGATGCTGGCCTCGAACAGCTTGCGGCGCGTTTCGCGGTTGGTCAGGCTGGCGAGCGCGGGCTGCTGGGTGGTGTTGGTGAGCGCGATGGCGAACTTGCCGGGATGGCCCATTTCCGCCGCCAGCTTGCCCGCCGCCTCGATTTCGCCGGCGCCGAGCCCGGCGAGTTCCCCGGCGGTGTCGAAGATCGGGGCCTTGGCGGCGGTCGCTTCGGTGAGGCGCTGCGAGAACGCGGTTTCGAGTTCCGCAATGCGCGCGTTCATCGCCTTCAGTTCGGCCTTCTGGCCGCGATCGAGCAGCGCGCCGGCGTGGACGAATTCGGCGTAAGTCGTTTCCAGCAGCATGGCGTCTTCGGGCGTCATGCTCATCGAAGCGCGCGCGTCGTGGACCGCCTTGACGCGGGCGAACAGGGCGTCGTCGAGGTAGATGTCGTCGTCGAGCGCGGTCAGCTGCGGGGCGAGCGCGGCCTGCGCGGCGTCGAGCGTGGGATTGGTGTTGGCCGACACGAGCTGGTCGAACACCGCCATCGCGCGGTCGAGCATCTGCCCGGCGCGCTCCATGGCGACGAGCGTATTGTCGAACGTGGGCGCTTCCGGATTGCCGGCGATGGCGTCGATCTCGGCGCGCTTGACGGCGATCGCGCGTTCGATGGCCGGCTGGAATTCGGCGTCGCCAACGGCGGCGAAATCGGGCGCGTGGAACGGCAGCGCGCTCGGCTGCGCGAAGGGGCCGGCAGCGGCTGGAATGGCGGCGGCGCTCACGGGGCGCTCTTCCATCGGGGCGCAGGCCGACAACATGGCCGCGCAGGCAACGCCGGCGAGCAAGCGTATCGGCATCGGAATCCTCCTCGATCGCCCGGCGGGCATGGTTGCATGTGCAACGGCCTTAGGCTGTATCGCCGCCTGCGGGCAAGCGATAGACGGCCACCGGTTCGTAGTGCGCCCCGTCATGGCCGAGATGGCTTTCGTAGAGCGCGAAGTCCTCCACCCGCCATCCGCCGGTGCGCAAGTCGGCGCAGGTGGCGAGCCATGGGCCGATCTCGCCGCTGGCGCGATTGAGGCGGGCGAGCGTGACGTGCGGGGTGAAGCGCCGCGTTTCCGGCGCGATCCCGGCGCGGGCGCAGGCCTGCTCGACCTTGCGGCGCAGGCGTTCGAGCGGCTCGCTCGCCGCGATGCCCGCCCACAGCGCGGTCGGCTGGCCCTTGCGCTCGAACGCGCCCACGCCGGAAATGCGCAATGCGAACGGCGCCGCCTCGATTTGTCCGAGCGCGGCGGCAAGGTCGTTGGCGACGGGCGTTTCGATTTCGCCGACGAAGCGCAAGGTCAGATGGAGTTGTTCGTCGCCTTGCCAGCGGGCCGCCTCGACCCCTTCCATGATGTCGACCAGAACCTCGCGCACGCGCTCTGGCGGGCGGATTGCGATGAACAGGCGGTGGGGCATCGTTCGCGGCCGGATCGTTGGTTAACCATCGGGTTACTAGCGCTCGCTGGCTTTTCTTTGCAATCTTACCCGCTATGTCGGGGGAGCGAGGGTCGGGAAGTGTGGCGATGCGCACCGTTGGTTGGTGTGAGCCAAGGGGAAGCATGGGTCGAGAACAAGCCGAGGACGGGTTCATCCTGGCGCGCCTGACCGCGAAGCAGCGGGAGGTGCTCGACTTGCTGATCGAACACAAGACGTCGAAGGAAATCGCCCGGACGCTCGGCATTTCGCCGCACACGGTCGATCAACGCATCCAGTTCGCCAAGGAGAAGCTCGGCGCCGTCAGCCGCAGCGAAGCGGCGCTCACCTATCGCCGGCTCACGGAAACATACGGACAATCGACATATGAAGATTCGGGTATCGCACTTTCCGGGCCGTTGCCGGAAAGCGGGGTCGGGACGCAGGCGGGGCCGCCTCCGGAGCTTAGGCTGCGGGGGCGGTCCCAACCCGGCCAGCCGCTCGTTACGGAAACGGATTACCCGGTCGTCCCAGAGCTGTTCGAAGGTCGTTACGGCACGCTGATACGGCTGGGGGCGATCGCGGCGCTTGCCGTCTGCCTCGTTATTCTCGTGCTTGGCGGGCTGGCCATCCTTTCCCAGCTCTCCGCGCTGATGGCCACGTAAGGGTTTTCGCGCAGCTCATCGCTCTGGACTGATCTGGCTCCGGCCTAATTGGGAGATTCCTAATGTCGATGACCGTTCCCGTCGCGCAGATGCGCATTGCCCGCGATATTTGCGAAGCCGAAAGGGCGCTGGACGAAGCGCTGATCCGCCATTCGTCGCTGTTCACCACGATGGTTTCGGCTCGCCGCGAAACCGAAAGCGATCCGGCGCTGGGGCACGAGGCGTTGCTCCGCCTGACGCGTTCGCAGCAGGCGCTGCTCGAAGCGGGCGGCGATCTCGCCAGGGTCCACGGCTCGCTGCTCAAGGTCCAGCGCGAAATGGGCGTGGGTCAGGAATGCCCGCCCGATACCCCGCGCGAAAAGCCCAGCGGCCAAGCGGCGGCCTGAACCGGACGGGCGGGCGTTGCGGAGGCTGGCTTGATGCCGTTCGAAGTGAGCGCGACGCTTGCCCTGTTCCTTGGGGCGGGACTGTTCGCCCTGTGGCGCGGTGGCGCGCCGGAAAAATACGCCGCTGCGATCATGGCATCGTGGCTGGTGGCGAGTGTGGGCTACGCGAGGGTGCTCGGACCGCCCGACTTCGGCGCTGTCGAGCCGGCCTATCTGGTGCTCGACAGCGTTGAACTCGCGGCCGTTCTGCTGCTGTCCCTTCACGCCAACCGCATGTGGCCGCTGTGGGCGGCCGCGGCCCAGCTCATCTGCGTGTCCGGCCATCTTGCCGCACTGGTCGAACCCGGCGGGATGCGCCGCGCCTACTGGGTGATGACGCAGATCCCGCCGTTCATTCAGATCATCGCGTTGACCCTCGGTGTCGCGGCGCATCATGCGCGCAAGACCCGCATCGGTCCGTACCGGAGCTGGCGGGGCCGCCCGCAGCCCGAGCATTTGGCCCCCCGTTAGCGGAAAATAAAGCAAGCCTGAGGCATACATTGTCCCCGTGGCGAGGCCGGGTGACGCGGAATGGCTGTACTGAATATCCTGAGAGGCTTGAACGGGGAACGGGCCGGCCACCGGATCGATGCCGCCGCAAACGGTGCGTTCGCCGCAGCGGACCGGCTGCGCATTCTCGACGAGTACGAGCAGGCGGGCATCGGCTGGATCTGGGCCACCGATGCCGACGGCTGCCTGTGCTACCTGTCCGCGAGCGGGTCCGACGAGCTCGGCATGCCGCTGGCGGATCTTCTCGGCCAGCCGCTGCACGCCTTGTTCGAAACCGATCCCGACAATCCCGACGAACGCAGCGACCGGCCGCTCAACTTCCAGCTCAACGCGCGCAGCAAGATTCACGACCTGACCGTCAGGGTCGCGGCGGGCCGGTCCGGCCGCCAGGGCCGCGAGACCTGGTGGGCGATCTCCGGCCATCCGCAATTCAGCGCCGGCGGCAAGTTCGAAGGCTATCGCGGCAGCGCCAAGGACGTGACGGTCGAATACGAGCGCAAGCTGCTCGACAGCCGGATGGCGGAATACGATTCGCTCACCGGCCTCGCCAACCGTCACCGGATGAACCGGCGGCTGGAGAGCATCCTCGCCGCCTACAAGTCCGCGCGGCGCGCCTGCGCGCTGATGATGCTCGACCTCGACCGATTCAAGTACGTCAACGACACGATGGGCCACCCGGCGGGTGACGAGCTGTTGCGCCAGGTTTCGCAGCGGCTCCAGAGCATTGTCGGCAATCGCGGCGAGATCGGCCGGCTTGGCGGCGATGAGTTCCAGGTCATCCTCTCCGACCTCGACGATCGCGGCAAGCTGGGCGAGCTGGCGGAAAAGATCATCCAGATCCTCTCGCAACCCTATCCGATCGACGGCCGGCGCGCGCTGATCGGCGCCAGCGTGGGCGTCGCGATCGCGCCCTACGACGGGATCGAGAAGGACGAAATCGTGCGCGCGGCGGATCTCGCGCTCTACGCCGCCAAGAACGGCGGGCGGGGGCAGTTCCGGTTCTTCTCGTCCGACCTCAAGGACGAGGAGGAGGAACGCCGCTTGCTGCTCGACGACTTGCGCGAGGCGCTGGCGAACGACCAGCTCGCGCTGCACTACCAGCCGGTCGTGCGCACCAACGACCATGTCGTGGTCGGCTTCGAGGCGCTGCTGCGGTGGGAGCATCCCGAGCGCGGTCACGTGCCCCCCGACGTGTTCATTCCCGCCGCCGAGGAATCGAACCTCATCAACCAGCTCGGCGAATGGGTGCTGCGGCGCGCTTGCGCCGATGCGGTTCGGTGGCCGGAAACGGTGCGTATCGCGGTCAACGTGTCGGCGGTGCAGTTCAACAACAACGGCTTCCTCGCGGCGGTCACCAACGCCATCGACAGCGCCGGGCTGCGGCCGGAACGGCTGGAGCTGGAGCTGACCGAGAGCGTGTTCATGGGCGACAGCGAAGCGACCGACCGGACGTTCCGCGAATTGAAGGCGCTCGGCGTGCGGCTGGCGCTCGACGATTTCGGCACCGGCTATTCCTCGCTCAGCTATCTGCGCTCGGCGCCGTTCGACAAGCTCAAGGTGGACAAGAGCTTCGTCGATTCCTGTACCCAGAAGGACCAGAACAGCGCCAAGATCATCACCGCGATCATCGGCCTGTCCGAAGCGCTGGGGATGGAAACCACGGTCGAGGGCGTCGAGGCGTTCGACCAGTTCCACCTGGTCTGCGACAAGGGCGCGAAATATATCCAGGGGTGGATCTACGCCAAGGCCATGCCCGCCGACGACGTCGATGCCGGAATGCAATCCGGCGCGATGCGGATCGAGCCCGAAGGCCCCGAACGGCACCGTCCGGAACGCCGCTCCGTCTTCCGCCGCGTGGGCGTAATCCACGATGACCATCGCTACGAAGCGGTGATGCGCAACTTGTCCAAGACCGGGACCATGATCGAAGGTCTGGTCGGCGTGCCGGAAGGCGCCGGGCTGGTGGTCGATCTCGGCGCGGGCCAGCTGGCGGTGGGCGTGGTGACCCGCGCCCAGGACGCGTCGATCGCGGTGGAGTTCGAAACCCCGCTGGTCAGCGACGGAGCGGGCGGGCTGTGTACGCGCCATCGCGTCTCGCCCTATGCGCTGGCGGCCGCCGGGATGCCGCTGGCGGCATTGCCGCCGGGCCATTACCCGCTGGCGATCAAGGCCGAAGGGCCGGCGAGCAAGCCGCAGTTCATGCAGGTGGCGGTCGCCGGCGCGGCCTGACGCTCAATCCGGACGCAGGTGCGGCGCGGCTCCAGCGATGACCCGAAGCGCCGACCGCACGAACAGCGCGGCCATAAGCGAGCCGATTGCTATGTCCGGCCAGGGCGAGGCGAAAGCCGCCACCAGCACCGCCGCAAGCAGCACGCCGGTGTTCGAGATGACATCGTTGCGCGAGCATTCGAAAGTGCTCGCCATGTTGAGGTCCTGCGCACGGAAGCGCCACAGCAGCCGCAGGCATACGAGGTTGGCGACCAGCGCGAGGCCGCCGAAAACCAGCATCAAGGTGGAGGATGGCGGCACGCCGCTCCTGATCTTCACGATCACGTTGAGCGCGATGCCGATGCCGAGGGCGAGAATGAACACGCCCTTCGCCAGCGCCGCGCCCGCCTTCCACCTGTCGCTGCGGGCGAGCGCGTACAGGCTGATTCCATAGACCAGCGCATCGCCGAGCATGTCGGTGGCGTCGGCCATCAGCGCCGCCGACCCGGCGACCACGCCGGCGCCGAATTCCAGCACGAACATCGCGGCGTTGATCGCCAGTACGATCACCAGCACCCGGCGCTGATCGGCCTGGCGGGCGAGCGCCTCCAACTCGGTCTGCTTGGCGGAACAGCAGGAATCGGCCACCGCTACCGCCGCGCGGCTGCGGTATGGCGCTCCACCGTTTTCGCCAGCACGTCGAGCGGGGCGTTGCCGCCCTTGACCACCGCGTCGTTGAATGCGCGCATGTCGTAGGCTGGGCCGAGCGCGGCTTGTGCGCCAGCGCGCAGGCGCACGATTTCGCTGTGGCCGACCTTGTAGCCGCAGGCCTGACCGGGCCACGAGCAATAGCGGTCGACCTCGCTTTCGACTTCGGCGCGCTTGTTGCCGTTTTCCTCGATGAAGAAGCGGATCGCCCGTTCGCGCCCCCAGCGCTTGTGATGGAGGCCGGTGTCGACCACCAGCCGGCAGGCGCGGAACGCCTGGCTCTGGAGATAGCCGAGCCGCCACGCCGGGTTCTCGTCGTAGGCGCCCAGTTCGTCGGCGAGCTGTTCGGCATAGAGCGCCCAGCCTTCGGAGAAGGCGTTGAAGGCGAGGATCGAACGGATCAGCGGCAACTGGTTCGAATACTCGCCTTCCCACACGTGGCCGGGAATGGTTTCGTGATGGACCAGCGTGGGCACGTCGTACTTGCGGTGGAGATCGGTCGAGCCGAGGTTGATCCACATCTTGCCCGGCACCGTGCCGTCCTTGGATCCGGCCCCGCCATAGGCCGTCGGCGCGCCGGGTTCCTCGGCCAGCGGCAAGCGGCGGACTTCGAGATTGGCGCGCACGATGGTGCCGAAGGCGCGCGGCATCTGCGCGCGGATCCACGCGATCCGGTCCTCGATGAAGGCCATGATCTCCGCGCGGCCCGGATCGCCTTCCGCAAACCTGAAGCGCGGGTCTTCGCCGAGCGCGGTCATCCGGTCGCCGACCGAGCCTTGCGTGTAGCCCAGATCGCGCAGGATCGGCTCCATCCGGCCGTGAATCTCGGCCAGTTCGCTGAGCCCCATCTCGTGGATCTCGTCGGGCGTCATGCCGGTGGTGGTGCTGGCGCGCAGGGCCCAGGCGTACCATTCGGGTCCGTGCGGCCGCGCCCACATGCCGGGATCGCCGCTGGCGAGGCTGGCCTGGCGCCGGAGTTCGGCAAGCTGGCGTTCGAGCGCGGTGGCAATCGGGCCGGAAGCGATCGCTTCGGCGCGCGCACGCCAGTCGCCCGCGATGCCCGCTTCGGCCGTGCGGCGCGCCAGCGCTTCCACCAGCGGGCCGCCGGATTTCGCCTCGGCCAGCGTGGCTTCCATCTGCGCAATGGCCTTCGCCAGCAGGAAATCGGGCGGCGTCACGCCCATGCCGGCGGCGGCGCGGATGCGTTCCAGCTCGCCGTCGAGCGCGGCGGGGATCGCTTCCAGCCGCGCGAGGTAGGCGTCGGCATCGGCGGCGTCGCGCACCGGGTGGTCGGAATCGAGGAAGCGGGCGAAATCGAGATAGCCGCCGACGTTCTGGATCACGACATAGGGCGCGTTGCGCCACGATCCGACCGCGACATCGCCATAAGGCTGGGCGAAGCCGTCGAGCGCGGTGGCATAGGCGCTTTCGACCACTTCGAAGCTGGTCCGGGCGGCGGCCTCCATACCGGACGTATCGACGGCGCGCACGCGGGCAAGGTCCGCGCGCAAGGTCGCGGCGTAGGCGTCCAGCCCGGCCGGGGAGAGATCCTTGATCCGTCCGCGCATCGCCGCATGCGCGCCGGTATCGACCCCCAGCGAGGTGGCGCGTTCCGGTTCGTGCGACAGCAGGTTCCAGGCGATGTCGTCGAGCAGCGCAGCCGCATCGGCGGGCGCGGCGCGGGTGGCTGCGGTTGTCGCGCAGCCCGGCAGAACGAGCAGCGAAAAACCGGCGCCAAGCCCCGCCAGAGCCTCGCGCCGGGTGATCGTTTCGGATGAAATCGGCATGGCCGCTTTTCGCCGGGCCATGCCGCGCTGTCAAATGGCGGCGGGGGGCCTCAGTCGATGAATTCGGCGGGCACCTTGCCGCCGTTCTCCGCCAGCGCCTTCATCGTCTGGCGGTGGAGCCGGATGTTGTCTTCCGCGCTGCCCGAATAGTCGGCGTTGCCGAGTTCCTGCGCCAGCTCCTTGCGGTTCTCGTAGCTGGAATCGATGCGCACCAGCTTGAGCAGGTCGACGATCGATCCGCGCCAGTTGAGGCCGTCCGCGCCGGGCAAGGCGTCGAGGCGCGCCTCCACGTCCACCGCTTCGAGCGCTTCGGGCTGCGGGGCCGGCTGCCCCTGGGCGGCCTGAGCGGGCGGCGTTGCCCGAGCCGGCTGCGCGGCGGGCGCAACCTGCGGCGCTCCTTCTTCCTTCTTGCCGAAGATCGCATTCTTGATCGAGCTGAAGATACCCATCGAACCATGTCCCTGGTAATGTTGCAATAACCCGCCAACGCGCGCGTGGCGGCAAAGTGCCGCGCTTCGGCGAAAAGAATCCGCGGGAGGCTTTCGCAGGGGCCAAGCCCGCTCTAGGTTCCGCGCAAGCGTCGCGGCTTTTCGCCGCGGCGGCATGAACGGGGTGGGTGCGCGATGGATATGCCCGGCACGCTCGGTCGGAGCGGCGGAAGCGAGACGATTACGGACAGGGCGGCCCGCTGATGGGGATCGACCTTGTCCTCTCGCTGCTGGTCCTGGTGGCGGTGGCGCTGCTCGGCGGCGCGGTGGTGCTGTGGCGGCGCGGGGTGCGCAAGCAGGCCGGGCTGATGGTCGTGCTGGCGGTGGTGATGATCGTAAACGTGCTGATCTGGACGATACCCGACGGGAGCGGCACGGCCCCGATAGACCACGCCGCTCCCGAATAGGCTCGGCTCAGCCGGGTATCCGCCAGCGCACCGTGCCGGTATAGGTGCCGACGACCCGCGCGCCGGTCCGGTCCGTCGCCGGCTCGAACCGCGCGCGCCGCTGGATCAGGCGGCAGGTCGCGGCGTCGAGGCCGCTGTCGCCCGAAGATGCGGTAATCTCGCACGCCGACACACGGCCGTCGCTGCCGATCACCAGGCGGTAGCCGGCCGTCCCTTCGATGCCACTGCGCAACTGGCGCGCGGGATAGTCGTTCGTGGTGATCCAGCCCGAGGCTTCGTTGGCCGGACGGGGCCTGCGCGGCGTGAACGCGGGCGGCGGATTCGGCGGCTCCGGACGGGCGACGGGGATCGGGTCCGGGAAAACCACGGTATCGGAAGCGATCGGATCGGCCTGCACCGGCGGCGGGTTCGTCAGGATGACCGGCGGCACGGGCGCGACGGGCGTGGTCGCCACCGCCTCTTCGGTCGAATTCGCAACCGGTTCCGGATCCGGCGGCGGTGGCGGCAGCGGAACATCGAAGCCGACCAGCGGCGGCGGCGCCAGCCGATCGTAGATCTGCACGCCGAGCCCGGTGACGAGGACATAACCGATCGCTGCGTGGATCGCGCCCACGGCCACGATCGCCCCGGCGCGCCGTTGCGGATTTTGTGTCTTGGTCAGGTACGACATAACCATCGCTCCTCTCGTTCCCGCCGCCTCTCGCGAGCAACGTGGACGGCGATTGTTATGGTGTAACATTACGCCTTAAATCGAGCGGTGACAAGCGTCGACCCAGGCGCTCGCTTTCGCGGGAAACGCAGGGGCCGCGCGCGCCGTCAGCGGATGGTGCAGGCGGGATCGAGCCGGAAGTCGAGGTAATTGTCCACCGCGCCCATCAGCTCCTCGATCTCGTTCTCGAAGAAGTGGTTCGCCCGCGGGATTTCCTCGTGATGGATGGTGATGTGCTTCTGCGTCCGCAGCTTCTCGACCAGCTTTTGCACCGCCACCGGCTGGACCACGGTATCGGCCGTGCCCTGGATGAAGATGCCGCTCGCCGGGCAGGGGGCGAGGAACGAGAAGTCGTACATGTTGGCCGGCGGGGCGATGGAGATGAACCCGCGGATTTCCGGACGCCGCATCAGCAGTTGCATCCCGATCAGCGCGCCGAAGCTCACGCCCGCAACCCAGGTCACCTGCGCCTCGGGGTGAATCGTCTGCACCCAGTCGAGCGCGCTCGCCGCGTCGCTCAGCTCGCCGATGCCGTTGTCGAAGCTGCCCTGGCTGCGGCCGACGCCGCGGAAGTTGAAGCGCAGCGTGGCGAACCCGCGATCGACGAAGGTCTTGTACAATCGCTGGACGATGCGGTCGTTCATCGTGCCGCCGCCCTGCGAGTGCGGGTGCAGGATCATCGCCACCGGCGCGCGCGGGCGCGGGCCGGGGGAGTAACGGCCTTCGAGACGGCCTTCGGGGCCGGGAAAGATCACTGAGGGCATAGGGCTCGCTCTGTAAACTGGATGTCCGGGGCGCGCGGCTGGCGCCCGGAAAGTGCCGGGCTATATAGGACCAATGCCGTTTTTCGCAATTCCCCCAAGCCGTCCTGGGCGATGACCCGTATCTATCTGGACCACGCCGCCACGTCTCCGCTTCGCCCCGAGGCGCGCGCGGCGATGCTGCACGGGCTCGAAACATGGGCCAATCCTTCCAGTCCGCATGCAGAGGGCAGGGCGGCGCGCGCCGCGCTGGAGGACGCGCGCGAGCGCGTGAAGGTCGCGCTCGGGTGGCAGGGCGAAGTCATCTTCACCTCCGGCGCGAGCGAGGCGCTGGCGCTCGGGCTGGGCCGGGCGAAGGCGGAGCGGCGGCTGGTCTCGGCGGTGGAGCACGATGCGGTGTTCCGCGCCGCGCCCGACGCCGAAGTGTTGCCCGTCGACCGGGACGAGGACGGCTGCGTCGTGCTCGATCCCGACGCGCTGGGCCGGGCGCTGGCGGCGGGCGGACGCGCGGTGGTGGCGGTGCAGTCGATCAACCCGGAGACCGGCACGGCCATGCTCCCCCATGACGACACCCGTATCGCCGAAGCGGTGCGCGCGGCCGGCGGCACCTTCCTCGCCGACTGCGCGCAATCGGGCGGCAAGGTGCCGCTGCCCGACGCCGACATGGTCGTGGTCTCCGCGCACAAGCTTGGCGGCCCCATTGGCATAGGCGCGCTGCTGGTGCGCGATTTCGCATTGCTGGAACCGACGGGGGGACAGGAACGCGGCTATCGCGCGGGGACGGAGAACCTGCCGGGCGCGCTCGGTTTCGCGGCGGCGCTGGAAGCGGGCGGGGTTGAATGCTGGCCCACGTCTTATCCGCAACGCTTCGAATTCAAGGACATGCTGCGCCACCACGGCGATGTCATGGCGCTGGGGCGGCAATGCTCGCACATCGTGGCGCTGACCTCGCAGCGGCTGAGCGCGGCGGCGCTGCTGATCAAGCTCGATGCGATGGGCTTCGCGATTTCCGCCGGCAGCGCCTGTTCTTCCGGCACGCTGAAGCGCAGCCGCACGCTGGCCGCATTCGGGATCGACGAAGCGCGGGCGAGCAGGACCGTGCGCGTCAGCATCGGCTGGAACACCACCGAAGCAGACCTCGCCGCGTTCGTGGAAGCATGGGCGGAGGCGGTGAGCGAGTAAGCGCCCGGTTTCGCACTATGTTCTTTCCTACAGGCATCCCGATGTGCTCGATAGGCGGCCGGACGATAGGCGGGCGTTCACCGGCCCGACCCGGCGACACCCGCTTTCGAGGCGCACCGGCGGAAGGTTACACCGGATTCAGTCGTGATAGAGATAATATACTGAAATAACAGAATTATTTCGGTAATTTTGGTTACACCTGGAGGGGCCGTTTCGTGTGACCTTCAAGATGACAAAAGGTGTGGACGGCGACTCATGATCTATCTCGACAACCAGGCCACGACCCCGCTTGCGCCAGAGGCGCGGGAGGCGATGCTGCGCTGGCTGGGCGGGCCGGACAGCGACGGGTTCGGCAATCCGCATTCCTCGCACCGCATGGGGCGGCAGGCGGCGGCGGCGGTCGAACTGGCGCGTGAGCAGGTCGCGGCGCTGTTTCCGCCGGGCGGCGCGGTGGTGTTCACCGGCAGCGCCACCGAGGCGCTCAACCTTGCGCTGCGCGGCAGCGAGCCGGCGCGCGCCGGGCGGCCGGTGGCGGTGAGCGCGATCGAGCATTCGGCGGTGCTCAACACCGCGCTCGACCTGCCGGGCGACACCACGATCCTGCCGGTGGATGCGGACGGGCTGGTCGATCCGCAAGTCGCCTTTCCCGAAGGTGTCGGGATCGTCTCGGTGATGCACATCAACAACGAGATCGGCACGGTCCAGCCGGTCGCGGCGCTTTGCGAGCGCGCCAGGGCGGCCGGCGCGCTGTTCGTGTGCGATGCGGTCCAGGCTGCCGGGCGCACGCCGATCGCCGATGCCGATCTGATCGCGATCGCCGGGCACAAGTTCTACGGCCCCAAAGGCGCCGGCGCGCTGTGGGTGCGGGACGGGGTGGAGCTTGCCCCATACCTGACCGGCGGCGGGCAGGAGCACGGCTTGCGCTCGGGCACGCTCAGCCCGGCCTTGTGCGCGGGGCTCGGCGCTGCGGCAGAACTGGCGCTGGCGCGAATGGATGAGGACAATGCGCATGTCGCCGCGCTGTGGGACCGGGGGCGGGAGCTGTTCGCCGGATGGGAGCTGAACGGCAGCGGCACGCACCGCTACAAGGGCAACCTCAACCTGCGGCGAGCCGAAGAGCATGGGGGCCTGGATGCGGCGCGGCTGATGTCCGATGCGCGGGCGGTGATGTTCTCCGCCGGTTCGGCCTGCGCCAGCGAATCGGGCAAGCCAAGCCGGGTGCTGCAAGCCATCGGGCTTTCGCCGCGCGATGCGCGCGCCTCGATCCGCATCGGACTGGGGCGCTACACGACGATGGACGAGCTTGAAGAGGCGGCCGCGATCATTCAGTATGCTGCGGCGCAGCAAGGGTAACGGCGATTCAAGTCAGCTTCATTACGCGCGAGGGCGAAAAGGTGGCGGTTTCCGCCGACCCCGGCGCGCGCCTGCTCGAAGTCGCGCAGGCGGCCGGAATGCCGCTGGAGGGGACGTGCGAAGGCCAGATGGCCTGCTCCACCTGCCACGTGATCGTCGCGCCCGAATGGTTCGAACTGCTGCCGGCGGCGGTGGAGGATGAGGAAGACATGCTCGATCTCGCCACCGGCGCCTGCCGCACCAGCCGCCTGTCGTGCCAGATCGAGCTGACCGAGGCGCTCGACGGGCTCGAAGTGCGGATACCGGCGGACAGCCGCAACATGCAGGTGCGCTGACGAAAGGATCCCCATGCGAATTGTCATAGCCCTCGCTCTGGCCGCCGCCGCGCTTTCGCCCGCTGTCGTCGCGCCCGTGGCGCAGGCGCAGGCGCAGACGCAGGCGGGCCCGGCGGCTGCCGCCGACAACGAACGCCTCCACGCCTGGTTCGAGGAGAAGTACGAGGAGGGCCTGCAATTCAGCCCGCTCGAACTGACCTCGCTCGGCCGCCGGGACCGCTATGGCGAGCTGGACGACTTTTCCGACGAAGGCGCGGCGCGCGTGCTCGCCTGGCGGCGCGCCACGGTGGAGGAACTGGAGCGCGCGTTCGACTACGCCGCGCTCGATGCCAGGGACCGGCTCGCCTACGACCTGTGGAAGTACGAATACGAAAGCGCCGCCGAAGCGGCCCGCTGGCGCGGCAACACCTACGTCCTGTCGCAGATGCAGGGCATGCACACCTCGCTGCCTTCGCTGATGATCGCGATCCACCGGGTCGAAACCGCGCAGGACATGAAGGACTACATTGCCCGCGTCGGCCAGTTCGACCGCGCGCTGGGGCAGATCGTGGACCGCGCCAGCGCCAATGCCGCGCGCGGCGTGCGCCCGCCCTATTTCGCCTACGATTTCGTCATCGCCGAATCGCGCAAGCTGATCGACGGCGCGCCGTTCACCGACGGACCGGACACCGCGCTGTGGCAGGACGGCAAGGGCAAGATCGCCGCGCTTGTCGAGGCGGGCGCGATCGACGAGGCGGAGGCGGAAAGCCTGCGCGGCGAACTGGAGGCGGCGCTGCGCGCGTCCTACCTGCCGGGGTACGAGAAGGTCATCGCCTTCATGGAGGGCGACAAGGCCAATGCGCCGAGCGAGGCGACCGGCGTCGGCGGCCAGCCCGATGGGGCGGAATACTACGCCAGCATGTTGCGGCTCAGCACCACCACCGATCTCACCGCCGACCGGATCCACCAGATCGGCCTCGACGACATCCGCCGCCTGCGCGGGGAAATGGAGGCGATCCGGCAAAAGGTCGGCTTCGAAGGCGATCTGGCCGCGTTCTTCGACCACATCCGCGACGGCGATTTCAACTACTACCCCGCGGGCGACGAGGGAGCGCAGGCCTATATCGACGACGCCAAGGCGGCCATCGACACCATCGAGGCGCAGCTTCCGGCCTATTTCGGCCTGCTGCCCAAGGCGGGGCTGGAAGTGCGCCGCGTCGAACCGTTCCGCGAGCAGGACGGCGGCGCGCAGCACTATCGCCCTGGCACGCCCGACGGCTCGCGGCCGGGCATCTACTACGCCCACCTGTCCGACATGCGGGCGATGCCGAAGAACATGCTGGAAGTGATCGCCTATCACGAGGCGCTGCCCGGCCATCATATGCAGATCTCCATCGCGCAGGAACTGACCGGCGTGCCCACCTTCCAGACGCAGGCCGGCTATACCGCCTATGCCGAAGGCTGGGGCCTCTATGCGGAGCGGCTTGCCAGCGAGATGCCCGGCACGTTCACCGATCCCTATTCGGACTTCGGCCGGCTGACCTCGGAAATGTGGCGCGCGGTGCGGCTGGTGCTCGACACCGGCCTCCACGCCAGGGGCTGGACCGAAGAGCAGGCCATCGCCTTCTTCGCCGAGAACGCCCCGCTATCGCCCGAAACGATCCGCAACGAAGTGCGCCGCTACATCGTCATTCCGGGGCAGGCGACTAGCTACAAGATCGGCATGAACCGCATCCTCGAACTGCGCGCGGAGGCGGAGAAGGAACTGGGCGACGCCTTCGACATCCGCGCTTTCCACGACGCGGTGCTGGGCGGCGGTTCGCTGCCGCTGAGCCTGCTGGAACGCCGAGTGCGGGAATGGGTGGCGGAGCGGAAGGGTGGGTAGCTACGGTTCCGGCCGCCTCCCCGCGTTCATTCGGGGAGGCGGGGGCCGTTCATGCTTCGGCGGCGCCGCTGCCGAACCGGCGATTGAGGCGCTTGATACCCAACGCCCCGAGCAACAGCGGCCCCCCTACGGCCAGCATCAGGATAATCGCGGCGACGGTGAAGCCGAGGATCGAGCCGATCGATCCGAGCGCTCCCTTGACCGGATTGAAGAAGCTTCCGCCCGGCGTGGCGGATTCGTAAGTCAAGGTCATGCGGCTGTAGGCAACACGGCCTTTTTGCTCCTCAAGCCAGCTTCGGGCCTGGTCGATCTCTTCGTTCACCTGCGCGACGCCGCGTTCGGCTTCGACCAGTTCCTGCACAGTTCCGCGCCGGGTTTGCAGGATTTCCATCAGCCGGTCACGCAGCGCGATGCGCGTGCGCAGGCGCGCTTCGGTGTCGATGATGCTCTTCGACAGGTCTTCGCCCCGGATGTCGGCCTTGAAGGCGTCCGCGCCCGCCGCGCTGGCAGCGGCCGAGAGCTGCCCGGCGAAGCCGCGCGCCTTGTCGGCGGCGATCGCCAGTTTCAGTTCGCCATAAATGTCGTCTTCCCCCGAGCGGCTGAGCGAGACGATCTGGCAGGTGTAGGGCCCTTGTGCTTCGCACATGTCGGCATGCTGTTGTTGCAGCGAGGCAATGGCATCGCCTGCGAGGCGGAAGCCGTAATCGAACACATAGGCCATTTTCGGAAGCGCGACCGGGATTTGCGGCCGGTCGGCCAACGGCGCCATTTCGGCGGTGGGCGGAGCGGCTTCTGTGGCGTCCGGCTCGGTCATGCCGGCGGCGATTTCGGACGAGCTCTCCTCTGCCTGCGAGCAGGCCGCGAGGGCAAGCAGACTAACGGGGACAAGCACTTTCAGGATCGAACACCGCATCACTCTGCCTCCTTTATGCCTTAGTATTGCCTTAATTACGCCATAATTGAGACGCGCGCAATCGCGAAGGGCAGCGCCATGCCTATCGGTTGCGGTGCGGGGCGCTTTCAGTCGGGGGTGGGGAAAGCCCGATGTCGCGCGTTGTCGTCCCGCCGCTGGCGCTGCTAGGGGCCCTTCATGCCGACCCTCGAAGACGAGACCGATCCGTTCGACGCGATCGTCGATGCGCCCTTCGACAGCGCGCTGTCCGATCGCTATCTGGTCTATGCGCTGTCCACGATCACCGCGCGCTCGCTGCCCGACCTGCGCGATGGGCTGAAACCGGTGCACCGCCGCATCCTGTGGGGCATGCGGCAGATGCGGCTCGATCCCGGCAGCGCGTTCAAGAAGTGCGCCCGCGTGACCGGCGATGTGATGGGCAAGTACCATCCGCACGGCAACCTGGCGCTCTACGATGCGTTGGTGCGCCTCGCGCAGCCGTTCACGCTGCGCTATCCGCTGGTCGAGGGGCAGGGGAACTTCGGCAATATCGACGGCGACGGCGCGGCGGCGGAGCGGTACACCGAATGCCGCCTGACGAAGACGGCGATGCAGTTGATGGAAGGGCTCGACGAAGGCACCGTCGACTTCGTCCCGACCTACAACAACGAGGAGGAAGAGCCGGTCGTCTTCCCCGGCCTGTTCCCCAACCTCCTCGCCAACGGCGCCAGCGGCATCGCCGTGGGCATGGCCACCAGCATTCCCAGCCACAACGTCGCCGAAACGATCGACGCGGCGCTGGAGCTGATCGACAACCCGCATGTCGAGCACGCCCGGCTGATGGAGCTGTTCCACGGGCCGGACTTCGCCACCGGCGGGCTGATCGTCGATTCCCCGGCGGCCATTTCCGCCGCCTACGAGACCGGGCGCGGCAGCTTCCGCGTGCGCGGCCGCTTCTTCGCCGCCGAGGCGAGCGACGAGGCTGATCGCGAAGCGGGGATCGAGCGGCTCGGCGGCGGGCAGTACCAGCTGGTCGTGTCGGAAGTGCCCTATGGCGTTCCCAAGGGCCGCCTGATCGAACAGATCGCCCAGCTCATCGCCGACCGCAAGCTGCCGATCCTCGAGGACGTGCGCGACGAGAGCGACGAGCACGTGCGCATCGTGCTCGCGCCCAAGAGCCGCAATGTCGATCCCGAACTGCTCAAGGAAAGCCTCTACAAGCTGACCGAGCTGGAAACGCGCTTCGGCCTCAACCTAAACGTGCTCGACCACAACCGCACGCCGATGGTCATGGGGCTGCACGAGCTGCTGTCGAACTGGGTCGCGCACCAGATCGAGATCCTCCAGCGCCGCAGCCAGCATCGCCTGCGCAAGATCGCCGACCGGCTGGAACTGGTCGAAGGCTATATCGTCGCCTTCCTCAACCTCGACCGGGTGATCGCAATCATCCGCACCGAGGATGAGCCCAAGCCCGTGATGATGGCCGAATTCGGCCTGACCGACCGGCAGGCCGAGGCGATCCTCAACATGCGGTTGCGCAGTTTGCGCAAGCTGGAGGAAATG
>JBIQKC010000055.1:0-15565 GCA_044506885.1 Sphingomonadales bacterium
CGCACACACACAAACAGAGGGGCCGGGAGATACTCTCTCCCGGCCCCTTCGTTTTATGTGCGTGCGGCAGGTACTACCGATCTTCGCGGCGTCGGAACCCTCAGCCGGACGGGTTCATGCTTTCGAGCAGCGGCCGGATCGGGCCGACGTCGTAACCCGCGGCAGCGGCGCGCGCGGCGATCGTATCGACATTGTCGCCCGCGAGCGCGCGGGCCAGCGCCCACATGAAGGTCGAACGCGTGCCGGAACGGCAATAGGCCAGAATCGGGCCCCTGGCGCTTTCGAGCGCGGCCGCCATGGCGCGAACCTGATCCGCGCCGATGGCGCCGGTGGTCACGGGAATCGCAACATAGTCCAGCCCGGCCGCGCTTGCCGCGGCAGCAATCTGGGCGCCGGCGACCTGGTCCTCCGCCTCGCCGTCAGGGCGATTGTTGACAATCGCGCCGAATCCCCGTTCGCGCGCTTCGGCGACATCGTCGATGCCGATCTGCGGACTGACCCAGAAATTCTCCGCGACCTTGCGGAAATCGCTCATACTTGGGTCCTTTCCACGCTTGCCGCCAATCGCGCGCGCCGATTGCGCTTGATCATGTTGAGCAGTTCGACCGCGACCGAGAAGGCCATCGCCGCATAGATATACCCTTTGGGGACGTGGAACCCGAAGCCATCGGCTATCAGCACCAGCCCGATCATCACCAGAAACGCCAGCGCCAGCATCACCAGCGAGGGATTGCGGTCGATGAACCTGGCCAGCGGGTCGGCCGCGAACAGCATGATGCCAACGGTAATCACCACGGCGGCGACCATGATCGGGATATGATCGGTCATGCCCACCGCCGTCAGGATCGAATCGACCGAGAACACCATGTCGAGCGCGATGATCTGCAAGATTGCGCTGCCGAACGTGAGCTGGGCCGTCCCTCTCGTCTTGTCGAGCAGTTCCCCCGAATCGTCTTCGGGATCCATGTTGTGATGGATCTCCTTGGTCGCCTTCCACAACAGGAACAGGCCCCCGACGAGCAGGATCAGATCGCGGCCCGAAAACGCGGTCTCGAACGTCGGTTCGCCATTCGGCCCAGGCGCGCCGGAGAGGCCGAGGTCGAACAGCGGCGTCTGCAAGGTCACCAGCCAGCCGATCAGCATCAGCAACGCGATCCGCATGACAAGCGCCAAAATCAAACCGATACGCCGCGCCCGCTGCTGCTGGTGCGCCGGCAGCCGGTTCGACAGGATGGCTATGAAGATGAGGTTGTCGATGCCGAGCACGACTTCCAGCACCACCAGCGTGACGAGGGCGGCCCATGCCGCGGGATCGCTCAGCAATGCGACAATATCCATGCTCCGCTATTCGCGGAACGGAGCCCGCGAAGCAAGCGCGCCGCCCGATTCGATGGGGGCAATTGGGGCGAATCTTAAATCGTTCGCACATTGACCATTTTACGCTATATGCTGGGCGCAGAAGTGGCGGGGCAGGCCATCGCTTCCATCCGGCGGTTTTCGTCCGTATCGCCGGGTGATGCGCAAGGGCGGAATGAAGGTACGTTCGGTACATGGGTTACGATAAAGGTCGTCGCGGCCGGGGGCGCGACAAGCGGGACGGCTTCGGTGAAGAGGGTTTCGACCCGTTCATGGATGCGGGGCCACCGCGATTTGGGAGTGACAACTGGCGCGGAGGCGGCGACCGTTTCGGCGGTGGCGATCGCTTCGGCGGCGGAGACAGCAGCGGCGGCGGCCCGCGTGGCGGGTTCGGCGGTGGCGGCCGGGGCGCGCCGCGCGGTGGCGCGGGCGGCGGAATGCCGGCCCAGGTCGTCGGCGCCGGACAGGGCAAGGTCAAGTTTTTCAACGCGCAGAAGGGATTCGGCTTCATCCAGCGCGACGAAGGCGGAGAGGACGTGTTCGTCCACATCAGCCAGGTCGAACGCGCCGGACTGGAAGGACTCGCCGAAGGGCAGGAGTTGCAGTTCAATCTGGTCGATCGCGGCGGCAAGATTTCGGCGGCCGATCTTCAGGTCGTCGGCGACGTCATTCCGGTGCAGCAGAAGGCCGCCGGACCGCAGCGCCAGCTGACCGGCGAGAAGGCGACCGGAACGGTCAAGTTCTTCAACGGCATGAAAGGCTTCGGCTTCATCACGCGCGACGACGGCAAGGAAGACGCCTTCGTCCACATCAGCGCGGTGGAGCGCTCCGGCCTGCCGGGCATCAACGAAGGCGACCGTTTCGAGTTCGATCTCGAGGTCGATCGACGAGGGAAATACTCGGCGGTCAACCTTGTGCCCGTTCAGGGCTGACCCGCTCTCGATCGCTGTCCTCGCGAAGCCCGGTGTTTGACCGGGTCCAGCCAAGGCCATAAACGGATGCAGTCGGCGGCCTTTCGGGGCCGCCCTTCGTCGTTTGCGCTTGTGCGCCCCGAGAAAGTTCCCCGCCATGTCGATTTCCCCGCTGATGCCCGTCTATCCCCGGTGCGGCGTCCGGCCGGTGCGCGGCGAGCACTGCCACCTCGTTTCGGAAGACGGCGCGCGTTACCTCGATTTCGCCGCGGGTATCGCGGTCAACCTGCTGGGCCATTCGCATGCGGGCCTGATCGGCGCGATTCAGCAGCAGGCTGCCACGCTGATGCACGTATCCAATCTCTACGGCAGCCCGCAGGGCGAACGGCTGGCGCAGCGGCTGGTCGACCTGACTTTCGCCGATACGGTATTCTTCACCAATTCGGGCGCGGAGGCGGTGGAATGCGCGATCAAGACGGCGCGCGCCTATCACCAGCACGCCGGGAACGAGGATCGGTTCGAACTCATCACCTTCAACAACGCCTTCCACGGGCGGACGATGGCGACGATCAGCGCCTCCAGCCAGGAGAAGATGCACAAGGGCTTTGCCCCGCTCCTCCCCGGCTTCCGCTATGTCGAGTTCAACGATCTCGAGGGCGCAGCGGCGGCGATCGGTCCGCACACCGCCGGTTTCCTGGTCGAGCCGATCCAGGGTGAAGGCGGAATCCGCGAGGGCACGCAGACCTTCATCGCCGGATTGCGCGAACTGGCCGACGCCCACGATCTGATGCTGGTTTTCGACGAGGTTCAGACCGGCGTCGCCCGCACCGGCACCTTCTATGCTTACGAGCAATACGGCGTGGAACCGGATATTCTCGCCACGGCGAAAGGCATCGGCGGCGGCTTTCCGCTCGGCGCCTGCCTCGCCACCGAGAAGGCGGCGCGGGGGATGATCCTGGGCGCGCACGGCTCGACCTACGGCGGCAACCCGCTGGCCATGGCGGCCGCCAACGCCGTGCTCGACGCGGTGGCGAACGAGGAGTTCCTCGCCGAAGTGCGCGCCAAGGGCGAACGGATTCGCACGCGGCTCGAACAGTTCATCGGCAACTATCCCGAACTGTTCGAGGAAGTGCGCGGCCGCGGCCTGATGCTTGGGGTGAAGCTCAAGGTCGAACCGCGCGGCTTCATGCAGCACTTGCGCGACAACCACCGGCTGCTGACCGTGGCCGCCGGCGACAGCACGCTGCGCGTGCTCCCGCCGCTGGTGATCGGCGATGCGGAGATCGAGGAGTTCTTCGACAAGCTCTCGGCCGGCGCGGCCGATTATCAGCCGCCTGCGGAAGGATGACGATGCGCCACTTCCTCGACCTGTCGGACGCCGGCGGCGATGCGCTCGCGGCGATGATCAACGACGCGCTCGACCGCAAGGCGGCGCGGCGCGAGTGGCCGAAAGGCCGCCCCGATGCCGATGCGCCGCTCGACGGGCGCGTCCTTGCCATGGTCTTCGAGAAGAACTCGACCCGCACGCGGGTCAGCTTCGACATCGCGATCCGCCAGCTCGGCGGCGCGCCGCTGATCCTCGACGCGGCAAGCACCCAGCTCGGCCGCGGCGAAACCGTGGCCGACACGGCGCGCGTGCTCAGCCGCATGGTCGATGCGATCATGGTGCGCACCGACGATCACGCCAAGATCGAAGAAATGGCGCGCCACGCCGCGGTGCCGGTGATCAACGGCCTCACCGATCGCTCGCACCCGTGCCAGATCGTCGCCGACCTGCTGACCGTGGTCGAGCAGGGCAAGCCGCTTCCCGGCCTCGAAGTCGCCTGGCTCGGCGACGGCAACAACGTGCTGCATTCGATCATCGAGGCGGCGGGCCTGATGAAGTTCAACGTCCGCGTCGGCGCGCCGCAGGGCTACGATCCCGACGACGCCTTCGTGCGCGAGGCGCGCGAACGCGGCGCGGGCGTCACGCTGACGCGCGATCCGCTGGAGGCCGCTTCGGGCGCCGACATCGTCGTCACCGACACCTGGGTCTCGATGGGCCAGGAGCACGTCCACAACAAGCTTGCCGCGATGGCCCCGTTCCAAGTCAACGAAGCGCTGATGGCGCGGGCCAGGCCCGACGCGCGCTTCCTCCACTGCCTTCCCGCGCATGTCGGCGAGGAAGTGAGCGAGGGCGTGTTCGAAGGTCCGCAATCGGTGGTGTTCGACGAAGCGGAGAACCGCATCCACGCACAGAAGTCGATCCTGCTGTGGTGTTTCGGGCTGCTCTGACGCGGGGTTATCTTCCGCGCGCATCCATCCCATATGCCGGTGCATGAATGCCCCTGGCCCCGATTCCCCGCCGCTCGACCGGATGCTCGGCTTCTCGATCCCCGCCCGCAACGCGCGCGGCAGGATCGTGCGGCTTGGCCCGGCGCTCGATACGATCCTGGAGACGCACGACTATCCGCCGGTCATCGCCCGCCTGCTGGCCGAGGCGCTGACGCTCGCCGCGCTGATGGGCGGGCTGCTCAAGCGCGAAGGCAGCCAGTTGACGATGCAGGCGCAGACCGGAGACGGCATCGTCACGCTGCTGGTCGCCGACTATCGCGGCGGGCAATTGCGCGGCTACGTCAAGCACGACACCGAGCGCGCCTACCTGCTCGATCCGCGCGCCACGCTCCGCGACCTGTTCGGAACCGGCCATCTGGCGATCACGTTCGAGCCCGCCGGCGCGGGCCAGCGCTATCAGGGCGTGGTGCCGCTGGAGGGCGCCTCGCTTGCGGAGGCGGTGGAGGCCTATTTCCTCCGCAGCGAACAGGTGCCCACGCTCGTTCGCACCGCGGCGCGCGCCACGCCCGCGGGGTGGATTGCCGGCGGCATCCTCGTCCAGCATCTGGCGGAGGGAGAGGAAGGGGGCGAGCGTCTTCACCTGCGGGAAGATCATCCCGACTGGGAGCATGTCGCGATCATGGCCGGCTCGATCACGCCGGAAGAATTGCTCGATCCGTCGCTCCCGCCCGATGCCATCGCCTGGCGTCTGTTCCACGACGAACGCGAGGTTCGCGTGCAGGAGGTGACGGAACTCGGCCGCGGATGCAGGTGTTCCATCATTCACTTCGAAGAAGTCATTGCGCGCTTTCCCAAGGAAGACCGGCGCGAAATGGCCGACGAAAACGGCATTATCCTGGTGGACTGCGCCTTCTGTTCGCGGACGTTCCCGATCCAGGATTGAACGGTCTGTCGTGCGTACAGGGCGTTTCGTCGTATGGAGATTCATGCTATAAGCGGTTTTCAAGCGTAATTGCGGAGTCGCACGTAGAATGTGGAAGACGATCGACCGGACAGTGGCGAAATGGGCGGCGCGAGGCGTCGCCGCGATGCTGCTCGTCCTGCCGCTGGCGGCCAGTCCGGCGGAACTGGAGATGCTCGGTTCGCTGACCAAGGGCGCGTGGACCCTGCGCATTCGCGAAGACGGAGCGCAGCAGCGCATCTGCCTGCGCAGCGGGCGGGAACTCATCCAGCTCCGCCACCGGCAGCCCGGCTGCAATCACTTCGTCGTCGAGGACAATGCGGATCAGGTCGTGGTCCAGTACACCTGCCGGGGGAATGGCTACGGCCGCACCTCGATTCGGCGCGAATCGGCCGCGCTGGTGCAGATCGAAAGCCAGGGCATCGTCGACGGCGCGCCGTTCGCCTTTACTGCCGAGGGCCGCCACGGCGGAAGCTGCTGACGCCTCGGGCCTTGCGCCGCCGTGCACGAGTGCTAGCCGGGCGCGATGGCGAACGGGCGAGAACCTGCTGTGGTGCTGGTCTCCGGCGGGCTCGATTCCGCCGTAGTCGCGGCGCTGGCGGTCGAACGCGGCTTCGCGCTCAATGCGCTGACGATCGACTATAACCAGCGCCACGCACGCGAGATTCGCGCTGCGCACGACGTCGCCGCGCGCCTCGGCGCTGTCCGCCATACCGTCCTTCCGCTCGACTTGCGCCGCTTCGGCGGCTCGGCGCTGACCGGCGACATCGACGTGCCGAAGGAAGGCGTCGGGGCCGACATCCCGGTGACTTACGTTCCCGCACGCAACCTCATTTTCCTCTCGCTGGCGCTCGGCTGGGCCGAACCGCTCGGCGCGCGGGACATCTTCATCGGGGTCAATGCGCTCGACTATTCCGGCTATCCCGATTGCCGCCCCGAATTCATCGCCAGCTTCGCCGAAACCGCGCGTCTCGCGACGAAAGACGGGATCGAAGGCGGCGGCTTTCGCATCCATGCGCCGTTGCAGCACTGGGGCAAGGCGCGGATCGCCGAAGAAGCCGTCCGCCTCGGCATCGATCCGGGCATGACCTGGTCGTGCTACGATCCCACGCCCGAGGGCCTCGCCTGCGGCCTGTGCGACAGTTGCCGCCTGCGCCGCGCCGGTTTCGCCGAAGCCGGCCTCACCGATCCGACCCGCTACGCGGCTGACGCGGACGATACCTGAGCGTGACGGCTGCGGGGGAGCACAGCGATAGCGCACGGGTGCCCGCCTATAGCTGGTACGCCCTCGGCGTCCTGTTCCTCGTCTACCTCGCGAACTTCGTCGACCGGCAGATCCTCTCGATCCTCGCCAACGACATCAAGGCGGATCTCGGCCTCACCGACGCCGATCTCGGGTTCCTCTACGGCACCGCCTTTGCGGTCTTCTACGCCCTGTTCGGCATCCCGCTCGGCCGTCTCGCGGACGGGTGGAGCCGCACGCGGCTGCTCGCCGCCGGGCTCGCGCTGTGGTCGCTGATGACCGCGCTGTCGGGGCTGGCGCGCAACGGCGCCACGCTGGCCGCCGCGCGGGTCGGCGTCGGCGTGGGGGAGGCAACCGCCAGCCCCTGCGCCTATTCGCTGATCTCGGACTGGTTTCCGCAACGCCTCAGGGCAACGGCGCTGGCCATCTATTCATCGGGCCTGTTCGTCGGCAGCGGCCTGTCGCTGCTCATCGGCGGCCTGATCGTGCAGACGTGGAACGAAGCCTGGCCCACGGACGCGCCGTTCGGGCTCGCCGGATGGCAGGCGGCATTCCTCGCGGTCGGCCTGCCGGGACTTGTCCTTGCGCTCTGGGTGCTGTCGCTGCGCGAGCCGGTGCGCGGCGCGGCCGACGGCCTGGCCAGCCCCGGCGACGCACACCCCTGGCGCCGCTTCGTCGGCCAAGTCGCGCTGATCCTGCCGCCCTTCACCCTGATCGGGGCGGCGAAGGGCGGACGCAGGGCGCTCGTTCTCAATCTGGCGGTCGGCGCGCTCCTCGCCGCCGCCGCCTGGCTGCTCGGCCAGGTCACGGGCAACCCGGCGCAGTTCTGGTTCGTCGCCGCCGGCTACTACGCGGTGTTCACCTGGGCCTCGACGCTCCGTCGCGACGACCCGCCGACCTTCGCGCTGACCTTTCGCAATCCGGCCTTCGTCGCGATCGTGCTCGCCTACGCCGCGGTCTGCTTCGTCGGCTACACCGTCACTTACTGGGCCGCGCCTTATGCGGAACGCACGTTCGGGCTCGACAAGGTTGCGCTCGGCTGGCTCCTCGGCGCGCCGGCCGCGCTCGGCGGCTTTCTCGGCGTCATCGGCGGCGGCTGGCTGGCGGACCGGCTGCACCGCCACCGCGCGACCGGGCGGCTGTGGGTGCTGGCGATCGGCCTCGCAGCGCCGGTCCCGCTGGCGCTGGTCGGCTATCGCACCGCCAGCGTCGAGCTGTTCCTCGTTTGCAGCTTCCTGCTGCAAGTGGCGACCTCGTCGGCGCTCGGCGCATCGGCCGCCGCCAGCCAGGCGCTCGTCCTGCCGCGCATGCGCGGGACGGCCACCGCAGTCTTCTTCCTCGGCGCAACGCTGATCGGCCTCGCCTTCGGGCCGTTCAGCGCCGGGCTGGTGTCGGAATGGAGCGGCAGCCTCGGGTTGGGCGTCATCGCCACGCTCCTCGCCGTTCCGGCCGGCCTCGTCGCCCTCGGCGCAGCCTTGCGGCGTTATCCGGAAGCCATCGCCTCCCGTCGCGACCGCGCCGCACGCACAGGCGAACGGATCACGGCCGAGTAAGCACGCCGCAGGCAATGCGCCCGCCGGCATTGCCCGCCGGGTCGCTGCGATAGTCGTCGGGGCCGGCATGGATCACCACCGCCGTCCCGTCGGCGTCGAACAGGTGCGCCAGCACCTCCGCCGGGCCGCCCTCCAGCGTCGCGCTGGCGGTCCCCGCGCCGGCCTCGCCGACGATGATATTGGGCAGGTCGCCCAGATGCGCCCCGGCCGGATTCTCATGGCCATGCTGTCGGCCCGCCGGATTGAGATGCCCCCCGGCGGAGGCGAATTCCGGCCCCTCGCAGGCTCCCGCCGTGTGCAGGTGCATTGCGTGCACGCCGGGCGAAAGGCCGGCAGCAGCGACCGAGATGTTTACTTGCGCGCCCGCCACGAGCACGTGCGCCGTTCCGGCCGGCGCACCGTCGGCGAGGCGCAACGTCGCCTGCGCCACCCGGCTCGCGGGCGCTTCGTCGACCGTCTGGCACGCTCCCAGCGCGGCGATCGGCAGGATGCCCGAAATGGCGGACCTGAATCTCATCGTTCTCGCTTCCCTTCGATTCGCGTCACTCTTCGGCAAGGATGCCGCCCGCGATCAGCGCCGCGACGAGACCGGCGATAGCCGTCCGCGCCTCGATGTCCACCGTCGCGCCGCCGGACGGCTCTTCCGGCGCATCGGCCCGCAGCCAGCCGCCGCGCCAGCGGATGTCCTGTCCCGCGCCCCTGTCGAACACCCTCATGCCGTCGCGCGGCGCGACAAAGGTCCAGCGTCCCGCCTGCCACGCCGCCAGCGCTCCGGCGCGGCCGGCCCAGTCCCCCCGTCGGCGCATCGCCGACCAGCCAGCATTCACCGTCCTCCGGCGAAGGGGGCGGCGTGTCCGCCTCGCCCTCGACCGCCGGATGAAGCAGCACGTCGGTCAGCACATGGGCTTCGTTGACGAAGAACTCCTTCTGCGCCTGCCCGGCGAACAGCAGCGGCAGGGCGAAACGCGCGCTGATGGAAGTGAAGGTAACCGGATCGGCCATGGCGTTGTCCTCTGCTCAGGGAATGGTGGTCAGCAACAGCGGCTCGGAAGCGGCGAAGCTGCCCGACTGGCGCACCCACAGCGGCTGCCCCGCATGGGCCGCGGAAAGCGATGCGAGCGCGGCGGCGGAAAGCTCCAGCACTGGCGCGCCGACCTCCCAGGCCATGGCCGACGCTTCCACCGGCCCCAGCCCGACCAGATAGGCTTCCGCCTCCTCGCCCAGCGGCGTCTCGATCTCGTCGGGCCAGGTCCATGCCCCGCGCGCGCGCCGCGTCCAGCGCAGCGCCAGCCCACCGTCCGCGCCCGCGATCGCGCGTGGATGAACCGGCGTCAGCGGCCGCAGCGTCAACCCGGCATTGGCGATCGACGCCGTTACCGGCTCGGCATCCGCCAGCCCGATGGCGGCAATGTCGCCGCCCGCGTTCCCCAGCATGGCCTCGTCGAGCAGCGCCGGCTCGATCGTATCGCCCAGCCGTCGGCATCCTCGACCGGCAGGTCGATCGTCCGGTCCCCGGCCTTATAGCGCCAGGCGGCCGGCCACCCGTCCGCCCCCGGCACGACGGAAACCCGCTCGGGCCTCAGCGCGAACAGCTCCACCGGCTGCCCGGCCCCGTCGCGCACCACCTGCACATAGCCGTTGCCGTGCAGCAGCAGGTGCGCCGCCAGCGTCTCCAGCAGCCCCTGTCCCGCGCTCGTCGCGCCGACCAGCCGCAGAGCGTCCGGCTCGGCGCTTTTCAGCGGCGTGCGCCCCACGCCCTCGGCCACGATCCGCACCGCCCGCTGCGCCACCGGGTTCTCCAGGAACGCCTTGCGCACCGCGCCGCCGTACTCGAACGGCGCCGGCTGCAAGGCGAAGCTCCACGGCGAAACCCACGTCCGCGCCAAAGGCGCGCGCCCGCCCGCCCCGCCCTTGAAGGCGGAGCGCACCATATCGATGAACGCCATCGCAAAACCCTTTCATACAAGAAGATCGGCCCCGCTCGCGGAAGGCCGCCAAATCTCTCCCCTCCCGCAAGCGGGAGGGGCCGGGGGGGGCCAGTCCAGCCACATCCACCCTCGTCATCCCCGCGAAAGCGGGGACCCAGTCACAGTCGAAGCCAACCGGGCTCCCGCTTTCGCGGGAGCGACGAACTGGTGTAAAGTCATCCCATGACCGACAAAAAGCCCAAGCTCCTCACCGGCGGCAATCCGCAGATCGCCAAGGGCGAAGGCAACGCCCCCGTCCAGGCCTACATCGCCGCCATGCCCGGCTGGAAAAGCGCCGCCGGCCGCCGCATCGACAAGCTGGTCGAACAGGCCGTCCCCGGCGTGAAGAAGGCCGTCAAATGGAACTCCCCGTTCTACGGCCTCGACGCCGCGGAAGGGCCCGGAACCTCGTGGTTCCTCAGCTTCCACGTGTTCACGAAGTACATCAAGCTCACCTTCTTCCGCGGCGCGGAACTCGATCCGCCCCCGCCGGTCGGCTCGAAGGACCCCAACACCCGCTACCTGCACATAGAGGAAGACAAGCCCGTCGACGAAAAGCAACTGGCGGACTGGATCCGCCAGGCCGCCGCCCGCCCCGGCTGGGTGCTGAAATGAGCGAACCCGCCGACTGGCGCGCCCGGACCCTCGCCCATATCCGCAAGCTGATCCGCGAAGCCGACCCCGACGTCGTCGAGACGGTCAAGTGGCGCAAGCCCACCAATCCCGCCGGCGTTCCCGTCTGGGAACACGCCGGCATCCTCTGCACCGGCGAAACCTACAAAAACTACGTCAAGCTCACTTTCGCCAAGGGAGCATCGCTGCCCGACCCCGCCGGCCTGTTCAACGCCGGCTTCGGCGGCAACACCCGCCGCGCCATCGACCTGCGCGAAGGCGAGATGGTGGACGAACCCGCCTTCAAATCCCTGATCCGCGCAGCCGTCGAAGCAAACCTCGCCAAACAGCGCTGACTCCCCCTCCCGCATGCAGGAGGGGCCAGGGGTGGGCCAGTCCAGCAACACCCCACCTTCGTCATCCCCGCGAAAGCGGGGACCCAGTAGGCTCCACTACCTTCCCTCGAAAGCGGCACGCGCACCGACATCATGCCTCCCGCGCGTCGAACCTCGTTGCAAGCATCCCGAGCACCGCCGCCGCCAGTGCAACGGGAACAGCCATGAACGGCAGGAACCCTATTGTCAGCGCAGCCGCTGTCCAACGTGCGTCCCGCATCGCCATTTCGGCGCTTCGATGGCCGTCAAAGTAGAGATAACCGAGCGCCAGGAGCGCAACCACAAAAATGCTCAGCACGCTACGCGTCCGGGCTTGCGTCGCGAACCAGCCGCAGAGCGTTCCCATCGCCAGGAAAGGCAAGAACAGGTACAATTCACCCGCTAGGCTGACATTGCTCAGGTAATCCGCCAAAGCCGCCTGCGGCGTCTCTCCCCCCACACGCACCCCGGCATAGACCCCGCCGCCGACATGTGCCGCGACGAACGCAAGAAACGCCAAGGGGAGATAGCCCCACCATCTCATTTGAGCATGCTAGCTGCGAGGTGTTCTATCGACAACTCACATCACCCAAACCCGCGGCGTCGCGCGCTGTCCCAGCATCAGCTCGCTCAGCGCCCACACCAGCGCATCGGCCCGGTCGGGGCTCCTTCCCGGCCCTTCGTAACCACCGGCGGCCATGAGCCCGCACAGCTCGTCCTCCAGCAGCGGGAAATCCCCGCAGTGCCGCACGCGGCCGCCTTCGTAGAGCATCGCCACCGGCTCGGCCCGCGCCGCCTTGCCCCGGCTGGCGTGGACCAGCGCGACCGGCAGCGAGAGTTCCGCTGCGCGCAGCACGCTGCGCACCATCTCGCCCCCGTTGTTGGCCTCGGCCACCACCCGGTCGGCGCGCCACACCCGCGCCGCCGCCGCCGCCGCGCGCGCCCAGCGCTCGGGGGTGGCTTTCCTGACCGAGCAATCCGCCAATACCCGCGCCAGCCCGTCCTCGCCCAGCGCGCAGACCACGATCCCGCAGGCGTCGCCGCTGCTTGAGGCGGGCGGGTCCACCCCCACCACGACACGCGCATGCTCCACATCCGCCGCACCCTCGCGGCATTGCTCCAGCAGCTCGCGGCTCCACAGCGCGCCTTCGATGTCGGCCACCAGCTCGCCGCCCAGCTCCTGCCGCGCCAGCAGGCTGCGGCCGAACTCCGCCCGCAGCGCGCGCACCGTGCGCAACGGGATGTTGCCCGCGTTGTCCATCGTCGCGCCATGCGTCACCACCGCATTGCCGTCCAGCAGCCGCCGCACCAGCGCCACGCTGCGCGGGGTGGTGGTCGCCACGATCCGCTGGTCCTCGCCCAGCCGCAGGCCCAGCAGCAGGTTGTTCCAGGCCCGTTGCGCGCGCTCGTGGGCATTGAGCCACTTGCCGATCTCGTCGCACCAGGCATGGCTGTGCTGCGGCCCGCGCAGGCTCTCGGGCTCGTTCGCGCCATAGAGGAACGCCTGCGCCCCGTTGGCGAAAGTCGCCCGCCGCAGGCTCGGCTCGAACAGCGGCCGCCGCCACGGCGGACAGCAGGCGAGCAATCCGCTTTCGCCTTCCACCATCACCGCGCGCGCTTCGCCCAGCGTCGCGCCGACCAGCGCGATTCGCGCCTCGCCGTCGGCCTCGGCCACGGACCGGACCCATTCGGCCCCGGCGCGCGTCTTGCCGAAGCCGCGCCCGGCCATGATCATCCAGGTGCGCCAGTCCCCCGGCGGAGGCAATTGCCCCGGATGGGCCACGCTGCTGAACACATAGCCGTACTCCTCCCGCTCCTCCGGTTTCAGCCGCTTGAGATGCCTCTCGATTTCCGCGCCGGTCGCTTCTTCCAGCCAGCGCTCATGCTGCTTCGCCATCGCCCCGCGCCCCTTCGGCCTGCGCCGCCTCCTCGGCCTCCAGCCGGGCGACGACCTGCGCCTTCAGCGCCGCCACCTTGCGCTCGATCGAGGCGCGCACGTCGGCCACGCTCACGTTGGATCGCTGCGCCTTCCCCCGGTCCACCGCGTCGCGATGCACCGCCAGCAGGCGGAAGCTGGTCGCGTTGTCGAACGTGCGCACGCCGGTCTTCGCGCCGGCCGCGCGCTTGATTTCCCCTTCGCGCAGCCGGAACAGCAGCTCCATCTCCAGGTTGTCGTAGCCCTCGCACAGCGCCGCCTGCCACGCCTGGCGGAACGCCCGATCGCGCCGGCGCAGGTCATAGACGGTGGCGGTCGAAACCTCCGCCGCCTTCGCCGCCTTGGACACGTTGGACAACTCGCCCAGCGCGGCCAGGAACGGCTTCTTCCACGCATGTTTCGTCTTCTGGGCGCGCTTCGCCGCGCTGGGGGCCTGTTGGGTCCGGCTCATGAATCGATCCACTTCGTTCTGGAAAATCGAGCGATGCCGCCAACGCAAAGGGGCGGCCCGTCCGGACCGCCCCTGGTTGCGAATCACACCATCGCGATGTTCTATTTTTCTAACCGAATAGCGTCGCAATGTCAAGACATTTTTTGCCGTATCGGTTATACGAATAAGTGATGATCCGTATTGTCACATTTCCGCGCCATGCTGGTGGAGGAAGGGGGCTGCAATGGAAACCCGGCAGATCGTCGCTTACGCGCTCATCGCGGGCCTCGCGGCCGTGGCGATTGCGCTCGCCGTATGGCTGCGGCGGCAGCGCAAGCACCGCAGCCGCCGCCACCGCTCCCGGCGCTAGAGCGCGGAAAGCCGCCATTTGCAGGCTGTCAGGGCTGGAAAAAGGGCAATGGCGACACAGCCTTAGGGTACTGTTCGGATTGAACCGAAGAAGCCCTCCCCGCCGGGACGGGAGATGCGTCGTCATGCGGACAGACCCTGGCGCATCCCTCACCGGTCACGCGCCGAATTGCCTGCGCGCGCCCGGCGCTGTAACGGCCGCGCGCGATGTTCGCGGTTCTTCTCCTTTCGTTCGGACTGGCGATGGATGCGGTGGCGGTGGCGCTGGTGCGCGGCGCAGCCGGTCCCCGCACGCCCGGCGGCCGGCTGCGGTGCGCGCTCGAACTGGGGCTCGCGTTCGGCCTCGCCCAGGGCCTGATGCCGCTGCTCGGCTGGGGCGTCGGCGCGGCTTTCGCGGGGCTGATAGAGGCGTTCGACCACTGGATCGCCTTCGTCCTGCTCTGCGTTCTGGGCATCCGCATGCTGGCCGAAGCGATGTCGCCGCCGGACGCGGACGATGCGCCCGCGCCGCGCGGCTCGCGCTATCTCGGGCTCGCCGCGGCGGCCCTCGCCACCAGCGTCGACGCCGCCGCCGCCGGTCTCGCGCTGCCGTTGTTCGCAGTGCCGGTCGGCATCGCCTGCCTCACCATCGGCGGCGTCACGGCCGTGCTGTGCGCCGTCGCCTGCTGGATCGGCTCGTGCGTCCCGCCGCGCGGCGGCAAGCTTGCCGAGGCGGCGGGCGGCGTGGTGCTGATCGGCATCGGCGCGAAGATCCTGATCGAACACCTTTCCGTCTGAACCCCCGACACAGATATTGCCCGCCCCCGGCCGCTCGCCTACGGCCCGCGCGATGTTGCGCAGGCTCTACGACTGGACCTTGGCCAAGGCCGCCCATCCGCACGCCGAATGGTGGCTGGCGCTGTTCGCCTTCGTCGAAGCGAGCTTCTTCCCCATACCGCCGCACCCGCTGCTCGGGCTGATGTGCCTTGCGGAACCGCAGAAGGCGATCCGCTTCGCCTCGATCGCCACTCTCGCCTCGGTCGCCGGGGGCCTGCTCGGCTATCTGATCGGCTGGGGGCTCTACGACACGCTCGGCACGCAGATCCTCGACTGGCTCGGCCTCACCGAAAGCTTCCCGGTCGCGGTCTGCTATCTCAACGAATACGGCTTCTGGCTGTTCGTCGCCAAGGGCGCGACGCCGATCCCGTTCAAGCTGCTCACCATCACCGCCGGGTTCATGGGCATGAACCTCGCCATGTTCCTGCTCGGCAGCCTCGTCAGCCGCGCGATCAGCTTCATGATCGTCGGCGTGCTGTTCCGCTTCTTCGGCGCCCCGATCAAGCGGTTCATCGACAAGTACCTGGGGCTGGTCACCGCCGCCTTCATCGCCCTCGTCATCGGCGGCTTCCTCGCCGTCACCCTGCTCGACGGCGGGGAAGAGGGCAGCGCCGACAAATGCGCCGGCGCGACGATGGAGGCCGTGGGCTAGGGTCACGACCCTAGGCTGTATCGACATTCAGAAGATGACGAGTCGAAAATGGTGGTTTTCCGTGACCCGGAGCGGAGCGTGCTGACGGCACGTGAGCACCGGAAGCGCGGA
>JBIQKC010000011.1:0-18244 GCA_044506885.1 Sphingomonadales bacterium
GTTGGGGGTGGGGGAGCGAGGCCGCCCAAGGTATTCTCGGCCCTCGCGTCGGCGATAGCCTGGACACCCCCACCCAACCCTTCCCCGAACGGGGGAGGGCTTCTCCGGCTCAACCTGAACAGGACAAGCCCTAAATATCCCCGCCGGCGAGGAACTTGAGCAGGGCCTGCTCGTACTCGTCGACTTCGCCGCTTGCGCCGATGTGGCTGTCGAGCCAGGCCTGTTCGCCAGCGGTGACTTCCTCCGCGGTCTTGAGTTCGGCGAAGCGGTCGCGTTCCGGTGTCCGCGCGCGGTAGGCGCCGGGACCGCCGGGCACGGAGCGCGCCATCTGCTTCAGGAACCCGCCCACGCTGGCGCGGGTGTTGGCGGCGAAGGCTTCCAGTTCGGCCACGCGGTCGCGCCCGAGCTGGGCGGTGGGGGAGGAGGAGCCCATCAGGTAGTTGGCCACGCCCTGCACGAACAGGCGTTTCCATTCGGGGGCGTTGGCGGCGCCGAGCGAGGCGTTCTTGAGCCGGAACAGCAGTTCGGCTTCGCCCTGGCTGACAGCGGCGGGAGCATCGCCGGCCGGGGCGAACAGCACCCGACGCAGCAGCTTCGCTTCCCCATCGGTCACCCGGCCCGGCTCCAGCGCACCGCCCTGGCGGGTCGGGCCGGCGCCGGTCGTCACCGCCTGCTCGATCTTCGCCAGCACCCAGGCCTTGAACGGCGCGGGAGTGTTGCGCGCGCGTTCCAGCACCCGGACCAGCAATTCCAGCTCGGTCAGCGTGCCCAGCGCGCCGTCGCGGTCGATCCGCGCCATCAGCCATTGCGCCTTGGCGTCGCTGACATAGCCTTTCGGCTCATCGCCGTTGAGGACGAATTCGCCCAGCGCTTCGACGAAGAAGTCGGACCATTCGGCGCTGGCGGCGTTCCCCAGCGCATGGTCGACGGCGAGGATCGCCTCGGCCTCCTCGGGCGAGATCAGGCCATCGCCCCACCCCGCGCGGCGCAGCGCCATGATGTCCGCGCTCGAAATCGCGCGATTGCTGGCCGCCTGCCGGGCGATGTCCGCGAAATGCACCGTCATTGCCGAAGGGACTCCCCCAACTGTTCGGGGGCGCATTGTCGGCTAACAAGGTTAAGGCCGGGTTACCTCCCCCCGCGCAGCGCCGCGATGCACGAAGCCCGGTCCACATCCTGTCCGTCGCTTGCCCGGCGCGCCTCGACATAGGTCGCGACCGGCTCGTCGTCGGGCCGCATCGGATAGAGAAACACGTCGAGCACGCAGGCCGGGGCAGCGAACTGGAGCTTGCGCATGTCCCCTTCGCGCACGTCGAGCCGGGGTTCGCCGAACTGGCGCACCAGGCTCGCGGCGTCCTGCTCGATCACGCCGGTCACGCCCGGCACGCGCACGATTTGCGGCGCCCGGAAGCCGACCGCCGGGGGGCGGACCGGACGCATCGGCGGGACCGTGACGGGCGGGCGCACCGTTGTCGGCCCGCGCGGCTGCGGCGCCGTCGTGGGCGAAGGAACCGCGGCGCAGGCGGCGAGGAGCGGGAGCGCAAGGAGAGGGGCGAGGCGCATCGTGGCGGGGTCCGGTTATCGTTTTCTCAGGCGTTTCCCTGGGCGATGGATCAGGTGCGTCGCCGCGGCCGCGCCGAACATGGGCGCGATCAGGTTAACCGGCGGCAACGCCAGCATCGCCGTCACCGCGCCGCCGAGCAGGAGCCGCTCGCTCCAACTGACCGGCGCGCGGTCGGCGGCGCCCTGCCGGTGGCGCAGCCAGACCATGTCCTGCAATTCGCGCCCGACCAGCACGGCGTTGACCAGCCAGAACAGCAGCGCCGGCCCGATCCCGGTGAACAGCAGCGCCAGCGCGAAGGGCAGCGCGGCAAGGTTGACCAGCAGCGCGCGCAGCGCGGCGCGCAGGCTGGTGGCGAACTGTTCGCCCAGCGGCAGGTCGCGCGCCTTGCCGGCGGCTTCGGGATAGGCGGAGGCTTCGACTGCCTGCACCACTTCGTCGGCGAAGAAGCCGATCACCGCCATGGCGACGATCCGCCAGGCGAGCCACAGGCCGAGCAGCGCCAGCGCCAGCGCGGCCAGTCCGCGCAGCCCTTCTGCGCCGGTGAACAGTGCGTCGCGCAGGCCTGCGGCCTGCAACGCCCGGTCGATCGCGAACCATCCCGTCGTGGCGACAGCGGCGAACAGCGCCACGGTGACCGCCAGCGACTTCAGCAGGATGCGCAAGACCCGCGCATCGGCAAACTGGCCGACCGCGAGCAGCAGCGAAGCGACAACCGCGGGCATCGGCGCTTGCGATTGCCCGCGCTGCGCGCCAAGTCAACGCCTCGTCCGCGCGGCCGGCCGCGTCGCGCGCGCATCCTGTCACTTGTCCGGGAGTATCCATGTCCGAACCGCAATACGACGTGATCGCCATCGGCAACGCCATCGTCGACGTGATGGCCCCCTGTTCCGACGCGCTGATCGAGGAACTGGGCATGGCGCGCGGCGGCATGACGTTGATCGACGATGCGGCGGCCGACACGCTCTACGCGGCGATGGGGCCGGCGAAGGAGATTTCCGGCGGCTCGGCGGCCAACACGCTCGCGGGGCTGGCGGCGCTGGGGGCCAGGTGCGCGTTCGTCGGCCAGGTGGCGGACGACCAACTCGGCGAAGTCTTCGCCCACGACATCCGCGCCGGAGGGATCCAGTTCGACACGCCGCCGCGCGTCGGCGAGCCGGCGACGGCGCGCTGCCTGATCTTCGTCACCCCCGACGGGCAGCGGACGATGAACACCTTCCTCGGCGCGTCGCAGTTCCTGCCCGCTGCGGCGCTCGACCCGGCGCTGATCGCGAACGCGCGTGTGCTCTACCTCGAAGGCTACCTGTGGGATCCGGAAGAGCCGCGTGCGGCGATGCGCAAGGCGATCGGGGCCGCGCGCGAGGCCGGGCGGCAGGTGGCGCTGACGCTGTCCGACGCGTTCGTCATTTCCCGCTACGGCGACGATTTCCGCGCCCTGATCGCCGAAGGGCTGGTCGACATCCTGTTCGCCAACGAAGACGAACTGGCGGCGATGACAGGCGATGACGATTTCGAGGCCGGCCTCGCCGCGCTCGCGTCGCAGGTGAAAGTGCTGGTCGTCACCCGCAGCGAGAAGGGCGCGGTCGCCGTCGCGGACGGGAAGCGGGCGCAAGTGTCGGCCGAACCGGTCGAGGCGGTGGTCGACACCACCGGCGCGGGCGACCTCTTCGCCGCCGGCTTCCTGGCCGGGCATGTCAAAGGCGCGCCGCTCGAAACATGCCTGCGCATGGGCGCAATCGCGGCGGCCGAAGTCATCAGCCACTACGGCGCCCGGCCCGAGGCCGATCTGACGGCGCTGGTGAACGAGCGGCTGGGCTAATTGCCCGCGCGTTCCCGCTCCACCTCGCGCCAGCCGATGTCGCGGCGGGCGAAGCCGGTGGGGAAGTCGATCGCGTCCACCGCGCGGTAGGCGGCGGCCTGGGCTTCGGCGACCGTGCCGCCGAGCGCGGTGACGTTGAGCACGCGGCCGCCGCTGGCGACCAGCCGGCCTTCCACGTCGCGCGCGGTGCCGGCGTGGAACACTTTGACTCCGCTCGCCTCCGCCGCGTCGAGCCCGGTGATCGTTCCGCCTTTCGTGGGCGCGCCGGGATAGCCGTTCGCCGCCATGACCACGGTCAGCGCGCGCCGGTCCGAAAACCTCGGCGGCGGCAGCGCGCCGAGGCTGCTTTCGGCGCAGGCGAGCAGGTATTCGCCAAGGTCGCTTTCCAGCCGCATCATCAGCACCTGGCATTCGGGATCGCCGAAGCGGCAGTTGTATTCGACCAGCTTCGGCCCGTCGGCGGTCAGCATCAGCCCGGCATAGAGCACGCCGGAATAGGGCGTCCCCTCGTCGGCCAGCGCCTTCATCGTCGGGGCGAGGATCCGGCGCATGACTTCGGCCCGCAGGTCCGGGGTCAGCACCCGCGCCGGACTGTAAGCGCCCATGCCGCCGGTGTTGGGGCCGGTGTCGCCGTCGCCGACGCGCTTGTGATCCTGCGCGCTGCCGAAGGGGACGATGGTCGCCCCGTCGGTCAGGGCGAAGAAGCTCACTTCCTCGCCCTCCATGAATTCCTCGATCACCACTTCGGCGCCGGCCGCCCCGAGAGCGCCGCCGAACATGTCGGCAAGCGCGGCTTCGGCTTCGGCGCGGGTTGCGGCGATGACCACGCCCTTGCCCGCGGCGAGGCCATCCGCCTTGAGCACATAGGGCGCGTCGAACCCGTCGAGCGCTGCCAGCGCCTGTTCCAGCGAGGTGGCATGCGCGTATCCGGCGGTGGGGATGCCGGCGCGCTCGCACAGCGCCTTGGTGAAGCTCTTGCTGCCTTCGAGCTGCGCGGCGGCCTTCGAGGGGCCGAACACGGCCAGCCCGGCCGCCCGCAGCGAATCGGCGAGGCCGTCCACCAAGGGCGCTTCCGGGCCGATGACGACGAGGCCGACGCCGTTGTCGTCGCAGAATGCGGCCACCGCGCCATGGTCGGCTGCGTCGAGATCGATCGTTTCGGCAAGTTCGGCGATGCCCGGATTGCCGGGGGAGGCATAGAGTTTGCCGCCGTCTTCGAGCAGGCGGGATTGCGCCAGCTTCCAGGCCAGCGCATGTTCGCGCCCGCCCGATCCCAGCAGCAGGATATTCATGCCCGGCCCTTCCTTCAGCGACGACGACAATTCACCCGGCGGGCTGGTAGCCAAGGGGCACGCCGGGGACAACGCCGCCCCGCTCTCGATCACCGAGATTTCCCACTTGCTCAAGCGCACGGTCGAGGACCGTTTCGGTTTCGTGCGCCTGCGCGGCGAGCTTTCCGGGGTGAAACGGGCGGCGAGCGGCCACCTCTATTGCAGCCTCAAGGACGAAGGCGCGGTGATCGACGGCGTCATGTGGCGCGGCGGAGCGCAGCGGCTGGCCTTCGCGCCGGAGGACGGGATCGAGGTCGTCGCCAGCGGCAAGTTGACGACCTATCCCGGCCGCTCGAAGTACCAGATCGTCATCGAGGCGATGGAAGTGGCCGGCGAAGGCGCGCTGCTGGCGCTGCTGGAAAAGACCCGGCGGCGGCTGGAGGCCGAAGGGCTGTTCGCGGCGGAACGCAAGCGCGCGCTGCCCTATCTCCCGACAGTGATCGGCGTCGTGACGTCGCCCACCGGCGCGGTGATTCGCGATATTCTCCACCGGCTGGCCGACCGTTTCCCCAGCCGGGTGCTGGTCTGGCCGGTGCTGGTGCAGGGGCAGGGCGCGGCGGAACAGGTCGCAGCGGCGGTGCGCGGCTTCGGCGCGATTCGCGCGGATGACACGGCGCCGCGCCCGGACCTCCTGATCGTCGCGCGCGGCGGCGGTTCGATCGAGGACCTGTGGGCGTTCAACGAGGAGGTCGTGGTTCGCGCCATCGCCGATTCGCCGATCCCGACGATCAGCGCTGTGGGCCACGAAACCGACACCACGCTGGCCGATTTCGCCGCTGACCGCCGCGCGCCCACGCCCACGGCGGCGGCGGAAATGGCGGTGCCGGTGCTGCGCGATCTGGCGGCGACGCTTGACGAGCTGGGCCTGCGCCAGCGCAAGTGCGCGTTGCGCCCGGTGGAGCTGGGGCGCGAGCGGCTGGAAGCGCGCGTCGCCCGCCTGCCGAGGCCCGAAGCGCTGGCGGCGCAGGCGCAGCAGCGGCTCGACGATATGGGAGAGCGGCTTCGGCGCGGACTGGCCGACCGCGCGGCGCGGGCGCGCGAATGCTTGCAGGCGGACCGCGCGCGGCTGTCCGCGCCGCTGCTGCGCGCGCGGCTGGAGCAGGCGCGGCAGCGGCTCGACTCCGTGCGCCTCGCGCCGGCACTGGTTACGCGCCCGCTAACCGAGCGGCGCGAGCGGCTGGCGGCGGCGTGGCGGCTGGCGGAACAGCTCCACCCGGAGCGGCCGTTGCAGCGCGGCTATGCGATGGTGCTCGACCGCGCCGGGCGGCCGGTGACCAGCAGCGAGGCGGCGCGGCGCGAAGCAGCGCTGGCGCTGAGGTTCCGCGACGGCGAAGTCGAGGTTGCGCCCACGTCCGGCCCGGCCCGCGCGCCGCGCCGCAAGCCCGCCGCGCCGGGCGGAGAGCAACCGAAATTGCTTTGAGGGCGGGGGCTTGGTAAGGCGCGGGGCATGTTGATGTCCTCCGGCGACGGTCTCGCCACCCTTATCTATGGCCCGAGCAGCTTTCGCGTCGTTAGGCCGGGCCGCCATGTCCTCTGCGCGGTGACCGGCCAACCGATCGCGCTTGAGGATCTGCGCTACTGGAGCGCCGAGCGGCAGGAAGCCTACGCCAGCGCCGAGATCTCGACGCGCCGCTTTCTCGGACAGGCGTGAAGCGTCTCGGGGCCGCCGCCTTTGCCCTGATGGCGGGCGCATGCGTCGCGCCGGCAGCCGATCGCGAGGAGGCGGCCCGGACCGCCGACGTTGCCGTCGTACAGCCCCTGCCCGCTCCAGCCCCTGCGCCAGCGCCTTCTCCACCTGCCGTCCCCGCTGGGCCGAGCACGTTCCTCTATGCGGGCGAACTGGAGCAGGGTGGATGGATTCGCGGGCAGGCCCCCGCCGGGACCGGGAGCGCCCGGCTGGGCGATACGGCGCTCGAACTCGACCGGGAGGGCCGGTTCTTCGCCGCCTTCGATCGCGATGCGGGGCCGCAGGCGGTGCTCTCGGCAGTGCTGGGCGACGGGCGAACAGTCGAAAGCCCGCTTGCGATAGCGCCGCGCGCGTGGAACCTGGAGCATGTGAACGCCGACTTCCGCGCCGGGGTCTCTTCGGCGGAGTTCGCCGCGCGGCGCGAGCGCGAGCTGGCGCGGATCGCTGGCGCTCGCGCGGTGGAGAGCGCCAGCGAGGGATGGCGGCAGGACTTCGTGTGGCCGGCCACAGGGCGCATTTCGGGCCGCTTCGGATCGCAGCGGATCTATCGCGGCAAGCCGGGCAGCTATCATTCGGGGCTGGACATCGCCGGCGGCGCGGGAACGACCTACATGGCCCCGGCCGACGGGGTGGTGGTGCTGGCGGCCGAACAGCCGTTCACACTCGAAGGCCATCTGCTGATCGTCGATCACGGACAGGGCCTCAACAGCGCTTTCCTGCACAGCTCCGAACTGCTGGTGCGCGAGGGCGACCGGGTGCGGCAAGGGCAGCCGCTGGGCAAGATCGGCGCGACCGGTCGGGCGACCGGGCCGCACCTGCACTGGGGGCTGATGTGGCGCGGGCACCGGCTCGACCCGCTGCTGTTCCTCGGGCCCATGCCCTGAAGCGGGGATCGAACGGGCGATGCGGCGGCTGATCGCGGCGCTTGCGCTGGCCGCCGCGCTGGCGCCGGGAACATGGTGGCGCTCTTCCCTGCCGCCGCCCGACGAGCGCGAGCTGCTGGCGATAACCGAAATCCCCGTTGCCGGGCGGTCGTTCGGCGCGCTCGAACTTCTCGGCGCATGGCGGCTCGAAAGCGGCAACCGGCACTTCCACGGCTATTCGGCGCTGGCGGCGATGGGCGACGGGACGCTGCTCGCCGCCAGCGATCGCGGGGACAGGCTGCTGTTTTCCCCACCGGGCGGCCCGCCGCGCGCGCCGCGCTTCGATTTCTTCGCAGGGGTGCCGGCTGTCGCCAAGAAATTCGCCGACATAGAGGCGATGGCGCGCGATCCGGCGAGTGGGCGCATCTGGACCGCGCTCGAATCGGCGAACACCGTGACCCGCTACGAAAAGGACTTCACCGATGCCGTGACCATCGCCCCGCCCGCCATGCGGGACTGGCCCGAGAATGGCGGGCCGGAGGCGATGGCGCGGCTGGCGGATGGTCGCTTCGTGGTGCTGTCCGAAGGCGATCCGGCGCTGTTCGCGCAGGGCTCTCCCGGCCTGCTGTTCCCCGGCGACCCGGTCGAGGGGACGGAGGCTGTGTCTTTTCGGTTCCGCGCGCCCGAGGGTTACAGTCCGGTCGACGCGGCGCAATTGCCCGACGGGCGCGTGGTGATCCTGCTGCGCGGGTTCGAGCTGGGCCTGCCGCCGCGCTTCACCGGCAAGCTGGTGGTGGCGGACCCGGCGCGGATCGAGCCGGGCGGCGAATGGCCATGGCTGCCGGTGGCCGATCTCGCCCCGCCGCTGCCGATGGACAATTACGAAGGGATGGCGATCGAGCCGGACGGAGAGGGTGCAGTCGTGCTGTGGCTGATCTCGGACGACAACGCGATGCGCTTCCAGCGCACCCTGCTGCTCAAGTTCCGCTGGCGACCGGGCGAATAGACGACGGCGAACGAAAAGGCGTCCGGGATCTCTCCCGGACGCCTCATGATTCGTTTGCGCTTCGCTCGATTCGCTGTGCGTCAGGCGGCGGCAGCGGTCTTCTTCAGCTCGCGCTTCACCTTCAGCGCGCGGGCGCTGAGCTTGGCGTCGGAGGTCTTGAGCAGCCAGTTGTCGAGCCCGCCGTTGTGCTCGACCGAGCGCAGCCCGTGCGTCGAGACGCGGAACTTGAAGCTGCGGTCGAGCTTCTCGCTCAGCAGCGTCACGTTCTGCAAGTTGGGCAGGAAGACGCGCTTGGTCTTGTTGTTGGCGTGGCTCACGTTGTGGCCGATCTGGCGGCCCTTGCCGGTCAGTTCGCAGATGCGCGACATGGTTCGTCTCTCGAAAATCTGTGCCAGGGGTGTCCCGGAAAGCGGCGCGCATAGCGGCGGGGCCGCCTTGCGTCAACCGATCTTGGGCCCTAGCCGGAGCGCATGACCCGCTGGCCCCTGCCTCCGCCGATGGCGCGCGCGCTCGAACTGGCGCAGGAGGCGGCCGCGGCGGGCGAAGTGCCGGTGGGCGCGGTCGTGGTCAAGGACGGCGCGGTGATCGGCGAAGGCCACAACGCCCCGCGCGGCCTGCGGGACCCCACCGCCCATGCCGAAGTGCTGGCGCTGCGTCGCGCGGCGGAAAGCCTCGGCGGCGAGCGGCTGGAAGGCTGCGAGCTGTGGGTGACGCTGGAGCCGTGCGCGATGTGCGCCGGGGCCATTGTCCATGCGCGAATCGCCCGCCTCTACTACGGCGCGCCCGATGCCAAGGGCGGCGCGGTCGAGCACGGTGCGCGGGTGTTCGAACAGGCGCAATGCCTGCATCGGCCCGAGGTCTATTCCGGCATCGGCGAGGAACGGGCGGCGGCGTTGCTGCGGGCGTTCTTCGCCGAGCGGCGGTAGGCTGTATCGACGTTCAGAAGATGACGAGCCGAAAATGGTGGTTTTCCGTGATCCGGAGCGGAGCGTGCTGACGGCACGTGAGCACCGGAAGCGCGGAAAGTCGCCATTTGCAGGCCGTCAGGGCTGAATGGCGATACAGCCTAGAGGCCACGCCAAATCGACGCCGGTGTCGAATCCCTGGGGCCGAAGCGGCGGGCGTCGCATCGCGTCGGCTTGAAGTCCTTGCCGTAGCAAAGCCGCAACTCCTCCAGCCATCCGCGCGCGTTGAGCTTTACGCCGACCTGCTCCTCCTTCCAGCCGGCGTTGGCGCTGACGAAGGCGTTGCGAATTGCTCCGGCGGTCAGCCCCTCGCGGTGCGAGAGGCGGTCGAAATCGGGCAGGCGCAGGCTGTTCCAGAGGATGCGGGTGACCCTGAAATAGGTGTCGGGCCGCCTGACCATGCAGGCGCCGTGCTTGGCCCACTCGTGCGTCAGCAGCGCCGCCGACGGCGTGATGCACATATTGGCGGCAAGCTCGCTCGACGTGGGCCGGCTCTCGGCCGGGCACCATTGCGGCCAGGTTCCGCGTCCTTCGGGCCACAGGCCGTGGACGATGAAGCCGAACCGGCCCGAAGCGCCCGAGCATTGCCGCCGGTCGGCCGCGCGGTTTTCGCGGCCCCGGCAGTATTCGGGGGACCAGCTCAGAGCGAGCGTATAGCCGGTGACGGGAACTTGTCGCACCGGCCCGTCGCGCGGCGCGGCGGGCACGGCGACAGGCCCGCGCGGAATGCGGCATTGATAGGCCTGCGCCGCGGCGAGAGCGGGAAAAAGGAGCGCGAGCCCCGCCGCGAGGAGGAGAGCCGCCCGCCGCGCGATCAATCGAATGCGGCCGGGTCCGCCGCCGCCTCGCCTTTGAGCCAGGCCTTCGCATCGTCGCGGAACAGGAACACGACCGCGGCGATCTCCAGCGCATATACCGCCAGCCCGAGCAGCGTCGTCGCGGTGAGCGCGAAGGACGAGGCCAGCGTCGAAAGGAGTGACAGCACGCTGAGCGCGAGCAGCACGACCAGCACCCATTTCGCCACGTTCGACGCCTTGCGGGCGATGAGGAACCACAGCAACAGGTAGATCGCCAGGCCGATCACAAAGGCGGCGACAGCCGCTCCTTCGCCCACGCCGACAGCGCTCAGCGTCGGTTCGCGTTCGACCGAGGCGACCATGGCGTCGTAGCCGACGAAGAAATTGACCACGCTGATCGCCAGCGATGCGAGAAACAGGCGTTCGAACATGACTATCGACGATGGCCGCATGGCTTCCCCCTTACGAATGCGCGGCGCGCGCCACGCGCGTCCGCTGCGTTGCACCCTTACAACGGCGTGAAGTCGAGGCCAATGTCCGCCGCCGGCGCGCTTTGCGTCAGGCGGCCGACGGAGACGTAGTCCACGCCCGTGGCGGCGATGGCGCCGATGGTGTCGAGCCGCACGCCCCCCGACGCTTCGGTCTCGGCGCGTCGGGCGACGAGCGCTACGGCTTCGCGCAATGTGGGCGGGTCCATGTTGTCGAGCAGCAGATGGCTTGCGCCCGCCGCCAGCGCCGGCTCGATCTGGTCGAGCCGGTCGACTTCGCAGATCACCCGCTCGACTCCCGCCGCCCGCGCGCGGCGCACCGCTTCGCCGACGCCGCCCGCAACGAGCACGTGATTGTCCTTGATCATCGCCGCGTCCCACAGGCCCATGCGGTGGTTTTGCGCCCCGCCCATGCGCGTCGCGTACTTCTCGAGGTGGCGCAGGCCGGGGATGGTCTTGCGGGTATCGAGCAGGATGCAACCGCTATCGCCCATCGCGGCGACGTATTCGCGGGTCATGGTGGCTACGCCCGACAGGTGCTGGATCGCGTTGAGCGCGCTGCGCTCGGCGGTGAGCATGGCGCGGGCATTGCCCGACAGGCGCATCAGGTCGCTTCCGGCGGGCGCGGGGGCGCCCTCTTCGACGAGCAGCTCGATCTCTATAGCCGCATCGAGCGCGCGGAAGAAAGCGGCGGCGACCGGCAGCCCGGCCACGACGATCGCGTCGCGGCTGTCCATCACGCCCGAAAAGCGCGCATCGGCCGGAATCACGCTCTCGGCGGTGACGTCGCGCCCGCCGCCTGGAAGGCCGACGCCGAGATCCTCGTCCAGCGTGGTGCGAACGAAGGCGTCGAGATCGAAACCGGGAAGGAAGAACTGGCTCATCCGCGCTCCATCCTACGGTCGCGTCGCGACCGCAAGGCCGACCGGCCGCCCGCAGGCGCCCCGTACCCCGGACCTGTTCCGGGGGGAGGGAGCAGCGCCGAGGACCGCGCACCCGGATGGGTGCGCGAAATCACATCAGTGCACGAATCGCGCCACCACGTCGCGGTAGGAACGGCTGACCTTCACTTCGGCCCCGGAGCCCAGCACCAGGAAGCATTCGCCGTTGGTATGGGGCTTGACCTGGCGCACCTGGTCGAGGTTGACGATGGTCGAACGATGGACGCGCTGGAACACGCGCGGGTCGAGCCGGCGTTCCAGATCCTTCATCGTCTCGCGCAGGATCAGCGAATTGTCGCCGGTGTAGATGCACATGTAGTCGCCGGCGGCCTCGATATGCTCGATCGTGCCGACGTCCACGCGGAAGATCTGCCCGCGATCCTTGACGTTGATCATGCGCTCGTACCGGCTGACGCTTTCCTCCTCGGACGGCAGGTTGTCGATCGCGCCCGGCGCGATTTCGGCCAGCACGTCCTTGAGCTTCTCGGCCTCTTCGGCGGAGCGCTTTTCGGCGAGGCGCGTGCGCACCCGGTCGAGCGTATCGGCGAGCTTGTCCTCGTCCACCGGCTTCATCAGGTAGTTGACCGCATTGGCCTCGAACGCGCGGATCGCATGTTCCTCGTAGGCGGTGACGAACACGAACAGCGGCGGATCGATCTCCATTACGCCCTTGACCACCGAGAAGCCGTCGAAGCCGGGCATCTGGATGTCGAGGAACACGAGATCGGGTTTTTCGGTCTTGATCGCCCGGATCGCCTCGCGCCCGTTGACGCAAGTGCCGATGATCTCGACGTCGGAATAGGGTTCGAGCCGCAATTGCAGGCCCTGGATGGCGAGCTTCTCGTCATCGACGATGAGTGTTCGGATTGTCATGCAATAGTTCCCAGCGCCCGCTCTCCGGGCAGTTCGTTAACGATCGAGGTGGGCGTCGGTTTCGCGGTGTCCTCGCCTGCGGGCTGATGCTCGATGAACGGCTCGTAGGGAATCTCGATGGTCACGGTGAACCCGCCGCCGGGCGGGGCCTCGATGGCGAAACGGTGGTCGTCGCCGTAAGCCTGCGCAAGCCGGTCGCGGATGTTCGGCAGGCCGACCCCGGTCGAAACGGTGCGATCGCGCGACGAGAGGTGATCCGACATGCGCGTCTGCCCCCCGGCCGCCTGTGGTCCCGGTCCGGTATCGGCCACTGTCACCCGCAGGCGATTGCCGAGAACCTGGGCCGAGAGGCTGATTCGCGCGCCTTCCTCCTGCGGCGAGACCGCATACTTGATCGCGTTTTCGACCAGCGGCTGGAGCAGCAGCGAGGGAATGCTGGCGTTGGTCGCCGCCGGGTCGATCTTGAACACCGTGCGCAGACGCTCCTCGAAGCGCATGCGTTCGATGTCGAGATAGAGCTTGAGCGTCTCGACCTCCTGCGCGATCGAGACCTTGCCGCCCGGTTGCGTCACCAGCGTGTGGCGCAGGAAGCTCGACAGGCGCGTCAGCATCGCGTTGGCGGGTTCGGTCTGCTTCAGCAGGACCAGGGTGCTGATCGAATTCAGGGTGTTGAACAGGAAATGCGGATTGAGCTGGTAGCGCAGCATGGCCAGCTGCGCGCTGGTCGCCTGCGATTCCAGCCGTTCGAGCCGATCCGCCTGCTCTTCGACCTGCAAGTAGTAATTGATCGCGTAATAGAGCGCCGACCACGCCGCGAGCAGCGTCATGTCGATGTAGAAGACGCTGAGCACGATCTTGGCGAAGCTGCCTTCGCTGCTCTGGCTGGCGACGCTGAGCGCCCAGCCGTTCACGGTCGCCGAGGCGGAAACGGCGATCGCCAGTGCGACGGCGGTGGCGGCCCAGGTCACCACCGGCTTGCGGCTGATGAGCCGCCCGTAGACCACCGACAGCAGCAGGCTGATCGAAAACCCGGTGACCGAGGCGATCAGGGTCAGCACGATCTTGTCCGGCTGATCGTTGGCGATGTTGGTCATGCTGCGCAGCAGCGCCGCGCCGCCCCATCCGATCAGTTGCAGGCGCCAGAATGCGCCGTTCTTGTCGGCGAAGAACGGCGTCGGGCGGAACGGCAGGTGAGCCATCGCGGCATTGGCCGCCGTGGCCGGGGTAGCGTCCGTCTTGCCCCCCGCGGACGGGCGAGGCGTATCGGCGTTCACGACTGCCGCGCCTCGTCGATCGCCTCGGCCATCGCCTGCCGCCCGACCGCGCCGTTGAGCGTGCGGTTGCCGACGACCCACCCCGGCGTGCCGGAGATGCCGAGCTGGCCCGCGAGCTGGGAGTTGCTCTGCAACTGCATGTCGAACGTCCCGCTGGCGATCGCGGCGCGCGCGGCGTCGAGATCGATCCCCGCCTGTCGCGCCGCGGCCTCGATCGTTTCGGGCGACGGCGGTCCGAGGTCGAACATCGCGTCGTGGAAGGCGGCGAAGCGGCCCTGCTGCGCCGCCGCCAGCGCCATTCGCGCGGCATCGACGCTTTCGGGGGAGAGAATCGGATATTCGCGGATCACCACTTTGAGATCGGGATTGGCGGCGATCAGCGCGTTCACGTCGGCCACGCTCTGCCGGCAGAAGCTACAGGCGTAGTCGCTGAATTCGACCAGCGTGATCGAGCCTTCGGGATTGCCGAGCACCGCGCCGGGGAACGGTGTTTCGAGCGCCCCGCGCAAGGGTTCTATCGCCGCCTGCTGCTCGCGCTGCCGGAGCACTTCGATCGCTTCGGGCAATACTTCCGGATTGGCGAGCAGGTATTCGCGCGTCGCCCGGTCGCCGAAGCCGCCCATGCCCCATAGCGCAGCCCCCGCGAAACCGGCGGCCAGGGCGACCACGATCGTCATGACCCAGCGCATGCCGGTCGGACCCTAGTAGCGGCCGCGGTCGCGTTCAAGCACCGCGCGCGCCTGCATCGCCACGTCCTGCGCGCGGATCCAATCCGGCGTGCCGGACGGCAGCGCGCGTTCGGCCGCCTGCGCGTTCTGCAACGCCTCGCGCGGACGCCCCATCATGATCTGCTGTTCGGCGCTGGCCAGTTGCGCGCGCGGGATGTCGCCTTGTGCGCCGTAGACCACGCCCAGCTGGTACCACGCGGCCGGGTTCTCGCGGTCCTTGCCCACCGCTGCGCGCAGGACCTGTTCGGCTTCGGCGAGGTGGGCCGGATCCTCGGTCGCGATCAGGGCATGGCCGAACACGCCGGCGATCAGCGGATCGTTGCCGGTCAGCGCGACTGCCTGACGCAGCGGTTCGAGCGCGGCGGCGGGCTTGCCCGATTCGAGCAGCACCTGCCCCTTGAGTTCGAGGAAATACGGATCGTCGGGATCGCTGGCGATCAGCGCCTCGGTCTCCGCCAGCGCTTCGTCCATCTTCGACTGCTTGTGATAGGCATAGGCGCGGGCATAGCGCGCCGGGGCCGCAGTCATGTAGGCGGGATAGGCGTTGAGGGTCCGCGCCGGTTCGGCGAGGTAGCCGTAGAGCTTGGCCTTGATCCGCTCGAAGCGGGCCTGCTGCTCCGCGTCGGGCGGGCGATCCCATGCGGGATCGGCCTCGTAATCGTGCCGCAGCCGCGAGATGCGGTCGCCAGAGAGAGGGTGGCTGCGGGCGTAAGTCTGCTCGTCGTCCTGGCTGTAGCCGTAGCGGAATTCGAGGTTCTGGAGCTTCTCGAAAAAGGCGATCGAGCCCTTGCCGGTGATTCCGGCTTGCGACAGGTAGTCGACCCCGGCGGCGTCGGCGCTCGCTTCCTGGTCGCGGCGGAAGGACAGGTACGAGCCGAGCGCGGCCTGCTGGCCGAGCGCGATCGCGCCCATCGCCGCATCCCCGGAGCCGGCCAACGCCGCGGCGACGCCGGCGAGCAGCGACAGCACGGTGATCCGGGTGGCCCTGCCGGCGCCTTCGTAGTTGCGAATGATGTGGCCGCCCATGATATGGCCGAGCTCGTGCGCCAGCACGCCTTGCACTTCGTTTGCCGTGTCGGCGGCGTTGATGAGGCCGGAATGGATGTAGATGCGCTGCCCGCCGGCGACGAAGGCGTTGATCGACGAATCGTGGATCAGCACGACCTCGATCGCTCCCGGCTGCAAGCCCGCGGCGACGGCCAGCGGATCGATCAGATCCTGCAACAGCGCTTCGGTTTCCGCGTCGCGCAGGATCGACTGCGCGGCCGCCGGTTGCGTCACGAGGCCGAGCAGCGCGGCAAAAGCGAACAATCGGACGAGCAGGCGGGCAGCGGATCGCATCGCGCCCGTGCGTAGCGCATCGGCGGCTGAACGGGAACTGAAGTGTGGTTCCCGCTCGCCGTTGCCAGCCGCTACATCGGCGTACCCGCTCAAGCAGCGACGCGATGGCGCGGACGGACGATTTCAGCCAATGAGCTTGCGCGCCGCCCGTTCGACCAGCGCGACGTCGTCGGGCACTTCGCCCAGCATCACGACATCGCCCGCATCGGTCCGGCGGATCATCACCAGGGCGAACTCGCTGCCCTCGGTGGGAATCGTCGAGAAATCGCGCTCCGGCATGGCGCGCAGCTTCTTCGCCAGCGCCTGGCGCGGCGCATCGAGCGGCTCGACATCCTTGCCCGCTTCTTCCTTGCGCAGCCGGCGTTCGGCCCTGACGACGCCCTTGAGGCCGCCCTCGGCGCTGGCGAGGAATTCGCCCAGTCCGCCGCGGGCCAGCCCCAGCCGGTGGGCGTGGCCGAGCGCGGCGGCGTATTCGGTCAGGCGCGTCTTGTCGTAGTCCGCGCCGAACACCAGCTTGACCACCGGCGTCATCGGCGCGCGGTCCTGCATCGTCAGCCCGGCGTCGGTGAGCAGTTCGTCGAATTCGTGCGGCGCTTCGGCCGCCGCCAGCGAGAAGTCGTAGGCGCGGCCGATCGCTTCGTAGAGCGCGGTGCGGGTGCGGTCCTCGCTGGTGTGCGCAGCCGCCGCCATCTCGCGCGCCGCAGCGAGCCAGTCGCCCAGCTCCATGTCCGACGGGTGGAGTTCGGGCAGGTCGATTTCGGCGCTGCTCTGGGCCCCGAATGCGCCGAAGGAAAGGTCATCGGCAATCGTCGCCGGTGCGCCGGGAGAGCTGTCGCCGATGGCGAACGACGGTTCGTCGTGCGCGAGGGCGTCGAACGCGTTTTCTCCCATCGCATCGCCGAACGGCTCTTCGACGATCTCCTCCGGGAGTTCGAGCGGCGTCTTCAAGGGGGCGTTGGAGACCGGCGAAGCCATGCCGAGCAGCGAGCCGAACGCCGGACCGACATCTTCGTCGGCCTCGTCCCGCAGGCCGAAGGAGGGCATCGGCAAGTCGTCGTCGGCCGCCTCGCCGCCGGCGAATCCCGCGCCGAAGCCTTCTTCGGCGGCATCGTCATCGTTCCCGAAGCGATCGGCCGGTTCGGCGCCGGGGCCGTCGGCCCAATCGGTCAACGGAGCGTCGGCCTCGATCGCGGGCGCGCTGGCAGGCTTCGGCTCGAGCGCCTGGTCGACTTCGAGCAGCAGCTCGTCGGAGGATTGCGGGTCGGCGAGTTCCTTCCAGTTGATGACGCCGTAGATGAAATCGATGGTGTCGTCGTCGGACGAATAGGGCAGCAGGATGCCGCGATAGAGGATCGTCGCCCCGCGCTGGTTGACGAATTCGGCCTCGAAGCCGATCGGCGCCTGGTTGGCGAGGATCTGCATGTAGTGATCGGTGATGCGGGTCAGCAGCGAGCGGCTGGGCACGTCGGCCAGGGTCCGCAGCTCGTCGTCGGCGATGCCGCATTCCTCGGCCAGCTTGTCGCCGAGATAGGAAATGCCGGGGTTCTCGATTCCCGCGGTGAAATCGAGCAGCACGCTGTAGGGGCCGAAATCCGGCAGGCTGTCGGGCTCGAGATCCTCGATCGCGGGAAGGTTCCGCCCGTCCAGGAGGCCCGCCCAGTGATTGTAGGCGCGCACCTGCATCCGGCGCTCGTCCTGCCCGATGCCGGGCGGCGGCGTGTCGCGGACGGGTTCGTCCTCGGCCGGGTCGTAGCCTTCCGTCTCTGCGAGCGAGCCGAAGTTGCCCCGCATCGTGTCCATCCAGCATTCCCCTTTGTCATCCGGACGGATGCTTAATGGCGCGACGTGGTTAATTAACCGTGAAGTCCCGAGGCGGCATTTCCGCCGCATTCAAGGGTTTGGCCAAAGGTCCGGCCCGCCGCGAATTGCGCGCAGGGGCCGCCTATCCGGTTCCTTGGCCCCACATCGAGCAGGATGGGTCGAGCGCGACGAGCTGCCGCCTCAGCGCCGTGCGGGCCAGGCGTTCGGTTTCCACCTTGCGCCGCGCCGCGGCGAGCGGCCGGCTCGGCGCCGGGCGCACGATCTCGGCATCGTATTCGTCGGCCACGATCACGCCGCAGCAGTCGGGGCGGAACTCGGCCCCTTCGAGGCAGCCGCGATCGAGTTCGGGCGGGAGCCCCCAGAAGAACCGGTCGCAGAAATCGAGGTAATCGGGCCATTTGCCGTCACCCAGCAGGTCGGCGCGCGCGGTCTTGATCTCGACGATGACGATCCGGCCTTTTGCGTCGATGCCCATCAGGTCCGCCCGGCGGCCGTTGCGCAGCGGCATTTCGGCCAGCGCCCAGATGTCGTTGCGCGCGAACAGGCGGCAAATGCCGCGCGCGACCGACTGCGCGCGCAGCGATTCCGATGGCGACAGGGGCGCTGAACGAACAAGCACGGGATCAGGTTGGAACATACAAGGAACAAAGTCAATTGCGTCTCGGGCCGCCAATGCGCAATCATAATATCGAGATGCTGCGTTGCGGCGCAACATAGTGGCCATGAAACGAGAACAATCCTACACGGCG
>JBIQKC010000011.1:18254-76567 GCA_044506885.1 Sphingomonadales bacterium
CGGCGGCTAAGCACCTGGATTCACGCGGTCTTTCGCGCTGTTGCAGAATGGTTACAGCCGCAACAGAAAGTTGTTGCCGTCGCAACCAAGCGCTTTGCGGGTGCAGCATGGTTCGGGCACTGGAAGCCATCCATCTTCGCGCGGCGTGCGGCAATCGGCCCGACAGGGGGCAATGAAGGCGAACGTGCGGGAGGGGTCATGTGGCGCTGCGGCGCCTCAAGGAAAAGGGACTGCAACCGTGAAATCTCTCCTCATGAAATCCGCCCTGCGCAGCGCCAGCTGTCTTCAGGCTCTTTCGCTGACCGGCCTCGCGGTCGGCGCCATCGCCGTGTCCGCTCCCGCGGTCGCACAGGACCTCACCGCCGGCGCCATCACCGGCACCGTGACCGACGAAGCGGGCGCTGCCGTTTCGGGCGCGACCGTTACGCTGACGTCAGACGCGCAGGGCTTCACCCGCACGGCGACGACTTCGGCCAACGGCGGCTTCCGCTTCGGCGGTCTGCAAACCGGCAGCTATACGCTCACGGTCGAAGCGGGCGATTTTGACACCTTCACGGCGAACGAGGTTCGCGTGCTCGCCTCACAGACCTCCGAACTTGCCATTCCGCTAACCACCACCGGCGATGTGATCGTCGTCACCGGCGCGCGCATTCTCCAGGATTTCGCTGGCACCGGCACCGGTATCAACGTCGATGTCGCGGAACTGGTGAAGACGGTTCCGCTGAGCCGCGACCTGACCTCGGTCGCGCTGCTCGCGCCCGGCACCAGCCGCGGCGACACCGCGTTCGGCAACCTCGCCTCCATCGGCGGCGCGTCGGTGGCGGAAAACGCCTACTACGTGAACGGCCTCAACATCACCAACTTCGACAACTACCTCGGCGCGGCCAACGTGCCGTTCGATTTCTATCGCACGATCGAGGTGAAGTCGGGCGGCTATCCGGCCGAATTCGGCCGCGCCACCGGCGGTATCGTCAACACCACAACCAAGTCGGGTAGCAACGAATTCTTTGCTGCGGCGCACATCAACTGGTCGCCGAACTTCCTGCGCGCGCCCGCGAAGGATCTCGAGGAGTGGGACGGCACGCAGTATGTCAGGTCGACCAATCGCGAATTCGACAGCGTCGAAAGCCGTTCGCTGAGCCTGGAAGCTGGCGGCCCGGTTTTCGAAGACCGCCTGTTCGTCTACGGCTTGGTCGAATTCCGCAAGAACACCAGCCGCACGATCGACGCTCTTGGTTCTACCGCCTACTTGCGTAACGAAGACACGCCGTTCTGGGGCGTCAAGGTCGATGCCTATCCGATCGACGGGCACCACTTCGAAGCCACCGTGTTCGATGCGCAGACGATCACGACTCGCACCGACGCCGGTTATTCCGAGACGGACGGCGTTCCCAACGTGGGCCTCGGCACCTCGGTTACTGATTTCTATTCGGGCGGTCTCAGCTACGTCGGCAAGTACACCGGCAACCTGACCGAGTGGTTCACCCTCTCGCTGGCATACGGCAAGATGAAGGACCGGTTCGACAACCAGGGCGTTGCCGGCGCGGCCGGTTCGCCGCTGTTCCAGAACGGTTCTAACGAAGAGCTCTTTGGCGTGTCGAACGGCGGTTTCTACAACGGCCAGCGCGTGACGGGAACCTCGTTCCCTTATGCCACGCAGCGTGAGTTCTACCGCGGCGACGTGGACTTCTACTTCTCGCTGTTCGGCGATCACCACATCCGCGCTGGTTTCGACGTCGAAAAGAACACGCTGACCGAATCCAACGTCCGCAATGGCGGCGTTTCGCTCTACGGTGCGGGCCTGCTGACCGATGCAGCCTATTTCGCCAACACCGGCGGGATCGGCGGCGCGGGCGCGGCGATCATCGCGCGGCCGTTCACCTGCGGCTATGCGGTCGGAGACGACGGCATTTGCGGCACCGCCGACGATGGCAATATGGTGACGACTGATGGCGAGAACATCCCGATCAGCTATGAAGTGAACTATTTCAACAGCGGCGGTACGTTCAATGCCAAGAACAAGGCGTTCTACATTCAAGACGAATGGGAGGTCACCGATCGCCTGACGCTGAACCTTGGCCTGCGTCGCGATGACTTCGGTGTCGATCGTGCCGACGGTGTCGGACTGGTGCGTTTGAAGGAAAATTACTCGCCGCGTCTCGGCCTGACCTATGACGTCGTGGAAGATGGCCAGTTCAAGGCCTTCTACGGCACATACTACCTGCCGGTAGCCAGCAATACCGCGTTCCGTATGACCGGCTACGAGTACTATATTCGTGAACGGTATGTCGCTGCGGGCGTTGACTCCAGCGGCCTGCCCATCCTGGGCGAGCAGATCACCAACAACCCCAGCTATCAGACGACTTGCCCGATCAGCCTGACGCCGGATTCCGACGGCGTTCACTGTAACGTGACTGGCGACGGCTCAGTGGCGGATCCCAGTGCACTGATCGCTCACAATCTGAAGGCGACCAAGGTCCGCGAATGGCTGTTGGGCTATGAGCACAATTTCCGCGACGTGCCGTTCTTCGGTGATCTGAAGGTGGGGCTGACCTACACCAACCGTCGTCTGCTGGCGAACGCGGAAGATGCTGCCATCGACGCCGCCGTCAATGCCTGGTGCGCCGAGGAAGGTCTCGACTGCACTACCGAAGATGGGGATCCGATCTGGACTGGCTTCCACCAGTACACGATCATGAATCCGGGGCAGCCGCTAACCGTCAATCTCGATGGTCTCGACAACCGCGAAGTAACCTTCACTCCGGAGCAGCTCGGCTACCCGGCGGCGATCCGCAAGTACGACGCGGTCGAACTGACCTTCGACCGTCCGTTCGACGGTACATGGAGCATCGGCGGCAGCTACACTTGGTCGAAGAGCCGGGGTAACTCGGAAGGTTACGTCCAGTCCGACTTCGGTCAGGACGACGCCGGCATCACGCAGGACTTCGACCAGCCGGGCTTCCTCGATGGCGCCTACGGTCTCCTGCCGAGCCACCGCAAGCACCGGATCAAGTTCTGGGGCGCGGTCTCGCCGTACGAAGGGCTGGTCTTCGGCACTAACGTGGCGATCGACTCCCCGCGTCCGCTAAGCTGCCTCGGCTACCATCCGACCGATCCGTATGCCAACCAGTACGGTGCGGCTTCGCGGTACTGTCTCGGCGTTCTCAGCCCGCGCGGTACGGCGCAGAGCAGCGACTGGATCTACGACGCCGACTTCAAGGTCGCCTATACGTTCGAGATCCCGAGCGGCCAGACGCTTCGTCTGCGCGCGGACGTGTTCAACATCTTCAACGCGCAAGGCGTTCAGGAGCGTAACGAAATCGGTGAAAGCGCTGAAATGGTCGCGAACCCCGAATTCGGTCTGGCGACATCCTATCAGTCGCCGCGCTCGGTTCGGCTGGGCCTTGACATCGAGTTCTGATCCCTTTCGGTTCGATACTCGCAAGAAGAGGCGGGCTTCGGCCCGCCTCTTTTTTTGCCCGTACCAAACGCGATGTCGGGGTCTTCGCTCAGGCCGTTCCGTAGGCCTCACGGAATGGCGCCAGATGGGTGGCGTAGGCTTGCGCCTGGCCGATGCGTGCGGTCGAGATCGGGGAGCGGACCTGCTGCACGCTGGCGGTGCGCACATTGCGCCGGGTGGCGTGGAATTCGCGCACTTGCGGTTCGTCCGGCAACCCCGCGTGCGCCAGAATGCGCGGAATCCATTCGTCCGGCGCGCGCGCCAGACCCTCGTAGGGGACAGCCAGGATGCGTTCCGGGAACTCCTGCGCCCAGTGCTCGAACAGCCTGTCTTCGATGGCGAAGTAGCGTCCGATGTCCTCCAGTGACCAGCTCCACGGCAGCGGCGAACTGAAGAAGGTGCGGAAGCAGGACAGCGCCACGTCCTCCGGGTTGCGGCGCATCCAGATCACCCGCGCGCCGGGCAGCATGTGCAGCAACAGCCCCATGAAGTGGGACTGGTTCAGCGTCTTGTCGACGACCCGCTCGTTCGTGCGGAAACGCATCTCGAGCATGTGGAAATAATCCTCCGCCAGCGCCCCCCAGGGATCGGCGTGGCCGGACATGCGCTGCTCGTAGCGAAGCGCGCCGGCAAGCGAGCGGTCGCCCGTGGGGATGAGCGCCGGGCGCAGCAGGTTGATCTCGCCGCCCTCCGCGATCTGCGAATGGCTGACGAGGATCTGTTCGACGAGGGTCGTGCCCGATCGCGGCAGACCGTTGATGAACAGCGCTGGACGGACGTCGGCGGATGGCCGCAGCCGGGCGACGTTCTCGGCCGTGAAATCGCCGATCAGCTCGTCGGCATGACGCTCCAGGCTGTCGGGATCCCACTTTTCTTCCCGCCGCCTCAGGGCCGCGCCTTGCGAATAGAGCGCGAACGCGCGGTCGTAGTCGCCGCAATCGTGCCACGCCTTGGCGAGGCCATAGAGAAAGCGCGCCACGCTCGCCGGCTCCGCTCCGCTGCTCTCGATCGCGGACCGCAAGCGCTCCATTTCCGCGAGGTCGGGATCGCCCGGCGCGAAAGTCCGGATCATCGCCAGCGCGAACCACGTCTGCGGGACCAGCGGCGATTGGGCGAGCGCGTCGCGGTAGAGGCCCTCGGCGCTCGCGAAGTCGCCTTCCTGCCCGGCCAGCGTGCCGAGGAAGTGCAGCACGCCGGGATGGCGCCGCAGCGTCGCCGGCAGCTTGCGCGTCTCGCGCCGGGCCTCCCCGGTGCGGTCGTATCCCGCCAGTTCGCCCCAGTAGTGCATGAGCCGGTCGAGCGTCTGCGGCGCGGTTTCGGCATATCGGCGCGCGGCCTCGATGGCGATGTCGATCTCGCCGATCTGTCCGGCGAGCCTGGCCACGCTCTTCCACCGGTCTCCCGAAGGCGGGCCCAGCCGGAGTTCCTCTTCCAGCAGCCGGACCGCGCGCTTCCGGTCCAGCTCTTTCAGCGCGGCGACGGCATCGAGAATGCGCGATTGCGGCGGGGATTGCATTCCACCGATTCTAGGCATCCGTGCGGCGAAGTCCACGCCGCGTGGGCGCGGGTCTCGGTGGTCAGGCGGCGGGCGGCAGCAGCGCCAGGATCGCCTCGCGCGCCGCGCGATATTCGCACCACAGCGCCCGGGCGGCGGGACGAGGGTCCGCGCCGCGCGCGTTGATCGCGAGCAGCGCGGCGATGCCCGGCTCCATGATCGCGGCGAGATCGGTCACGCCGTTGCCGGCCAGTTCGCGCCGCCAGCCGCGCGCGTCGCGCAGCAGCGCAGGCAGATCGTCGCCCGCGATTTCCGTCCGTTCCGCCTCGAGCCCCGCCAACGCGGCCACGACGCCCGCCGCCTCGGCCAGCGCGGTCCACTGCGTGGCGGCGTGAGCCGGGTCGGCGGCGAAGGATGGCGGGATCGCGTTCACGCCGCGCAGGCTATCGCCCGGCTGCTTGCCAATTGGTTAGCGCGCTTGCGCCGCGCTTACTCTTCCGGCGGCGGCCCGAACGGATCGTCGGGATCGAATTCGAGATCGAGGTCGATATTGGCGCCGCCCTCGTCGGCGGTCAGGCGGTTGTTTTCCTCGCACACGTATTCGCGGATGTCCCAGTCGGGCTGCTTGCGGAAAGCGAGCTGCTGCACGAACGGCTCGGTCAGCACTTCGGGGTCGGTAATCGTGGTCTCGACGCGCAGCACGTCGGGCGCCTGGAGCCAGATTCGCTCGTCGATTTTCATCTTTTCGCTGTGCGGAATACCGGGGGCGATATCGATCAGAGGGCTGAAACCGACCGTTTCCACCAGCAGCGTGTCGCCGTCCCAGCGCCCGACCGACGTGCCGTTGAACAGCTGGTCGGGATCTTCCGGCAGCGCGCGCCCGTCGGTATAGATGCGCCGGGCCTGGGAATAGGTTTCGGCGAAGATCGTCACTCTGGCGGGCGTGAACAGGAATTCTATCGGATAGGGCTGGCGCATGATTGCCGGCATCCCAGGGGGCATGCAGTTGATCTGCGCGGTCTGCGCGACGCCTTCCGCCGCCTGCTTCGCGCGAAAGGCGTCGAGCCGCGCCTGCGCGTCGGGCGTGAGCTTGGGGTCGGCGGCGGTGCGTCCGCCCTCGGCGGCGAACAGCAGCGACCAGTCCGGATTCCACACGCCGCTGAAGTCGGGGAGCTGTTCGAGCTCGGCGTAGCCGTCGCCGCGAGGGGCAGGCGCTTCCTGTGCGCTGCCCGCCACGGCCATCCCGAGTGCGGCGCAACCCAGCATGGCGCGCGCGAACGGTGCCCAACGGTTCATCTGCTTCTCCAGAAATCCTCTCTCGTCGCACGAAGTTTGCGGTCCACGCGTCTCCCAAGTCAAGCCGTGGCTTGATTGCGCCGGCGTTTTACTGGCACAGTAGCGGCGTCGGCTCGTCGCATGCCAATTCGGCGAGCCATGGGAGAGAGGACCATGTTGACCAGATCGACCCCCCGCCTGGCCATCGCAGCCGTAGCCGCCGTTGCCGGCGTCGCGGCGTTCGCCGTACCGAGCTTTGCTCACCATTCGACCGCGATGTTCGAATGGGGGACCGTTACCGAAATGAAGGGCGCCACTGTCGAGCGCTGGGTGTGGACCAATCCCCACACCTTCATCTACGTCAGGGATGCGAACGGCAATCGCTGGGCGTTCGAGGGGATGAGCCCCAACCACCTGTCGCGCGCCGGCTGGTCGAAGCGCTCGCTCCTGGCGGGCGAGAAAGTCGACCTTACGTACTACAAGCTGCGCGACGGCCGCCGCGGCGGCTTCAACGTCACGGTGACCAAGCCCGACGGCGCCAAGCTCAACCAGCTTCCGTCGCGCTGACAGGGGCGCAGGCCCAGGGGCCGCGCCTCTTCTGCATTACCGCTTGGCGCGCGCGGCGCAGGTTGCTAACCCGCGCGCCGCCGCACCCGTAGCTCAGCTGGATAGAGCGCTGCCCTCCGAAGGCAGAGGTCACAGGTTCGAATCCTGTCGGGTGCGCCAGTTTTAATGAAATCAATAAGTTAAGAGCGGCCATGGCTGCCGGGCATCATATCCTCTCGGGTCACGGAAGCACGGCGCCCCATTGCGCCATCAGGCGGAAGATGTAGCAGCGGAACGGGCGGCCGGGTTTGCGGGAGCGGGGCATGGGCGTCCAAGAACTCCTGGGGTTCATTTGGTTTGACAGCGCCCCCTCTGACCATCGACAGTCGCCGGCGGGCGAGTTGAGCATGGCCTCCCTCCTCGACTGATGATGAGGGCTATTCCGGCCGGGCCAGCGCGATGGCGCGCATTGCGAGCGCCCTGAAAGCCTCCAGATCGACGGCCGCATCGGAGTTGTTCCAGCTCAGCGTCACCACACGCCATTCGCGGGCGTGGTCCTGCAACAGCCAGCTTAGGTTGAGCACGCCCGGCTCCGATCCGCCCTTGTAACCGATATACTGCCAGTCCCCGCTCAGGTTGTCTGGGACAGCGGTGTTGACCGCCATGATCTCGCGCGCCGTGGGATCGTCGAGTTCGCGGATGCGGCGCATGAGATTGGCCATGTCCTCGCCCGACGCCGGCCATTCGATATCGATGGCTTTGGGGCTGCCCGTGAACGTCATCATGAATTCGAACATGTCGATTTCACTGTCGGCGGTGGCTTCCAGCAGGGCTAGGCGTCCGGCGGCGTCGGCAGCCCGATAGGCTTCGACATCGCCGCCGGTCTTCAGAACACCCATTTCGCGCGCCGACATGAAGGGAACCATGAGGGCAGGTTCGGAATGCCCCGACGCGGCGACCTCCGCCTCCACGGCGTCGCGCCCGACGACCGAAAGCAGATTGTCGGTGGCGGTGTTGTCGCTGACCGAGATCATCAGCGTGGCGAGGGTGTGCAGCGTGACCGGCGCGCCTTCTGGCCAATCCCTCGAAGCGCCGGACGGATGGCTCATGGTGGCGATCGGGACGACATCGCTCCAGCTCCGCTCTCCTGTAGCAACTTGGCGGGCGAGGGTGGAAAGGATGTAGAGCTTGAAGGCCGATCCGATGCCAAGATGCCGGTCGGCGTTGTGTGACAGCAACGGCTCGCCCCCGTCTAGCGGGGTGACGAGGATCGACGCTTCGCCCGGCAGGGCCTGGATATCGGCCCGCAGCTTCTCGGGGCTGTCCTCGGCCGGTCCGACGTGGTTCACGAGAATGCCGGCGACGCGATAGGGAGGGGCGCCGGCAAGGTTGAACACGCTCCAGGCGATTCCCCGTTCGAACCGGATGGCGATATTCGCGGCGGTCGGCGACGTCGGTTCGACCGAATCAAGCCCGATCAGCGGGCCGTACTGGGCCTCGGCCGGGGCGAAGATCGCCGAAAACCGCTCTTCCGAAACCTGCGAGGTGAAGGCTTCGTCGAACACCTCCGTGTAGACCGCCTCTCCCTGCAACACCTCGACGATCTCCCTGGCGCGCTGCTCGACATCCTGGGCGGCGGCGGCAAGGGGCGTGGCGAGAAAAACGAGTGCGGCAATGGCGCGACGGAACATCAAATCCTCCACGAATGTCCGGAATTTCCGCGCGTCGCGTGGCCTCCCTATTTCGGCCAAGGTGGCGCGGGGCGGTAGTTCATCGTTGCGATCGTGCCGTCCGGAGCGAGCCGGATGGTGTAGACCGCGGCTCCGTTGGCGAACTCGGCGCGATAGGAGTCGAAATCCAGCAGCGTGACTTCCGTGAAGGTCAGCGAGCGTAGCGGCCCGAGGTCCTGGTAGATCTGCTGGAGCTGCGGGAGCATGGCGCGCGTCGCATCGGCGCCCAGCGCCGACATCGTCGAGTAATCGGGCGTTCCGGCCGCGATGTCCGAAATGAACTTGCGCAAGGCGGCCTCGGAGCCCGGCTGCGGCGTGGTGCGCGGCACGGGCGGCTCTTCAGATGTCAGCGCGGCGATGATCCGCCGTTCGACGACGCCACCCGACAACGCCTCGCTGTTCGAGATCACCGCGACGCGCAAGCCGCTGTCGGGTAGCCAGCTCAGGACGCCGCCGAAGCCGTTTATGCCGCCGCCGTGCGTGATCACGCGCTGACCGTCTCGACGATCGACCATCAGCCCGAACCCGTAGAGCGCAGTGCTCTGCTCCATCTGCACCGGCGAGGCGATCATCTGCTCGAACGAGGCGGGGCGGATCACACGCCCGTTAGTCAGGGCGATTTGCCAGCGCACCAGGTCGCCAGCGCTCGAGACCAGCGCTCCGCCCGCGCCGGGCGTATTCATGCTGATCGCCGGGTCGTTGGAATGCGAGCCCGTATTCGGGTCGAAGGAATAGCCCTGCGCCCGGTGGGGAATGATCGCGCTTTCCGAGCCGTAACGCGTGTGGGTCAGGCCGAGCGGCGTGAAGAACTCGTCCTGCATGAACGCGGCGTAGGGCCGGCCGCTCGCCTTGGCGATGATCATCCCCAGCAGGTAGTAGTTGGTGTTCGAATAGCGCCAGCCCGCCCCCGGCTCGAAGTCGAACGGCTTGCCGGACACCAGTTGCAGAAGCTCGGTGTCGCTCACGTCGATCAGCGACAATCTCCCGAAGAAGCCGGGCTGCATCGTATATTCAGGGATTCCCGAAGTGTGGTTGAGCATCTGGCGGATCGTCACCACGCGGCGGCCGGTGTCGAACTCGGGCACGTATCGGCTCAGCGGATCGTCGAGGCCAAGCTCGCCCTGCTCGGCAAGCTTGAGGATCGCCGCAGCGGTGAACTGCTTGGTCATCGAACCGATGCGGAAGATCGTGCTCGCATCGACCGGCGCGTTCCACTCGAGGTCGGCGATGCCGTAGCCGCGATCCACGATCAGGCGGTCGCCGCGCGCCACCGCGACCGACAGCCCGACGAACTCAGGGTGGGTCGCGATTTCGTCGATCACCGCGCCGACGCGGCGCTCTACCTCGATGTCGCCGAGCTTCGCGAAGGCTTGCGCCTCAGGCCCGGCGCCTTCCTGCGCTTGCGTTTGCGTGGCGGCGACGACCAAGGCCGGCGCCAGCATCGCAAGGAATGCCCGACTGATCATTACTCTCTCCCGTCTTGCAACGGCCTATCCGCTGTCGCCGATCCGGCCGGGATCCGGCGCTGCTCTGCCGAGGCCCCGGATTGCGCCTCGGCATCGTCGGCCGGAGCCGCGACTGCGCTCGGTCCGCGCTCCGGGACGCGAAGCTCAAACGTCACCGCTTCCTGCGCAGAGACCGAGGCTGCGAGCGCCGTATCGGTGAACTGCAAGGTCATCAGCGGCGTCGTCAGGGCGGCCGCGCCGACGGCCATGGCTGCGGTCCAGCGGGCGCCGCCGGCCGACCGGTTCAAGCCGCGGTCGAGCACCCTCCGGACACGCTGGGCGAGCGAGCTTCGCGCTGGCGCGACGCCATGGGTTCCGGGCAGCAGGCCGTTGCTTTGCAGACGGGCGGCGCTGACCAGCAAGCGCGCATATGCCGTGTCCTCGACGTCCGCGGCAAGCACTGCGTCGTCGGCCGCTTCCTCGCGCAGTTGGTGCGCCTCTCGCGCCAACTGCCAGGCAAAAGGATTGAACCAGAACAACGCCACGCTCACGCGGGCCAGCACCAGCTTGGCCCAGTCCGCCCGCGCGACGTGCGCCAGTTCGTGCGCAATGATGGCGTCCGCGTCTGGGCGCGCCGCGACGGCATCCGTGTTGAGCAGGATCTTGGGTTGCAGCACTCCCCAGCTTACCGGAGAGGCGATCTCGCGGCTGGCCAGCAATGCAGTGCTCTTTGTCAATCCGATCCGCCGCCGGGCCCGGGTCAGCGCCTGGAGCCAGTGATCGTCGGTTACGGCGCGAGCTCGCGCCGTCAGCAGCACCAGCCGCAGCAACGCCAGCAGCGTGCGGGCGATGAGGAACAGCGCGAGCGCGGCATAGGCCAGGACCAGCCAGTCCACCACCCCCACCTGCGCCCAGCCAGGCTCCGCAACAGGGGCGCGGGATGCCGGCGCGAAAGGCGCGATCCACGCGGCGCCGGAGTTTGCCGTCGCGGCCTCGGCCAGGAGGGAAGCGTAGGAGGTCGTCACCTCCATCGGCGGAAACAGCACCGATCCGAGCGGCAGCGCAGCAAGCGCCGCCAAGCCGAGATGCGCGATCCAGCTCCGATCCGAAGCCGAGCGGCCGCGCATGAGCCGCAGCGCCAGCAGGGTTCCGCCGGCAATCACGACCGACTTCGCGGCCAAGAGAACGATCATCGCCTGGCCCCCTTCCGTCCGGCGGCGCGGGCCTGGGCGATCAATGCTTCAAGCTCGTCGAGCTCGGCCTCGTCGAGCCGTTCGGACATGCCGAGCAGCGCTGTCGCGGCGCCCGCGGGGGAGCCGCGGAAGAAAACCCGCACCAGATCCTTGAGCGCGGTCTTGCGCGCCTGGCTGTCGGGCACGGCAGGTCGGTAGAGATGGCCTTTCGCGCTGTCGGTGCGGCGAACGAAGCCCTTGCGCTCCAGCCGGCTGAGCATCGTCCGCACGGCCGAGCCGCTGGGCTGCCCGGGTAGCGCTTCGGAGATCTCCGCCACGGTCAGGTCGCCCCGCTCGTAGAGCAGGTCGACGATCTCGCGTTCGCGCGGCGGCAACTTCTTCAACATCCGCCCCTGCCTTCTCTGCTACATTTGTAGCGTGCCACAAATGTAGCGCATCTGCAATGGGGATCCGGCGCGACGTCCCGGACTGCGCAGTGACTGCTACCGGTTGGCGGGTGCGGCTAGTTTGGGTGACTCAGATAGGGCGCAAAGCTGCCGGTATTGTGGAGTTTCCAATCATTACACGACGATCGCTCAGTTCTCATCTTCGTCATCGTGGGTGCGCCATATCGCGGGAGGCCTGGGAATCGGCCGGTTCGACCGTGAATTCTCCCGACGGGGGGAAGGCTTCGGGTAGTGGGTCAGTTTCAATTCTCGTTCGTCATTGCGAGGAGCGAAGTGACGAAGCAATCCAGAGCGGCGGGGCAATACGCTCTGGATTGCTTCCCCCGGCTCAAGGCCGGGGTCGCAATGACGAGGGGATGGAGTTCAAACCGACCCACTACCAGGCTTCCGCCAATGTTGACCGATGGTGGAAAGCTGTCATCAGGCTTTCCCCACCGTGACGATAGGTTTCGACCCGTCGTGGATATTTTCAGGTTCCAGCCGCTTGACGCGACATGACTCTCGGTCAGGATGGCCGACGACGGTGCGCCGCATGAAGCATGGCCGATGCGGTTCGCAAGTTCGGCGGAAGGAAGGAGTAACGATGGCCTTGAAGCATGTGACGTCGGGTGAGGTGGCGCATCTTGTCAGCATCGATGATCCGACGGCCCGGACGATTGCGCTTGTCCGGACAAGTTCGTTCGAAGCGATTCATCTTGTCGTGAGAGCGGGAGAATCTCTCCCGGTCCATAAGGTCGACGGGTCCATCACCCTTCATTGCCTGCAGGGGCATGTCGCTTTTGAAGGCGGTGGGTCCGGCGACTTGCGCGCCGGAGACTGGATCTATCTGGAGCCGGGGACGCCGCACGCCGTGCGCGGGATTGCCGATAGCGCGCTGCTGCTGACAATCCTGTTCGATGCGCCCGCTTTTCCCGCCGGCGCCTGAACCGTCATCCGTTTCGTAACCGGCCGAGCGGCCTGACCGGCAAGGGAAGTATCCGTGGGCGAATATCGCAAGCTGTGGTGGACGCTGATCGCGGTCATCGTCGTCACGTTCGGCATATTGGGATTCTACGGCGCCGAATTCTATCGCAAGCCGCCGCCCATTCCGGCGCAGGTCGTATCGGCCAGCGGCGCCGTGCTGATGACCCGCGACGACATCCTCGACGGGCAGACCGCATGGCAGAGCACCGGCGGCATGCAGGTGGGCTCGATCTGGGGGCACGGCGCCTACCAGGCGCCCGACTGGTCGGCGGACTGGCTGCACCGTGAACTGACCACCTGGCTCGAGCTTACCGCACGCGAGACCGCCGGCGCATCGTTCCGCACCCTTCCCCCCGAAGAGCAGGCGAAGCTCAGATACTGGCTGGAGCAGGAATATCGCCAGAATACATACGATCCGGATACCGGCGTCCTGACGGTTTCCGATCGGCGGGCGAATGCGATGGACGTGGTCGCCGGCTATTATCAGCGCCTCTACGGCGATGATCCGGCGCTGCGAGAACGACGCGACAATTACGCGATGAAGGAAAACACGCTGCCCAGTGCGGAGCGGCGCGAAGACCTGACCCGCTTCTTCTTCTGGACCGCCTGGGCCACCGCCACGGAGCGGCCCGGCACGACGGCCACCTACACCAACAACTGGCCGCCCGAACCGCTGATCGGCAATCATCCCACTGCCGAAAACATCATGTGGTCGCTGGCCTGCGTCATCATCCTGATCGCCGGCGTGGGCGGTCTGATCTGGGGCTGGGCGTTCCTGCGTCGGCATGAGCCCGACCCGAAGGCGCCGGCGGACGATCCGGTCCTCGCCGTCGGATTGACGCCATCGCAAATGGCGGTCGGGAAGTATCTGTTCGTCGTGATGGCGCTGTTCGTGGCCCAGGTGTTCTTGGGCGGCCTTACCGCCCACTACACGATCGAGGGCCAGGGTTTCTACGGCCTCGACCTGTCATGGCTGCCCTATTCGCTCAGCCGCACGTGGCATGTGCAGAGCGCCATCTTCTGGATCGCCACCGCCTTTCTGGCGGCCGGCCTGTTTTTCGCGCCGCTCATCAACGGCGGCAGGGATCCTGAATATCAGGCGCTTGGCGTCCATATTCTGTTCGGGGCGTTGCTGATCGTGGTCGTCGGCTCCTATGCCGGCAATTTCTTCGCCATCGCGCAGACGATGCCGCCCGAATGGAACTTCTGGCTGGGCCATCAGGGCTATGAATATCTCGATCTCGGCCGGCTGTGGCAGATCGCGCTGTTCGTCGGCATTCTGTTCTGGCTGCTGCTGATGTTGCGCGCCATGATCCCGGCGATGCGCGGAGACGGCGACAAGAACCTCGTCGCATTGTTATGCCTGTCGGTCGTCGCCATCGGGCTATTCTACGGTTCCGGCCTGTTTTATGGCGAACGCACGCACATCACCATCATGGAATACTGGCGCTGGTGGGTGGTGCATCTATGGGTCGAGGGCATTTTCGAGGTCTTCGCCACCACCGCTCTGGCGTTCATCTTCTCGTCCATGGGGCTGGTCTCGCGCCGCGTCGCCACGGCGGCGGCGCTGGCCTCCGCGTCCCTGTTCTTGGTCGGCGGCGTGCCCGGCACTTTCCATCACCTGTATTTTTCCGGCACGACGACGCCGGTGATGGCGGTTGGCGCGGCGTTCAGCGCGCTCGAGGTCGTGCCGCTCATCGTGCTCGGCTACGAGGCGTGGGAGCATTGGAGCTACAAGGACCGGGCGCCGTGGATGCAGCGGGTGAAGTGGCCTCTGATGTGCTTCGTCGCGGTCGCGTTCTGGAACATGCTGGGCGCCGGCGTCTTCGGCTTCATGATCAACACGCCGGTGGCGCTGTTCTACCTGCAAGGACTCAATACGACCGCGGTGCACGCCCATGCCGCCCTGTTCGGCGTCTATGGCTTCCTGTCGCTCGGCTTTGTGCTGTTGATCCTGCGCTATCTGCGCCCCGACATCGCGTTCAGCGAAAAGCTGATGAGAACCGGCTTCTGGAGCCTCAACGCCGGCCTGGTGCTGATGATCTTCACCAGCCTGCTTCCGGTCGGGCTGTTTCAGTTCCAGGCAAGCACCAGCGTCGGCATGTGGTACGCGCGCAGCGATACCTTCCTCCAGCAGCCCTTCCTCGAAACCCTGCGCTGGATTCGCACCTTCGGCGATGTCGTGTTCATCGTGGGCGCCGTGGCGGTGGCCTGGCAGGTCGTGATTCTGGGGCTCTGGCGCAAGGGCGCAAGCGTATGACGGGTGGATGGACGGCCCGCGGCTTGCGGGGTCGGTGAATTGCGCGCGGAACGCGCGTATATCAGTCCCACCCGCGGTCGAGGAAGCGCAGCGCGCAGCCGGCGAGGATCGCCGCGCCGCGGGGCAGCGCGGCTTCGTCGACGACCATCCGGCTCGAATGGATGCCGGGGCAGCCGGCCCAGTTGCTGTCTTCGCCGGCGACGCCGAGGAAGGCCATCGCGCCGGGGACCTTTTCCAGCACGTATGAGAAATCCTCCGCGCCCATGATCGGGTCGGCGAGGCGCTCGAACGCGCCTCCGGGCAGCTCGCAGGCAACGGCTTCGGCAAGCGCGACCGCGCGCGGGTCGTTGATCGTCGGGGGAAAGCCCTCGGTGATGGTGACTTCGGCCGAGCATTCGTGCGCGGCGGCGATGCCCTGGGCGAGCACGCGCAGCGCTTCGCGCACTTCCATGCGGCGCTCGATCGACAGCGTACGGATCGTGCCGCGCAACAAGGCGCGATCGGGAATCACGTTGTGCGCGCTGCCCGCCTCGAGTTGCGTCACCGTCACCACCGTGGCCTCGGCGGCGCTGAAGCGGCGGGTGACGAGGGCCTGGATCGCGCCGACGATCTCGCACGCCACCGGAACCGGATCGCGTGTCTGGTGCGGCATCGAGGCGTGGCCGCCGCGGCCCGTGACGGCGATTTCCAGCATGTCGGCCGCCGCCAGCAGCGCTCCCTCCCGGCTGGCGAGCACGCCGTGGCGGTAGTTGGGCATGATGTGGAGAGCGAATGCCGCGTCGGGCAAGCGACCGTCGTCGCCCGCCAGCAGCCCGTCCTCGATCATGAACCGCGCCCCGTGGAAGCCTTCCTCGCCGGGCTGGAACATGAACCGCACCTCGCCGGCCAGCCGCTCGCGCCGCTCGGCGAGCAGCCGCGCCGCGCCTGCGAGCATGGCGGTATGGGTGTCGTGCCCGCAGGCGTGCATCCGGCCAGGAATGGCGGAGGCGAAGTCGAGCCCGGTTTCTTCGGCCATCGGCAAGGCGTCCATGTCGCCGCGCAGCAGCACTGCTTCCCGCCCTTCCGCGCCCGGCGCGCCGCCGCGCAGTGTCGCCACGGCGCCGGTGCACGAAGTCCCCTGCCGCCACTCGAGCGGCAGATCCGCCAGCTCGGCGCGGACTTTCGCCAGCGTCAGCGGCGTTTCCAGACCGAGTTCGGGTTCGGCATGGATCGCGCGGCGGAGCGCGGTGATGCGCGGGGCGATGCCGCGAGCCTGTTCGAGAACGTCTTCGGTGAGCATGGAGCGGTTCTAGGACCAGGACTCATGACCGGCAACGGCAGGATTCAGGCGAGCGCGGCGGCGATTCGCCGCATTGCCTCCTCCAGCACCGCTTCGTCCGCGGCGAAGCTGATGCGGAAGCCGTTGCGCCCGCCGAAGGCGCTGGCGGCGACCACCGCCACGCCGTGGTCGAGCAGGTGCAGCGCCAGCTTGCCGTCGTCGTTGCCGAACCGGGCCATCAGCGGCGTGGCGTCGACGAAACAATAGAAGGCTCCATCGGGCGTCGGCGTCGAGAGGCCGGGAACCGCGTTGACTGCGGCGACGACCAGGTCGCGCCGCTTGCGGAAGCGTTCGCGCCACTGGCCAAGAAAATCCTGCGGCCCCTCGAACGCGGCGACGGCCGCCGCCTGGCTCACCGCGGCGGGGTTGCCGCTGGCGTTGGATTGCAACCGCCCCATCGCCTCGATCAGCCATTCCGGACCGGTGGCGACGCCGATGCGGAAGCCGGTCATCGCGTGGCTCTTGCTGACGCCTGAAACGGTGCAGACGCGATCCGCCAGATCCGGGCACAGCGCCGCCAGCGTGGCGTGCGGTTCCGCCGAATAGTTGAGCGGCGCGTAGATGTCGTCGGACAGCACCATGACTTGCGGGTGACGGCGGAGCACCTCGGCGATCCCGCGCAGCATCGCTTCGGGATAGACCGCGCCGGTCGGGTTGCCGGGGCTGTTGAGCAGCAACCAGTTGGTGCGCGGGGTGATGAGAGCTTCGAAATCGCCCGGATCGAAGCGGAAGCCGTGGTGCGGCTGGGTGATCAGCGGCACGACCTTGCCCCCGGCGAAGCGCACCATCTGCGGATAGCTGACCCACCACGGGCTGGGCGCGATCACTTCGTCGCCTTCACTTACCGTGGCCGCCAGCGCTTCGAAGATCGCCTGCTTGCCCCCGGCGGTGACGATCACGTTCTCGGGTGCGCAGTCGATGCCGAGATCGCGGCGGAAGTGCAGCGCGGCGGCCTGCTTCAGCCGCAGCGTGCCGGTGACCGGGGTGTATTTTGTCGCGCCGGCGTCGAGCGCGGCCTTGGCCGCTTCGATCACGTGCGGCGGGGTGGCGAAATCGGGTTCGCCGACCGACAGCGAGACGATGTCGCGCCCGGCTTCGCGCAGCGCGGTGGCGCGGTCGGTCATAGCGGTGGTCGGCGATGCGGCGATGCGGCGCAGCGCCTGGCTGAGATGCGCGTAGCTCATGCTTCGATCCTCGCCGGGGCAAACCCGCGCGTGGCATTGCCGAGCAGGAAGCCCCGCGCAAGATCGGCGAGCGTGAGGTCCGCCTCTTCGGCGCGCCCTTCCGCCAGCAGCGACTGGCGCAGCACGCCGGGGAGCAGGCCGAGCGATGCGCGCGGGGTGAGCAGCTTCCCGCCGCGCTCCACGAACACATTGGTATAGCTGCCTTCGGTGACGAAGCCGTCGTCGCGCACGAACAGCGCCTCCGCCGCGCCCTGGCCCTTCGCCACGGCCAGCGCGTCTTCGTGGAAATGACGATCGGTGGTCTTGTGCCGCAGCCGCCAGTCGCCCGGAACCACCGGCAGCGGCAGGGCGATGCAGGGGACAGGGCCTTCGGGCCACGCGGGTAGCGATGCGGTTTCCAGCGTCAGCTCTCCCCGCCGCGAGAGCAGCAGGCGGATTTTCGCCGGCGCTTCGAGCTCGAAGCACAGCGCCTGGATGCGATTGCGCGCCTCGTGCCGGTCGAAGGCGAAGCCGAGTTCAGCGGCGCTGGTCCTGATCCGTTCGAGGTGCGGTTCGAGCAGGGCTATCCCTTCTTCGGGATCGAAGCGCATGGTCTCGATCAGGTCGTGTCCGCCGGCGGCGCCGCGCGCGAAGCCGCCCTTGACCAGGCATTCGCGCCATTCGGCCATGCCGTCGCTGTCGGCGACGATCGCCCCGCCGACGCCGAGCACCGCGCGGTGCCGGGCGTTTTCGCCCGGCGTCAGGCGAATGGTGCGGATGGCGACGTTGAACGCGGCGTCTCCGTTCCCGTCGATCCGGCCGATGGCCCCGCAATAAGGGCCGCGCGCGTCGCGCTCGACTCCGTCGATCAGCTCCATCGCGCGGATCTTGGGCGCGCCGGTGATCGATCCGCAGGGGAACAGCGCCCGGATCATGTCCATCGCCCCTAGGCCCGGTTGCAGCCGGGCGCGCACGGTGGTCGTCATCGTGTGGACGGTGGGATAGGTCTCGACGTGGAACGGGCGCTCGACCTCCACCGTCCCGGCCACGGCCACGCGGCTGAGATCGTTGCGCATCAGGTCCACGATCATCAGGTTTTCGGCCCGGTCCTTGACCGAGGCGGCCAGTTCCCGCGCCATCGCGGCGTCCTCCGCCGCGTCGCGGCCGCGCGGGCGGGTGCCTTTCATCGGCTTGCAGCGCGCAGCATCGCCCCGCAAGCTGAAGAACAGTTCCGGGCTGAAGCTCAGCAGCCAGTCCGATCCGTCGAAGATCGCCCCGCCATAGCCGGCGTTGGCGGCCGGGCGGATGGCGGCGTAGATCGCCAGCGGATCGCCCTGGGCCGGGCCGGCGAGCGGCATGGTCAGGTTGGCCTGGTAGATGTCGCCGGAGCGGATGGCCTCCTTGAGCGTGGCGAAAACGTCGAGATAGCCGCCGACGGACAGTTGCGGATCGAGCGGCCCGATGCTCGCCGGGGCGCTTCCGCCCCGCTCCGCGAGCCATTGCGGCATGTGCGCCGCCGGGATCCGCTCGGCCCGGTCGAACAGGCCGAACCACAGCAGGGGGCCGCCCGCGCCGGTGCGCGAAGCGGCGAGCGGCGTCAGCCGGGGCTCCAGCGCCAGCCCGGCCTCGTAAGCGATATAACCGGCAAGCGTCCCGCCGCTCTCGCGCCGCGCCGCCTCGGCCGCCTCGAGCGCCGGCAGGACCTCTTCCGGCCGGCGGGCGACGAAGATCTGGCGCGGGTCTTCGAACAGCTGCGCATCGCTCGCCCCTTCCGCGCGCGCGTCATCGAGCAGGACGAAGGGCTGGTGTGCGGCCATTTTCGCGCTCTAGCCGCAAATGCGCCCTTGTCTATCGCTTGACCGCGCGCGGGCCCCTGCGCCAGACCGAACCGAGGATCTTCGGGAGCCACGCAATGACATCCATTTTCATCGGTCTGGGCGCGAATGGCGAGCGGCAGGAACTGGTGCTGTCGCGCGCGAACCGGCACGGGCTGATCGCCGGCGCGACCGGCACCGGCAAGACAGTGACGCTGCAAGGGCTGGCGGAAAGCTTTTCCGCCGAGGGCGTGCCGGTGTTCGTGGCCGACGTGAAGGGCGATCTGTCGGGCATCGCCATGCCCGGATCGCCGACGTTCAAGAATGCCGACAAGCTGGAAGCGCGGGCGAAGGAGATCGGGCTGGAAGGCTATGCCTATTCGGACAACCCGGCGGTGTTCTGGGATCTTTACGGCGAACAGGGCCACCCGATCCGCACCACCATCTCGGAAATGGGCCCGCTGCTGCTGGCGCGGTTGCTCGATCTGAACGAGACGCAGGAAGGCGTGCTCAACATCGTGTTCCGCTATGCCGACGAGGAAGGGCTGCTGCTGCTCGATCTGCCGGACCTGCAATCGATGCTGGTCTATACGGCGGAAAACGCCGCCGCGCTGACCACGAAATACGGCAATGTCACCAAGGCCAGCGTCGGGGCGATCCAGCGGCAGCTGCTGTCGTTCGAAAGCCAGGGCGCGGCGCAGTTCTTCGGCGAGCCGGCGCTGGAGATCGAGGATTTTCTGACCGTCGACGATCAGGGGCGCGGGATCGTCAACGTGCTCGCCGCCGACAAGCTGATGCGCAGCCCGAAGCTCTACGCCACCTTCCTGCTGTGGCTGCTGGCGGAATTGTTCGAAGTGCTGCCCGAAGTGGGCGACCCTGAAAAGCCGAAGCTCGTGTTCTTCTTCGACGAGGCGCACCTGCTGTTCGACGATGCGCCCAGGGCCTTGCAGGACAAGATCGAGCAGGTCGTGCGCCTGATCCGGTCGAAGGGCGTGGGCGTCTATTTCGTGACGCAGAACCCGATCGACATTCCCGAGGAAGTGGCGGGCCAGCTGGGCAACCGCGTGCAGCACGCGCTGCGCGCCTTCACCCCGCGCGACCAGAAGGCGATCAAGGCGGCGGCCGATACTTTCCGCATCAACCCCGACCTCGACGTCGCCACCGCGATCACCGAGCTGAAAACGGGCGAGGCGCTGGTTTCCACGCTGCTGGAAGACGGCGCGCCATCGGTGGTGCAGCGCACGCTGGTCAAGCCGCCGCGCAGCCGCCTGGGCCCGATCACGCCCAAGGAGCGGGCGATCATCCAGTCGGTCAGCCCGCACGAGGGCAAGTACGACACGCGGATCAATCGCGAAAGCGCCGAGGAAGTGCTGGCGCAGAAGGCCGCCGACGCCGCCGCGACCGCCGCCGAAGTGGATGAACGGGGCGAGGAGGAAGTCCGCAAGCGTGAGCGCAAGTCGCCCTCGCTGTGGGAACGCGCGGGAAAGAGCGGTCTCAACGCTGCCGCGGGGTCGCTCGCGTCGGTCGCGGTGGCGGCCGCCATGGGGCGCAAGTCGCGCGCCGATCCCCTGCGCACCGGCGCCACGGCCTTCGTGCGCAACATCATCGGCGGGCTGATGCGCTGACGGAAACGCGGATCAGCGCACCGCCAGCCACTCGCCGATTTGCGCGCGCAGGCGCGGTTCGCTGTCGAAGCGGTCCCTGAGTTGCAGCATCACGCGGTCGACCGTCCGGCGCTGGTCTTCGGGCAGCGTTGCGCGGTACTCCTCGAGCCGCGCGATCATCGCCGGATCGTCGGCATTGGCGGCGATGCCGGCAATGTAGCCCGCGCGCCCCGAAGCATCGACCAGCGCTTCCACCGCATCCCGGTTGGCCATTACGAAATCGTAGGCGAGCATCGCGTGCTCGCGCGCGACGGCGGAAATGATCGCCGCACTGGTCGTCCCGGCTTCTCCGGTCAGGGCGAAGTCGAGCGCGCGTTGCGCCAGCGCTTCGTCCTGTGTCCCGCCAAGCAACTGGTAATAGGTCTGGCGTTCGACGGTGCTGTTCGATGCTGCCGCCAGCGCGGCCAGCATGTCCCATTCGGCGGCGGTGGCGTTGCGCGCGGCGATACCCAGCCAGGTGGTCTTGAGCGGACCGTCCATCGACCGCGGATCGCTTGCCAGCCCCGCGAACCGGCTGCGCGCCTGTTCGGCCACGCGTTCGTCGCCCATGGCGCCGAGCGTAGTGATCAGTTCCGCGCGCAGGCCGGCGTCGGGCATGGTGTCGCTTTCGCGCGGCTCGAACCCGAGCTGCTCCAGACGCCCGAGCCACCGCGCGCGGACGATCTCGGCCATCCGCCGCTTGGCGTCATCGTCTTCGAGATAACCGTAGACCGCGCCCCAGCGGCCGACGGCTCCATCGGCCACGACGGGGTTGGCGTCGGCAGGCACGGCGGCCAGCAGGTCGAGCGCGACGCTCGCCGGCTGGTAGCCCGCCTGGGCGAGCGACCAGTTATCGCGCACCAGGCCGATCTGGTCGATCGGGGCCAGGCGCGGCATGGCTTCGGACAGGTCGTCGGCCATGTCCGGAGCGTAGAGCGTGCGGAAGTAGCCGAGCTGGCCCCCGTTCACGACCACCGCGCCGCAGCCGGGAAGGGTCAGCGACGCGCTGCCTTCGAGGATCTGGCGTTGCTCGCTGCCGTCCGATGCACGCAGCAGCATCGGCACGCGCCAGCGTTGCGGGCTGGCCGCGGCTTCCTCCGCGCGGTCGCGGCTGAATTCGCTTTGCGTCAGCGTCAGCGCGGTCGCCCCGTTCACGCATTCGGCCCCGGCGCGGACCAGCGGCACGCCGGGCTGGCGGGTGAAATCGTCGGCGATGGCGGTGAGATCGGTCGCTCCGGCTTCCTCGACCGCGCGCCAGAGGTCGGAACTGACGGTGTTCCCGTACTGATGACGGCGGATGTATGTGCGGATGCCGTCGCGCCAGACGTCTTCGCCGGCATAGGCTTCCAGCATCGCGATCACCGCCTCGCCCTTCTGGTAGGCGATCGCGTCGAACGCCTCGCTGGTTTCGGCAACGGTGCGGATTTCCTGGATCACCGGGTGCGTGGTGACGAGGCTGTCGAGGTTCATCGCCGCCTCGCGCCCGCCGACCCGTCCGAGCAGGGCGTGCCATTCGGGGTTGAAGCGGTCGGTCGCCTTGGTTTCCATCCAGCTGGCGAAACCTTCGTTCAGCCACAGGTCGTCCCACCAGGCCATGGTCACGATATTGCCGAACCACTGGTGGGCGACTTCGTGCGCCTGGACGGAGAAGATGTTGGGCCTGGTCTGCGGGCTGGCGATGGCGGGGTCGAGCAGCAGGATGCGCTCGAAAGTCAGGATCGCGCCCCAGTTCTCCATTGCCCCGAAGAACTGCGACTGGCCGGGAGCGGTGACGTTGTCGAGCTTGGGCAGCGGGTAGCGGACGCCGAAGTAGTCGCCGTAGAAGCCCATCAGCGGGGCGAGCGAATCGAGCGCGTAGCGCGCCTGCTCGCCGCTGCCGGCCGGCGCGACGATGCCGAGGTCGACGCCGTCGGGGCCGCGCATCGCCAGCCGCTCGAAATCGCCCACGGCGAAGAACAGCAGGTACGACGACATCTTCGGGCTGGTCTGGAAGGTCACCCGCTTGCGGCCGTCGGGCAGCGCTTCCTCGCTCGCCACCGGCATGTTGCCGACCGCCATCCGATCCGCCGGCACCACGGCCGAAAGGTCGAACGTCGCCTTGTAGCTCGGCTCGTCGAACATCGGCGCGAAACGCCGCGCGTCGGGGGCCTCGAACTGCGTGAACAGGGCGCGGACCTGCTCGCCGGTGCGCTTGTCGGGATAATCGAGCGCGAACATTCCCGTCGCCTGGGTGTTGATCTTGCCGGTGTAGGACAGGTCGAGGCGATAGCGGCCGGGCGCGATCGGCGCATCGGCCGCGAGCCGCACGGTCTGCTCTTCGGCGTCTAGATCGGCTTCGAGCGGCATCGCCGGGCCCGTTCCGCCGGCGCGGAACAGGCGCGCCGTGGTTATCCGCAACTCGGCCGCGTGCAGCGTCAGCGCGTCGGTGGCTTCGAACACCTCGAGATCGATGCTCTCGGTTCCGGCGAAAGTGAGATTGGCGGCATCGGGGACCACGTCGATTCGGTAGTGGATTGGGCGCGCCACGCGCGGCAGGTCGCTCGGCACCGCTTCGGGCAGCGGCGCGGCGGAAAGCGCGGCGCCTTGCGGAGCCGGAACGGAGGCGCAGCCCGCAAGCAGCATGGCGGCGGACGCGGTCGTGACGAGACGCTTCAAGAGGGAATCTCCGGAGGAAAGCGGTTTCCGAAGAAACCGCCCTAGCAGCCGCGGGGCGGCGGTGCGAAGCCCCTAATCGAGCGGCAGGTGCAGTTCGGCGACCAGCCCCGCATCGTCCGGCCGGTTGCGCAGCACGAGCGTGCCGCCGTGCTGCTCGGCGATCGCGCGCGCCAGCGTCAGGCCGAGACCGGCGCCGCCGGTCTCGCGGTTGCGTGACGCCTCGCCGCGCGCGAACGGCTGCATCATCGCCTCAATCTCGCCGTCGGGAACGCCAGGTCCGTCGTCTTCGATCCGGATCACCGCCGTCCTGTCCTGGCGCGTCATGGAAACCCGCGCGCGCTGGCCATAGCGCAGCGCGTTGCCGATCAGGTTGCGCAGGGCGCGCCGCAGCCAGGTCGCGCGTACGGGCAGGGGCAGGCGCTTCATGTCGCCCAGTTCGACCGGCTCGCCCATGTCCTCGTATTCCTCGACCACCGAGGCGACGAGCGCCGCGAGGTCGGTCCGTTCGAGCGGATCGCTCGGCCGGCCGACGCGGGCGAGCGAGAGGATGTCGTCGAGCGAACGGGTCACGTCCTCGATGTTTGTCGCCATCTTCGCGCGCTCGGCGGTATCTTCCACCGATTCGATCCGCACGCGCAACGCCGCAAGCGGCGTTTTCAGGTCGTGCCCGATCGCGCCGAGCATCACGTCCTTCTCGTTGAGCAGCGCGGCGATACGCGCTTCCATCGCATTGTGGGCGGCGATCAGGCGCCGGGTATCGTCGGGGCCGGAAGGTTCGAGCTGGCCGTCGATCTCACGGGTTGCGGCAAAATGCTCGAGCCGCCGGGTCAGCGCCGCGAGCGGGCGCGTAATGCGCCGCAGCAGCCAGGCGAGACCGCCGACCAGCAGCACGTAGAGCAGCAGCGTCTGGCCGATCAGCTGGCTGATCTGACGCGGATCGCCGCCCGACAGGGAGATGCGGGCAACGGTCCATTGGGCCTCGCCCTGCCGTTTCATCCCCGCCACCAGCAGCTGCCCCTCGGTCCACGCCGGTCGCCGCCCGCCCGCCAGCTCCTCGGCGGACTGGTTCATGATGTAGCTGTCGTTCGCCACCTTGCGCTGGGTGACCACCATCTCTTCGGGATCGAGCCCCTGTTCGGACAGGATCGCGCGGATTGCCTGTTCGCGCCCGGCTTCCCGCACTTCGCCCGGAAGCAATGGCCCGTCCGGGGTGCGCTGCACCCGCAGCCGCTGCCAGTGAACGCGCTTTTCGTTGCCCGACGTCACCCGCGTCTGGCGGAAATCGAAGCGCGGCTCCGCCGCCAGCTGGAAGGCGAGGCCGTTGAGAGCGACCATCTCGCGCCGCTGCTCGGCCTCGCGGTAGAGGAGAATGGCAGAGATCGTTTGCGCCACCAGCAGCGCCAGCGCCACCGACAGCAGCATCTGCCCCAGCAGGCTCCGTGGCAGGAAGCGGCGCACTATGCGCGGTCTGCGGGAACGCGGCGGACATCCGCAGCCAGCCGGTAGCCGCCGCCCCACACGGTCTGGATCAGCTTGGGATCGCGGCTGTCGGCTTCCATCTTGCGCCGCAGGCGGCTGACCTGGTTGTCGACCGCGCGGTCGAACAGGTGCGCTTCGCGCCCCTGCACCATGTCGAGCAGCCGGTCGCGGTCCAGCACCTGGCGCGGATGGTTGAGGAAGGCGAGGAGCAGGCGGAATTCGGCCGACGAGATCGGCACCACCGTACCGTCGGGGTCCGTCAGCCGGCGCTTGAGCGGATCGAGCCGCCAGCCGTCGAATTCGAACAGCGCGTCTTCCTCGGTCGCCGGCTGCACCTTGCTCGATCGCCGCAGGACCGAACGGATGCGCGCGACCAGTTCGCGCGGCTCGAACGGCTTCACGACGTAATCGTCCGCGCCGATCTCGAGGCCCACGATCCGGTCCGTGGCTTCGCCCCTGGCGGTCAGCAGGATGATCGGAATATTCCTCGTTTCGCTCAGATGGCGGCACAGGGACAGGCCGTCCTCGCCGGGCATCATGATGTCCAGCAGGACGAGGTCGGGCGCTTCCTCCGCCAGCGCGGCCCGCGCCTTGGCAGCATCGTCGGCCTCGCGCACGATGAAACCCTGCCGCGCCAGATAGTCCGCAAGGGGCTGCCTGAGACTGGGCTCGTCGTCGACGAGCAGCAACCGGGTCGCCGCCGTCTCGTTCACTTAGGGTCGGGACCCATATACGGCCGCCCCCCGGCGAGCGCGATGCTCCGCCCACTCGTCAACGTGCGCATCCATATGTTGGGGAAAGGGCGCCGCGTTTCGCGCATCGAAAGTCCGAACGATCTCCTGAGAACAACGAGGCGCCGGTCCGAAGGGGGAGCAAAGGAAGGCCGGCGCCTCGCCGCTCTCTTCTCCGTCTGTAGACGCCCAATGTCGCACCTCTGTGCCGCGAACCAGCGAAAGTGTCGCAAATTGTCACGTGCGACTGCGGAAGTCCACCGGGGGCTGTGTCGATGTCAGCGGGGACGGTGCTCGGTGCCGAGCCCTGCCGTGATGAACAGCGCGGCCGCCTCGCCGTCGATGTCGGCTGTGTGCCACACGCCGGGCGGGTTGATCGCATATTCGCCGGGCGACAGCGTGGTGCGCGCCTCCTGGCCGTCGATCTGCTGTACCAGCGTCATCGTTCCGGCGGTGCACACCACCACTTCCGCGCCGGCCGGATGCATCTCCCAGCTCGTCCAGCTTTCGGTGAAGCGGTAGTGCGACACCAGCCGCCCCTCCGCGCCGTCGCTCGCATGGCGCGCGCCGTAGTCCATGTACCATTGCATCGCCCGCTCGTCCTGCGGGAACGCGGGTTGCGGCACGGCCGTGCCGCCGAGGCCGAGGTGAAGCGGAAACGTCTCAAGCGAACGCGCGGCCATGCAACCATCCCTTCGTCTGTAAGGCTCAAAGCGGCGCGCACGCCTCTTCCAGCCAGCCGAGCGCCGGACCTTCGAGCAGCGGCGCAAGCACCTCGCGCACCTGGGCGTGGTAGGCGTTCCACCATGCGATCTCGGCGTCGGTCAGCAGCGCGCGATCCACCAACGCCTTGTCGATCGGCACGAAAGTCAGCGTCTCGAAGCCGAGCCATTCGCCTTCCTCGCCGGGAATCGCGCGCTCCTCGACCAGCACCAGGTTCTCGATGCGGATGCCGTATTCGCCGGGCTTGTAGTAGCCGGGCTCGTTCGAGAGGATCATCCCCGCCATCAGCTCCTGATCGGAACCGGCCTGTCCCCCGCGCGGCTTGGCGATCCGCTGCGGCCCTTCGTGAACCGCGAGGAAGCTGCCGACGCCGTGGCCGGTGCCGTGCGCGTAGTCGATCCCCGCCGCCCACAGGAACTGGCGCGCCAGCGTGTCGAGCTGCGCGCCCACGGTGCCTTGCGGGAAAGTCTGCACGGCAAGCGCGATGTGTCCCTTGAGGACGCGGGTGAAGCGGTCCTTCTGCTCGGCCGTAGGTTCTCCCAGACCATCCGGAGTTCCGATCCACACGGTGCGGGTGATGTCGGTCGTGCCGTCGGGGTACTGGCCGCCCGAATCGACCAGGTAGATGCTGCCCGGCGCGATCGGCAGGTTGCTGTCCTCGTCCACCCGGTAATGCGGGATCGCGGCGTGCGGCCCGGCGGCAGAGATCGTGTCGAACGACAGGTCGCGCAGGCTTCCCGTTTGCTCGCGGCATTGCTGGAGCCTGGCCGCCGCGCTCAGCTCGGTCTCGCCTCCCTTCGGCCCGGCCAGGCTCAGCCAGTGGAGGAACCTGACCTCCGCCGCGCCGTCGCGCGCCTGCGCATCCCGCTGGCCCTGCCGTTCGACGGGATTCTTGATCGCCTTGGGCAGAATCGTGGGGTCGCGCGCGGCGACCGGCTTCGCGCCGCCTTTCTCCAGCGCGTCGAAGATCGCCGCCACACCGAAGTTCGGATCGACCGCCACAGTCTTGCCGGAAAGCCCGCCGAGCGCGTCTTCGAAGGCGGACCGCGCGCGGATCGTCACCGCATTGCCGAGGTGCTGGACCAGCTCTGGCGTGACCTTCTCCGGCGCGATGAACAGCTCCGCCGTGCCGTCGTCATGGGCGATAACATAGGACAGCGCGACCGGCGTGCGATCGACGTCGGCCCCGCGGATGTTGAGCAGCCAGGCGATCGAATCGAGCGCCGAGATCACCGCCGCGTCGTAGCCTTCGCGCTTGAGCCAGTCCGCCACTTCGGCGCGCTTGTCGGCGCTCGAACGGCCGGCGTGCGCGTCGGCGTGGGCGATGGCGGGGGCGGCGGACGGTTCGGGCCGGTCGGCCCAGACCGTATCGACCGGATTGCTTGCGACTGCGACCAGCTTGCCGCCCTTTGCCGCGAGCGCGCGCGCCGCGGCCCGCGCCCAGCCCTGCGGATGCAGCCAGGCGTCGTAGCCGATCGTCGCCCCGTCGGGCGCGTTGGCCGCAATCCATTCTATCGGGCTGGTCTGGGGGACCGATTGGTATTCGAACAGCTTGCCGTCCACCTGCTCGCGCACCTGCACGGTGTAGCGACCGTCGACGAAGATGGCCGCCTTGTCCTTCAAGACCACCGCTGTCCCCGCCGAGCCCCCGAACCCGGTCAGCCAGGCGAGGCGCTGGGCATAGGCGCCGACGTATTCGCTCATGTGCTCGTCGGAGATCGGCACGACGAACCCGTCGAGCCCCTGCCGCGCCAGCTCCTTGCGCAAGGCGTCGAGACGCGCTTCGTGAGTCTGCATCAGCATGTTGCGGTCCTTTCGCACCCTACATAGATGGGCTTCATGCACGATACCACTCTCGCGGCCGCGCCGCGCGCCGCGAAGAAGCCCTCCAGCGTAACGCATCACGGGATCACCGTTTCCGACGATTACGCCTGGCTGCGCGATCCCGGCTATCCCGACGTGGTCGACCAGGAGGTGCTGGCGCACCTCGCGGCGGAGAACGCCTGGTTCGAAGCGCGCATGGCCCCGCACAGGGATACGGTCGAGGCGCTGTTTCGCGAGATGCGCGCGCGGATCAAGGAGGCCGACAAGTCGGTGCCGCAGAAGGACGGCGACTGGCTCTACTGGAGCGAGTTCGAGGAAGGCGGCGAATACCGCAAGTGGTGGCGCAGGCCGGTCGCCGCCCCCGACGACGGTAGTGCGGACCAGCTGATCCTCGACGAGCCGGCGCTGGCCGAAGGCAAGGACTACTTCCGCCTCGGCGCGCTGTCGGTCAGCCGCGACGGCCGGCTGCTCGCCTATTCGGTCGACGACAACGGCTCCGAAAGGTTCACCGTGCGGATCAAGGACCTGCTGACCGGCGAGCACCTGCCCGACACGATCCCCGGCACGCTGTCCGCGCTCGTCTGGGTGGCCGACGACACCGGGCTCGTCTACTCGCTCGCCAACGAGCAGTGGCGGACGGACAATGCGCGGCTGCACTGGCTCGGCCGGCCGCTCGCGGAGGATGTCGAACTCTACCACGAGGACGACGAAGGCTTCCGCGTTTCGGCTTCGCTCTCGGCCAACGAGAAGTGGGTGATCGTCTCGACCGGCGATCACGAGACCGGCGAGGCGCGGCTGATCCCGGCCGACGATCCGCTCGCCGCGCCGATGCTCGTCAGGGCGCGCGAGAAAGGCGTCGAATACGATGTCGATGAGCGTGACGGGCTGCTCTACGTCCACACCAACGACACGCACGAAAACTTCCGCCTCGCCACCGCGCCGCTCGACCGGCCGGGCGAATGGACCACGCTGATCGAAGGCTCGGATGCGTTCTACCTGACCGGCTTCGAGCTGTTCCGCGACTTCTACGTCGTCGAAGGGCGGCTGGGCGGTCTCGACCGGCTGGAAGTGCGCTATTACGACGCTCCCGCGCGCATCGAGCCGATCGAATTTCCCGAAGACAGCTATTCCGCCGGGTTCGGCAACAACCCCGAATGGGCGACGGGCGCGCTGCGGCTGTCCTACGAAAGCATGGTCAGCCCGGCCAGCACCTACGATTACCACGTCGCCGAACGGCGTCTGGATCTGCGCAAGGTGCAGGAAATCCCCTCGGGCTACGACAAGGCGCTCTACGCCACCGAGCGGCTGGAAATCGCCGCGCGCGACGGCACGGCGATCCCGGTTTCGATCATGTACCGCAAGGACCGCGCCGGCCCCGGACCGCTGCACCTCTACGGCTACGGGGCTTACGGCATCTCCATTCCGCCGGGGTTTTCGACCACGCGGCTGAGCCTGGTGGATCGCGGCTTCGCCTACGCCATCGCCCATATCCGCGGCGGCGACGATCTCGGCCGGGCCTGGTACAAGGCCGGTAAGCTGGAAAGCCGCATCAACACCTTCACCGATTTCGTCGACGTGGCGAAGGGCCTGATCGCGCGCGGCTATACCGAGGCCGGACGGATCGGCATTTCCGGCGGCTCGGCCGGCGGCGAGCTGATGGGCGCAGTCATCAATTCGGACCCGGAGCTGTGGGGCGCGGTGGTGGCGCACGTGCCGTTCGTCGACGTGCTGGCGACGATGCTCGACGCCTCGCTGCCGCTGACGCCCGGCGAATGGCCCGAATGGGGCAACCCGATCGAGGACAAGGCGGCGTTCGAGCTGATCCGCAGCTACAGCCCTTACGACAACGTCAAGGCGCAGGCCTATCCGCCGATGCTGGTGACTGCGGGCCTCAACGATCCCCGCGTAACCTACTGGGAGCCGGCCAAGTGGGTCGCCCGCCTGCGCGAGCTGAAGACCGATGACAACGAACTGCTGCTCAAGACCAACATGGGCGCGGGCCACGGCGGCAAGTCGGGGCGGTTCGAGAGCCTGCGCGAGACAGCGGAGGAGTTCGCCTTCATCCTGTGGCAGATGGGGGTTGCTCGCTAGTAACTCCCCTCCCGCTTGCGGGAGGGGCCGGGGGTGGGCAAGTATGCGCCATGCCCGGACTAGCCCACTCCCCAACCCCCTCCCGCAAGCGGGAGGGGGAGTGATGAGCAACCGCTTCGCCCTCACCTTCACCGCCGCGCCCCAACACATCGACGAGAACGGCCACGTCAACAACACCGTGTGGGTGCGGTGGATGGAGGACCTCGCCACCGCGCACTGGCTGGCCGACGCCGATCCGGCGCATGTCGACGCCTATGCCTGGGTCGTGACCCGGCACGAGATCGACTATCGCGGCAACATCCGCCTCGGCGAGAGCGTCGAAGGGCTGACCGAAATCCGCGAAGGCCCGAGCGGGGTGCGGTTCGACCGGCATTTCACCTTCACCGACGCGAACGGCAAGGCGGTCGTGCGGGCAAAGACGACCTGGGCGATGATCGACCGCGCCAGCGGGCGGCTGATGCGCGTGCCGGCGGAGGTTTCGAGGCCGTTTCTGACTGCCCCTTAGTTCGTCATTCCCGCTTTCGCGGGAATGACGAGAATGGAGGTCAGCCCGCCAGCGCTTCCTCCACGGGCCACAGTTCGTAGCCCAGCTCTTCCGCCACGGCCGGATAGGTCACGCGCCCGGCGTGGACGTTCAGCCCTTCGGCGAGGTGCGGGTCCTGCCGCATCGCTTCCTTCCAGCCGAGATCGGCGATCCTGAGCGCGCGCGGAAGGGTGACGTTGTTGAGCGCGTAGGTGCTCGTGCGCGCCACCGCGCCGGGCATGTTGGCGACGCAGTAGTGGACCACGCCGTCGACCACGAAAGTCGGCTCGTCATGGGTGGTCGGATGGCTGGTCTCGAAGCAGCCGCCCTGGTCGATGGCCACGTCGACCAGCACCGCGCCGGGCTTCATGCACTGGAGCATCTCGCGCGTGACCAGCTTGGGCGCGGCCGCGCCCGGCACCAGCACCGCGCCGATGACCAGATCGGCGCGGCAGATCAGTTCGCCGAGGTTGGCCTGGTTGGAAAAGCGCGTCTTGGCGCGGCTTTCGAAATGAATGCCGAGCCGTTCGAGCTGGTCGGGATTGTTGTCCATGATGGTCACGTCCGCGCCCAGCCCCACCGCCATCTGCGCGGCGTTGAAGCCGACCACGCCGCCGCCGATCACCACCACCGTCCCCGGCATCACCCCCGGCACTCCGCCCAGCAGCACGCCGCGCCCGCCATGGGCCTTTTCCAGCGCCGTCGCGCCGGCCTGGATGCTCATGCGCCCGGCGACCTGGCTCATGGGCTTGAGCAGCGGCAGCGCGCCGCCGGGCCCGGTGACGGTTTCGTAGGCGATGGCGGTGACGCCGGACCTGACCAGGTCGGCGGTCTGTTCCGGGTCCGGAGCGAGATGGAGATAGGTGTAGAGGATCTGCCCCGCGTGGAGCCGCGCGCGTTCTTCGGCCTGCGGTTCCTTCACCTTCACGATCATTTCGCAGTCGGCGAAGATCGGCTCGGGCCCCTCGACGATGCGCGAGCCGGCGCTGCGATACTGCTCGTCGGTATTGCCGATGCCGATGCCGGCCCCGCTTTCGATCCACACCTCGTGTCCGTGGCGCACCAGCTCCTTGGCGCTCTCCGGCGTCAGGCCGACGCGGTACTCCTGGTTCTTGATTTCGCGCGGGCAGCCGATCAGCATGGGCGGTCTCCTCTGGCGGCGGTCGTTACGGCTGAAACCGCCCCGGCGCAATCGCGCCGGATACTCGCCGGATATTCGATGGCCGGCGGCGATTTCGCACTCGCGGAACCGGGCCTGATCGGATAGCTTTTGCAGGCGATGTCGCCGAACGCCCTTTCCCGGCCGAGGCCGCGTTTCCCGCTGTGGAGCTGGATGACGCTGCTGGTGGTCCTGGTGAGCGCCGCGCCCACGGGCGAGCAGGCGTTCACCCGGCTCGTCGGATCGGCGTTCGACCCGGCCGCCGCCTCGGTCGCGCTCGGACCCAAGCTGTCGAAGACCAAGGCGCCGGCGGTCGTCAAACGGACAACTGAAGATTCGGAGCTGGCTCCACCGCCGGCGCTGGTGTGGTCCGCGCCGGAATCGGTTCCGCCCGAACTCGCGCCGGAACGCTCGCCAGGCGCGGCGGCCGTTGTCGCGGGTTCCGCTCCGCGGGCGTTCGCGCGCGCGCATCGTTCGCGCGCGCCGCCTTCGGTCTGACGCCGCCGGGCGCGCGCCCTCGCGCCCGCTTTCCGTCGGTGGCCCGCGGTCCGCCGCTTCGCGCAGTGCGGAGCGCGGGTGGTGATCGGAGTTCGACGTGAGTCAGAAACGAAACAAACGTCCGTGGTGGTTCGCGCCCATAGTCATGCTGGGCTCGCTCTGCGCGGGAGCCCTTGCGGCGACGATGATCGCCGTTTCGGCACAGTAGCAACGTTCGCGGGGCCGCGATGGGCCCCGCGTAACCAGGAAACCGGATGCCGCATCATACACCTCTGATAGCCACGATAGTTTTCGGCCTTGTCGCGGCGTTCCTGATGGGCGCGCTGGCCCATCGCCTGCGGGTTTCGCCGCTTGCGGGATACCTGTGCGCCGGCGTGCTCGTCGGGCCGTTCACGCCCGGCTTCGTCGCCGACGCCTCGCTGGCCAACGAACTGGCCGAAATCGGCGTGATCCTGCTGATGTTCGGCGTGGGGCTGCACTTCTCGCTGCGCGACCTTCTGGCGGTAAAGAACATCGCCGTACCCGGCGCCCTGGTGCAGATCGCGGTCGCCACCGTGCTCGGGCTCGGGCTCGGGCTCGGGCTCGGCTGGACGCCGGCGGCGGGATTGCTGTTCGGCGTCGCGCTGTCCACCGCCAGCACGGTCGTGCTGTTGCGCACGTTGCAGGCGCGCGACCTCATCAACACCGAACGCGGGCGGATCGCCGTCGGCTGGCTTATCGTCGAGGATTTGGCGATGGTCATGACGCTCGTGCTGTTGCCGCCGGTCGCGCGTCTGCTCGAAGGCGAGGCGAGCGGCGGAAGCGGTATCGCGATGACGTTCCTCGTCACGGTGCTCAAGATCGCCGGCTTCATCGCTTTCATGCTCATCGTCGGACGAAGGGTGATCCCGTTCGTGCTTCACTGGGTCGCGCATACGGGCTCGCGCGAGCTGTTCCGGCTGTCGGTGTTGTCGATCGCCCTGGGCGTCGCCTTCGGGGCTGCATATGTGTTCGACGTTTCCTTCGCGCTCGGCGCGTTCTTCGCCGGAATGATCCTCGGCGAGACACAGCTCAGCCGCCGCGCCGCCGAAGAGACGCTGCCGCTGCGCGATGCGTTCGCGGTGCTGTTCTTCGTTTCGGTGGGGATGCTGTTCGATCCGGCCGTGGTGGTCGAACAGCCCTGGCCGCTGCTGGCGACGTTCCTCATCATCGTGTTCGGCAAGTCGGCGGCCGCCTTCGCCATCGTCCGTCTGTGCGGGCATCCTACCCGCACTGCGCTGACGGTGGCCGCCAGCCTGGCGCAGATCGGCGAGTTCTCCTTCATTCTCGCGGGATTGGGGACCGCGCTTGGCGTCTTGCCGTCGGAAGGACGGGATCTGATTCTGGCCGGCGCGATACTCTCGATCCTCGCCAACCCGTTCGTGTTCGGCGCTGTCGCCTGGCGGCTGGAGCGGCGGCGCGAGCTGGAGGAGGTCGAAGCGCCGGAGCCCGTTCCGCAGCCGGCGCCGGCCCCGACGCCCGAACGCAGCGATCGCACCATTCTGGTCGGCTATGGCCGCGTCGGCAGGCTCGTCGCCGACGGTGCGGTCAAGGCGGGGCGGCCGTTGACGGTGATCGAGAGCGAACCCGATCTCGCACGCGCCGCGATGGCCGAAGGCTTTGCCGTGGTGGTCGGCAACGCCGCCGATCCCGGCCTGTTGCAGCAGGCCGATGTCGAGAGCGCGGCGCGGCTGGTGATCGCGATCCCCGAAGGCTTCGAGGGCGGAGCGATCGCCGATCGCGCACGCCGGCTCAATCCGGAGCTGACGATCTACGCCCGCGCTCACTCCGACGACGAGGTCGAGCACCTGCACAAGCTGGGCGTCGAGCATGTCGTCATGGGCGAGCGTGAAATCGCCGGGCGCCTGCTCCAGCTCATCGCCGCGCGGACGGCGGCGGCCTAGAGTTTGTCCCGCATGACGACGCATCTCCCGTCCCGGCGGGGAGGCGCTTCAATTCTCCCCTCCCCGGCGGGGAGGGGTTGGGGGTAGGGGAGCGAGGCCGTCAGGCCTCGCGTCGACGCTGGCGTCGGATACCCCCACCCAACCCTCCCCCGATCGGGGGAGGGCTTCTTCGGTTCAACCTCAATAGGACAAGATCTAGGGTAGGCTCGCCTGCCTTGACGCATCTTTGGTCAAAGGCGAGCGCTCTCGGGCCGCTCAGCCGGCCTGGAACAGATCCAGGTCGATCGATTCGCCGACCGCCTTCAACCCGGCATCGCTGCCGTGGAGGAAGTCGCCCATGTGATAGCCGTCGCGCATCGTTTGCGGGTCCGCCGGGTCGGCGAAGGCCAGGTCGAGCCGCACGGTGGCGTCGAACGCGCCGGAATTGAGGATCCAGTCGTTGATCGCCTGCCGCGCGGCTTCGCCTTCCTCGGACCAGTAGCTCGCGCCCTTGTAGGGTCCGATCGGGCTGCCGATGACCTTGATGCCCTTGGCGTGGGCGCGGGCGATCAGTTGCCGGTAGCCGGCGATCATCTCCTCGACCGCGAACTGTGGCTGGTCGAGCCCCGGCAGCTGCGGCCCGCCGGCGCGCACGCCGAAGCGGTTGCCGATGTCGTTCACCCCTTCGAACACGATGATGTACTTGACGTTCGGCAGGCTCAGCACGTCCTCGTCGAAGCGCGCCAGAGCGGCCTCGCCCATGCCGGGGCTGAGTACGCGGTTGCCGCTGATCGCCTGGTTGGCGACCGCCCATTCACGGCCCGCTTCCTGTAGCCGGTTGGCGAGAATGTCGGGCCAGCGGCGGTTCGCGCCGGGAGTGGCGCCGACACCGTCGGTGATCGAATCGCCGAACGCGACGATCGTGCCGAGCGCGTCGGGCGAATCGATTTCCACCGCGCTCAGGAACGCACGGAACTGTGCCGTCGAGACCGGCTCGAACGGCTTGCCGATGAAGTTGCCGGGGGGCGACACCGCCAGTTCGTCCACCCCGGTCAGGTGGCAGGTGCAGGGCCCGGTGGGTTCGGGGAGGTAGATTTCGACCTTGAGCCGCGCGAGGTCCGGCAGGCCCACCGCCACCGCGTCGCTGACGAAGGGCGCGCCGCGCGGGATGACCGCGCCTTCGTCGCCGCCGAAGGTCAGCATGCGGCCTGTCCCGGCGATCTCGTTGCCCGCATCGTCAATCCGCGCCACGCGCACCGCGCCGATGCGGAGCGGGGCCGGGCCGTAGCGGTTGGAGAGCCGCACCCGGAGCTGCGTGCCGCCTTCGGTGATGCGCACGATCTGGGTGATGGTGACGTTGTCGTAGCTTGCGGCGGCGAACGGGCCCTCCGCGCCGAGCGGAGCGTGCGGGGCGGCAGTCCAGCTTGCCACCCATTCGGCCTGGGCGGGCGCGCCGAACGTCAGCCCGAATGCCGCTGCCACGGCGGCCGCGAACCGTCTCATCGTGATGGAATGCATTGCCGAAATCCCCTCGCCCGGCCTTCGCGGGCCGAATCCTATTCGTCTGTCAGTCGCTTATGCTGGCAGCATTGGGGTGTTGTAGGAAAGTTGTTTTTTCGCGCTCAAGGTGCCGGTGGCGCGGGCATCTGGCCGCGCACCGTGCGGCGGGCGAATTTCCAGCGGCCGTCCTCGCGCACCAGCTCGTCGTCGTAGGCGGCCATCATCGCCGCGCGCGGTTCTCCGCCTTCGCCGGGGACCATGAACAGCGATTGAGAGGCGGCGGTGGCGCTGTCGGGGCCGGTGAAGGCGATGGTTTCGTTGAAGAACAGGTGATGGTTGGGCTCGCCGAAGCCCATCGCGTTTTCGGCGAACACGCGCCGCATGGCCTCGCCCGCTTGCGCGCCGGACACCGGCTCGCCCCCGCCGCCGCCCGCATAGACCCCGTCCCGTGCGAACAGCGCCGCAAACCCGTCGAAATCGCGCGCGTCGATGGTGCGGCCGTACTCGACCAGCAGCGCATGGATTTCCGCGCGGTCCTCGCCGCGGTCGGGCGCGGCCGGCTGGCAGGCGGCGAGCAGCGCCGCGGCGGCCATCACGACAAGCGCGCGCAGCATCAGAGCGGGTTGCCGTCCCGGTCGCGGTAGATGTCGCGGCGGCCGACGTGGTTGGCGGGGCCGACGAAACCGTCGTGCTCCATGCGTTCGATCCACTTGGCGGCGGTGTTGTAGCCAACGCCCATCTGGCGCTGGAGCCAGCTCCCGCTCGCCTTCTGGTTCTCGAACACGATCTGGCACGCCTGGCGGTACTTGCGCTCTTCCGGGTTGTCCGACGCGGTGAACTCGTCCTCGAAGCCGAACATGCCGCCGTCCTCGGGCTCTTCGGTGACCGAATCGACATAGACCGGCTCGCCCTGCGCGCGCCAGTGATCGGCCACCCGTTCCACCTCCTCGTCGGAAACGAACGGGCCGTGGACGCGCTTCAGCGCCCCGGTGCTGGGCTTGTAGAGCATGTCGCCCTTGCCCAGCAGCTGTTCGGCCCCCTGCTCCCCCAGGATCGTGCGGCTGTCGATGCGGCTGGTGACGTGGAAGCTGACGCGGGTCGGCAGGTTGGCCTTGATGACGCCGGTGATCACGTCCACCGAGGGGCGCTGGGTGGCCATGATCAGGTGGATGCCGGCGGCGCGGCTCTTCTGGCTCAGGCGCTGGATCAGCACCTCGATCTCCTTGCCGACGGTGACCATCAGGTCGGCCAGCTCGTCCACGATCAGCACGATCTGCGGCAGGACCTGGTAATCGAGCTGTTCCTCCTCGACCAGTTCCTCGCCGGTTTCGGGATCGAACCCGGTCTGGATACGGCGGCCCAATGGCTTGCCCTTGGCGATCGCCGCCTTCACCCGCTCGTTGAACCCGCCGATGTTGCGCGCGCCGATGTCGCTCATCATCCGGTAGCGGCGCTCCATCTCCTCGACCGCCCATTTCAGAGCGCGGACCGACTTGGCCGGCTCGGTCACCACCGGCGACAGCAGGTGCGGGATGTCGTCGTAGATCTTGAGCTCGAGCACCTTGGGATCGATCAGGATCAGCCGGCATTCGGCGGGCGTGAAGCGATAGAGCAGCGACAGCAGGATTGCGTTGAGGCCGACCGACTTGCCCGAACCGGTGGTGCCGGCGACCAGCAGGTGCGGCATGGCGGCAAGGTCCGCCACCACCGGTTCGCCGGCGATGTCCTTGCCGAGGATGATCGGCAGGTTGCCCTTGCTGTCGGCGAAGGCCTCGCACGCGGCCAGTTCGCGGAAGCTGACCATCTGCCGGTCGGCATTGGGCAGCTCGATGCCCATCACCGTCTTGCCCGGAATCGGGCTGACGCGCGCGCTGATCGCGCTCATGTTGCGGGCGATGTCCTCGGCCAGGCCGATCACGCGGCTGGCCTTGATGCCGGGCGCGGGCTCCAGCTCGTACATCGTCACCACCGGCCCGGTGCGTACGGCGGTGATCTCTCCCTTGACGTTGAAATCGTCGAGCACCGTTTCGAGCAGGCGCGCATTGCGTTCGAGCGCCAGCTTGTCGAGCCTGGGGCCCTTGTCGGGCGGCGCTTCGGTCAGCAGGTCGAGGCCGGGGAGCTGGCAATCGTCGAACAGGTCCTGTTGCCGGGCCTTGGCGGCAACCTTCGCCGGGCGCGGGGGTTGGCTGGGATCGACGATCTCGGGCGGCTTGCGCGCCGGCTCCTCCGGTTCGGCGGTGGCGGCAGGCTCCGCCCTTGGCGCGCGGCGGTCGCGTTTCGGTTTGAACGGGTTGGGATCCTCGCGCGCCGGCAAGCGGCGGAGCAGGGCGGGCAGCGTCATCAGCCGCGCCCAGTCGAACGCGAAGACTTTCGCCGCCAGCCCGGTTCCGCCGGCGAGGCACGCTATCCCGAGGCCGAGGATGGTCCAGAACTGCGCCGCTTCGGGCAGGCGCGCGGCGATCGCGCGGATGCCGCCGGCGCCGAGCAGGCCGGCGATGCCGCCGGGGGAGGCGGGCAGGTTGCCGGCTTCGCCGAAGCTGAGCGACATGGCCGTGCCGAGCAGCAGCATCGCCAGCAGCAGCAGGCCGACCGTGCGCCACCAGCGGCGGCCGTGCGGCGTTTCCTCCGCCTCCGCGTCGCGCCACAGCTTGCGCGCGAAAGCGTAGAGCATCGGCAGGAACAGCACGGCCACCAGGCCGAACAGGAAGAACGCGCCGTCGGCGGCATAGGCGCCGGGCCGGCCCATCCAGTTCGCCACCACGTCGCCCGCAGCGGTCGAGAACGAGGGGTCGCTCTGGGTATAGGACACCATCGCCAGGCCGAGGAACAGCGTTGCCGCGCCGAGCGCGACCGCGCCGCCGAGCTGCCCGGCGCGCGCCAGCGAACGGCGAAACGCCGCGCGCCAGTCCGCCGGTTGCGCTCTCCCGTTCGTGCGCGTCATCGCGCGTGAAGCCATGGCCGTACCCCTTGCGTCCCTTCGCGCGCATCATCCTCTTCGGCGGACTCGCCGTCAAGAATCACGTTTTGTTTCCTTCGAGCGTCGTTCAGCAAAGCCCGTCGATCGCCGCCCAGCGAGGCCAGCCGAGGTCCGCCGCGCGTTCGACGGTCATGCCGCCCAGCGCGATGACGGGGGCCGTGGCCAGCGCGGCAAGGGCGAGGAAGCCGGGCTTGCCGAGCGCAGCGCCATGCGGATGCGAGCGGGTGGGGAAGACGGGCGACAGGAACATGGCGTCGACGCCGGCGCGGTTCGCCAGCGCGATCTCGCGCGCATCGTGGACGGTGGCGAGGCGCAACAGGCCGGCGGCGGGCCTGCCGAGCGCGGCCGCTTTGCCGTAGACGCCGCCAGCGCCCCATTCGCGCGCGATTGCCGGATCGGCGGAAAGGGCGAGCGTATGGCCGTGCGCCCGGCACACCGCCGCCAGCGCATCGAAGCGCGCCCGGCGCTCGCCGGCGGCAAGGTGATAGTGGCGGAACACGAAGCCCGATCCCTGCGGCATCGTGGCCAGCGCCTGTTCCAGCCGCGCGTCGTTGCGCGCGTCGGACAGCAACCAGATGTTCGGCAAGGTCTGGTCTAGCGCCATCGGGCGACTATAGCGCGGCGCATGGAAAGCGCAGCCACCCTGCTCGGTCAAGTCGAGGAGCGCATCGCCCACGCCTGCCGCGTCGCCGGGCGCGAGCGCGGCGAGGTTACGCTGGTGGCGGTCAGCAAGACGCACCCGGCAGCAGCCGTCGTTCCGCTGATCGAGGCGGGGCAGCGGGTGTTCGGCGAGAACCGGGTGCAGGAAGCGCAGGCGAAATGGCCCGCGCTGCGCGCGCGGTTCCCGCAGGTGGAGCTGCACCTCGTCGGCCAGCTCCAGTCGAACAAGGCGGAAGAAGCGGTGGCGCTGTTCGACGCCATCCATTCGCTCGACCGGCCGAGCCTCGTCGATGCGCTGGCGAAGGCAATGGACAAGACCGGCCGCCGGCCCCCGTGCTTCGCGCAGGTCAATATCGGCGCGGAGGAGCAGAAGGGCGGCTGCGCGATAGCGGACCTGCCGCTATTGCTGGAACAGGCGCGGCAGGCGGATATCCCGCTCGCCGGCCTGATGTGCGTGCCGCCGTTCGACATCGAGCCCGCCCCGTTCTTCGCCCTGCTCGACAAGCTGGCGCGCGACCACAGGCTGCCGGGGCGGAGCATGGGCATGAGCGGCGATTTCGAAACCGCGATCATGCTCGGCGCGACGCACGTGCGCGTGGGCACCGCGCTGTTCGGCGGGCGGGGGTAACGTTGCCTAAATCCTCCCCGGAACGGGGAGGATTTGCGCCTCCATCGCTCATCTGCCCCTCGATCCCTAAGCCGCCTCCGCCACCGGCTCTTCCGCTGCTTCCAGCAGCGCCCGCTCGACGCCTTTCAGGCGGTCCTTGCTGGTCACCTTCCCGCCGGTGAGATCGGTGACGTAGAACGTGTCCACCGCCCGTTCGCCGAACTGGGTGATGTGCGCGGAGTTGACCATAAGCCGGCATTCGAACAGCGCGCGGGCGAGCTTGTTGAGCAGCGCCGGGCGGTCGCGGGCGTTGACTTCGATCACCGTGAAGCGGCTGGATGCGTCGTTGTCGAAGAATACCTGCGGGTGGACGTCGAAGCTTTCGGCGCGGGCGCGGGCCAGCGGACGGCGGGCGAGCTGGGGCACCAGCTCGATCCGGTCGGCAAGCGAGTCCTCGATCGTCCGGCGCAGACGGTCGAGCTGGTCCTCCTCGCGAAACGGCTTGCCCAGCGGGTCCTGCACCAGGAAGTTGTCGACCGCCTTGCCCACGCGGTTGGTATGGATGCGCGCGTCGATGATGTTGGCCCCGGCGAGGTGGATCGCCCCGGCGATGCGGAAGAACAGCCCCGGATGGTCGTCGCCGATAACCGTCACCAGCGTGGCCCCGCGCGCCGGATAGTAGTGGGCGTGGATCGAGAGGTTGTCCTGGCGTGCCCTCGCGGCGGCGTAGTGCGGGATGTTGAGCGCGACGATGTCTTCCGGCTCGGCTATCCAGTAAGCGTCGCCGAAGCGGTCGGCCAGTTCCTCGACCAGTCCGGCCTTGTCGCCCAGCAGATCGGCGACGCGCTGCTTCTTCGCTTCCACCCGTTCCTTGCGCCCGTGGCGCTTGTGGCCGAGCCGCATGCGCTCTTCGGCGAGGTCGTAGAGTTCCGCGAGGAGCTGGCGCTTCCAGCTGTTCCAGATGCCGGGGCCGACCGCGCGGATGTCGACGATGGTCAGCAGCGTCAGTTGCCGCAGCCGTTCGAGCGTCTGCACTTCGGCGACGAAGTCGGTGATCGTCTTCGGGTCCGACAGGTCGCGCTTGAACGCGGTGGCGCTCATCAGCAGGTGCCAGCGGACCAGCCAGCTGACGAGCTCGGTCTCCTCCTCGCCCAGTCCGAGCCGCGGACACAGCTTCAGCGCCACTTCCGCGCCGAGCACCGAATGGTCGCCGCCCCGGCCCTTGGCGATGTCGTGCAGCAAGGTGGCGACATAGAGCGCGCGGCGGCTGGCGAGCTTCGGCAGCAGGCCGGTCGCCAGCGGATGATCGTCCTTCAGCTCGCCGCGCTCGATCCGCGCCAGCAGGCCGATGGCGCGGATCGTGTGCTCGTCCACCGTGTAGTGGTGGTACATGTCGAACTGCATCTGCGCGTTGACCTTGCCGAAATCGGGCACGAACCGGCCGAACACGCCCGCCTCGTTGAGCCAGCGCAGCACGGTTTCGGGATCGTTGCGGCCGGTCAGCAGCCTGAGGAACAGCGCGTTGGCGCGCGGATCGCGGCGCGTGTCTTCCTTGACCAGCTCGGAATCGCGGCGCGCCATGCGCATGGTTTCGGGGTGGACCTCGAACCCGTCCTCCTCGGCGATCTGGAACACTTCGATCAGGCGCACCGGATCCTTGCGGAACCAGTCGTCGGACGGCGCGCTGATGCGTCCGGCCTCGACCCGGTAGCCCTTGTGGAACCGCGCCCGGTTGCGGAAGCCCGCCAGCAGTCCGCGCGGGCGGCGGCTGCGGGCCATCTGCTCGTCGATGTGCGACAGGAACACGCCGGTCAGGTGGCCGACATGCTTGGCCTGGATGAAGTAGTACTGCATGAAGCGCTCGACCGCGCTCTTTCCCGGCCGGTCGGCGAACTGCATGCGCCGCGCCACTTCGCGCTGGAGATCGAACGTCAGCCGGTCCTCGGCCCGCCCGGTGATCGTGTGCAGATGGCAGCGCACCGCCAGCAGGAAGCCCTCGGCGCGGCGGAAGGACCCGTATTCGCGCTGGGTGAACAGGCCCACGTCGACCAGCGCGGCGGCGTTGCGCACGCGGTGGATGTACTTGCCGATCCAGTACAGCGTCTGCAAATCGCGCAGTCCGCCCTTGCCGTCCTTGACGTTGGGCTCGACCACGTAGCGGCTGTCGCCCATGCGCTTGTGCCGCGCGTCGCGCTCGGCGAGCTTCTCGCGCACGAACTGCGCTTCGGAGCCGGGGACGACATCGCTCCAGAAACGCTCGCGCGCCTTTTCGTAAAGCGCCTGGTCGCCCCACAGATAACGGCCTTCGAGGATCGCGGTGCGGATGGTCAGGTCCGCCTTCGCCATGCGCGCCATCTCGTCGATCGAGCGGCTCGAATGGCCGATCTTGAGCGCCAGATCCCACAGGTAATAGAGCAGCGTTTCGATCACCTGTTCCGCCCACGCCGCATCGCGGCCGGCGGTGATGAAGGCGATGTCGACGTCCGAATGCGGCGCCATCTCGCCACGCCCGTAGCCGCCCACCGCCATCAGCGTCAGGCGCGCGTCTTCCGGACGGACGGGGTGCAGGTCGGCAACGACATGATCGTGCAGCACGCGGATCAGCTGGTCGATCAGGAACGCATGGCCCTGGACGATCTCGTGCCCGGCGCTGGGCTTTTCGGCGATGCGGCGCTGAAGCTCGGCGCGGCCCGAGGCGAGCGCGGCGCGCGCCAGCTCGACCACGCGCGGCCGCGCCCCGGCTGCGCCGGATTCCGCCACCGCGGCGGCGATCTCGGCCGCCAGCGCGCGGCGGTCTATCACCTTGCGCTGGCTCGGAATGGTCAGTGCGCTCACCCCACGGCACATAAGGCCAAAGCCCGCCTATGCAATCGCTGGCTCTTTGCGCCGCCGCCCGTTCCGTGCCAAAGCGCGCCCACCGAGGGAGTGCAAAGCGAGCATGCTGGACATTTTTGCCGCCGCATCGGGCGAGGCGTTGCGCTGGGAAAACCTGGGCCTGCGGCCCGGAATCGACCTGGGGTTCTTCACCCTGCGCTACTATTCGCTCGCCTACCTCGCCGGGATCGTGCTCGGCTGGTGGCACCTGTCGCGGATGATCAAGGCGCCGGGCAGCCCGATGGCGCAGCGCCATGCCGACGACCTGTTCTTCTACTGCACGCTCGGCATCATCATCGGCGGACGGCTCGGCTATGCGGCGTTCTACAAGCCCGAGCTGTTCGTCGGCTGGACGCCGGGCGAAACGGTGGGCTGGGACCTGCTGCGCCTGTGGGACGGGGGCATGAGCTTCCACGGCGGCGTGATCGGCGTGACCACGGCGATCGCCTGGGTGTCGTGGCGCGGAAAGCTGTCGTTCATCCGGGTGTGCGACTACATCGCGGTCAATATCGGCTTCGGGATGCTGTTCGGCCGCATCGCCAACTTCATCAACGGCGAGCTGTGGGGGCGGCCGGTCGAAAGCGACGTGGCGTGGGCGATGATCTTCCCGACCGACCCGCTCGGCCTGCCGCGCCATCCGAGCCAGCTCTACGAAGCGGCGCTGGAAGGGGCGCTGGTGATCGTGGTCATGCTGGCGCTGTTCTGGCTCACCCGCGCGCGCTACCGCCCCGGACTGCTGGTGGGGGCGTTCACGGCGCTGATCTCGTGGGCGCGGTTCGCGGTCGAATTCTTCCGCGAGCCGGACCAGCAGCTGGCCGATTTCGCGCTGCGCACCGGGCTCAACATGGGCCAGTGGCTGTCGATCCCGCTCAGCCTGCTGGGCGTGTTCCTGGTGATCTGGGCGCTGCTGCGCCCGCCGCTCGGCGCCGCGCCGCGAAAGGGACCGGCAGGGGCGTGAGCGAGCCCGCGCTCGGCGACAGGTTCCGGCGGCTGATCGCGGCCATCGGGCCGATCGCCCTGGCGCATTACATGGCGGAATCGAACGCCCGCTATTACGCCTCGCGCGATCCGCTGGGCGCGGCGGGCGATTTCGTCACCGCGCCGGAAATCAGCCAGATGTTCGGCGAACTCGCGGGCCTGTGGCTGGCCGATCTGTGGCGGCGCGCCGGAGCGGCGGAGCGGGCGCTCTATGTCGAGCTCGGACCCGGCCGGGGCACGCTGGCGCGCGATGCGCTGCGGGCGATGGCGGCGGCCGGGCTGCGGCCGGAGGTTCATTTCGTCGAAGGGTCGGAAGCGCTGCGGCGCATCCAGCGGGGCGCGGTTCCCGAAGCGCGGTTCCACGACGACCTGTCGAGCGTGCCCGACGACGCGCCGCTGCTGCTCGTCGCCAACGAATTCCTCGACGCGCTGCCGGTGCGGCAGCTGGTGAAGACCGCGCGGGGCTGGCGCGAGCGGATGGTCGCGGTCGATGCGGAGGGGCGGTTCGCGTGTGTGGCCGGGCAGACGCCGATGGACGCGGCGCTGCCCGAGGGATGGCGCGAGGCGGCCGAAGGAACGATCGTCGAAACCTGCCCCGGCGCGGCGGCGGTGGTTGCGGAAACGGCGGCGCGGCTCGCCCGGCAGGGCGGCGCGGCGCTGTTCGTCGACTATGGCCATGCGGAAGTCCGCGACGGCTCGACGCTCCAGGCGGTGCGCGCGCATCGCAAGGTCGATCCCTTCGCCGCGCCGGGCGAGGCGGACCTGACCGCGCATGTCGATTTCGCCACGCTGGCCGACGTTGCGCGGGGGTCCGGCGCGCGCTGGCTCGGCACAACGGAGCAGGGCGCGTGGCTGAAGGCGCTGGGCATCGACGCGCGCGCCGATGCGCTTGTTCGCGCCGCGCCCGCCCGGCGCGAGGACATCGTGGCCGCCGCCGCGCGGCTGACCGGCGACGATGCGATGGGGCGGCTGTTCAAGGTCATGGGCCTCGCCTCCCCGGCGTGGCCGGACGGGGCGGGCTTTCCGGATCGCGCTTAGGGTCAGGGCCTGCGCCGGCGGGGCGGTTGTTGGGAATTCGGCAAGGATTGGCGGCTAGAGTGGCGGTCGAAGGATGCTCGGCCGGTGATCGAAATCGAAGTCCAGAACGAGACCCACCAGAACCAGGAGCGGCTGCGGTTCGCGGCCGTGCCGCGCATCGGCGAAGGCATTCGCCTGCGCGAAGGGGATTTCTGGGCGTCCTACGATGTGGTCGACGTGTGGTACCAGAAGGCCGAGTTCGGCGACATCTGGGTGCCCTATATCCATGTGCGGATGACCCCCGGCGAAGAGGCGAGCGAGCCGCCGTCGGCCACGGTGCTCGACTTCAAGGAGAGATTCCCATTCACGGGCTGATCAAGCGAACCCTCCCGCGTCAGGGAGACGGGAGCGCGCCGCCCACGGGCGCGGCGGAGCCGGCGATGGGCGGTACGCGCCCCGCCGCCGCGCCGGCCGCGCCCGCGAGCGAGGCCGCGGCCGAAACGGCGCGCGATGCGGCGCGTTCATGCCTCATCGTCGACGATTCGCGCGTGATGCGCCGGGTTTCGCGCCAGGTGGTCGAAAGCTTGGGCCTGAGCGTGACCGAAGCCGAGAACGGCAGCGAGGCGCTGGCGCGCTGCGCCGCGGCGATGCCGGACCTGATCCTGCTCGACTGGAACATGCCGGTGATGAGCGGAATCGAATTCATCGCCGAACTGCGCGCCAAGCCCGGCGGGGACCGGCCGATGGTGGTGTTCTGCACCACCGAGAACGACCCCGCGATCATCGGCAAGGGCGTGGCCGCCGGCGCCGACGGGTTCGTGACCAAGCCGTTCGACCCGGCAACATTGCAGGCCAAGCTCCAGCGCCTCGGCGCGGCGTAGAATCTGTCCGCACGAACATGAATCTCCCCTCACCGCCGGGGAGGGCGCTTCAATTCTCCCCTCCCCGGCGGGGAGGGGTTGGGGGTGGGGGAGCGAGGTCGGCAGGCCTCGCGTCAACGCTGGCGTCGGATGCCCCCACCCAACCCTCTCCCGGCCGGGGGAGTGCTTCTTCGGCTCGACCCGAAGCGCGCCACTTCGCGGCCGAAATAGAAACGGCCGCCGGTTTCCCGGCGTCCGCCCTGCTGGAAGTTCGTTGGACGGTCAGCCGACGGTGACCGAAGGAACCCTGGCGCTCTTGACGGCGAGCTGTTCGAGCGCGCTCGACATCGCCGCGTCCTTGCAGGCGTTCCAGGCCAGGTTGGCCTTGATGTCGCGGACTTCGGGCCGTTCGCAGACCGTGTCGACCGCGTTCAGCATGCGGGCGTTGAGAGCTTCCGCGCCGGCGGCGGTGGTGATGTCGAGGTCGCCGAAATAGACCGCGACTTCCTGCGCGGCGGCAGGAGCGGTGGCGGCAACGGCGAGCGAAACGGCGGCAAGGGCCTTGATGGCGATGGACTTCATGATCTCGTCCTTCTGGACGGGACGCCTCGTTGGCGTGGTGACCGGATAGGAGGCGCTTGTCGCACCGCTATGTCGCGGCTGAAGCAAATTGTCGGAAATTGTGCGGGTGCGAAAAGCTGCGAAATCGCGCGCGGAGGGCGGAATCGCTGGGGTTTCGGCCGCAATCGCGCCCGCCGGGCCTTGCGACAGGTTCCCCGCCCGCGATACAAGTTTCGACTGAAATTACGTTCCGTTCAGGTTCACTCCTCGCCCGCGGCCAGTTCTTCCGCCGACATCGTTTCGAGCCGGCCCGCGCGCGAGGCGGTGATGTAGTTGCGCACCTGCACGTTGCCTTCGTGGCAGGCGTATTCGAAGAACGCGTATTCGTCGTCGCGCGTCCAGTCGAAGCGCAGCGTCCATGGCGCGGCGAAGACTTCGGGATCGGAATAGGTCAGTTCGTAAGTGATCGTGTCGGGCCCGGTCATCGTCAGCCGTTCGGTCACCTTGGCCCGCTCGCTGGTGGGAATGGTGTTCCACGGCGGAATGCCGCGCGTCGCCATGTTGAGCGGGCTGCCGTTGCGGGCGAACATGTCGCGCGTGGCGCTGTCGCCCGCCTTGAGGTTGGTTGTTTCGATCACCAGCGTATTCCCATCCCATCGGCCGCGGCTGCTGCCGAGCCAGGCCTCGACCGGCTCGGGCCACGGGTCGAGCTGCCCCGCCACCGGGATCACCCGCGTGCCGAGCATTTCGAGGTGGATGACGACGTTGCCGGGGGCCTGGAAGATGCGGATGCCGTTGTTGTAGCGGAACGGCAGCATCGAGGCGGGAAAGCCGCGGCTGATGCAGCGGTCCCACGAATCGAAATCGGTCACCCAGTCGAACTGGGTGTTGGGCGTCCAGCTCGACCGACCGGCGCGGTAGAGCGCTTCGGCCGCCGGGGTCATCGGCGGAAGCTTGCCGTCCGCCGGATCGACCACCATCGAGGTGCGGCGCGCGCCGCCGAGGTATTCGATCCAGTGGCCGGAGCCGATGGTCTCTTCCTCTTCCTCCCTGGCGTAGCCGGTTTCGAGCTGGGTGATCCGCGCCTGCTCCTGCGCCAGTTCCTCCTCGGTCTTGAAGAACCGGTCGCCGTACTGCTCCGGGCGGCTGACCGGCATTTCGGCGACGTCGTTGATCGGCCATGTGCCGCGCAAGTCGGGATCGCCCCACGGCGTGCGCGCGGGCTGGTAGTCGGTCGGGACGGGCGGCATCACGGTCAGATCCGCGCCCGGTTCCTGCGCGGCGGCGGGTACGGCGATGGCGGCCAGGGCGGACGCGACGATGGCAAGCCCCGGCTTCGGGGGGCGACGAAGGGTCATGGCCTCTCTCCAGACTTTGCCCGCAATATCGGAACCAGGGCCCTAGCGGGGCGGGGGTGCGGTGTCGCGTGTCAAAATGTCGCGTGGACGTGGGATGCAGGGGTATCGGCCGGTCCAGCCCGGCCTCTCCCCCGCGCAGGTTCAATCCGCGAAGAAGTTCAGTTCCAGCAGCACGTTGTTGGGATCGGGCGTGAAGATCTGGCGCAGGTTGATCGCGCTGACGAGGTTTTCCTGATAGTCCGCGCCCATCGCATCGAGCCGGCCCTTCACTTCCTCGTAGCCGACGCATTTCAGCGCCACGTGGTGCAGCGCGCCGGTGAGCGAGCCGGGCTCCACTTCGCGGTCGTAGGTGCGGTAGCAGTCGAGCGAATTGATGTGGATGATCGCGCGGTTTTCGGCGTCGAACATCCAGGTCGCGGTTTCGGGCGTCAGCGGCGGGGGCGCGTCCTTGCGTTCGAGGCCGAGGAGCTTGCCGTAGAATTCCGCCGTCTCGTCCAGCCTGTCGGTGATGATGTTGACATGATCGAGCGCTTCGACATTCATGTTGCGGGTTCCTCTCTCGCGTGGCCGCCCCCGACTTCGCCCGGAAGAGCCTTTCCCCCTTGCACCCCTAGCCCAATATTGTATGCGCCGCATACAATTTCGCGTATGTGATTCTTTCACGGATGAGAGGAAAAGCCGGCATGGCCCAGAACCTTGAGCAGATTCTGCAAAATACCCCGGACATCGTCGCCAAGCTGCGCAATTCGCAGATCGGCGCCTATGTCTATCCGGTCGTCGCGCCGGAATTCTCCAACTGGCGTTCGGAACAGTGGGCGTGGCAGCACAGCGCGGTGCTGTTCGACCAGTCGCACCACATGTTCGACCTCTACATCAAGGGTCCGGACGCGCTGAAGCTGCTCAGCGACACGATGGTCAACTCGCCGGCCGGCTGGGAAGTCAACAAGGCCAAGCAGTACGTCCCGACCACCCCCTATGGCCACGTCATCGGCGACGGCATCATCTTCTACCTGGCCCCGGAAGAGTTCGTCTACGTCGGCCGCGCGCCGGCCGCGAACTGGCTGATGTTCCAGGCCCAGAAGGGCGGCTACAACGTCGACATCATCAACGATCCGCGTTCGCCCAGCCGTCCGATGGGCAAGCCGGTGAACCGCATTTCCTGGCGCTTCCAGATCCAGGGCCCGCAGGCCTGGAACGTGATCGAGAAGCTGAACGGCGCGCCGCTCGACAAGCTCAAGTTTTTCAACATGAGCGAGATGAAGATCGGCAACAAGACCGTGCGTACGCTGCGCCACGGCATGGCCGGTTCGCCGGGTCTCGAAATCTGGGGTCCGTACGACGAGCAGGACTACATCCGCGACGAGATCCTCAAGGCGGGCGAAGAGTTCGGCCTGATCGCGGTCGGCAGCCGCGCCTATCCGTCGAACACCCTCGAATCCGGCTGGATCCCCAGCCCGCTGCCCCCGATCTACACCGGTGACGAACTGAAGGACTACCGCGAGTGGCTCGGCGCCGACAGCTATGAAGCCACCGGCGCGATCGGCGGCTCGTTCATCGGCAAGTCGATCGAGGACTACTACCTCAACCCGTGGGAACTGGGCTACGGCCCGTTCGTGAAGTTCGACCACGACTTCATCGGCGCCGACGCGCTGAAGAAGATCGATCCGGCCACCCAGCGCAAGAAGGTGACGCTGGAGTGGAATGCGGACGACATGAAGAAGATCCAGGGCTCGATGTTCGACGCCGAGGGCGAGCAGTACAAGTTCTTCGACCTTCCGCTCGCCAACTACGCCAACAGCAACTACGACAGCGTCGTCGACGCCGACGGCAACAACATCGGCCTGTCGCTGTTCACCGGCTACTCGTACAACGAGAAGAAGGCGCTGAGCCTGGCCACCGTCGACCACGAAGTTCCGCTCGGCACCGAGATCGGCGTCGTCTGGGGCGAAGAGGACGGCGGCACCGGCAAGACCACGGTCGAGCCGCACAAGCAGATCACCGTGCGCGCGATCGTCTCGCCGGTGCCTTACGGCAAGATGGCGGCCGACACTTACGCTACCGGCTGGCGCACGTCGCGCACTGCCTGAGAGCTTGACGGGTAAAGGCCTCGCTCCCCCCAATTGTGAGGCCTTTCAAACGGTGGCCCATGGACCCCGGCGGGTTCATGGGCCATTTGCTTTTTTGAAGGGGAGCGATGCGGGAGCAGGCGATGGCCGATTACGTACTGGTGCACGGCGCATGGGGCGGCGGGCACGCCTACCAGCGCCTGGCGGGCGAATTGCGCGAGGCGGGGCACCGCGTCCTCGTTGCCGAGCTGACCGGGCTTGGCGCGCGCTCGGGCGAGCTTCATCCGGGCATCACGCTGACCGACCATATCGACGACGTCTGCGAACAGGTGGCGCTGGCGGGGTTCGACCGCTTCATTCTCGCCGGTCATTCCTATGGCGGGATGGTCGTCACCGGCGTCGCCGCCCGGCTTGGCGCGCGGATCGACGCGATCTGCTACATTGATGCCTTCCTGCCGGACGACGGACAATCGCTGTGGGACATAACGGGCGACTTCGAGCACGCCTGGTACATCGACAGCCAGAAGTTCACGCCGGGCCTCGTCGCGCCGATCGGATCGGTCGCTTTCAAGCCGGTGCCGGGCCAGATCGGCCGCCATCCGCTGCTGACACTGACCGAAGCGGTGCGCCTGACCGGCGAGGAAGCGAAGATCCCCCGCCGCGCCTATATTTTCGCCACCGACTGGCAGCCGACGCCGTTCGGGCGCTTTTCCGAACAGGCCCGCGCACGCGAGGGGTGGGAACACCACGAATGCAAGTCCAGCCACTTCGTCATGGCCGACCAGCCGGAGCAGTTGCTGGAGATCATGCTCGGGCTGGCGCGCTGAGTTCCGCCGGGCTGGGGGTTTCGAGGCTTTTCACGAACATCAGCCGCTCCAGCCGCACGTCGGGATTGCGGGCCATCGCGCGCATCCCGTCGAGCGCGGCTTCCAGCTCCGCCCCGCCGCCGTTGGCGTGGAACACGAAGCGCTTGTAGGCGGTGGCCTGAGGGCTGGTGCGTTCGAGGTATACGCGTCGCCGATCCTCCGCCCAGCGATCTAGCAATGCCGGATCGACGCGGTCGCGGACAACCGCCGCCAGCGTCGGCCAGAGAGAAAAGGCGTCGAACAGGCCGGTGGTGAGGCCGAAGCCGCCGGTCGGGTTGGTGACGTGCGCGGCATCGCCGGCCAGCACCACGCGGCCCTTGCGGAACGCTTGTGCGCAGCGCTGGTGCATCCGGTAAGGCGCGGCGCGGTCGAGCCGGTAGCCGCCCCTATTCGCTCGTGGGCCGGGCAGCAGATGCTCGTATGCAGCGGGCACGCGGTCGAGGAACGTCTCCTCGGGCAGGGAAGCGTCTTCCATGTAGGTGCAGCGCCACAGCCCGTCGCGGGCGATGCGGACGATGACCGCGCCCCACCGGTCGTCGATCACCATCGTCGAGAGGCCGTAATCCGCGCTTTCGAAATCGTGATAGACGTTGGTGGCGACGAACCGTTCGGGCCAGGTCATGCCGTCAAACGCCAGCCCCAGCTCGCGCCGCACCGTGCTGCCCGCCCCGTCCGCGCCGACCAGCCAGCGGGCGCGCAGCGTTTCGCCCGCGCCTGTCGTCACCGTCACGCCTTCCGCGTCCTGCTCCAGCCGCTCCAGCCGCGCGCCGAAGCGGATTTCGGCATTCGGCAGCGCCGCCAGCCGGTCTTGCGCAATCCGCGCCAGCCGGTCCTGCCCGAGGTGGATGTTGTAGGGGAAGGCGGCGCGCCCGCGCAGCACCGAAAGGTCGTATTCGATCCGCTCGCCCGTCTTGCGCACCAGCCACAGGTAATCCTGCTTGGCAAAGCCGATCCGCTCCGCCTCCTCGCGCACGCCCAGGCGTTCGAGCCCGTCGAGCGTCGACCAGTGATAGACCGCCGCGCGCGGGCTATCGATGATCGCATCGCCGGCTTCGATCAGCAGCACTTCGACGCCGGCCTGCGCCAGCCCGAGCGCGGTGACGAACCCGGTCGGCCCGCCTCCTACCACGATAACGTCGTGCATCGCATTCTCTCCCGTGACGGATCATGGCGGATAGAAGGTTAGCGTGCAAAGGGCCTTTCGCGGCGGCGCGCCGTCCCGTAGCGTTGCGCCGCAAGGGAGTCGCGAAGGCTCGGAGGTTGGGGAGAGGCGCTTGGCGGTCGTTCAGTTTCACGAGACGGTCGAAGCGCGCGGCGGCGCGTTCCCGCTGCGCGGGCGCTATGACGAACGGTTCCGCCCGGTGGCCGAAGCCTTCGCCGAAAACTTCCGCGTCGAGGACGAACTCGGCGCCGGCTGTTCGGTGGTGATCGACGGCGAGACGGTGGTCGACCTGTGGGGCGGCTGGGCGCGCGCCGATCGCAGCCGGGAATGGGGCGAGCATTCGACGGTCTGCATGATGAGCGTCGCCAAGGGCGTGACGGGCATTTGCTTCAACCGGCTGATCGACGCGGGGCTGGTCGATCCCGACGAGCGCATAGCCGCTTACTGGCCCGAATTCGCGCAAGGCGGGAAAGAGGGCCTCACCGTGCGCATGGTTCTGGACCATACCGCGGCGATTCCGGTGCTGACCACCGACACGATGTATCCGGGCGGGTTCTACGACTACCCGGCCTATATCCGCGCGCTCGAAGCGCAGGAGCCGCTGTGGCAGCCGGGTACGCGCGCGGCCTATCACGTCCACAACCAGGGGTTCCTGCTGGGCGAGATCATGCGCCGGGTGACGGGCGTGACCGTCGGCCCCTACCTGCGCCGCGAGGTGGCCGGGCCGCTGGGCGCGGAATACCGGATCGGCGGGATGAGCGCGGACGAACAGGCGCATGTCGCCGAAGTGCTGCCCAACACCGGCGCGCGGCTGTTCGCGGCCAAGGATCAGGCCGTGCCCGACAAGCCGGCCACGCCCGAAGGGTGGCAGGACGGGGCCGTGCTGCGCAGCTTCGCTTTCCTGCAAAACCCGGCCGAGCCGTGGTACGACACGATGAATTCGCCCCGCTGGCGCGAGGTGGAGATCGCCAGCGGCTCGGGTCATGGCAACGCGCGCGGCGTGGCGCGGATCTACGGCGCGACCGTGGGCGAGGTGGACGGCGTCTCGCTGCTGTCGCGGGACCGGCTCGAAGCGATGATAACCGAGCAGCACAACCAGACCGAGCTGTTGCAGGAGCGGCCCTATCACCAGGCGATGGGCGTGCTGCTGAATACGCCGGAGGCGGTCTACATGGGCCCCAACCCGCGCAGCTTCGGCCACCACGGTCTCGGCGGCTCGATCGGCTTCGGCGACCCCGATGCGCGGCTCGGCTTTTCCTACTGCTGCAACCAGATGCACGCGGTGGGCGACAATGGGCCGAGGGCGCGGCGGCTGATCGATGCGGTTTATAAGGTGCTCTCGTGATTTTCCTCTTTTCGTCATCCCCGCGTAAGCGGGGATCCGGAGCGGTTGAGCGCTGCGCGCGCCCTCGTTGTTCGCTGGGTTCCCGCTTTCGCGGGAATGACGAAGTAGGGAATTGAAGGAAGAACGATGGACAAGGAACTTTACGACAAGGGCATGAAAATCCGCCGCGAGGTGCTGGGCGATGCCTATGTCGATCGCGCGCTGGCGAAGTCCGGCCCGTTCAACGATCCGTTGCAGGAACTGGTGACGACCTATTGCTGGGGCTGGAACTGGGGCCGCGAGGGGCTGCCCCGGCGCGACCGGTCGCTCATCAACCTCGCCATGATCGCGGTGCTCAACCGCGGGCACGAGCTGAAGGCGCACATTCGCGGGGCGCTCAACAACGGGCTGACGCGTGAGGAAATCCGCGAGGTGCTGCTCCAGGTCGGCATCTACGGCGGCATCCCGGCGGCGGTCGACAGCTTCCGCCTGGCCAACGAGGCCTTCGCCGAGATCGATAACGAGGCGCAGGACAAGCTCGACTGATGGACCCGCTCGCCCGCCTGCTGATCGAACGCGAATGCGGCCGGTTGCCGCTGCTGTTCGCGCGTTATGCCGACAATGGCGATCATGCCGCTCTCGCCAACCTGTTCACCGGGGATTGCGAGTTCGCCCGCCCGTTCCAGCCCGAGCATCCGTTCTACGGCCGCGATCGGGTCCAGGCGATCTTCCGCGACCGGCCGCCCATTCTGGTGCGGCACTTGGTCAGCAACGTGCTGGTCGATGTCGTGAGCGAGACCGAGGCGCGCGGGACGAACTACCTCGCCATGCTCTCCAGCCACGCCTCCACCGTGCCGCCGCAGGAAGCGGGCGCGCTCTATGTCGGCGGGTTCGAGGATCATTACGTGAAGGATGGCGGCGGATGGCGGTTCAGGAGCCGTTATGGCCGCGTCGTCCTGCACCAGGGCGGAGCGATGCCGAATATTCCGCCACCGAGCGATGAAGCGAGAGGAATCACATGACGATCAAGGCCAAGAACGCCAACGAGCAACTGGTGCTCGATTTCTTCGAGGTGCTGTCCTCGGGCAATCTCGAAGCGCTGCGCGGCTTCTTCCACGACAAGTCGGTGTGGCAGCCGAAGGTCAAGGACATCGCCGGGGCGGGCGAGCATGTCGGCATGGCGATCATCGACCTGTTCCTCGCGCCCGTGAGGGGCATGTTCGAGCCGGGCGATCCCAAGGTTCACGTGACCAACCTGTTTTCCGACGGCGGGACGGTGGGCGTGGAGTCCTACTCCACCGGCAAGACGCTCGACGGCAAGGTCTACGAGAACGATTATGCCTGGGTGTTCCACGTCTCGAACGGCAAGATCGACCGGCTGCACGAATACATGGACAGCCATTACACCGCCAAGCTGTTCGGGATGGATTGACGGTGGCGCTACTTCTTTCATTCCTTCGTCATTGCGAGCGTAGCGAAGCAATCCAGAGCGGCGGGCAATACGCTCTGGATTGCTTCGGAGCTTCGCCCCTCGCAATGACGATTAGGATGTGGGTCGTCGGGCTCCGATGACGCGCTTTGAGGGCCAGCCGATCCTGATCTCGGGCGCCGGGCGCGGTCTCGGCGAGGGGATTGCGCGGCATCTCGCGGCCGAAGGCGCGGTGGTCGGCGTGGCCGACATCGACGGCGATACCGCGCGATCCGTCGCGGCGGCGATAGGCGAGGGCGGTGGCAGGGCGTTCGCCTACCAGGCGGATCTCGGCCGGCGGCAGGCGTTCTTCGACGTGGCGGCGGCCTTCGCGAAAGACGCCGGACCGCTGCGTGCGGTGATCAACAACGCGTCGGTGCTGGTTTACGAGCCGATCGAGAACGTGACCGAGGAAACGCTGGACCGGATGCTTTCCGCCGGGCTCAAGAGCGTGTTCTGGGGGGTGCAGGCGTTCCTCGCCCATCGCGACGAGAGCGCGACGGGTAATATCCTCAACTACTCCTCGCCCGTCGCCTATCGCGGGCGGCCCAACACGGGGGCCTATACCACGATCAAGGCCGGCATCGCCGGGCTGACCAAGGTGCTGGCCGGAGAGCTTGGCCCGCGCGGCGTGCGCGTCAACGCCATCGCGCCCGGCAGCGTGCCGACGCCGGCGACCGAAGGCTTCGTCACGCCCGAACAGTACGAGCAGCGGGCGAAGAACATTCCGCTGCGTCGCAACGGCGCGCCGGAGGACGTGGCCCATGCGGTCGCCTTCCTGCTGAGCGAGGAAGCGGCGTTCATCAACGGGGCGATGCTGGCCATCGACGGCGGCATCATCGCGGCGGGATGATGGGGATGGTGAACTTGCGCACGACCGATAGCCCTCTCCCCTTGCGGGAGAGGGAGGAGCGCCGCAGGCGCGGAGGGAGAGGGGTCGGCGGCGAAGCCGCCGCTTCACGGCAGCCCCCTCTCCCAACCCTCTCCCGCAAGGGGGGAGGGCTATCGTGACGAAGGTCTGGCAACATCGCCTCGACACCCTGCGCGAGGTCATTCTCGCCGACATCGCGCGGGGGGATTACTTCGGCGCGGTGCTGACCGTGGGGCGCGGCGGCGAGGTGGTGTTCGCCGAGGCGCTGGGGGCCGAGGATGCGGCGGGCGAGAAGCCGCTGCGCTACGACAACGTATTCTCCATCTTCTCGGTCACCAAGGCTTTCACCAATGTCCTGGTGATGAAGGCGATCGAGGAAGGCCGCTTCGCGCTTACCACCAGGGTGCGCGACGTGCTGCCCGAATTCACCGGCCAGCCGCGCGAGGAGGCGACGTTCTATCACCTGCTGACCCACACCGCAGGGATGCCGGGGGTATGGACGCCGAAGCCGGGCATGTACCTCGACCGCCTCTCCGAGCTGTTCGAGGCATCCATAGCCCATGTCCACGGCGAGGTTCCGCCGGGCGCGCGCTGCGACTATTCGCCGCTGGTCAACCACGTGCTGCTGGGCACGGCGCTGGTGCGAACCGATCCGAAGGGGCGCGATTACCGCACGCTGCTGCACGAGGACCTGTTCGCGCCGCTGAAGATGGACAGCACCGGCATGGGGCTGCGGCCGGACCTCAAGGACCGCCACGTCCGCCCCGACATGCGCGGCACGGTGCCGATCCAGCACCTCAGCCGCAACCTGCCCGGCGATCATGCGCTGTTCGAGGATCCGGAAGTGGAGGCCCCGCACGTCGGCTGCGCCTCGACTTCGGGCGACCTCTACCGCTTCGCCGAAATGCTGCGCCGGGGCGGGGAGCTGGACGGCGCGCGCATCCTTTCGCCCGCCATGCTGCGGCTGGCGCGGCGGGTTCACACCGGCGACATGCCGAACGAGCTGTACAAGCGCGTGGCCGAGAATGCCGGCTGGCAGGTTCCGCCGGCCAATCAGGGCATCGGCTTTCAGGTGCGGGGGGAAGGCGTGTTCCACCACCTGTTCGGCTCGCTCGCCAGCCCGGAGACGCACGGCAACTACGGCGCGGGCAGCACGATGTTCTGGGTCGATCCCGTCGCCGACGTCAGCTTCGCGCTGTGCAGCGCCGGGGTGATGACGCAGGCGGCCAATATCGAACGCTGCCAGAAGCTCAGCGATCTGGCGCTGAGCGCGATGGTATGAGCCATTCAGCCCACCTCCGTTCGCCTCGAGCGAAGTCGAGAGGCGCGGGCGCAAGCGTGTCTCGACTTCGCTCGACACGAACGGATTGGGGGAGTGTGTACGGATGAGCGACGCGGACATCATAGCCATCGGTTCGGGCCACAACGGCCTCGTCGCCGCGGCCTATCTCGCGGCGGCGGGCAAGAAGGTGCTGGTGCTGGAGCGCAATGCCTGGTTCGGCGGCGGGTGCGTGACGCGCGAGCTGACGCGGCCGGGCTTCCATCACGACCAGCATTCGATGAGCCACATCTTCATTCACGGCAATCCGCTGCTGCTGGCGGACGAACTGGGGCTGAAGCGCAAGTACGGCCTCAGCTACGTGTTCCCCGACGTGCCGATGATGAGCGTGTGGGAAGACGGGGCCACGCTGCCGCTCCATCGCGATCCGGCCAGATCGGCCGAGGCGATCCGGCGCTTTTCCGCGAAGGACGCGGAAACCTTCCTCGAAATGAGCCGGCAGGCGGCCGAATGGCTGCCGATGATCCAGGCCGGGCTCTATTCCCCGCCGATGCCATTGGGCGCGCAGACGGCGATGATGGACCAGAGCGCCGAGGGACGCGAGATCTGGCGCACCACGCAGGTCAGCACGTTCGATCTGATGGAAGAGCTGTTCGAGCACGAGAAGGTCAAGGCGCATTTCGGCCGCGTGGCGGGCGAGAACCTCGTCAGCCCCGACGAGAAGGCGACCGGGATCGGGGCCTATGTGTTCCTCGGCTTCCTCGAAAAGTTCGGCTTCGGCGTGCCGGTGGGCGGTTCGGGCAGCCTGACCAATGCGCTGATCGCCTGCATCGAGGACCACGGCGGCAAGGTCGTCGCCAACGCCCATGTGCGCGAGGTGGAGACCGACGGCGCGCGCGCCACCGGCGTCGTGCTCGACAGCGGCGAGCGGCTGTCGGCGGCCGAAGGCGTGATCGGCGCGATCCATCCGCACCACTTGCCCGACATGGTCCCCGCACTGCCCGCTACGGTGGCGAAGAACGCGCGGCGCACCCACGTGACGCCGGCGGCCTGCTTCACCGTCCACGCCGCGCTCGATGCGCCGCTCAGGTTCAAGGCCAAGAACGTCGACGGAAGCGATTTGTCGGCGGTGATGTACGAACTGATGCCCGCCAACTACGACGATCTGCGCCGCGCCTTCGACGAGCTGCGCTATGGCGGTTTCTCGCCCACGCCGCTGGTCGGCGTCGGGCAACTGACCCAGCATGATCCCAGCCGCTGCCCCGAAGGCAAGGCGATCTTCCACGCCTGGGACTACGTGCCCTACGAGCGGCCCGACGGACGCAGCTGGGACGAATCCAAGCGCGAATTCGCCGACGGCCTGATCGCGCGGATGGGCGATTTCATCGACAACGCGCCCGACACGGTGCTCGACTATCACTGCGACAGCCCGGTGGACATGGAGCGCACCAGCCCCAGCTTCCACCGCGGCGACCTGCACGGCATCGCCACCACCACCTACCAGTCGGGCAGCCACCGCCCGACGCCCGAGCTCGGCCAGTACCGCGTGC
>JBIQKC010000056.1:0-15264 GCA_044506885.1 Sphingomonadales bacterium
TTCATCATCGGCGCCAACGACGTGGTCAACCCGGCCGCCAAGACCGACAAGGGCTCGCCGATCTACGGCATGCCGGTGTTCGACGTCGAAAAGGCCAAGACGATCATGTTCATCAAGCGCTCGATGGGCGGCGTCGGCTATGCGGGCGTCGACAACGACGTGTTCTACCTCGACCAGACGATGATGCTGCTCAGCGACGCCAAGAAGATGGTCGAGGAAATCAACAAGGCACTGGCGCACTAGGGGCCGCGGGCGTCGCGAAAAAGAGGGACAGTCCCTCTTTTCTCCGCCGCCGGCGCTTCCGGGGCGGGGGTGGCTTGAAAAGAGGGACAGTCCCTCTTTTCCTCCCGTCGCTCGTGGCTAGCTTGTCGAACCACGCAAGCGGGGCGCTGGCGTCCTTCGACAGGCTCACGACGGGCGGGGAAGGGGCGGAAGGCCCGCGGCAACAATCACGGCCCGAACCGCAGCGCCCACGCCAAAAAGCGCACTGCGCTCATTGTGCGCTGCGGAAATTTTCGCGATAAACGCCCTGACAAGGCGGCCCCGGCGGCCGGGCAATGAGGGAATCGCGGTGCGCAAGCTGGGCCTGATCGGCGGGATGAGCTGGGTCTCGACCCGGACCTACTACGAGCACATCAACCGCATTGTGCAGCAGAAGGCCAATCACGGCTCGAGCGCGCCGCTGCTGATCGAGAGCCTCGACTTCGCCCGGCTGCACGGGCTGCGCGAGAGTCCGGACTGGGACCGGGCAGCCGGGATCCTGATCGAATCCGCACAGGGGCTCGAACGGATCGGCGCCACCGCGCTGGTAATCGGCGCCAACTCGATGCACCGCGTCTACGACCAGGTCGCCGCGGCGGTCGACATCCCGGTGCTGCACATCGCCGAATGCGTCGGCCAGCGCATGGCACGGGACGGGGTCAAGAGCGCGGCGCTGTTCGGCACCAGCAACGTCATGACCGAAAGCTTCTACCGCCGCCGCCTCGTCGCCCACGGCATAGACCTGCTGCCCCCCGACCTCGACAACGTCGAGACGCTCGACCGGATCATCTACGACGAGCTGATCGTCGGGAAGGTGACCCGCGACGCCGAGCGCGCGCTCAAGACGATGATCACGGTCAAGGAGCAGGACGGAGCCGAGGCGATCGTGCTCGCCTGCACCGAGCTCGAGCTGGTGGTCGACGTCGACGCCAACGTGCTGCCGATCTACGATTCGACGCGTCTCCACGCGGAGAAGGCGGCGGAGTGGATCCTGGGCGAGGGGTAGGGCCCCTCGTCCAACTCCGACCACGGCCTGCTTCGCAGACCCAAGTCTCCGCATCCATCTCTCGCCAGCGAGAGAAGAACGGCGCCGCTGAAGCGCCGAGCTCCTTCTCCCGTTCACGGGAGAAGGATAGCGGAGCTTACTCGCGAAGCGAGTTAGCGCAGCTTGGATGAGGGCTCCTTCCTCCTCCGTTGCAACGCGGCCGAACACGCCCTACCAGCGCGCCATGCCGCGCGCCCCTTACGCCGCCGATCCCGCCCGTTCGCGCGGGCGCGAGTTCGAGCAGGGGCAGGAGGGCAGCCGCGGGCCGCGCACGGCGTTCCAGCGCGACCGCGACCGGATCATCCATTCGATCGCCTTCCGCCGCCTCGCCGGCAAGACCCAGGTGTTCATCGCGCCCGACGGCGATCATTTCCGGGTCCGGCTGACGCACAGCCTCGAGGTCGCGCAGATCGGCCGTGTGATCGCCCGCGCGCTGGACCTCGACGAGGATCTCGCCGAGACGCTGTGTCTGGCCCATGACATCGGCCACCCGCCGTTCGGCCATTCGGGCGAGAAGGCGCTCGACAGCGCGCTTGGCGCATGCGGCGGGTTCGACCACAACGAGCACTGCCTGCGCGTGCTGATGCGGCTCGACAGCCCCTATTGCGGCATTCGCGGCCTGAACCTCAGCTGGGAATCGCTCGAGGGGCTGGCCAAGCACAACGGGCCGGTGCTCGAACCGGGCTGGGCGCTGGCCGAACTCGACGCGGATTTTCCGCTCGACCTGGCGCACTGGCCTTCGCTCGAGGCGCAGGTCGCCGCGCTGGCGGACGACATCGCCTACGACAATCACGACATCGACGACGGCCTGCGCGCGGGCTTCCTCGACCTCGACGCGCTGCTCGAGCTGGACTTCGTCGCGCAGGCCTGGCGCGGTGTCGAGCGACGCTTCCCGGGGCAACCGCGCGAGACGCTGCTACGCGAACTGGTTCGCGAGCAGATCGGTGAAATGGTCAACGACGTGCTCGAGACGACCCGCCGCAACCTCGCCGAAGTCGCGTCAATCGACGAGGTGCGCGAGGCGGACAGGGCGCTCGTCGCATTCTCGCCCGAGATGGCGGGACACGAGCGCCAGCTGAAGACCTTCCTCTATCGCAACCTCTATTACCACGACGAGCAGCGGGGGACCGCCGAGCGCGCCCGATCGGTGATCGCCCGGCTCTTCGCCGCCTATCACCAGCAGCCTGACCTGCTCCCGGATCCGTGGCTGCAGCGTTTGCCCCCCGAGGAACCGGCGCGCAGCCGCCATATCGCCGACTTCATCGCCGGGATGACCGACCGCTACGCGATCGAACGCTATCGCCAGATCTTCGGACAGGTCCCGGGCGTGCTGTCGAATGTCTGATCCGCGCGTCGTGCTCCTGGCCGGCGCGACCGGGCTGGTCGGCACGCGGGCGATGCAGGCCGTCGGCCGCCATCCTTCCATCCGTCTCGTCGCGCTGACCCGGCGCGAAGCGCCGATCCCGCGCGGGGTGCGGATGGAAATGATGATCGCCGATCCCGCGGGCTGGCCCGAGGCGCTGGCCACTATCGGGCCCGACGCGGTGATCTGCGCGCTCGGCACGACCCGCAGCAAGGCCGGGAGCGAGGAGGGCTTTCGGGAGGTGGATCACGACCTCGTGCTGTCGCTGGCGAAGGCTGCGCGTGATGCCGAGGTGGCCAATTTCGTGCTCGTCTCCTCCGCCGGAGCCGACGTGCTCAGCAAGGCGTTCTACCTGCGCGTGAAGGGCGAAGTGGAAGCGGCGCTGGCCCGCTTGCGCTTTCGCCGTCTCGACATCCTGCGTCCGGGGCTGCTGCGGGGACGGCGGACGGGCGACCGGCGCCCGCTCGAGCGGCTGGCGATCCTGGCCAGCCCGCTGTCCGACCTCGTGTTGCATGGGCAGCGGCGGCGCTTTCGATCGATCGACGCCCGCGCGGTCGCCGCTGCCGCGCTGCAATTCGCCGGCGAGAAGGCGCCGGGGCGGTTCATTCACGACAACGACGCGATCGTGCGCGCCGCGCGGCGGTTCGAGGCCACTGCGTGAAACGAACCGCCCCTGCCGCCGGCCGCAATCGCGAGTCGATAGCGGCGGTCCTGGCCGAGGAACTGCCCGGGACGGGCCTGGTGCTGGAAGTGGCGAGCGGCACCGGCGAGCACGCGGTCCACTTCGCACAAACCTTCCCCGCGCTCGAGTGGCAGCCGAGCGATCCCGATGCCGAGGCGCGCGCCTCGCTCGCCGCGTGGCGCGAGGAGTCGGGGCTCGCCAACCTGCGCGATCCACTGCCGCTCGACGCGGCAGCGCCGCGTTGGCCGGTGCAGCGGGCCGACGCGGTGTTGTGCATCAACATGGTCCACATCAGCCCGCTTGCAGCGACCGAGGGCCTGCTCGCGGGGGCCGCTGCGCTGCTGGCACCCGGCGCGCCGTTGGTGCTCTACGGCCCGTATCTCGAAGCGGACGTCGAGACTGCGCCTTCGAATCTCGAGTTCGACGCCTGGCTCAAGCGGCGCGATCCGGAATTCGGCCTGCGCAGCCGCGAATGGCTCGACACCTTGGCGGCGAGCCACGGATTCGCGCTCACGCGGCGTGCGGCGATGCCCGCCAACAACCTGATGCTGGTCTATCGCAAGGGTGAGGCTGCCTGACGCCAAAGAAAAGCGCCCGCCGGATCGCTCCGACGGGCGCCCTGCGACCCTGGAGTGGGTTGGCCTAGATGGCCTCGTCACCGGCCTCGCCGACGGATTCGATGTCTTCCCCGACGCCCTTGACTGTGTTGCATGCAGAAGCGGCGAGCGAGAACGCGGCAATTCCGAATGCCAGGATGATCTTGCGAACCATTGTTCTTGTCCTTTCGGGCAGTTCCACGCTGAGTGGTCGAAAGGGAAACCGGAGGCTCCTGCTTAGGTTCCCTCCGCCGCTCCGACCTTCGGCGCGCTTCGTCGCGCGAGCTTGTGCTCGCGCCAGGCGATGATCAGCCCGGCGATCACGATCAGCGGCGCGCCGAGCCAGGTCGTCGCCGGCGGGAGAGTCTCGAACAGCAACCAGCCGTAGAGCGTGGCCCAGAACAGCCCCGAGTAGTCCATCACGATCACGCTCGCGACGCTGCCGAACCGCAGGGCCGCGGTGAGCAGAAGCTGTCCCAGGGCGCCGGAAAGGCCGATTCCGAGCAGCAGCCACCAGCCGAACGCGTCGTGCGGCGTGAAAACGAACGGCAGTGCGGGCGCGGTGACCAGCATGCTGAACAGCGCGAAGTAGAAGACGATCGTCAGCGGCCTGTCGGTGCGGTTGAGGTCGGCGATCTGTATCGAGATCAGCGCGATCATGAACGCGCCGCCGAGTGCGACCAGCGCGCCGTGGAGCGGGAAATGGCCGCCGCCCGGCTGGGCGATGACCAGGATGCCGAGGAAGCCGAGCGCGACGGCCGACCACCGCCAGATCCCGACCTTCTCGCGAAGCACGACGATCGACAGCAGCACGGCCCAGATCGGGACGGTGAAATTGATGGTCGTCGCCTCGGCCAGCGGCAGCAGGATTACGGCGCCGAAATTGAGGATCATCCCGACGGTGCCGTAGAGCCCTCGCAGGAAATGCGTCCCCGGCCGGTGGGTGGCCAGGGCGGCGAGGCCGGTCGTCGCCATGACCCAGCCGATCGCGATCGGAATTGTCAGGAACTGGCGCCAGAACATGATCTCGAGCAGGTGGATGCCGTGTTCGGACGCGAGCTTGATCAACGCGGACATCGTCGCCAGCGCGGCGATCGCGCCGAGCCGGATCAACAGCGCGAGGAGCGGGCGGTGGGCGGGAGCGGATTGCACGCCGCCGCCATAGGCGGGCGAGCCGCGCGATCAAGCGTTGCCCGATCGCGGGCGACTGCCCATATCGCGGCGCGTGAAGGAACCGGAATTCCTGCTGTTCGCGAGCGACGCGACCCTGGCCGCGATTGCCGGCGGGCTGCTCCTCCTGCTCGCGGTGTATTCGGCGGTGGCCGAACGGCGCCGCCTGCGCCGCACGCGAATCGACGCGGTCGGCTTCATGCCGTGGACGACGGTGTTCTTTCTCGCGTTCTTTCCCGGCGTGACGCTGCTCACGCTCGGGGTGATGGGGTGGATTCAGGGATAGGGCCTGCCTAGAGGCAGGCTTCCAGGTACGCCTGGTCGAACCCGAACTGCCGCGCTTTCTCGAGCGTGTAGGGACGCAGGCCCGACGAGCGGAACTCGCCGATGATCTTCCCGTCCTCGGTCTCGTCGAGGTACTCGAACGCGAACAACTCCTGGGTGACGATCACGTCGCCTTCCATGCCGATTACCTCGGTGATGTTGGTCGTGCGGCGCGAACCGTCGCGCAGGCGCTTGACCTGGACGATCAGGTCGACCGATTCCGCGATCTGGCGGCTGATCGCTTCCTTCGGGATCTTGATGTCGCCCATCATGATCATGTTTTCCATACGGCCGAGGCACTCGCGCGGGCTGTTGGCGTGAAGCGTGCACATCGAGCCGTCGTGGCCGGTGTTCATGGCCGCGAGCAGGTCGAAGCACTCGGCGCCGCGAATTTCGCCCAGGATGATGCGGTCGGGGCGCATACGCAGAGCGTTCTTGACCAGGTCGCCGATGGTGATCGCACCCTGGCCTTCGAGGTTCGGCGGACGCGTTTCGAGCGGTAGCCAGTGCGGCTGCTGCAAGCGAAGTTCGGCCGCGTCCTCGATCGTAAGCACGCGCTCGCCCGGGTCGATCATCTTCGACAGCGCGTTGAGCATCGTCGTCTTACCCGAGCCGGTACCGCCGGAGATGACCACGTTCATGCGGCAGGCGCCCGCGATCTTGAGCGCGGTGCACATCTTGTCGGACATCGAGCCGAAGTCGCGCAGCATGTCGAGCGTGATCGGCTTTTCCGAGAACTTACGAATCGAGATCGCGGTGCCGCGCAGCGACAGCGGCGGGACGATCACGTTGACGCGGCTGCCGTCCTTGAGGCGGGCGTCGGCCAGCGGGGTGGTCTGGTCGACGCGGCGGCCGACCTGGTTGACGATCCGCTGGGCGATCTGGAACAGGTGCTGCTCGTCGCGGAACTGGATCGGCGCGATCTGCAGCTTGCCCTTCTTTTCGACGTAGGTCTGGTTGGGCCCGTTGACCATGATGTCGGAGATGTCGGGGTCGTTGAGCAGCTCCTCCAGCGGGCCGAAGCCGAGCAGCTCGTCGATCAGCACCTTCTCGAGCGCGAACTGCTCGCGACGGTTGAGGGTGACCTTGAGCTCGGTCAGCACCTCCATGATGATCGGACGGAATTCCTCGCTGAGCTCGTCCTTGCTCAGCGTCGCGGCGGCCTCAGGGTCGACGCGTTCGAGCAGGCGCGGAAGGACCTGCTCCTTGATCTTGTGGACCGAGGCCTCGAAACCGCCGACCTCGGACGCCGCGTCAGCGGATGCGTTGACGCGCTCGGCGAGCCGGCTCATCGCGTCGGCGCGGTTCGCGCCGCCGTTCGAATCGGGCGGAGTACCGACCGGCTCCAACTCCGCGGGAAGCGGCGGGAACTGTTCCCCGCCCGGCGAAGCCACGCGCTGCGCCGGCAGCGCGCCGCCCTTCATCGGCTTGGCGACGCCGAAGCTCGGACGTGCCCCCGGCGACATTCCACCGACACCGTTCTTGCGGCCGAAAGCGCTCATTCCCGTCCTCGCTAACCGTTACGCGTCGCGCGGGCTCCAGGCTCAGCGCTTGCCTGTGTCCTTCGCGGAACTTGGTGAATAATTTGCAAAGTTTGATATTCTCTAAAGGCCCACTGGACAGCAGTACGAGCTTGTGCCCTTGGCCAAGTTCGCGCAGGGCCGGCAGATCGGGAGTCGCGGCCAAACCGCTCGGGGAGAATCGGGTGCGCCCTGTCACGATAGCGCTCACGCGATTTGCCGAAAGTGACGCGTTGCTGAGCGAAGTCCTTGCGGCCGCCTCGGCGCAGGTCGGCGTCACCGGAGAGGTGCTGCTGGTCGAGCAGTGCGCAACCGGGGGGATCGCGCAAGACACGTTCCCTTCGACGAACCTTCCATTGAGGATCATCAATGCCCGCGTGGGCGGTCTCTCCGAGGCTCGCAACCTGGCCCTCGAACAGGCGAGGCACGACATCGTCCTGTTCCTTGACGCCGATGCGATCGCGGCAAAGGACTGGGCCTCCCATCTGGCTTCGGCGCTTGAGGCGGAGGGCGTCGCGGTGGCGGGCGGGCGGATCGTTCCGCGCTGGACCGGGCGCCCGCCGTTCTTCGCAGGCGCCCGTGTCGTACGCGATCTCTATTCGCTGCTCGAGCTGGGGCCCGAGCGATTTCCCTATCCGAGGGCCGTCGGCGCCGGTTTCGGCATCGACCGCGCCAAGACCGGTTCGATGCGTTTCGACGCCACCCTGGGCCGGCGCGACGGAAGGCTGTTCAGCGGGGAGGAGAGCGACTTCTGCCGGCGCGTTTCCGAAGCCGGACTGGCGATCGTCTACGAGGGTGGCGCGGTCGTCGAACACGTGATCGCGCCCGAACGAATGCGGCTGGGATGGATGGCGAAGCGGCTGGTCTACGCCGGGCAGAGCCGGGCCCGGGTCGGAGGCGCACCTTCACCGAGCCGTGCGCCCGGGCTTGCCGACTGGCTGATGCTCCCCGTCATCCTGCCGCCTTATGCGATCGGCTGGCTGTGGGGAAAGATGGGGCGCTAGGGGCGCACCTCGCCGGCCGTCGGCAGCCAGCCGCGAAGCTCGGCGAGACGCATCGCCAGCGCCGGCAGGTGGCCCGCCCCGCGGCCCAGCAGCGCCGCGCCGATGCGGACCTGTTCGCGTCTCGTTCTCCCGGCGAGGAAGGCTTCGGCGAGCATCCCGGCGCAGCGCCGCGCAAGCCAGGTCCGGCGGCGAGGCGCGCTGTCGTCGTCGAAGGCGGGTATTCTCGCGAGCGCGCGCGCGGCGCGGCCGAGGGTCTCGGCATCGGGGGCGAGCAGCCGAAAGTGGACATCGAGCATCGTGCCGACGCCGTCGACGATGTCCGGCGGGTAGTGCTCGGCAAGATAGTGCTGCGCCACCTGCCGCGCGACCTGCCGCTGGTGCAGCGGACGGGTGCTGGAGATGTTCTGGCCGTGCATTCGGTAGCGGATCAGGATGTAGTCCAGCACGGCCGCCTTGCCTAGATGCGCGAGGCGCGCGGCCAGCGCGTAATCCTGGGCCACCGGGTTGTCTTCGCCGTAGCGCACGGGGGTCCCGTCGGGCAACGCGGCGCGAAAGCAGAATCCGGGGTGGACGCTCGGCATCCGGAAGCGCGACGTCCAGCGCGTCTGCCAGGCGTCCATCGGGTTGCGCTTGCGATAACGGATCGCGCCCTGCGCATCGATCGAGACATAGGAGGTCGCGACCAGCAGGTGATCCGGGTTGTCGCGCATGAACTGCACCTGCCGTGCCAACCGCTCCGGCTCGCTTATGTCGTCCGCATCCATGCGCGCGATGAGGGGCGCCGAGGCAACCTCGAGCGCGCGATTGGCGCTGGGGTAGGGGCCGATGTTCCGGTCGTTGCGGATGATCTCGATGCGTCCGTCGGCCGAAGCGGCTGCGGCGAGGATCGCGGGCGTTTCGTCCGTCGAGACATCGTCGACGATCAGGAACTGGAAGTCGCGCAGCGTCTGGCCGAGGACGCTGTCGATCGCCTGCCGCAGGAAGCGGGCACCGTTGTGGACGGTCATCACGACCGTGACCGCGGAAACTGATTCCTCCTTGCCCATCCGTCAGAACACATCCACCTGTAGCGGCCGGCGCGCAAGGGTCTGGGGTGCGCCGGAGGTGAACGGGAGAAGCGGCTGATGTCGGCGGGCGTGCGGTGGTCGGTAATCGTGCCGTCGCACAACGGAGCGGACACCCTTCCGGCCTGTCTCGAGGCGCTGGCACGAGTCCGGCGACCTTCCGAAGGCATCGAGATCATCCTTGTGGACAACGCAAGCACCGACGGCACCGCCGGCCTTATGAGAGCTTTCGCAATACAGGAGGGGGCCTCGTTCCTGTCCGAGCCACGCCAAGGCAAATCCTACGCGCTCAACGCCGCGATTGAACGGGCCGCAGGCGAGATGCTGGTGTTTCTCGACGATGACGTGATTGCGGACGGGCAGCTGATCGACGCCTATGCAAGGGCCGGTGCCCAATTTCCGGAGGCGAAGATCCTCGCCGGACAAGTCCGCCCGGCGTGGCAGGCAACGCCTCCCGAGTGGCTGAGATCGCTGACCGATGCCGGGAGAAGTGCAGGCTGCACTCCCATCGGCCGCGAAGACGACTGGCTGGGACCACGGGACGTCAAAGGCTGCAACATGGCCGTTCGCCGCAAGGCGATCGGACATCGGCGGTTTGCCACGGGAGACGTGAACTTCGGCGCCGGCCCGCGCACGGTCGGCGGCGAGGATACCGAATTCGCGCGGCGCGTCGCACCCGAGGGCGAAATTCGATACGTGTCGGGAGCGAAGGTCGCGCATATTGTCGCGCCCGACGAAATGCGCTGGAGGAGCGTGTTCTCGCGCTACGTGCGGATAGGCCGAGGCAATGCCGCACAGGGCCTGGCGACGCCCGCCGTGCTGCCCCTCATCGCGCAGGCCGCGGTCTATGCCGGACTTGCGGCACTGGTCCTGGCGTTCGGCAGAAAGCGCGCAGCCGCGAACCAGTCGATCAAGCTGGCGATGCGGATCGGCGCGCTCGACTACCTCCTGAGATCGCGAGCCGACCCCTAATGCGACGTCTCGCCTCCGCGCTCGTGCTGGCATCGACCGCCACGAAGCGGGCCGTTCGCCGATTGCCTAGGGGGTACATCGGCTGGGCGGGTCACGGCAACTTCGGCGACGACGCCATGTTCGCCGCAGCGGAACACCTCGAAGGCGAGCGCCTCGAAGTGCTGCGCGGCGCGGCGCTGGAGCGACGCCTGGAACGGATCGGGTTGTCCGGCGGCGCCTTCTTCGCGCGCGTCGTCCTCGGTGGCGGAACGCTGGTGAACCGCAACTATCTGTCGATCGTCGAACATTGCCTCGCGCGGGGGTTGCCGATGGTCGCCCTCGGGACCGGTGTCGGGAGCGCGGGCTTCTCGATGGCCGAGGAAGGCGTCGACCCACGCTGGGCGGAGGCGTTCGCGCGATTCGAGCGAGTCGGCGTTCGGGGACCGGTCTCGCGGGAAAAGCTCGCACGCGCCGGCTTCGACCGGGCGGAGGTCGTCGGCGACCTCGCCCTCGCCCTGACTCCTCCGCATCCCATCGCGGACTGGGCAGGCCGGCGCTTCATCGTCAGTCATGCCCCCGCGCGCGCCCAGGCGGACGCGGAACCCATGGCGCGCGCCGAGATGGCCCTGGTCGCCGCCATTCGGGAACTCGCGAGCGAGGGCTGGCAGCCCATTCCCGTGGCATTCGACCGCGCCGACGAGACGCCGCTCGCGAGGCTGATGGCGGCGGCCGGCTTCGGCGGGCTAGCGCCGCGGTCTCCGCGGCGGTTTGCGGACTATTGCCCGATCGCTTCGCAGGCCGCGCTTTCGGTGGGCATCAGGCTGCACAGCGCGGTCCTTGCGGCTTCGTGCGGCGTGGCGCCGGTGCTGATAGGTTATCGAGACAAGTGCCGCGATTTCGCCGCTTCGCTGGAGCACGAAGGCATGGTGGTGGCGCTGGAGGGGATCGGCGCCGATCGCTTGATGGCGGCCGTCGGCGACGCCGTTTCGAGCCTCGAGGTGACAGGTCGCCTGCTGCATCGGCGCTGCGCGCATTGGCGCGATTCGCTCTGGGACTTCGCGAAGGGTTCAGTGTCGCTGCGATAGCACGCGGATCAGTGCGCCAACCAGCGAGGGATCGAAGTCGAGCAGCGCACGCGTTCGCACCAGCAATACGAGGTTCCACACGGCCAGGCCGGCGGCCATCGCGATCGCCGCCCCTTGCGCGCCGTGCGCGGGAATGAGCGTGACGCCCAGCAGGACGTTGGCGGCGAGCGCGGCGAGCTGTCCGCGCAGTGCGACCGGGGCGTGTCCGGTCATCGTCAGGAGATGCCCGACCGGGCCGGCCGCGGCGTTGGCTACCTGGGCAAGCCCGACGATCCACAGCAGCGACGCGCTCGGCACGAAATCGGGTCCGAACACCCGCATGATCAGCGGCGCAGCGAGGACCAGGAGGCCAACCAGGCCGATGGTCATCGCGCTGGTCACCAACGTGAAGGTGTGGGTGAGCCGCACCACCCTGGCCCGCTCGCCTCGGGCCCACAGCTCTGCGATGCGCGGCGCGAAGGCGACCGCGACGACCTGCGCCGGCAGCACCATCAACGGGACGATCCGTGCGACCGGCTGGAACAGCCCGGCCGCGTGCGCCGTGGCCAGCCAGCCGAGCATCAGGGTCGTGACCTCGCCGAGCAGGATCACGAGCAGCGTGATGCCCAGAAACGGCACTGCCTCGGAGCGCCAGCGGCGGTGCTGCATCGGATCCCGGACCACTCCAGTCCAGGGAAGGCCCCGAGTTGTCGACAGCAACGCCAGCGCGATGGCCGCGAACGCCGAGACCGCGAACGCCGTCACGTAGCTCTGCGCATCGACAGGCCAGTGTGCCATTGTGGCCGTTCCCAGAAACGCCACCAGCAATCCCGGCCTCAGCAATTCGCCGGGCACCTGCGCGACGACGACGCGCCCGAGCCCTTGGGCGATCCCGCGCTGAAGCTGGAGCAGGGCCATTGGCAGGACCACGAGCCCGCTGGCCAGCAGCGCTCCGCGATAGGGAGCCTCGATGAGGCCGCTAAACGCCGCCGCTGCAAGCGCACAGCCAGCAAGCACGGACAGGCCGGTCACCCACAGGGCACTGGTCCTGATGAAATCGGTGGCCCCCGCAGCTCGTCCTTGACGCGCCAGCTCGCGGACCGCGAGCGGCCCCCAGCCGAACAACGACAATATCGCGGCCACCTGAACGACCGAGAGCACAACCGCCGCAGCGCCGTAACCCTCGGCACCGAGGAGCCGCGCGGCCAGCGCGGCCTGGACGAACGAAATCGCAACGCCGGCGAGGCGGATCGCCAGGCTGTGCATCGAACTGCGCGCAACCGGCCCGCGGCCGAGCGACAGCGCGGGAGCGACGACCGACCTCATGCTGCGGCCGTTGCCGCGCGAATGTGCGTCGCCGGCCGGGCGGCGCGCCCGAGCGCTTCGACAATGTAGCGATTCAGGTCGCCCGCGGTATCGGCGAAACGCCGTGCGCGCCGGACGAGCGTCGGGGGACTCTCGCGGAGCATTTCACGCAGCGCTTCTCCCACATCGTCCTCTGGACCGAAGCGGCGAACCAAGCCGGCCTTCTCCTGCTCGACGACGTAGGCATAGTCCTTGTCGATCTGGAGCAGCGCGGGCACGCCGAGCGCCGTCGCCTCGCTGGCGACGGTGATGCTCTCGCCGCAGCAGAGCCGGCAACGGGCCAGGAGGTGGTGAAACGCGCTCGCAGGTCCGCGCAGCCGCATCGGCTCGAGCTCGGGAGGAAGCGCGCCTTCGGCGGAGATGTGCACTTTGCCCAGAAGCGAGAGTTGCGCAACGATCTGGCGCAACTGAGGCGGGGGGATTCCAGCGCGGCCGTAATCGTGATTGGCTTGCCAGGCGACTGTGCGGATCAGGAAATTGTCGCGCTGCGGATCCCAGCCGGCGGCTCTTGCCAGCTCGGGATCGGACCGAAAGCGATCCGGATGAAGGTAGGCGAACTGCTTGCTGCCGGGAAACCGGAAGGTCTTTCCCCGCGCTTCCGGCCCGGTCCAGCTCTGCGGCACGTGCCACTCGGAGATGAACGGAAGCGTCAGCCGCATCTGCAGCGCGGCGTGCTCGGTGTCGTAGAAGGAGACGCTGGGAATGCCGAGGAGACGGCCGACGTGCGAGATCGCGATTCCGCCGAACCCGGCCATGACGTCAGGCCGCCAGCGCCGGGCGAGCCGGAGCAACGCCAGATCGCGCTCGGCGAGCTCGCAAGCCTGGCCGAGCAGGCCGCTCCGCGCCGCGCTGAGCGGATGATGTTCGAAGCCGAATTCGTCAAGCAGTTCGACGAGGACGTCCTTGTGGCGGCTCGCCACCAGCACTTCCGCGCCGCTGGCGCGCAGCTCGCGCATGGCATGGTAGAAGAACAGCGCATCGGCCGGGTGGACGAGATCGAACAGGACGCGCATCAGAAGTCGGTCCAGTAGGGCGGGGCCGGCAGCGGAAAGGGAGGCTCCTGCAACCGCTCGCCCCAGATGAGCCGCGCGGATCGCCCGCCCTTGGCCTGCAGGCGATGAACGCCGCGCTCGATTCGAACGACCTCGCCCTTGCCGTAGCTCACGCCGTCGATCGTCACGTCGGCATCGCGGACCGTGTACGGCCCCGGTACGAGAAATTCCGTCGCACGAACGGTGCCGTCGGCGGGGACGGCCTTGCCGGCGAGCCAGTACGGCCCCCAGAAGGGCAGGTAATTGTCGCGCAGCGCTGCGGCGTCCTCGTCGAGGAAGTACGGCGAAGGTCCATCGCTGGCGAGCATTTCGCGGAACGTCGGATAGCTTTCCTGCTCGCTCGCCAACAGCAGCGGGACGACCTGGCGTTCCATCCGCCGCCGCATGACCGGCACCCCGGCATCCCGGTAGGCCTGCATGCCCCAGGTCGTCATGAACGGGTTCGCCTTGCGGAACGTGCCGAGCATGGCGCAGAAATCGAAATAGGCCACGGGTTCGGGGAAGATCTGCTCGGCGGCGTCGACGATGAGCCGCTGCTTGTCGATCGGGCTGGCCGGTTCCCTGGCCCAGGAAAAGCCTGGTCCCAGCGCCAGTGCCACGGCGATGAAAGCGACCGGATAGCGCCGCGACGAAGCCTGGACCACGAGCGCGGCGGCGCAGATGATCGGCGGCAGGATGAACGCGTAGAAGTAGGGCAGAGCGTTCTGGTAGACGAAGAACACCAACGCCGTCGCGAGCATGCCCAGCAACGCGATCTTGCTGCTTCCCGGCAGCCTTGAACGGGCGATGGCGAAAGGCGCCGCGACGATGAGCAGCGTCTGTAGCGGGCTCTTGATCGCGAAGTACCGCACGTAGCTGGCGTAATCCGGAAGTCCCAGCCTGATCGCATAGGTCCCCGCCGAGCGCACGGTGGACGCGGCGACATCGGTTGAGGCGTTCGCCAGCATCCGGGAGTGCAGCAAGTAGAGAGCGGCGAATGCCAGGACGGTTCCGAGAGCGCACATCGCCAGCCAGGCGAGAGTCTTGCCGCGATGTTCGGCCTCGGCAAGCCGGAGCCAGGCGACGCCGGCAAAGGCCGGGGCCAGCAGCGCCGTCTTGATGGTCACCATTCCGGCAAGTCCGAGAAGCACGGCGAACGCGAGCGCGCTTGCTGGGCCCGGCCGGCCTTTCAGGAGAACCAGCAAGGCCGTCATCGACAGGCCGGCGGAGAGCGGATCGACGCGGAACGAATAGCCGTGCTGGAAGACGTAGTGCGAGCCCACGTAGGCGAGCACGCAGAGCAGGCCGGTCCGCCGATCGGTGAAATGGGCGGAGATCGCCCAGATCGCCGCGAGCGTCGCCATCTCCGCGGCGAACATGACCATGCGTCCGACGACGATGTGATCCACGCCGTTGCCCGGTAGCCCGGTGAGCCAGCCGAACAGCCGGACGTGAATGGTCTGGAGCGGGTTGGTGAGCGACCCGCGGGCGAACTGCTCGACCAGCGAATAGTACCAGAACTCGTCCCAGTTGATCGCGCGCGTCAGGACGAGATGGAACTGGAGCAGCAGCACGACGGCGAGGCAGGCGGGAACCATCGCGTCCTGAAGCGACAGGGCGATCGGCCGGCGGAGTGGCCGCCCGGGACTGGCTGGCAGCGTCGCCACGGCCTAGGCGACGTCCTTGACGACCCGCGGCTTCGCCTTGCCGCCCCGATCGGCGCGGCGCTCATCTCCAGCCTGCAGCGCCTCAATTCGATCCTCGAGCAGGCGCAGGCGCACGAGGTTCGCCTCGAGCAGCTTGCGGTTGGCGCCGATCAGGTCC
>JBIQKC010000012.1:0-75165 GCA_044506885.1 Sphingomonadales bacterium
ATCTGGGCCGGACTCATCAGGGCGTGAAAACAGCTATGCGCTGGACCGGTGCGAGTGAGCGGAGCGTCAAGCATTGGTTCGCTGGATCGCATGCGCCGCGCGGACGACACCTGGTAGCGCTGATGCGCAATTCCAACCCGGTACTGACCCGGATCCTGATCGCGGCGGGGCGGCGCGATGTGTTGCTCGCCCTTGAGGTGGCGACGCTTCGGTCCAGGCTTGAGGCCATGCTCGCGCTCCTCGATCAGTTCTCGATCGACGGCGCGCACGATCCGGCCCGGCGGGAAGCATAATTCCCGGCAGGCCGATGCCAGCATCCCGGCCAACGCGTGAAGAGCTGACATAAATTCCCGTTATTGGTTTACGGGAATTCCGTTGGTATTTTGGCGAAAATCGGGGCTTCGCGGTATCCCACGTCGGGTATTTGCGGCCGAAAACAGTCGATTTCCCGTTAAATTCCCGTCAGAACGGGAAAGACCCACCAGAGAGCGGTTCGCAGGTGACTTCCTCCACCGCCACTTCAGTCTGACCTGTTCGCGGCCACCGGGAATTGGGGCCCAGAAATGGCGCAGTTCTGCGCCGTCTGGACGAGGTCGCGCTTTTTGCGAACTGGTTGTAGCAGCCAGTCGCGCCGCACCGATGATTTGCAATGATCACCGCTTTGGTGTGAGCGAGAAAAACCTGTTGCACCTCGAACGGGTGGATTGATCCGCGTGCTAATAAAATCGCTCTTGGAGGAAAAAACAGGGGGGGTCACGTCATCCTTAGAACGAAAGGGGCGTCATGATCGTCTCTCGAGCTGTCAACCTGCCGGATAGGAGGCAAGTTGGTGTTGGACTTGCAGCACCCCCCGATCCCGCTAAACGCCTGCAATCACGCGCTGAAGTTCGGTCTGGCGGCGGACGCCGGTCTTGTCGAAGATCCGTTGCAAATGCGTCCGGGCGGTGGTCCGGGCCACGCCTAGCCGCAGGGCGGCTTCTTTCAGCGCCAGCCCATCGAGCAGGCATTGAAGCAGGCGGTTTTCCGCCGGGGTCAGTCCGAAGCGCTTCGCCGCCCGCTCGCTGCGTCCCGCACCCTCGGCTTGCCGTGACAGTATCAGGAAGCGCGGGCTTCGCCGATCGGCGCCCAGGCGCACGACATCGGCTTCGAACGCGCCCCCGGCCATCCGCAACGATGCCATACCGCGCCAGCGCGCTTCGTTCAGCGCGCGGTCGATACGCATCATGTCGCGCTGGCTCTTCGCGGCCAGCCGGCCGAAGCTGCGTTCGAGTGTCGTTTCTTCGGCGAGCAAGAGCTCCGCGGTGGCGCTGGCGTCGATCAGGCGGCGGTCGAGATCGATCAGCAGGACGATCGGTTCGGCGGCCGCGTCTTCCCTGCCGGCATCGCTGCTCGCTTGATCGGCGAACATTGTGCAAAAGCGCGTCATGTGTCTCTCCTTGGCGTGTCCGAAGGGCGAGACAGGAAGGAGCGTGAAATCCGGCCATCGGGGCGGGATTCTTTTTTGCCTGTCGTGCAAAGCTATGATGCGGCCCGGCGCTCTTCACGCGATTCCATGGGTCATCGTGTCGGGAAGGATGGCGACAACATGAAAGAACAGCGGCGGGCAGGCGCGTTCCACCCTCGGCGGTTCGAGCCCGCCTTGCGAAGGCCGGTGAGCGATGGCTGAAGTGGGCGCGAAGCGACAACCCACCCCCGGCGAATGGTCGGCAATCTGGCGGCTGTTCGACAAGCTGGTTCTGCTGCCGGCAGAGGGACGGGAGCAGGCGCTGGAGCACGCGGGCGCCGAACCGTTTATCGTCGATCACGTTCGCAGCCTGCTGCGCGCCGAAGCCATGTCCGGGCCGCTCGATCACCCGGCGGAAGGAGGGCAATCCGCGCCGGGCGCGGATTATGCCTCGCTGGCCGCTGGAACCGTGGTCGGGGCGTTCCGCGTGGCGCGGCTGATCGGGCGCGGAGGAATGGGGGAAGTCTATCTGGCCGAGCGAATGGCCGCGGGGTTCGAACAGCGGGTCGCGCTGAAGGTGTTGCGCCCCGAGGCAGCCGGAAGGGCCACCCTGTTCGAGTCCGAGCGGGCGCTGCTCGCTTCGCTGGAGCACCCTGGCATCGCCCGGCTGATCGATGGCGGCATCGCCGGCGACGGCCGCGCCTATATGGCGATGGAATATGTCGAAGGCGAAGACGTCCGCGCATGGTGCGCGCGGACCGGCGCCAGCCTCGACGGCCGCTTGCGGCTGTTCCTGGAACTCTGCGACGCCGTTTCCTATGCCCATGCGCGGCTCGTCGTTCATCGCGACATCAAGCTGGCGAATATCATGATCGACACCGGCGGCAGGGTGCGCCTGCTCGATTTCGGGATCGCCCGCATCGTCGACGATGCCGCCGGCGAGCACACGATGACGCTCGCGATGCTGACGCCCGAATATGCGGCGCCCGAACAACTGGAAAACGCCGGCGTAACCGTGGCGACGGATGTCTATGCGCTGGGCGCGGTGCTTTACGAGTTGCTGGCGGGGGCGGGCCCGTGGCGCGCGGGGACGGGCGCCGTCTCATCGCTTGTCCGCCGGGTCCTGCACGACGATCCGCCGCCGCCGAGCAAGACGGCTCGAGAGCAAGGGAGCAGCCCGGTTCCGCCGCAGCGGATCGCCGGCGATCTCGACGCCATCGTGCTGAAGGCGATGCGGCACGCGCCGGAGGATCGCTATGCCAGTGTCGCCGACTTGGCGGAGGACATCCGCCGGCACCGGCAGTTGCGGCCGGTGCGCGCTCATGACGGCTCCGCCGGCTATCGGTTGCGCCGCTTCGTGCGGCGCAACAAGTGGGGTGTCGCATCGGCTGCGGCGCTCGCGCTCTCCCTGATCGGCGGGACCGCGGGGTTTGCGTGGCAGGCCCGCGAGGCCGCGATAGAGCGCGATATAGCCCGTTCCGAACTGCGCCGCTCGGAAGCGGCGCTCAACGCGATCACGTTTCTGTTCCGCAACGCGAGCGATGCGGGGCAAATCCAGTCGGTAACGGCGCGCGACATGATCGAAACCAGCGCCCGCAACCTGATCGCGACGATGCCGCCCGACGCGCCCGAGACGGCAGAGGCGGTGATCACGCTGGCGGACCTCTATCTGGTGACGGAAAATTCGGCCGGCGCCGAAGCCTTCCTGCGCCGGGCGACGGATGCCGGTGTCGGCAGGAACGATCCGGTCGCCACGGCGCGCATGCGGCAGCGCATGGGACAGGTCCTGGCATCCATGGGCCGGGTGGGCGAAGCGCGCGATCTGCTCGACGCCGCCGACCGGGTCTTCCGGACCGACCCCGCGCGCTTCCGGGTTGAATTGCAGGAGATGGTTTCCGCGCGCGCCCACATGCTGCGGGTTTCCGGCGACAGCGAGGGGGGCATCGGGCTGCTGGAGGATACGCTGCCCGAGGCGGAAGCGGCTTTCGCCAACAATCCGCGCGAACTGCTGACCCGCTATGCCAATCTCGGCACCCATTACCTTCAGGCCGGACGGCTCGATGAAGCGGAAGCGATGCTGGAACGGGGGGAAGTGCTGGCCCGGCGCACCAACAGCAGCGCGACCGCCCCCGGTCTGATGGTCGAGATCCATCAGGGAACGCTGCGTCTGCGGCGCGGCGACGCCGAGGGCGCGTACCAGCGGTTCAGGCGGGTGGCCGAGGTGCGACGGGAACTCTACGGGCGGTCGGCGGGGCTCGGGTACGACCTGTTCCAGGTGGGCACGGCGCAAGTCTATCTCGGGCGCTTCGGCGATGCCCTGGCATCGTTCGACGAAGCGCTGCCGATGCTGGAGACCTTCCTTGGCGCGACCGCGCAGCCGACCGTGGCCGGGGCGATGCTGCGGGCGGAATCGCTGGCCCACGTCGGCCGGTTGCAGGAAGCGGAAGCCGCGCTCGCCCGGCTGGATGCCGATCTGGCCGCCGGTGGAGCCGATCCGGACCGGAACCCCGGCTTCGTCGCTGCACGCGCGGTGCTGCGGCTCAAGCAGCGGCGGTTGGCGGAAGCGCGCGCCGATTTCGCGCTGGCGGACCGCCTCTATGCGGACATTCCGGCCAGCGCCTTCGCCCGCAACCGCGTTGCCGCCCTGCGTGCGGGAATCTCCTGACCCGCCCGACGGGAAGCCCTATTCGTGCATCATTTCGCGGTGGACCCAGGCCCGCGCCTGAGCCCATCGCCGGCGCACGGTCCGTTCGCCGATTCCCATCACCTCGGCGGTTTCGGCTTCGCTGAGGCCGGCGAAGAAGCGGCAATCGATCAGCTTGGCCAGTTCCGCGTCGAATGCCGCCAGTTCCTCCAGCGCCTCGCCCAGCGCGATGAGCTGGCGGTCATCCTCGGTAGAGGGAATGTCGTCGCCATCGTCGATCGGTACCGGGCGCACCCCGTTGCCTCGTTTCGCGGCCTTGCGCGCCAGCGCGGCGTTGACCAGCACGTGGCGGATCGCGGTCGCCGCCGTGCCCAGGAAATGCTCGCGGCTTTCCCAGTCCTCGCGCTTGTAGAGCTTGATATAGGCTTCGTGCAGGATCGCCGTGGTTTGCAGCGTCATCGGCTGCCCGGCGCGGAAGCGTTCGCGCCGCGCGATGTCGCGCAGGTCGTTGTAGAGCGTTTCGACAATGGCGTCGGTGCGAATCATGCCGCCTGGCTGGTCCATCAATCGCCCCGTTCGGCGAGCCTAACCGTAACGATTTCAAATGGCCAGCGCCGGAAAATCGCATCGGGTCATCCGATCGTATGATTTGGGCGGTCCCGCATCGCCCTAGGCCGTTGCCGACGCCGCCGGTCGCGTGGCTCGCAACGGAGAACCGACATGCTTCTGAAGACCAAAATCCTCCTCGGCACGGCGCTTGTCTCGGCATCGTTCGCCTTCGCCGGCTCCGCGCAAGCGCAGACGACCTGCAACGGATCGTTCGGCGAAGAGGGCGATTCCGGCGACCTCGGCGCCGACAACATCAACGTGGCGTGCGGCAACAATACCAAGGCCAACGGTGCGGTGAACGTTGCGGTGGGCACCGAGGCGGAAGCGAATGGCAACAGCAACACTGCTATCGGTGCGGATTCCAGCGCCAACGGTGTCAATCTTCCCGGCGGTGGCGGTAACCGCGGTGGCGGCGGCGGGAATACGGCCCTCGGCTATGGATCGAATGCCTCTGGCGACGATTCGGTAAATGTCGCGTTGGGATCTTCGTCAAATGCCGGCGGCAGCGGCAGCAACAACGTCGCGATCGGCTCCGGCGCCGTCGCGGCCGGGGATGGCAATGCCAGGATCGCCGTCGGCAAGGATGCGATCGCGCAGGGGTCCACCACTATGGCGCTCGGCTGGGATGCGCAGGCCAATGCCAATGGGACCGTCGCGCTCGGCTATGGCACGCGGGCTAATCATAGCGGCTCGGTAGCCATCGGCAATGGCTCGGTCACCAGTGGCGACAACACGGTTGCATTCGGCAACGGCGGCCTCAACCGCCGGCTGACCAATGTCGCCGCCGGCACTGGCGATACCGACGCCGTCAATCTGGCCCAGCTCAACGCTGCGATAGCCACTGCGGGCAACCCCTACCTCAAGATCAACAGCTTTGGGCCCGATGCGGAGGCGACCGGGGTCAACGCCATCGCGCTGGGCACCGAGGCGGCGGCCAGCGGCGGCAATGCTCTGGCGATCGGCCGATTCAGCAACGCCACGGACGATGGCGCAGTTGCTATAGGAAGAAGCGCCGATGCGACCGGCGGCCTGTCGATGGCGATCGGCGCGGACAGTCTTGCCGACGGCGAAGAAGGCACCGCCGCAGGCTACAGGAGCTATGCGGCCGGCGAGGGCAGCGCGGCATTTGGCAGCGATGCCTATGCCGGTGGCGGGCTGGAATTCCCCCTGTTCCAAGCTCCGGAGCCGAACGGCGTCAGCAACGCCCGGACCACGGCATTGGGTTCGAACGCGCAGGCCGGGGCGGAAGCAGAGGGACAAAGCGATGCCACCGCTCTCGGCTATGGCGCGCAGGCCAATGCAGCAAGCGGATCGGCGTTCGGCGCGAACTCGCGCGTTACGGCGGCCAATGCCGTTGCATTGGGCCAAGGATCGGTCGCGAACCGGGAAAACAGCGTGTCGATCGGCGGCGGCGACGATGGCGTCGGGGGCGTCGTCACCCGGCAACTCACCAATCTCGCCGCCGGTACGGAGGATACCGATGCGGTGAATGTGGCGCAGCTTCGTGTGGTCGAGGCCAAGGCCGACGCCGCGCAGGCGACCGCCAATTCCGCTCTCGTCGTTGCCACCCAGGGTGTGGACGATGCCTCCGCTGCGCGGGCCACTGCCGATGCGGCGATAGCCAACGCCGCCGCCGCACAGGAAACAGCCGACATGGCGGTTGCCGACAATGCTCGGCAAGATGGCGAACTCGCCGCCATTCGCACCGTCAACACGCGGCAGGACGGAGAGATCGAGGCTGCGCAGGCGACCGCCGATACCGCCATCGTGCGCTCGGACGCGCTGGGGGCGAGCACGGCGGCGGCGCTGGGCGGCGGGGCGGCCTATGACGAGGCTACCGGCGCCATCTCGGCCCCCAGTTATACGATCGGCGGACAAGGCTACGGCAATGTCGGCGCCGCGTTCGATGCCGTGGACGACCGGCTGATGCAGGTCGACAGCAGGATCGACGTGCTCAGCGCGTCGACCGATCTGGGCTTCCGCCGCGCCAATGGCGGGATCGCAGCGGCGATGGCGCTCGGCGGCACGATGATCGTCCCCGACAGCGACGTGTCGGTGTCGTTCAACCTCGCCACCTATCGCGGCGAGCAGGGCTTCTCCGGCACGGTCGCGGTCCGCGCCGCCCCGCGCGTCTATGTCAGCGGCGGGTTCGCGGGATCGACGGTGAAGGGTTCGACCGGCGGCCGCGTCGGCGTGGCCTTCGGCTTCTGAACGAGGGGGAGCGGCGGCGAGCCGCTCCCTTCTTCCCGCAAATATCGGAAAGGACGGACGCCATGCGCCTCACCTCGAAAGAATTGCTCGTTACCGCCGCATCGTCGGCGCTCGCAACTTTCATTGCAGTTCCCCATCACGCCTTGGCGCAGACCGTCGATGAACCCGGCGGTGAGGCCGCCGAATGCCCGGAGAATATGCAGGAGCCCATCCAGAGTGACGGTTTCCCCTTGCTTGTCGGGCAACTTGCTTGCGGGAGCGATGCGCGCGCGCAGGGACTTCAGTCCACCGCCGTAGGTATAGGTGCGAACGCGATCGAAGCGCGAGGCACGGCGATTGGACATCATGCCAGAGCCGCGGAAAGCGCCACGGCCCTTGGCAAGGCGGCGCTTGCACTTGGCGCCAACAGCGTTGCCATCGGGGCGGAAACGATCATCGATGGCTATTATCGCTTTGCGAAGACGAATGGCGATTTCGGCGTCGCGATCGGTGTTGCCAGCCAGTCACTGGGCGATGGCGGCATCGCGGTGGGCGGCATGAGTTTCGCGAGCGCCAACGCAACTGCCGCTGGCCACCGTAGCGCAGCCTGGGGCTCGTTCAGCAGCGCCTTCGGCGTTTTCGCCAGAGCGGGCGGCAATGGCGGCTACGCGGCCAACGGCAATGTGTTGCCGAACGAGTTCACCAATGACCGAACGACCGCATTTGGCGCCGGGTCCATGGCCGGCGCCGAAGCGGCGGGGCAAACCGACACTACCGCCGTCGGATACAATGCGCAGGCCAATGCGGTGCGCGGCCTCGCGCTGGGCGCAAACAGCCGGGCGGCGGCGGATAATGCGGTAGCGATCGGCCAGGCTAGCGTGGCCGACGAAGCGCTGACCGTTTCGGTGGGCAAGAGCGGCGCTCCTTCCTTGCCTGGATTCACGCGGCGCATCGTCAATCTTTCCGCCGGAACGGCCGATACAGATGCCGTGAACGTCGCGCAGCTCAATGCGGCGCTTGCCGGGACCGGCTCGTTGTGCCGGAGCGGCGCGAGTCCGGGTACGCTCGTCTGCGGTGAGTTCGCGGATGAAGGCGCGGTCGATCCGGCGGAGGCGGATGCCGGTGCGCGGACCGCCATCGGCTGGGCGGCAGAGGCGCACGCGCCCAGAAGCACGGCGCTGGGCTATGATAGCGGGGCTCTTGGCAACAACAGCATTGCCATCGGTTCCCACAGCCGGTCGTTCGAGCGCAATGGAACCGCGGTCGGCGACCAGAGCCTGACGGCAGAGGGTTCCAACAACAGCGCCTTCGGCCAGCGGAGCATCGCGATCAGCGGCGACAGCAATACGGCGACCGGGCAACTGAGCTTTGCCGGCGGACGGGACCCCGGCCCTACTTACCGTGGCAGCGGCAACACGGCCAATGGACAGGACAGCACGGCGCTTGGCGACCTAAACAGCGCCTTCGGGCAGGGATCGCGCGCCGGGGGCTTTGTCGTGCGGCGCGACGGCCCGCCGGATCTGCTCGATGGCGCCATCATCGGACACAGCCTCTTCGCGAATGCGCGGACCACGGCGATCGGGGCACAATCGTCGGCGGGGGCGACGGCGGCAAACCAGTCCGACGCGACCGCCGTGGGTTATGATGCGCAGGCCAACATTCTTGGCGGCGTTGCTCTCGGCGCGAATAGCCGCGCGACTGCCGAAAATGCCGTGGCGCTGGGGCAGGGCAGCATCGCCGATCGGGCGGGCAGCGTGTCTGTGGGCATCGCCGGCGGCGAGCGGCAAGTCGTCCATGTCGCCGCCGGCACGCAGGCGACCGACGCCGTCAATCTCGGCCAGCTCGACACGGTCGCCGCGAACGCCGCATCGGCGCAGGCGCGGGCCAATGCCGCCTTCGCCAACGCGGCGACAGCCCAGGCCACCGCCGACCAGGCGCGGACCGAGGCGGCCGAGGCGATGGCGGCGGCCAACACCGGCATTGGCGACGCGGCAGGGGCGCGGGCCAGGGCCGACGAAGCCTTCACCGAAGCGGTGAACGCACAGGCCACGGCAAACACCGCCCGGACCGAGGCCTTCGCGGCGCAGGAAACAGCCGACGCCGCCCGCCGGGAAGCCGCCGCCGCACAGGCGACAGGCGATCTTGCCTGGGCCGAGGCCGCCGAAGCGCGCGGTGTCGCCGACACCGCGCTGGCCAACGCCGCCACAGCGCAGCAGACCGCCGACATGGCGGTTGCCGCCAATGCACGCCAGGACGGCGAGCTAGACGCAATTCGCGCCATCGACACGCGGCAGGACGGCGAGATCGCCGCAGCGCAGACGACCGCCGACACCGCTATCGTCCGGTCCGACGCATTGGGCGCCAGCACGGCGGCGGCGCTCGGCGGCGGTGCGACTTACAATGCCGCTACCGGCGCGCTGACCGCTCCGACCTATCGGATCGCGGGTCAGAGCTACGACAATGTGGGATCCGCGTTCGCGGCGGTGGACAGTCGTCTCGAAGACGTCGACGCCCGAATCGACGGCGCGGTCAATCTGTCGCGGAACATCCGCCGGGAAGCGCGGCGAGGCATAGCAGCGGCGATTTCCCTTGCCGCGGCGCCTTTTCCGTCCGCGCCGGGCCGAACGAGCTACACAGCCAACGCGGCCGCTTATCGCGGTGCAGCGGCGCTCAGCGCCTCCATCGCGCATCGCCTGGATACGGCGACTCCGATAGCCATCACCGGTGGATTTGGCATTGCCGGAGGTCGCGACATCGCGGTCAGGGTCGGAGTCGCTGGAGAACTCTAGCGGATGAAGCGGATTGGCGCGAACCGCTGCGGCCAAGCGCCTTGGATGTTGGCCGTATTGCTCGTCCTAAATAGATCCAAATATGTACATCGGTACTAACGAGTTACCGGACGGTGCCGCGCCTCGGCCTGCCCGGCATCACGCATGGGCTGCCGGCTTGGCGCCGAACGGGCGCGCCTACCGGCACAAGCCGATGTGCGGATAGGGGCAGAGGCCGACGTTCCGGGAAGGACCGTCGCCGAGCACGGTCTCCAGCCGATCAGGCGCCTTGCCCTGTTCCACCCACGTCTCGATCGCGGTGTCGGCGTTGACCAAAACCACACCGGGCCCACCGGCACAGTGGCCCATTCCCGGCGCGAAGAACAGGCGATAGAAGCTATCGGGCGAACCCGTCGGGCCCTCGGCCACCGCATCGTAGTAGTTGCGCGAATCCCATGGGCTGACGACCGGATCCATCAGGCCATGATACTGGATGAGTTTTCCTCCGGCCTGGCGAAAGGCGGTCAGATCCGGATCGACCGCATCGACAAGGCGGCCGAGCGTACGATCGATCTGCTCGACGTCGCGGTCGAAATCGAAGCTTCGCCAGCGCCATCCCGCGTCGTTGAAGGCCCAGAACCTGAAGAACGTTTCCCGCGCGGGACGGGCCGGATCGCGCGGGTCGGACCAATAGAGGCTCCAGCCGGGGAGCGGGGACGAGTCAGCGCCGATGCTTTCACTCCCCGGCAACCAGGGCGGATAGATCTGCGCGCCGGTGCGCGGGTTAGTGGCGCCCCGATACATCCGGCGCATCACCTGTACCTGATCGCCTGTCAGGCAGGATTCGGCGCTTCCGGCGGTGCACAGCAAGGCCGCCGGATCGGGGCGGCAGGCGAAGGGATTGTTCAACCAGCCGCGCGCCTGCTCTTCGCCTGTGCCGCACTGGCGCAGCGCTTCGGCGGTAACGAGACGAAGCTTCGATGGTGGGAGAATGGGCTCGTCACCATTGCCGTGTCGGTTGGAAACGAACTGCCAGAGGAAGCCGATGTTGAGGCGGCTGCGATTGTTCCCCGGCGCACCGGCGACGATGCCGTCGAAATCGCCGGGGTAACGCTGTGCTTCCATGAGTGCCTGATGCCCACCGGTGGAGCACCCGGAGAAATAGCTGTAGCGCGGCGGCTTGCCATAGAAGGCGGCCGCGAACGCCTTGGCGGCGACGGCAGTCTGGTGGACCGCGCGATGCCCCCAGTCCGCGATGCTCTCGGGCAGACCGACGGCGAATTCCGGATCGTCGCCCTGATGGCCGGTGTCGGTTGCGGCAACGATCGCGCCGGATCGCAAGCCTTGCGCGAGTTGCGGCAATGGCATCGCGCTGGAGTAACCGCCGTTTCCATACATTCGGAAGCGTTCGTTCCAGACGCCGGATTGCGGCAGCCACACCTCCATGCCGATGCGTGAGCCGGGCGCTGGACTGGCGACCGCGCGGACCCGGCAATGGGCGGGGAGGTCCATCGGCTGCTGGGCCTGGCCGTAGAGCGGCGGCGGCTGGAACGGCCCGGCCGGAACGGCCTGAGCGGCGAGCACGGTGACGTTGGCGATGTCCGCCGTCGCCAGATCGGTGCAAGAGCGCGCGTCGGCCGCATGGGGAGCGAGCGTGGCCACGCCGGTTGCGAACAGGGCGGTAAAGTAATTCATCGTTCGGCGCTGCCGGCTGGCGGAAAGGCGGGTGAGCGTGCGACCCGGCCCGGCAAGTCCTTGCCCATGAGGCCAGCGAACCAGCGGTTGATGTCTATCAGGGCATCGAGATCGACGCCGGTCTCCACTTCGGAACGGCGCAGCATGTAAAGCAGATCTTCGGTCGCTACGTTGCCGGTGGCGCCCGGTGCGAAAGGGCAGCCGCCTATCCCTCCGATCGAGCCGTCCAGAGTGATTGCGCCCTCAGCAAAGGCGGTCCAGGCGTTGGCGATGGCGGTGTTGCGCGTGTCGTGGAAATGGCAACGCAGGGGAATGCCGGGCGCGGCCCCTCGCACCGCTCGCATGACCCGCGCCACATGCCCCGGCGTCGCCACGCCGATCGTGTCCGCTATGGCGATTTCAAGCGGAGCGGCCACGGCGAGCCGGCGCGCGATCTCAGCCACCTTTTCCGCCGCGACCTCGCCTTCGAACGGGCATCCGAAGGCCACCGATATCGTCACCTGGCAGCGGCGTCCCGCCGCCCGCGCCATGCCCAGAATTTCGATGGCGTCGCTGACGGTTTCATCCGAACTGCGACCTTGGTTGGCCTTGCCGAAACCGTCGCTGGCGGAAACCACCGCGCCGATCTCGTCGACGCAGGTGGCGAGGGCGCGCTCCGCCCCGCGCCGGTTGAGCGCCAGGCCGATCTTTACCGCCTCGACGCCGGCGACCTGGGCGCAGACCGCTTCGGCATCGGCCATTTGCGGGACGCGGCCGGGATGGACGAAGCTGGCCACCTCGATCCGGCGCACACCTGCCGCGACCGCTCTGCGGATGAGTTCCGCCTTGTCGGCGGTGGCGATCACGACCGCCTCGTTTTGCAGGCCGTCGCGCGGCGAGACTTCGACGATCTCTATCCTGCTCACAGCGGAATCACTCCGAAAAGCACCGCCGCCACGGTCATGATGACGCTGATGGCGAAGAGGAAGGGGATGGTGAAGCGTTGATGGTCAGCAAAATCCACGCCCGCGAGACCCACCAGCAGGAAGGTCGCGGGGGTCAGCGGGCTCACCGGGAAGCCGGTGGTCATCTGCCCCAGCAGCGCCGCGCGGCCGACGTCTATCGCCTGAGCGCCGCCGGCCTCCGCTATGCCGCCCAGGACCGGGAGGACGCCGAAATAGAAGCTGTCGGGATCGAACGCGAGGCTGAGCGGCATGCTCGCGAGGCCGGTGAGGACCGGAAGATAACCGGCGGAACCGGAAGGAAGCAGGTTTGCGCCGCCAAGCGCCATGGCGTCGAGCATGCCGGTGCCTCGGAGAATGCCGGTAAACGCCCCGGCTGCAAAGACGATCGTCACCATCCACACCGCCGCCGGACCGTGGCGCTCGATGGCGTCGCGCTGGAGATCGGAGCCGGGCAGGTTGACCAGCATCGCCGTCACCGTGCCTGCGATGAAGGCGATGGCGGGAGGGAGGATCGATGTGAGCATGAGCGCGATGACTGCGATCACGGTGGCGACGTTGATCCAGTAGCGGATACCGATCCGTTGCGGTTCGAGCTGCTCCGTATCCCGTGTTTCGGGAAAGGGAGCCGAAGCGCCCGCGCCAGCCGTACGCGTGTGCCGCACGCCGAGCCACCAGGATGCGAAGAGCGTTGTCCCGAGGCCGACAGCGTAGACGGGCAGCAGCGGGTTGAACAGTTCCATCACCGGAACATCCAGCGCGACCGCCGCCCGCAGCGTGGGACCGCCCCAGGGCAGCATGTTGGTGACACCCGCGGCCATCGCGACGATGCACGCAAGCACGCGGCGGTCCATCCCCAGCCGGTCGTAAACCGGAACCAGCGCCGGAATGACGATCAGGAATGTTGAAGCGCCCGCGCCGTCCAACTGGACGATGGTGGTGAGGATCGCCGTTCCGGCCGCTACACGCGGAGGGTGATCGCCGGTGAACCGCAGAATTCCGTCCACTACCGGGCGGAACAGGCCGGCGTCCATCATGATGAGAAAGAACAGCACGGCGAAAAGCAGCATCGCCGCCATCGGGGCGACGGCGACCAGCCCGTCCGCCATGTGCTGGGCGACGGACGAACCCTGACCGATGACCAGCGCCGCGGCCAGCGGTATCGCCACGAAGGCGACCAGCGGCGAAAATCGCTTGGTCAGGATGGCCAGCAGGACCAGCCCGATGGTGGTGGCGCCTGCAAGCGCGAGCATCGCCTCAGTCGCCCGCGAGCTGGCGATAGGCGCGGTTGACCAGTTGTTGCAGCATTTGCTGTTCCGCGCCGCCACCCATGAAATGAGTCATCGCCAGCGCGACCCCGCGGCGTTCGCGATCGACGAAGAAATAGGTGTTGCCCGATCCCGACCAGCTGGCCGTGCCGGCCGGGAGCCCGCCGGCGGCTTCGCTCTGCGCATCACCGATCGCGAAGCCATAGCCGAAGGCGGATGTCTGTGGCCCCATTCCGGCTATTCGGACGCGCGGGACGAACAGCGCATCGACCCCCGCTTCGCTGAGTATCCGCGCACCGTCCAGCGTTCCGCCGTTGGCCAGCATCCGGGCGAAGCGCAGATAGTCGTCGGCCGTGCCGGCGATCGCGCCGCCGCCGTCGAGCAGCCGGCCGGGATCGCGATAATCCGATCGGTCGGGCGTTTCTACGACCGTCAGTCCATCGGGCGTCGCGGCATAGAGCGTGGTGAAGCGCGGAAGATCGGCGTCCGAGATGAAGAAGCCGGTGTCCTTCATTCCCAACGGCGCGAACAGCCGCTGCTCCAGAAAACGGTCGAGCCGCTGGCCGCTCACCCGTTCGATGATCGCGCCCAGTACGGTGGTCGAATAGCTGTAGGCGAACTCCTTGCCGGGCTGGTGCAGCATCGGCGCGCGGCCCAGACGTTCGACCAGTTCGTCCAGCGTCCGCGCGGGCAGGCCGTCCTCGGGCGTCCGGCCGACAGGCGTGTCGCGCATGACGCCGTACTTGCGATAGTATTGCTGGACCGGGGTATTTCCGGTGAAGTGATAGGTTATCCCGGCCGTATGCGTCAGCAGATCGGCGACAGTCACCGGCCGCTCGACCGGTTCGGTCACCATGTTTTCAAGATCGCCCGAAACATAGACCCGCATGTCGCGCCATTCGGGAAGATACCTTTCCGCCGGATCGTCGAGCGCAATTTTGCCTTCTTCCGCCAGCATCATGATGGCGACGCTCGTTATCGGCTTCGACATGGAATAGAGGCGAAAGATCGCATAGCGGCCGAGCGGCCGACGAGTGGCGATGTCGCTGAAGCCCACCGTCACGTCCGCGAGGCGCGCGCCATCCCGCGCTATCACCACGGTTGCGCCGGGGATGCTCCCCGATGCGACGGCGGCATCGAGCGAAGCCCGTAGCTCTGCCGTAACGGACGGCGCGGCCTTGCTCGATGCCGGCGGCACGGTGGAACAGCCCGACGTTGCCAGCAACGCCGTGACTACGAGCGCACCTGCGATGAAGCGTTTCATTCAGCGCTCTCCTTCACGACGCCGGCGGCAATCAACGCCTCGATTTCGGCGTCCGGGAACCCCGCATCCCGCAGTATCTGACGGGTATCGTCGCCAAGGCGCGGAGCCGGCCTGTCGGCGGCCTGTTCGGCGCCTTCCAGACGGAATGGAGAGCGGACCGACAGGATGTCTCCTTCGGTCGGATGCGCGACCTGCTGGAACATGGCGACTTGTGCCAGATGTTCGTCGCTGAACAGATCGTCGAGCTGGTTCACCCTGGCGCAAGGCACATCGCGTTCCCGAAGGAGTGCAATCCACTCGTCGGTGCCTCGTTCTGGCGCCGCACCCTCGATGATGCCGTAGAGCATGTCGATATTGCGGCTTCGCTCCACGGGGTTCGTTACGCGCGGATCGTGCGCCAGATCGTCCCGGCCGATCAGTTCCAGGAAGCGAATCCAGTGCGCCGTAGTATAGGGGATGATGCTTACATACCCGTCCTCGGTCGCGAACGGTTTGCGGTAGGATGAGTTAAGGCGCTCGTAGCCGGTGCCGCTCAAAGGCGGTTCGAAGCTGCGCCCGCCGAGTTGCTCAACCATCAGGAAGGAAACAAGGCTCTCGAACATCGGCGCCTCGATGCACTTCGCTTCGCCCTCGCGGCGCGCCGCAAGGCCTGCCAGCACCGCAATCACCAGATGAAGCCCGCCTACCTTGTCGGCAATGATCGTACGCAGAAACCGAGGTTCGCCTGCTGCGTTGGCATTGAGGTAAGCCATGCCCGAAACCGCCTGGATCGTATCGTCGTAGGCGGGCTCGTCGGCGAAGGGCCCCTGCTGCCCGAAGCCGCTGGCGTAGCAGTAGAGGATACCAGGATTGCGCGCTCGACAGGCTTCGAAGTCCACTCCCAGTTTCTGCGCGGACTTCGGGCGCATATTGTGCACCACCACGTCGACCGTTTCGACCAGCCGCATCATCGCCTCGCGCCCGTCGGCGTCGCGAAGGTCGATCGCAATCGATCGCTTGTTGCGATTGCAGCCGAGGAATCCGGCTCCCATCCCCTCGCTGCGCCCCGGTCTCACGGCCCGGAACACGTCGCCCGAGGGCGGCTCCACCTTGATCACTTCGGCGCCCAGATCGCCGAGCATTTGCGTCGCGTAGGGACCAAGCACGACGGTCGTCATGTCGAGGACACGAACCCCGCATAGCAGTTTCAGCACATGCTTCTCCGTTTGAACGGCCACACGCTACCGATAACCTTTACATCAGAGAAATCGTGGAAGCGAATTGATTGATTTGACAATCCGATGGATTGCAACGAGATGATGTTGGATGAATTCCGGCGGTCGCATCAATCTCAAGCACTTGCGCGCGTTCCAGGCGGTCGCTCATCATCGTCATTTCACCCGCGCCGCCGAAGCGATCTGCATCTCGCAACCGGCGCTCAGCGCACTTATCGCGCAGCTCGAGGCCGACCTTTCGGTGACGTTGCTCAACCGCACGACACGCGCGGTCGAACTCACGCCGGTCGGCCGGGACTTCTTCGGCGCCTGCACGCGGATTCTGGCGGAGATCGATGGCGCGATCGGCGAAGCGCGCGACTACGCCCGTCTGCGCAAGGGAAGGCTCCGGCTGGCCGTCCTGCCGTCGCTGACGCGCACGTTATTGCCCGAAATCCTGTGTGCGTTTCGCGATCGGCACCCCCACGTCATTGTGTCCGTGTCCGATCTGCCCGGCGATCCGCTTGTCGAAAGGGTTGCGTCGGGACAAGTCGATCTGGGTATCGGCTATGCCGAACCGAACGCTCTTCTGCGCGCCGAGCCGCTCCTCACCGATCGTCTGATCGCGGTCGTCCGACGAGGGGCGCTGCCGGACGAGGGCAACGGTCTGTCGTGGGCCGAACTGGCGACATTCGACGTGATAGCGATGGGCCATGGCACTACGGTCCGCCGCGTGATGGACGAAGGCGCCCGACGCGCGGGCGTGACCTTGCGCATAGTGCTGGAATCGCAACAGATGCCGACCGCGATCGCCTATGCGCGGGCGGGACTCGGTATTGCCGTTCTGCCGAGCACGGCGATAACGCCAGGCGAAGCCCCCGATCTGGCGACGATCACGATAACCGGGCCTTCGATCGAGCGTCATCTGTCCATTCTGAGCCGCAATCACCTTCCGATGTCACCGGCCGCCGAAGTGTTCGGCGACATGCTGCTGGCTCATATCCGTGGCAACATATCCGCGCGGCAGGAACCGGCCTGAACTTTTATTCATAAAATTATCAGATTAGTTTATCTGAATAATCAATTTCTCTTATTGAAATTACCTCTCCTAAGTCTCCTGCGCACAAAACCGGCGCGCCTCGGCGGCGCCGGTGGACCGGGAGAGAAAAGCATGAAAACTTCGCGCCTCGGCGTCATCCGCTCGCATACCGCGATCGCTACTTCGCTCGCTTTGCTTGCAACCGGGCCGGCGTTTGCGCAGGAGAGCGGCCAGCCGGTCCAGGAAGAACAGGCTGAATCGGCCGACATCATCGTCACAGGCAGTCGCCTTGCGCGATCGAACCAATCGCAGCTCGCATCGCCGACCCAGGTGCTCGGCGAAATCGAAATCGCTGAATCCGGTTTTGTCGGCGTCGACGACCTGCTCCAGCTCAATACCGCCAATATTGGTAGCACCGGAGGTGCGCAGGACCTCGCCGGGGGTGGCGCGGACGACCGCGCAACACGATCCGCGAACCTGCGCGGGCTAGGGGTGCAGTCCACGCTGGTATTGCTCAACGGCCGGCGCGTCGCGCACACCGACGCCTATACCAATCTCGTGGCGTTGACGCCGACCATTGCGGTCAAGCGGGTGGAGACCGTGCTTGACGGAGCATCGGCGCTCTACGGGTCGGATGCGATAGCGGGCGTGATGAACATCATCACCGACGATGCTTTCGACGGCATCCGTGTGTCGGGGCAATACACCCATATCGACAACGCTCCGGGCTATGTGATCCAGGGGATGATCGGCGGCGGGAACGACCGCTTCCATGCGGTGCTGTCGGCCAGCTACGAATATCAGGACAAGTTGCAGGGTTACGAGCGCAACCGCACCAATTTCGACAATACATCGGGCCTGTCGCAGCCGGGCAACTACATCCTGACGTCGCGGCCGGTTGCCGCCGGGGGTGGCGATGTGATCATCGACAACGGCGTCAACGGCCCGATCAACTATTCGCAACTCTACGACCAGATTTCGACCGCGACCGGCCGTGCGAGCGTCCAGTTCGCGGACCCCTGGTGCACGGTGGACGGCACCGGCGGGATATACGCGGGGGCGAACCCGTTTCCGGACGGCTCCTGCCGCTTCAGCTATCAGCAGCGAAATCCTATCAAGCCGCGCTCCCGCGTCACCCTCGTGCATGCCGATGCGCACTACGACGTGACCGACGATCATACCTTGTATCTGGAAGGCCGCTATTATCAGCAGGGCACCGAGCGGTTCGGAATCGCGAGCTTCCCGATCACCACCGGATCTCTGGTGGTGCCGGCCAGCAACCCGGAAAACCCGTTCGGCATTGACGCGGTGTTCCAGGGGCGTCTGCTCGGCGACCAATCGCCCGACCGGGTCGAGAAAGTCGAACTCGACGCCATGCATCTGGTGGGTGGAATGCGCGGTCCGATCGCCGCGGGGTGGGACTACGACGTGCTGGTCGCCTACTCGCGCGAGGATTCCCTTCTCAATTCAAACGACACGGACCTGATCGCGGCGCAGAGCGCGCTGAACGGTTTCGGCGGACCCAACTGCCAGGTCGACCCCCTTGGCAACCCGGCGCCCAGCGAAGTGGCGGGGCAGGGCAATTGCTTCTATTTCAGTCCTTTTGGAGACGATCAGCAAAGCAATCCTACGGAAACCGATTACAACATCCTCACCCCCTTCTTCCGTTCGAGCGAAGCGGAAATTCGCTATGCCGAAGCGGTTGTGACCGGCGAACTCACTGACTTGCCGGGCGGTGCGCTCGGCATTGCCGTCGGCGCGCAGATTCGCGACGAACGCGAACGGATCGATCTCGATTCCGGAATCATCAACGCGCGCTTCGGATTCCAGGGCAAGTCCCTGCCTGGAGAAGGATCGCGCACGATCAAGTCGGTGTTCGGCGAACTCTATCTTCCAATCCTGCCGATCCTCGATGTCCAGGTTGCCGGCAGATACGAGAACTACGGCGAATTCGAGACGTTCGATCCCAAGGTCGGCGTGAATTTCCGGCCGTTCGACTGGCTGTCGCTGCGCGGTTCCTACTCGACGGCGTTCCGCGCACCGGATCTGGGGGCGTCGGTTTCCGACACGGTGAATTCGGCCGTCGGACAGACTGTCGATCCGCTCGACCCCACCGATCTGGGCACGTTCCGCGTGATCCGCACAGTTTCCAACCCGAATCTCCTGCCGGAGCAGTCCAGGAATTTCAATTTCGGCGCGACGGTCGAGCCGCTGGACCGGTTACAGCTTTCGGTCGATTATTTCGATTTCAGCTTCACCGATCGCATCACGCTCGAGTCCGCCCAGCAGGTCATCAACCAGGACCCCAACGGTCCACGCATCGTGCGTGACGAATTCGGCAGGCTGCTGTCCGTGGACATCGGGTTCTTCAACGCGGGCGCGACCAAAACCAGCGGACTCGACTTCCGGCTCGCATACCGTTTCGATCTGGGCGCGAACAGCTTTTCGATCGAGAACATGGCCACGCTCATCACCACCTACGAAGTGCAACTCGGCGCAGGGCAGGCGGTGATCGACGCGCTGGGAAGCCGCAATGCCAACAACCCCGGCGCATCCGCGCCGAAGTTTCGCGACAACGCGCGGATAGGCTGGCGCAATGGTGCTCACAGCGCCAACGTGGCGATGCGCCATACCGGCGGAATCGCCGACGATCTCGGCGGGGGACGGATAAAGAGCTGGACGGTGTTTGACGCACAGTACGCGGTGCAGTTCGGTTCCGACCAGCGGTTCCAGGTCGCGGTCGGCGCGTTGAATCTGCTCGATGCCGAGCCGCCGAGCGCCGCGTTCACCGGCTATCTGCCTTCTCTGCACGATGTGTTGGGGCGGCAGGCCTATATCCGATTGACCGCCGATTTCTGATCGTTGGCGGAATCGGCCGATCTTCGGACGGAACGATACCGCAGGCACATGAAGTCTTCTGGTACGGAACCCGGCTCTCCTGTCGGTTTTTGCCGGGCTCGCTTAAGACGGTGATTGTTTCGAGCCGATTGCTATTGGCCCGAACCGGCGCCGAAATTCGGCCCGTCGCTTCCGCTTGTGGCGCTACAGTTTGGACTGTGCGACGGCTCCGCCTGCAAGCAGGAGAGATTATGCCATGGCTGCCGCCATGAGATTGCGCATTCGTAGATCCTTCCGGAGATAGCTGCTATATATCATTGTTATTATTTGTAAGATGCTCCCTGGCGAAGGCCGCGGCGGCGCCATAGAGGCCGGGCTGGGGGTGGACGATGAGCTTGACCGGGATGGCGGACATCATTTCGGTGTAGCGGCCCTTGAAGCGGAAGCGCTGGCCGAAGCCGGAGTGCGGCAGCAGTTCGCGCAGGCGGTAGCCGAGCCCGCCGGCGAGCACCACCGCGCTGGCCCCGTGCGCCAGGGCATAATCGCCCGTCACGCTGCCGAGCGAGGTGCAGAAGCGGTCCACCGCCGCCGCGCACAGGCTGTCCTCGCGCGCGATGCCGCGCTGCCAGATGGTCTTGTCGTCGAGCGGATGGGCGACGCGCTTCTCGATCGTCGCCAGCGCACGGTAGATTTCGAGGATGCCGGGCCCGGAATGGACGCGTTCGGTCGAGACCCGCAGGTGCTCGCGCCGCAGCGTCGCCATCAGCCAGTCGTCGATGGCGTCGAGCGGGGCGAACTCGACATGGCCGCCTTCGGTGGACTGGACATGGTAGCCGCCGGGATAGCGATGGAAATGCGCCACGCCGAGCCCGGTGCCGGGGCCGATCACGCTGACCGTGCCTTGCTCCGGCAACGGAATGTCGGGGCCGGCGATATGGACGAACTGGTCCACAGGCGCGCGCGCGACGGCATGGGCGACGGCGCCGAAATCGTTGATCAGCGTCACCCGGTCGAGCCCGAGCTGGTCGTCGATCGCGCTGGTACGGAAGATCCAGCTGTTGTTGGTCATGCGGATCGTCTCGCCGACGATGGGCGCGGCGATGGCGATGGATGCCGCGCGCGGGACAGGCGCGCCGATGCGGCGTTCGAACTCCTCCCACGCGGTTTGCAGGCTGGCGAACTCGCCCGTTTTCAGCATCACCGGCTCGCCCAGCGCGATTTCACCGTCCGCGGCAATCTCCGCCAGCGCAAAACGCGCGTGTGTCCCGCCAACGTCCAGCGCAACCAGTTCGGTGGCTAAAGTCATACGGCCCGTGGTCCGCATTGACGACCTTACTTCCCCTGGAGACTGGAAACGTTTGCCCCGCGTGGGAACAGCGGCGAGCGGGTATCGTCCGGAGCGCCGGGACGCTGGCGGACTATATCCTCCATCGAAGCCGGCAATTCGAACGGCAGACGTCCGAGAGCGGCGGCTTTGCCGGTCACCACATCGAGCATCGCCGCATCGCTGGCGCCGAAATTGGCGAGGATCGTATCCGCGTGTTCGAGCACTCCGCTCAGGATGGCGGGCCGGTCGAGGAACACCGCGAACACGGTAGGGACATGCTTCTTTGCGGCGATCAGCGCATCGTATGGCGCATCGCCCGCGCGATAATCGAGCCGTCCTTCCTTGTAGCGGCTGCCGAAGAAATGATGCGGGTGCAGCATTTCCGAAGGGGCCTCGGCGCGAACGATAGCGAAGTCCGCCTCTTGCGGAGTCTCGACGACGACCAGCCCGGCCGCGCGCGCCGCGCCCGCATCGACGCCGAACAGCCACACGCGCTTGCCGCCGGCCAGCGGCAGCAGCGCGCCATCGTTCTTCAGCAGCACCTGCGCATTGCGCTGCGCGAGATCGGCGCGCGCGGCGAAAGCAGGATTGCCCAGGACTTCGCCAGCCTTCGACGGGTCGACATAGGGGTTTTCGAACAGGCCCAGCCGGAACTTCGTTTCCATGATCCTGAATACGGACTCATCGATCCGGCTTTCGGCAATCAGGCCGCGTTCGACGGCTTCGGCCAAGGGCGCGGGATCGTCCACTCCGCCGAACTGGTCCAGCCCCGCTGCCATGCCGAGAGCGAAGCGTTCCGGCTTCGACAGTTCTTCCACGCCCCATGAGGTGGCGATGTCGGCCGGTGTCTGAGGGTTATCCGCCGTCGGGTTGCGGCAAGGTTCGGGACAATCTTGCGTGATCGCCCAGTCCGATATCAGGATGCCGCGAAAACCGAGCTCCTGACGCAGCAGATCGTCCAACAGCAACTTGCTGAACCCAGCACCGACCGGTTCGAGGGGCTTTCCGCCTATCTTCGGTCCGCGCAGGATCGGATAGGCCGGCATGATCCCGGCTACGTTCGCCTTCAGCGCGCCGCGAAACGCATCGACATGCACGGCGAATTCTTCCGAGCTGAGATCGGCAAAACGGCCGTAATAGTTGTGGGCGTCGAACCCTTCGGGCTGGGCGCCATAGCCGGCGAAATGCTTGATCACCGCCAGCACGCCGCCATCCGCCAGCCCTTCGCTTCCACCCTGGAAGCCTTCGACATAGGCGGCCGCCATCCTGCTGGTCAGCGCGGAATCGCTGCCGAATGTGCCTAGCTGGCGTGGCCAGCGCGGTTCGGTCGCCAGATCCGCCTGCGGCGACAATGTCATATGCAGGCCGACCGCCCGGTATTCCCGGCGCGCGATGTCGCCGAACTCGCGCACCAGCGCTTCATCGCCAAGCGCGGCGAAACCGAGCGGTTCGGGCCATTGCGAGAACCCGCCGCCAACCTCGCTGGCGCCGAGCACGTATTGGAAATGGTTGCGCGGATCGGTGCTGATGGTGATCGGGATGCCGAGGCGGCTGCGCTCGCCAATCTCCTGAATGGCGTTGTTCTGTTCGGCAAGCTTTGCCGGAGCCGCTGTCAGGCGGCTGATGAAGCTCGTCACGCGCCGTTCGCCGACGGCCTTGGCCACGGCCTCCAAATCGTAGCCATCGTCCGACAGGTCGAGCCGGCCGCTACGGCCCGGCAGGCTGCCATGCAGCAGAGTGCCGAGCTTTTCGTCCAGCGTCATCCGGGCGACGATGTCGCTCGCGCGTTCGCCAGCCGAACGCCGCCAATCCTCGAACGGCGACAACCGCCCGTTGGCGTCGAGATCGCGGAACCGCAGGCCGTCGATGACGATGACCGGCTTATGCCGGCTGCCGAGCTCGACCTGCCGCTCAGAAAACGCGATCGGCTCAGTGGAAACGCGAGCCGAATCGGCTGTCGCGCAGCCGGCCAGAATCGCGATAACGGCAACGAGCGCCATCATCCTGCGCCTTCTGCCGCCCGCGCTTGTCCCATGGTGGTTCCTGATCACGGTCTTGGCGCTTCCTTTACAAAATTCGGGCTGTTGGGCTGATACACTTGGCATTGGCATTCCACGTGAGGAAAACCGAGTTCGATCGGACTGCCCGATGCGGAAGCGGCATCGGACAGTCCGATCTGGCCCCGTGCGGCAGGCGAGAGGCGCCTGCCTTCGGCGCCGGCCCCATTCGCGTTCCCGGAGTCCCCACTCAAGAAACGGCTGGAGCGCTTCGATTCTTTCGCGCTGACGGGTATTGCCTGCTGCGCCGGCCGCCGGTTACCGCCCGAGACCTCGGTTTGGCGCTGATATTGCAAGAAAATGTTCGCCTTGCTCGGCTTCCTGGCTGCCCGCCGGCAGCCCTTGACTCCCTCCCTGTCTACTGACAACGTTGTCGTAACAATGCAGCCTCTCAAGGCGATTTGTCAAACGGAGAAGTGCCGATGATACGCAAGCAATGGGCTATCGGAGCCGCCGCACTGGCTTTCACGGTCCACTCCGCGGCCGTGGCCCAGGCGGGGCCTCAGGTGACGGTCGAAACAGGCGAACTCGCGGGATCGAGCGCGGACGGGGTCGAAAGCTGGAAAGGGATACCCTTCGCTGCCGCGCCGGTCGGGCCGCTGCGGTGGCGCGCGCCTCAGGCGGCGTCAGCATGGGACGGCGTTCGCCAGGCGACCGAGTACGGCAACGATTGCATGCAGGTGCCGTTTCCGAGCGATGCCGCGCCCTTGGGAACGCCCCCTGCGGAAGACTGTCTCTACGCCAACGTCTGGAGGCCCGCTGGCGAAACCGGCGCGCTGCCGGTGATGGTGTGGGTCTACGGCGGAGGATTCGTAAACGGCGGCGCTTCCCCGCCGACGTATTCGGGCGCCAATCTCGCCAAGCAGGGGATCCTCGTCGTCAGCTTCAACTATCGCGTCGGCCGTTTCGGGACTTTCGCTCATCCCCAGCTTACTCGCGAAAACGCCGATGGCGGCCTTCTCGGCAACTACGGCTACATGGATCAAGTCGCGGCCTTGCAATGGGTGCAGCGCAACATCGGCGCCTTCGGCGGCGATCCGGCGAACGTGACCATCGTCGGGGAATCGGCCGGCGGCATGTCGATGCATACGCTGGCGACCTCGCCCTTGGCCAAGGGACTGTTCTCGAGGGCGGTTGTCATGTCCGGCGGCGATGCTCGTGGAACGAACGCCGGCGGATCCCTGACCGCCGTCGAGAAGATCGGGGTCGAATTCGCCGCCAGCAAGAATATCGCCCCGGACGATCCGGACGCGCTCGTCAAATTGCGGGCTCTGAGCGCGGAAGACGTCACCGATGGACTTAGCATGATGGCGCTGTTCACGCCCGGTCCGCGCACGTTCGCCGGTCCGTTCGTCGACGGCGCCCTGGCGGTGGATGCCGGTCTTGCCTACGATTCGGGCGCCTTCGCCAAGGTTCCGATGATGATCGGCGCGACCAGCGCGGACATCGGCGGCAAGACCGGCTTCATGGTGGCGGGCGCGCGCAGCGCATCCGCGCTGATCGCGGACAAGGGGGTGCCGGTTTACGCCTATCGTTTCTCGTACGTTGCGGAATCGGTCGGCCAGCCCGGCGCCCAGCATGCGACCGAGATACCCTTCTTCTTCGACACGACCGCAGTCAAATACGAGGAGCAGACGACACCGCGCGACATCGCCATGGGAAAGGCGGCAAGCGCTTATCTGGTCAACTTCGTGAAGGCCGGCGACCCCAACGGCGCGAACCTGCCGGCCTGGCCGCGCTACGATCGCGCTCATGACGAGATACTGGATTTCGCCGAGGACGGAACCGCGGTGGCGCAAAAGGACCCCTGGGGACCTGAGATCGACGCGGCCGCAGCCGGTCAAACGCAATGAACGGATTCGCCATAATCGTGGCAAAGACTTGGAGATGAGGGAGCGGGAAGGGAGGCTTGGGACCGAGGTCCGCATCGAAACCCTGGCTCATGCGCCTCTCTTCCATACTATCCGCGTCGGCTCATTGTAGGGGCCGGACGCCGTATGCCGGATTGAATTCGAGGTATGATGGACCGCACGATCGAGGGATGTGAGGCAAGACCTGACGGTATCTCGCGGGCCTTTGGGAGGGTAATATGAATAAGCTCAAGCTTGGCGGTTGCCTGCTTCTGGCGACTGGTTCGGCATTCGCGCTCACTCCGGCGGCTCCAGCCGAAGCCGGCCGGGAAGGAAGCGCGGGCGAGCGATGTGCGGCCATGGCGGCGAACGCCTTCGGCGAGGAAGTCCGGATCACCTTGGCCGAACACAAGGCCGCCTCGCCGGCGCAGCCCGGACCGATGGGCGGAGTGCCGGCTCTCCCCGCCCATTGCCGGATCGAAGGCGTGGTCAACGAACGCAAGGGAGCCGAAGGCAAGGACTATGGCATCCGCTTTGCGATGGCGCTTCCCGACGAATGGTTGGGGCGTTTCCTGCTGCAAGGCGGGGGCGGACTCAACGGGTCGGTGCCGCAGCCCTTCGGCCCGGTTGACATGGACGGCCGGGCGGCGCTGGCGCGGGGCTTCGCGGTGATCGGCAGCGACAGCGGGCACCAGGGGGCGGTGTTCGACTCCAGCTTCATGGCGGATCAACGCGCGGCGCTGGACTTCGCTGAAACCTCGGTCCGCACGGTCGCGCTGCTCGGCAAGGAACTGACTGCGGCCTACTACGGCGAGCGTGCCCGGCACGACTACATGGCCGGCTGTTCCACCGGCGGGCGCGAGGGAATGCTCGCCTCCCAGCGGTATCCCGAACTGTTCGACGGTATCGTGGTCGGCGCGCCGGCCATGCGCACAGGCGCTTCCAATCTGGGCGTTGAATATACGCAGGTGCTTTTCAACCGCGCGGCCCCCAAGGGCCCGGACGGCAAGCCGATCATGAGCCAGGTGCTGACCGACGGCGATCGCAAGACCATCCTGGATGGGCTGCTGGCGCAATGCGACGCGCTGGACGGCCTCGATGACGGGATCATCGAGAACGTCGCCCAATGCAAATTCCAGCCCGCGAAGCTGCAATGCGCCGGGGGCGAGCAGGATGGCTGCCTCAGCGCCGATAAGGTCACGGCGCTCGAAAAGGGATTTGCCGGACCGTTCGACAAGGCGGGCTATCCGATCTACGCGCCGATGGCCTTCGATACGGGCATCGTTGCGAAGCCGATGGGCTACCTGCCCACTGGCGGGCCGGGCCCGTTCGGGCCGCCGAGCGATGCGACCGAGATCGATCTGGACGCGCGTATCCACGCCATCCGCAACGACGCGGTCCAGCGGTTGATCGACACCAATTACTGGACCAACCTCAACACCTTCCTCGATCGGGGCGGGAAGATGCTGTTCTATCACGGTGTGTCGGACTTCTGGTTCTCGCCGTTCGACACGTGGGATTATTACCAACGCGCGGCGGAGACGAACGGCAGCGCGTTTACCGACGCCAGCCGGTTCTACATGGTCCCCGGAATGCTGCACTGCGGGGGCGGCAACGCGTTCGACCGGTTCGACATGCTGGGCGCGATGGTCGAGTGGGTGGAGAACGGCAAGGCCCCCGGCGACATCACCGCGCACCGCAGCGATCGCCCGGAGGAGTCGCGTCCGTTGTGCCCCTATCCCGCATACCCGGCTTACGTCGGCGGCGACAGGACCAGGGCCAGCAGTTTTCAGTGCCGAACCCCGGAGAGGGACGGAACCGCGAGCTAAGGCGCGCAGCTCGAAGGCTGGCGGTTCCCCGACGGTAGGATTTGGAGCGACTGCTCCAAAAATTTCAGGTGGGGCGTTCAAGACAAGGTTGTCATCTCAAGTTCGAGGTAGTAGGCCTCACGCAAAGACAACGATGTCACAGCAATTGGTGACGGGCTCGAAGCCCGCGCAAGGGGAGGGAAACATGATCTACAAGAGCAAGTTGCGTTTTGGCTGTAGCGGCCTGGCTGTTCTCGTCGCTCTCTGGGGCTTGCCGGTGGCGGCCCAGAATCAGGCTGTCGTCGAGGATGACGAGAACACCATCGTCGTCATCGGCACAGGCACCAATATCTCCGGTGTGAAGCCCGTCGGCAGCGAAGCTATCACGCTCGACCGCGAAGACATCCTCGCCACCGGCGCGACGACTGCCGCCGATGTGGTGCGCACCCTTCCGCAAGTGCGCAACCTCGGTGAATACAGGGAGGGTGGCACCCAGGCTTCCGCTAACTCTCAGCAGGGCAACGCGATCAACCTGCGCGGCCTGGGGGTCGGCGCGACGCTGACCTTGGTCGATGGTCACCGCGTGGTGGCGACCGGTGCGGCGCAGAACTTCACCGAAGCGAACCGCGTGCCGATGGCCGCGCTGGAGCGGATCGAGGTCATCGCGGACGGTGCTTCCGCAGTCTACGGATCCGACGCGATCGCGGGCGTTGTGAACTACGTCTTGCGCAAGGACTACGAAGGCATCGAAGCGACCATGCGGGTCAGCAATCAGGGCGGTGGCTGGGAGTGGTCGCCCGGCGTGACCGCCGGCACGTCTTGGGAGGCTGGCGGCCTTGGGCGCGGCAACATCCTGGTCAGCTACGAATACGCCGACCGTTCCGCGTATCTCAACGGCAGGAGCCCGTATCTGCGGCAGGATCTTTCGTCGTTCGGCGGCGTGGATGGCCGTTTGAATGGCGCCACCGCCACTGCCGGCCTTGCTCCCAACATCACGGTGCCCATTCCCGACAATGGACAGAACGCCACTCTGCCGCGTGCCGGCGCCAACACCTATTTCGGTTTGCCGATGGGGGCCAACGACGGCCTGACCGCCGCCGATCTGCGGCTCAACGATCCCAATCTGATCGATAGCGCGGATTATACCGATTACGCCGGTTCGATGAAGCGACACCTCCTGGTGGCCTTTCTCAATCAGGAGCTGACGCCCGGTGTCGAACTGTTCGTTCACGGCTCTTATCTCAAGCGCGACACGTACTCGCGGAACTTCAATACGCTGGTGCAGAATGTCACCTTGCCTTCGGTGCTCTACGATGAGGCCGGCGTTCCCACTGCGGCGCCCAATCCGTACTACATCGCCGGTGTTCCCGGCGTGGCGCCGGGCGACCCGCTCAACGTCCAGTACAACGCGCTGAAGGATGTTGGGCCGAGCAACTTCGATGTCGGTGCGGAAACGCACAGCGTCACTGCCGGCCTGCGCGCCGAACTGTTCGCCGGCTGGCGCGGAGAAATCTACTACAGCTACGGTCGTGATGACGCCTGCAACTACTGTCAGACCGATCTCAACGTGAACCCGACTGCGTTGCAGTATCTGATCAATACCGGCGTCATTAACCCGTTGAGCAGCGAGCCGCTTTCGCAGGCGGTAATCAGCCGGTTCACCGGCGACAATATCCAGCGCAGCGGCAACGGCATGGATGACATCGTTCTGAAGTTCGATGGTCCTCTTTTCGAGTTGCCCGGCGGCGTGGCGAAGGCGGCCTTCGGCGGCGAACGGAACAAGACGTTCAACTACAACGACAACGGCGCCAACCGGAATGCCGACAACGGTTTCATTTTCGATACCGTGGGCAACCAGAGCCGGCTCGGCCGAACCGTATGGTCGGCGTTCGGCGAAGTTTACCTGCCGCTGATTTCGGAAGATCTGGGAATTCCGCTGGTTCAGGATTTAGCCGTCAGCGCCGCCGTGCGGCATGACGACTATTCCGATGTCGGCAGCACCACCAACCCCAAGATCGGCTTCACCTGGGAAGTCGTGGATGCCCTCAGCCTGCGTGGTTCGTGGGGAACCTCGTTCCGCGCACCGTCGCTGCCGGACGTCAATCCTTTCGCCTTCTCGGCTGGGGGCGGACCGTTTCCGGTGAGCAATAGCGATCCCCGAATAGCGAACGGCTTCCTCGATCTGTGGTTTCTTCCTGAGCCGGTGACATTGGCCAACGCAGGCATCGTGCTTGGCTCGAATGCCGATCTCAAGCCTGAAACCGCGACCACCTGGTCGTTGGGCGCCGATCTGGATCTCGGGCCGGTACGGGCCAGCGTAACCTACTACAAGATCACCTACGAAGACCGTATCCAGGCTCCGAATGCCGTTATCGCAGCGTTCACGGACGAGAATGCGTCTTCTCCCGATTATGGCGGGTATGGCGCCTTCATCCTGCCGATCAACAACCCGGCAACCTGTTCGAATGACGATCTGTCGTCGGCCGACCCTTTAGTGCAGCAGTACCTGGGGCGGACGGTCCTCTATGGCGGCATTTCCGATTTCTGTAGTCTCAATGTGTTGTTCGACCAGCGTTACACCAACCTTTCCGCGACCAAGCAGGACGGCCTCGACTTTTCGGTGAACTACGGGGAGTTGTGGGGTGACGTCTTCGTCACCGCTTCGGCATCCGCCAACGTGACCCTCTCGTACCTTGAGCAGATCGTCGCCGGTTCAGCCTTCGAGGATCGACTGGGGTACAACTTCACGCCCATCAAGTGGCGCGCGCGCGGGGCGGTCGGGGCAAGCTGGCAGGGTCTCACTTCCAACCTGTTCCTCAACTACAACGGCTCCTACATCAATGAGATGGCTGTCAATCCTCAGGGGGATTCGATAGCCGATGTGAAGATCGATCCGTACGTCACGTTCGATCTGAACCTCAGCTATGAACTCAATCGGCTTCCGTTCATGGCGGGTCTTACCGACAGCACCCGGTTGAGCGTGACCGTGCAGAACCTGTTCGATAAGGATCCGCCTCTGGTGATTACCAATGGTAGCGTGTTCAACGCCGCCTATTCGAACCCGTTCGGCAGGACGGTTTCGTTCCAGCTGACCGCCAGCTTCTGACGATCGTTGCCCGCCCGGATAGCGTTCCGGGCGGGCGCGAGATCCATGAATCTCAGTCGAAGGATTGACGAAGTGAAAAATACAGGCCTGTGGGTTCTTGCCGCATCTCTCGTCGCGGGTTTGTCCGCTCCGGCGCTTGCTCAGCAGGCGGATGGAGGGGAGCAGCCCCAAAGCTGCCGCCAGCAGGGCTTCTTCGCGGGGCCGGCGGCGTACAAGTCGGTCGAACAGTTGGAGGATGGCCGCGTCACCTTCCGCCTTTGCGCGCCTGAAGCCACCGATGTTCGGGTAACCAGTTCGGATGCCGCCGATGCTATCCCGATGGGCTTTCCGCCCGGTTCGCCGAGCGGCCTCGCGATGACCAAGGATGCCGCCGGACTATGGAGCGCCACCACCGCCGTGCCGGTCGCTGCGGACACCTACCGGTTCAACTTTCAGGTGAATGGTGTCCGCGCGCCCGATCCGCAGGCCACGGCCTTTTCGCACGAACGCGTCGGCACCAATTCGGTGTTCGAGACGGTCGGCCCTGAAGGGGTGTTTCAGACCTACCGGCAGGATGTGGCGCACGGCGTCGTATCGAAGGTGGAGTACTGGTCGGACAGCCTTGGGCAGAAGCGCGCCGCCTATGTCTATACCCCGCCGGGATACATGAACGGCGCAGAGCGCTATCCGGTGCTCTATCTCGTGCATGGCGCGGGCGACAGCGCCGATAGCTGGACCAGCGTCGGGCGCGCGAACTACATTCTCGACAACCTGCTGGCCGACGGCAAGGCGAAGCCGATGATCGTGGTCATGCCGTTCGGCCATACGCCGGACAGAGACGGGCAGGAGATGCTCGACAACACCGGCTTCGGCGACGATCTGCACAAGGATCTGATCCCGCATATCGACGCCGGTTTCCGTACCCTCGCTAACCGCGAGAACCGGGCCATGGCGGGCCTGTCCATGGGCGGGGCGCACACGATCCGTTTCGGCCTCACCCAGCCGCAAACCTTCGATTACATCGGCATCTTCTCGATGGGGCTCGGCATGGGCGGGCCGGAAGACATCGCCCGTTACGAGAGCGCCAACGAGGCGGAACTGCGCCAGGGCGCGAGGGACTTCGATCTCGTCTACTATGCCATGGGCAAGGACGATTTTCTTTACGGTACAGTCGCGCCCACACGCGCGATGATGGACAAGTTTGGCATCGAACACGTCTACAACGAAACCGATGGCGGCCACACCTGGATCAACTGGCGCCGATACCTCGCCGACTTCCTCCCCCGACTGTTCAAGTGACCGGGGGAGGGGGGGCGATGCTCTCCCGCTCGGAAATCGAGTAGTCCAGCTGGATCAGTTGCGGTTCCGAAGCCAGACCGCCATCAGCGGCCTTTGCCAGCATCTTCATCGCCTTTACTGCGATGTCGAATGCGGGCTGCCGGACACTGGTCAGCGGCGGGGTGGTGATGCGCGCGATTGTCGAATCATCAAAGCCCACCAGCGACAAATCCCGCGGGATGGACAGGCCAAGTTCCGAGGCGGCCGACATGACGCCCAACGCCATCGCGTCGTTCGCCGCGAAGATCGCGGTTGGCCGATCGGGTGACCGCAACAACTCCAGAGCTTCCTTTCGGCCGCTCGTGACGCTGAAGTCGCCTTGCCTGACTACTCCCAGCGCCTCCGGCTGCTTCGCGATCGCCAGTTCGAAAGCCTTGCGTCGCTCTTTGGCGGCGATGTGATCGTCGGGCCCCGCGATCATCGCCAGACGGCGATGGCCTGCGGAGAGGAACAGACCTGTGAGTTTCTCGGCGGCTTCAAAATCGTCGATGACGAGGCTGATGCCCCTTTGCAGGTCCGTTCCCGGCAGCAACCGGGCATAGCGCACGTCGTGATCTTCCAACAGGTCGAGAAGCCATGGAATATCGCAAAGGGGCGGCAGGAGTATTACGCCGTCCGGCTTGAGGTTGCGGAGCAGAGCTCTGACGCTGCTCTCAATGTTCGGCCTATCGCCATGGGTAACGATCTCGTAGATCAGGTGATAGCCGGATTCCTGCGCCCCGACACCGCAACCGAGCGTCAGCTGGTTGAGAAACTCCGAGACGAAATGGGTCTCCGATCCTGAAGCCGAGGTGGATTTCTGCGGCGCGTGAGCGGTCCAACTTGTCAGGAGCGCGATCGAATAGGAACGTTGGCTTCGGAGCGCGCGCGCCGCCTGGTGCGGACGATAGTCGAGCGCGCGCATCGCCTCTTCGACCGCTTTTCGTATTCCGGGATTGACCGATGGGTGATGGTTCATCACTCGCGAAACGGTCTTGAACGAGACGCCCGCGTAAAGCGCGACATCCTTGATCGTCGGGGCTTTCGGCGGTTTGCTGGAAGTCACCACTGTCCTAACCTGGCATCCTTGCCAAGGGCGGACGTTAACCGTGCAAGGCATCTTGTCAAATACGCCGATGCCCGCACCGGTTCAGGAACCGGACTTGACCGGCGTCCACTTGCTGCTGCCGGAATTGTTCGCGACGACCGCTTCCACAAAAGCCATGGTGCGCAGCCCGTCGTCCACGCTAGGGAACGTCGGCGCATCGCCGCCGCCTGGCGCTGGCCCATGGATTGCTGCGGCGAAGGCGCGATAGATGTTTGCGAAAGCCTCGACATAGCCTTCTGGGTGGCCGCTTGGGGTGCGCGTCATCGCCATCGTGGAAGCCGCTAGCTCCGGTCCGCCGGTCCGCAAGACCTGCATCGCGCGGTCGCGCCAGCGCAGGATGAGGCTGTTGGGCTCCATTTGGCGCCATTCCAGCCCGCCGCGCTCGCCGTATATGCGCAGAGTGAGCGCGTTCTCCTCTCCTGCGGCGACCTGCGAGGCCTTCAGGATGCCGCGCGCGCCCCCGGCAAACCGGAGGAGCGCGGACACGTCATCGTCCAGGCGGCGTCCGGCGACATGCGTCGTAAGGTCGGCGCTCACTTCCTCGACCCGCAGGCCGGAGACGTGCTCGGCCAGGTGAAAGGCATGTGTCCCGATGTCGCCGAGGCAGCCACCGAGACCGGCGCGCGCCGGATCGGTGCGCCATTCGGCCTGCTTGTTGCCGTCCCGGTCTATCGCTTCGCTCAGCCAGCCTTGCGAATAGCGGACTTCGACCGAGCGGACAGCGCCGAAGTCGCCGCGCGACACGCGCAGGCGGGCCTCCTCGACGAGGGGGTAGGCGGAGTAGGTGAAGGCAAGCGCGTAGCGCCGTGCACTTCGTTCAACCGCCTCGGCGATCGCGCGCGCTTCGGACAGGTCGAGCGCCATCGGCTTTTCCGACAGGACATGGAAGCCGGCGTCGAGCGCCGCGATGGCGGCGGGGGCGTGCAGATGGTTCGGCGTGACGATAGCCAAAGCCTGCATGCGCCGGTCTTCGGGAAGGGCGCGCTCCGCTTCGAGGAGCGCGTCGAGCGATGGATAGACGCGATCGGGCGGGAGCTCGAGGTGCTCGCCGCTACGGCGTGCGCGTTCGGGATTGCCGCTGAACGCGCCGCAGACGAGTTCCCAGCCGCCATCGAGCGCTGCCGCCATGCGATGAATCGCGCCGATGAATGCGCCTTCGCCGCCACCGACCATTCCGTATCGAAGCCGTTGCCGCTTCATCCTGCCTCCCGAATAGCGCCTTTGCCCTAGACCGCATGGCGCGACGAATATCGCTGTTTGCGCAAAATACGCTAGACCGCGAGATACAACGTTGTCTATAGGACTAAATCAACGTCTCGGCAGAGAGACAAGGGATGCAGGGAGAGGTTCGGCAGGTGACAGCGCAGCAATCCGCCATGCGTGGACCGGCGATCTTTCTCGCCCAGTTCATGGCCGACCAACCGCCGTTCGATACGCTTGCCTCCGCCGCGAATTGGGCTGCCGGCCTCGGTTATCGCGGAATCCAGGTTCCTACGTGGGACCGGCGCTGCATCGATCTGGCGCTGGCGGCGGAAAGCCAGGACTATTGCGACGAACTGCTCGGCACATGCCGGGAAGCAGGGGTGGAGATCACCGAGCTTTCGACTCATCTGCAAGGACAGTTGATCGCAGTGCACCCCGCCTACAACGAAGCCTTCGACGGTTTCGCGCCCGAAGCTGTGCGCGGCCGGCCTGACGAGCGGCAGCGCTGGGCGACCGGGCAACTGCTGTTGGCGGCGAAGGCCAGCAGCAGGCTCGGGCTTTCGGCGCATGCCACGTTTTCGGGCGCGCTTGCCTGGCCGTTTGTCTATCCCTGGCCTCAGCGGCCGGCGGGACTGGTGGAGGAAGCTTTCGGCGAGCTCGGACGACGCTGGCGACCGATCCTCGACGCGTTCGAGGACGAGGGCGTCGATGTCGGCTACGAACTGCATCCGGGCGAGGATCTACATGACGGCGTCACGTTCGAGCGGTTCCTGGACGAGGTGGGGGGCCATGCTCGGGCCAATATCCTGTACGATCCGAGCCACTTCGTGTTGCAGGCGCTCGACTACCTGCAATTCATCGACATCTATCACGAGCGGATCAGGCTGTTCCATGTGAAGGACGCCGAGCTGAACCCGACGGGGCGGTCGGGCGTCTACGGCGGGTTTCAGGGCTGGGCGGATCGACCGGGCCGCTTCCGTTCGCTGGGTGACGGGCAGGTGGATTTCGGCGGCATCTTCTCGCGTCTGACGCAATACGGCTATGCGGGCTGGGCGGTGCTCGAATGGGAGTGCTGCCTGAAGCACCCGGAAGACGGCGCGCGGGAAGGCGCGCCGTTCATTGCGGCGCACATGATCCGGCGCGCCGATCGCGCGTTCGACGATTTTGCCGGTGGCAGCGATCCGTCGCTGAACCGCCGGCTGCTCGGGCTCGACTGACGAACAACACGATGCGGCCCAACGAGGCGGGAGGGGTGATTTGGCACAGACAACGTTGAACCGGACGCGACTGTTCTGGCTGGGGGTGCTGGCGCTGTTCACGGCCGCCGCCAGCGCGGCCATCAGATCGGCCATCGCCAGCGATCTCAAGGAAGACTGGATCGACCCGGTCGCGCCCCTTCAGGCGGGCGAGCTGATCGGCTCGGCGCTGGGCTCGGCGTTCCTCGGCTTCGCGCTGACGGTCTTCGTCGTCAGCACGTTCCTCGACCAGATCGGCATGCGCCGTGTGCTGGCCGGGTGCGGCGTGGCGTTCGTCATCGGCACCACGCTGATCGTCGGCGCCGGCAACTTCGCCAGCGGCATGACGATCTACTATCTCGTCTGGGCCGGCATGTTCCTGAGCGGGATCGGCTGGGGCCTGTGCGAGGCGGCGATCAATCCGCTGACCACGCGGCTCTATCCCGAAGATGCGACCCATCGCCTCAATGTCCTGCATGCCTGGTATCCCGGCGGCATGATCGTGGGCGGACTGGCAGGCTTCCTGCTGGCGGGCATGATGCCGTGGCAGGCGATCATGGGCATGGTCATCGCGCCGGCCATCGTGGTGATCGCGATCGCGCTGACCACCTCGTTCCCCGCCGTCGCCACCACGCGCGAGGAGAACGCCACGTTCGGGGGCATGATCGCGGAAGTGTTCAGGCGTCCGAGTTTCTTCATCTGGTTCGGCGCCATGTTCCTTACCGCATCGTCGGAACTCGCGCCGGGCCAATGGCTGGATGTCGCCCTGACCAACCGCGTCGGCATGCGCGGCATCCTGCTGCTGGTCTATGTCAGCGCGCTGATGTTCGTGTTCCGCCACTTCATGGGCAAGATCGCGAACCGCATTTCCAACCCCGGCCTGCTGTGGGTTTCCAGCCTGCTGGCGGCGATCGGCCTCTACATGCTGTCGCAGGCGCAGTCCCCCGGCGCGGCGATCCTCGCGTCCACGGTCTGGGGGCTGGGCGTCTGCGCCATGTGGCCGACGATGCTGGCGTCGGTGGCGGAACGCTATCCGCGCGGCGGCTCATGGGCGTTGGGGCTGGTGGGTTCCGCCGGCGCGCTGGCGAGCTACTTCGTGCTCCCGATCCTCGGCCGCATGTTCGACGAGGCGAAGGTCGAGATCGCAGGCGGGGCCAGCGCGTTCGAGCTGCTTTCCGGCGAGGCGCTGGCGGCGGTGGAGGATGCCGCGGCCTCGGTTTCCTTCGCGCGGCTGGCGCTGATCCCGGTGGTCCTGCTGTTCGTGTTCGGTGCGATCTGGGTAGCCGACCGGCGCAAGCGGCTGGCGGGCGGAGAGTGAGATGACGGCCGTGATCGACCGCAGGACAGCACTGGCGGGGGTTACCGCCATGTTCGGCACGGCGCTGTTCGCGCCCATCGCGCGCCTCGCCGCGCAAGACGGGGCGTCCGCCCTCGCCGGGATCGACGACGGGCCGCCGACGACGGCGGTGTTCTCGTCGGACCAGCGGCTGCTGGTGGAGGCGCTCAGCGAACGGGTCTTGCCCGCCACCGACACGCCCGGCGCGCTGGCGGCGGGGGTTCCCGATTTCATCGAGAAGTTGCTGGCCGACTGGTCCTATCCGCAGGAGCGTGAACCGATCCTTGAAGGGCTCGGCCTGATCGACGCGCGCAGCAAGGCCGATTTCGGCGTGCCCGCTTCGGTGGCGTTGCCGGAGCAGCAGGATTCGTTGCTGACCCTGGCGATGAACAACGGGCTTCCCGGTGGCGGGGTGTTTTTCATCGCGTTCCGCCAGCTCGTCGTCACCGGCTACTTCACGTCGGAGATCGGGATGACGCAGGAACGCGAATACCTGCCAATTCCGGGCCGCTACGACGGCACCTATCCCTATTCCAACGTCAACAAGGTATTCTCCTCATGATCGTCAGCCGTCGCCAGTTCATGGCCGCAAGCGCCGCCTGCGCCGCGCTGGGCATTGCCGGATGTCAGGCAGTATCTGCCGGCCGCGCGGCCGCCCGGCCGATCGGCCTGCAACTGTTCACGCTGCGCGACATGTTCGCGGCCGATCCGCATGGCACGCTGGAGCAGGTGGCGGCCATCGGCTACCGCGAGGTCGAATTCGGCGGCGGCGGCTACGAGGCGATGGATCACGCCGCGCTGCGCCGAACGATGGACGCAGCCGGGCTGCGCGCGCCCTCGATCCATGTGGGCTACGATCTGCTGCTCGGCAAGTTCGACGAAAGCGTCGAAATGGCCCGTACGCTGGGCGCCGACACCGTGGTTCTGCCCTACATGACCGATGCCTTCTACGGCGAGGGGGCGTGGACCGAGGCGGTGGCGAACTTCAACCGCTTCGCCGAAGGGCTGGCGAGGGCCGGATTGGACTTTGCCTATCACAACCATGATTTCGAATTCACCCAGAAGCCCGGCGGCGTCAGCCTGTGGGACCGGCTGATCCGCGACCGCGCGGCCGATCTGGTCAAGATCGAGCTCGACCTGTTCTGGGCGGTGAAGGCCGGCATGGACGTGAACGCGCTTATCCGTGGCCTGCCTGGCCAGTTCTATTCCTACCATGTGAAGGACATGGCGGATGACGGCTGGATGGCCGCAGTTGGCGCCGGATCGATCGATTTTGCTGGTATCTTCGCGCTCAACGAACTGGCGGGCGTGCGGCACTTCATCGTCGAGAACGACCGCGCGCCCGAGCCGTGGCTGCCCGACATCACCACCAGCTTCGCCAACCTGAGCCGCCTGCTGGCCGCGGCCTGAAACCACACGGGAGAGGATTGTCATGAAGGCCACAAATCGCTTCGACGCGATCGTGGTCGGTTCCGGCGTCAGCGGCGGGTTCGCAGCGAAGGAACTGACGGAGAAGGGGTTGCGGGTCTTGATGCTGGACCGCGGCTTCATGGTCGAGCATCGGCGCGACTATCCCTATGAAAGCCGGGCGGCCTACGAGATCCCGGCGCGCAATTCGATGCCGCGCCCGCTGGTGGACAGCGACTATTTCATCACCCGCAACGGTTATCCCGAACCGGCCAACGTCGGCTTCTACAACAACGACCGGCTCAACCCCTATGCCTACGACGAAGGGGAGAAATTCTACTGGATCCGTCCCGCGGCGTTCGGCGGCAAGTCGTTGATCTGGGGGCGCTGGACGTTCCGCTGGAGCCCCGACGACTTCGACGCCAATCGGCGCGAGGGCATCGATGGCGCCTGGCCGATCGGCTACGACGACATCGCGCCCTGGTACAGCCATGTCGAGAAGTTCGCCGGCATCTCCGGCTCGCGCGAGAACCTGCCTTATTTGCCCGACAGCGAGTTCCAGCCGCCGATCCCGATGAACGTCGCGGAAAAATGGATGAAGGAACGGTTGGAGACGGAGTTTCCCGGCCGCAAGCTGATCAACGCGCGCATCGCCAACATGACGGAAGACAAGCCCGAACAGGGCCGGACGAAGTGTCAGATGCGCAACCAGTGCAGCCGGGGCTGTTCGTTCGGGGCCTATTTTTCCACCCAGGCGGTAACCTTGCCCGCCGCGCGCGCCACCGGGCTCCTGACGGTCAAGGCCGACGCCGTGGCCAAGAGCCTCGAATACGACAAGCAGACCCGCCGCGTCACCGGCGTCCGCGTGGTCGATACCAAGACCGGGCAGGAGGAGGTGATCGGCGCGGGCGTGGTGTTCCTGTGCGCCTCTGCGATGGGATCGACCCAGATCCTCATGAATTCGCGCGATCCCGACACCGGGCGAAGCCATTTCGACAGCAGCGGCACGCTGGGCCGCTATGTGATGGATCACATCTTCCGCGTGATCGTGATGGGCGACCTGCCGGGGATGACGGACTACATCGAATACGGCCGCCGTCCCGGCGCAGTCTACATCCCGCGGTTCCGCAATCTTGGACAGGACGATGGGCTGGGGTTCAGGCGCGGGTATGGCTATCAGGGTGCGGCAACGCGTCAGCCGGCGGCTCCGCAAGGCTTTGGGGCTTCGATGAAGCACGGCATGCGCAAGTACGACGGGTGGCGGATGATGATGGTCGCGTTCGGCGAATGCCTGCCATACCGCGACAACCGCGTCTCGCTGCACCCGGACAAGGTCGATCGCTTCGGCGTACCGCTGATGAAGTTCGATGTGACGTTCCGCGACAACGAACTGCGGATGATGGACGATGCGCGCGCGCAGGGGGAAGAAATGCTGCGCAGGTCCGGCGCCAGCAATGTCATGAGCATGCGCGGCGAGCACGTTCCGGGCGACGCCATACATGAAGTCGGCGGGGCGCGGATGGGCGTCGATCCAGGTAGCTCGGTGCTCAACAAGTGGAGCCAGGCGCATGACGCGCCCAACCTGTTCGTCACCGATGGCGCGCAGATGGCTTCGGCTTCGTGTGTGAATCCCTCGCTCACCTTCATGGCCCTTACCGCCCGCGCGGCGGACCATGCGGTGCGGCAGCTGAAGGAAGGGGCGTTGCAATGAGAGAATATGGCCACAAAGGTTGGCGCAAGCGGTTCTTGTGGGCGCTGGCCGCGCTACAGATCGCGCCGGCGGCGCACGCGCAAACTGTAGCCCTTGCCGAAGGGCGCGTGTCGGGCGCGCCAGACGGCGAGGATGTCTCGGTATTCTGGGGCATCCACTATGCATCCGCGCCGGTGGGCGATCTCCGCTGGGCGCCGCCCGTTCCGCCAGCCCCTTGGGGCGACACCGTGCGGCCCGCCGATCGGATGCCCGCCAGTTGCCCGCAGGAACTGACCCCTGGCGGCTTCATGATGTGGACGGTGGAATACATCACGCCCGCAGAACCGGGCGTGTCGGAGGATTGCCTGGTCGCAAACGTGTGGACTCCGCGCGTTCCGGAGGGTGCAGAAGCGCAGGGCGGCCTTCCCGTGCTCGTCTATATCCACGGCGGCGGGTACACCTCGGGTTCGGGCACGGTGCCGATCTACAACGGCGCCAACCTCGCGCGGCAGGGCCTGGTCGTGGTGACCATCAACTATCGCCTCGGCGCGCTGGGCTTCATGGCCCATCCCGAGCTTAGCGCGGAGCAGGGCGGCGCTTCGGGCAACTACGCCATTCAGGACCAGATCGAAGCGCTGCGCTGGGTCCAGCGCAACATTGCGGCGTTCGGCGGCGATCCCGCGAAAGTCACCATTTCCGGACAGTCGGCCGGTGGCGGGTCGGTCCTGGCGTTGCTGGCGTCGCCGCTGGCCAGCGGCCTGTTCCGCGCAGCCATCGTGCAAAGCGCGCCCGGAATGGGTTCCTATCCGCCGCTGGAAGCCGCCGAGCGCAGCGGCAAGGCGCTGGTGGACGGTTGGGGCGTCGCCTCGATCGCCGAGGCGCGCGCGCTGCCGCTGGATCGGTTGAAGACACCGCCGGGGCCGGGCGGCTCGGGCGCGCCTATCGCCGACGGCAGGGTGATTCCGGCTGCCTCCGGGCCGCGGCCGCTGGCCAGCGACGTACCCATAATGACGGGATATACGCTGAACGATCTGTTCGCCCCCACCCGGCGCCTCACCTCCGCCGAATGGCGCATGGAGGCGCGCGAGCGATATGGCGAGCAGGCCGAGGCGTTCCTGCGCCACTATTCCGGTCGGACAGACGTGGAGGCATCGGATTCCGCCACCCGCGAAGCCGCGGCGCGCGGGCAGATGGCGCCGATCGTCGATTGGCTTGCCGCGACCGGCATTCGCAGTCCGGTCTATGCCTACCTGTTCAGCCACGTCGAACCGGGCCCCGATGCGGAACAATACGGCGCGTTCCATTCGTCGGAGTTGCCGTACATGTTCGACACGCTGCATCTTTCGCCGGGGCGTGACTTCACCGATGTCGACCGGCGCGTGGTGGCGCAGTTTTCGGGCGCGGTGGTCGATTTCGTGAAGACCGGCTCTCCAGCCGGTGCGGCGGCATGGCCGGCGCTCACGGACGAAGGCAAGGCGGTGATGGAGTTCGGCTCTTACGCGCGGCTATCGCGAATCTATCCCGAAGGCGCCGACGCCCTCATCGCCGGCGGGAAGCCGCTGGCGGCGCAGCCGATGTTCGGCCCACCTCCGGAATCCTGAACCCATCTATACGGGAGTGAGAAAATTGCGCGCTATCCGATACCTCGCTGCCGCCGCGATCATGGTGCTGACTGCGCCCTTGCAGGCTCAGACATGGCCGGCCGTCGATGCGGCGCTCGAACCGCTGGTCGAGCAGGGGCAACTTTCCGGCGTGGTCAGCATCGTGGTCAAGGACGGGAAGACCGTCCACGCCTCGGCAATCGGCAAGCGCGACATGGAAAGCGGCGCGCCGATGGAGATGGATACGATCTTCCGCGCCTTTTCCATGACCAAGCCGGTCACGGCCGTGGCGATGATGGTGCTGCATGACGAAGGCAAGTGGCGGCCGTCGGACCCGATCGCCAGGTTCCTGCCCGAACTGGCCGACCTGCAAGTGTTCAAGGGGATGGATGCGGACGGCAAGCCGATCCTGGAAGCGCCCGCTGCGCCGCCCACCATGGGCCAGTTGATGACTCACACCGCGGGTTTCAGCTACGGTTTCATGCCGGGCTATGTGGACGATCTCTATCGGGCGAACAGTCCCGGCGGCGCCGATTCCCTGGATGGTTTCCTGAGCAGGCTCGCCGCCTTGCCGCTGGCCTATGAGCCCGGCACACAGTGGCAATACAGCGTGGCGATGGACGTGCAGGGTGCGATCATAGAGCGCATCACCGGCCAGACGGTGCAGCAGTTCATGGCGGAACGGATCTTCGTCCCGCTGCGAATGGTGGATACCGGCTTCACCGTGCCGGCCGCCAAGCGCGCGCGCTTCGCTGCGCTTTATGGCTGGCAGGATGGCGCGCTTGCCAGGCTCGATGGCGGGATGTTCGGTTCGGCATACGAGGAAGAACCGGGCTTTGCATCCGCAGGGGGCGGCCTCGTCACTACCGCCGGAGACTACGCCCGTTTCGCGCAGATGCTGCTCGAAGACGGCGCACTCGACGGTGTTCGCGTGCTCAAGCCCGGTTCCGCCAAGGTCATCATGACCGACCACCTGCCGCCCGCGTTGGTGAACGGGAAGTTCGGCATCGGCATGCAGCAGATCAGGCCCGGCTATCAGTTCGGTTATAACGGGGTGGTTGTGACCGATCCTGAAGCAGCCGGCGTCGATATGGGCAAGGGCAGCTATCTGTGGGATGGAGCCGCCGGTACGTGGTTCTGGGCCGATCCCTCCAACAATCTTGTATTCGTCGGAATGATCCAGCGGATCATGTCCACGGGCAGCATGCCCAACGTGCAGGCGATCAGCCAGAAGGCGGTAAAGGAAAGTCTGGGAGGATGACGAACAGTGCAGCTTCGCGCTGTGGTGTGCGGCCTCGTCGGGTGAGGGGGTCGGGAACGCTGGATGCACGCCTTTCCCGTGCCAAGGGCATGGGACGGCTCATGTCATACTCGCGGTGACGGACAATGGTTTGCCCAGGATCATTCGCTGTGCGCGTGTGATCCTCACCGTCGCGCCGCCGACCATGCGCGATCGATAAGCCACCCGGCGAGTTCCGCCATCGAACTGCGGGGCCAAACGGCTAGAACGCCTCCCACCCGCCACCCAGCGCGAGGAACAGCGAAACCAGATTGTTCGATTGCTGCGCCTCGGATTGGGCCAGAAGCGCCTCCGCAGCAGCGAGCTGGCGCTCCACGTCCAGCACGAGCTGGAAGTTCTCCCGTCCGCCCTCATACCTCAACCGCGCGATACGGGCGGCTTCCCGCGCCTGCTCCACTCCGTTCTGCAAGGCGCGGGTCCGGTCCAGCCCGCGGGCATAAAGCGTCAGCGCGCTTTCGGTATCCTGCAATGCGCCCAGCCATGCCCCGTCGAACGCGGCGAGCGCGGCCTGCTGTCCGGCTTCGGCTTGCGCGATACGCGCCCGCGCCACGGAGATATTGGGAAAGCTCCACGAGATCAGCGGGCCGATGCCGAACCGAAGGGCCGAGCCGGATCCCAGATCGCCGAGCGAACCCGCGGTCGTGCCGAGCGACCCACCGATCGAAATGCTGGGATAGAGCTCCGCCGCCGCCACTCCGACGCGCGCAGTGGCGGCGGCGAGACGCCGTTCGGCTGCCCGCACGTCCGGCCGGCGCGCAAGCAGCGCGGCGCCGTCTCCCACCGGGATCGGCGTGTCCAGCCGCGGCGGCTCGCTGCATTCCGCCACATCGCGCGGAAAATCGGCGGGGGGGCGGCCAGTCAGCACCGCCAGGCGATAGAGCGCGATCTGCTGCTGTGCTTCGAGCAGCGGGATTTCGGCTCGGGTCTGGTCGAGCAACGCCCCGGCCTGGCTGGTCTGCAACGCCGTGGCCCGCCCGCCTTCCAGCAAGCGCCGCGTAAGGTCGAAGGTCTGCTCCTGAATCGCGACGCTGTTGCGGGCGACCGCCAACTGGCGCCCGCCGGTGCAGACGTCGCCGTAGGCCCGCACGGTTTCGGCAACCACCGTGATCCGCGCAAGGTCGTATGCGGCCTGTACGGCCTCGACGTCGGCGCGCCCGGCTTCCACCGCGCGCCTGATGCGGCCGAACAGGTCGACCTGATAGCCGATGTCGATCCCGGCATCGTAAATCTCGCCTTCCGGAAGCGCCGTGGTCATGCCCTGTGCCGCACCGGATTCGCGGCCATACCTGCCCGAAGCGGAGACGTTCGTGCTGATCGACTGGCCGGCGCGCGTTTCGCGCAGCGCCGCGCGCGCCTGCGCCAGATTGGCGGCCGCGACCCGCAGGTCGGCATTCGCCGCCAGCGCATCGGCGATCAAGCCGTCGAGGCGGGCGTCGCGGTATAGCGACCACCATTCGGCGGGTGGGAGATCGGGCGTGAAAGCTGCATCGCCCTGGGGAGCGTGAAGCTCTGCCTGTGTGCTCGCGCCGGGAAGCGCGGGTTCGTAGTCCGGCCCGACGGTGGCGCAGGCGCTCAGCGCCGTGGCGGCCATCATGGCGGTAATCGCGCGCTTCATGCCAAAGCTCCCGCGGATGCGCCGGGCAGGCTTCGCGCCACGCGCTGCGCCTTCAGCCGGCGATACCTGCGCCCGCGCCCGAAGGAGCGGGTGACGGCGTAGAACACCGGGGTGAAGATCAGCCCGAACATGGTCACGCCCAGCATGCCGAAGACCACGGCCGTGCCGATCGACTGGCGCATTTCCGCGCCCGGCCCGGTGGCGATAGCCAGCGGAAGCACGCCGAAGATGAATGCGAAACTGGTCATCAGGATCGGTCGGAGGCGGGCGCGCGCCGCGGCCACGGCGGCCTGGATACGGCCCATGCCCCCATCTTCGCGCTGCTTGGCGAACTCGACGATCAGGATGGCGTTCTTGGCCGCCAGCGCGATCAGCACCACCAGCCCCACTTGGGTAAGGATGTTGTTGTCCATGCCCCGGATATTCACGCCGATGAGCGCCGCGAGAATGCACATCGGCACGATCAGGATAACCGCCAGCGGCAGGGTGACCGATTCGTACTGGGCAGCGAGCACCAGGAACACGAATACGACCGCCATCGCGAAGACGAGCGCGGAACTGCTTCCCGCCGCTTTCTCCTGATAGGCAAGGCCTGTCCACTCATAGCCGAATCCGGTGGGCAAGGCCTCCGCCGCAACGCGTTCCATCGCTTCCAGCGCTTGTCCGGAAGACACGCCCGGCGCAGCCTGGCCCTGCATCTCGTAGGCCGGAAACAGGTTGTAGCGGATGACGCGCGCGGGGCCGGAATCGTCGCTCAACGTGGCGACCGACGACAGCGGCACCATGGCCCCGCTCGAAGACCGGACCTGAAGCCGGCCAAGGTCCGTTGCATCGTCGCGCGCGTAGTCCTCGGCCTGCGCCGTCACGCGATAGGTGCGGCCCGCGAGGTTGAAGTCGTTGACATAGGTCGACGCGAGATAGGTGCCGAGCGTGTCGTAGACCTGCCCCGGCTGCACGCCGAGCAACTGTGCGCGGTCGCGGTCGATCTCCGCGCGGATGCGCGGCGTGCCGGTGTTGAAGGTAGTGTAGACCTGGTTGAGCGTGTCGGGCTGCTGCGCGGCCGCGCCCATCAGCGGGCCTGCCGTCGCTTCGAGACCGCGATAACCGGCGCCCGACTGGTCCTGCACCATCATCACGAAGCCGCTGCCGTTGCCGAGACCGCTGACGGTGGGGGGCGAAACCATGAAGATGTTGCCCTTGTCGGTCATCCCGGCGAACTTGCCGCTCAGCAGGCCGGCCAATGCCTCGGCGCTCGCTTCCTTGCCGCGATCGGACCAGTCGGCCAGCCGCATGAAGATCGTGCCCGCGTTCGACGAGGTCGCCTGCGTCGTTCCGTCGAGTCCGGCGAGGTAGATGACGGATTCGACGCCTTCCTGCGCGATCGCGGCCTCGTAGACCTGGTCGAGCACATCGTTCGTGCGATCGAGCGAGGCGCCCGGCGGCATCTGCACCACGCCGATAAGGATGCCCTGGTCCTGTTCCGGGATGAAGCCGGTCGGCGTATCGGTCAGCCGCCATCCGGTCAGCGCCAGAAGGCCGGCATAGACAACCAGCATGATCGTGGTCTTGCGCACCGTACGCGCGGTGAACCGGCCGTACCTGTCGGACAGCCACTCGAAGCCCCGGTTGAACTTGTCGGCGCCCACCCGCAGCGGGCGCAGCCACCGATGCCCTTCGTCGACGTGATTGGGTTCGTGCGGCTGGAGCAGGAGCGCGGCGAGGGCGGGGGAAAGGGTGAGCGAGACGAGCAAGGATATTGCCGCAGCGGCGGCAATCGTGACCGCGAACTCACGGTAGAAGATGCCGGGGATGCCAGGGGTCAGGGCGGTCGGCACGAACACCGAGATCAGCACCAGGCCGATCGCGATCAGCGCGCCGGAAACCTCCTGCATCGTGCGATGGGCCGCCTCGCGCGGGCTGAGACCCTCGCGCACGTGCTTCTCCACTGCTTCGACAACGACGATTGCGTCGTCGACGACGATCCCCACCGCAAGAACGAGGGCGAACAGCGACAGCGAGTTGATCGAAAAGCCCAGCGCCAGCTGAACCGCGAAGGTGCCGACAAGCGAAATGGGGATGGCGATGATCGGAATGATCGCCGCGCGCCACGTCTGGAGGAACACCATGATCACGAGGATCACCAGCGCCACGGCTTCGAGCAGGGTCGTTTGCACCGCGCTCACCGAGGCGGCGACGAATTCCGTCGGGTTGTAGGGCGTCGCGTAAGTCAGTCCGGCCGGGAACTCGGCCGCCATGGCTTCCAGTTCGTCCTCGACAAGCGTCGCGGCATTCAGCGCGTTTGCGCCGGGCTGCTGGATGATGGCCAGCGCGACGCTGCGGTCGCCGTTGTAGAACGCGCGAATTCCGTAGTCCTGGTTGCCCAGTTCGACGCGCGCCACATCCCGCAGACGGGTGATGGAGCCTGTCTGGGGATCGGACTTCAGGACGACATCGGCAAACTGTTCCGCCGTGCCGAGGCGTCCTTGAACGTCCACCGGCACCTCGAAGGCGGGGTTTCCGCTATCGGCGGGCGCCTGACCCAGCGAGCCACCGGCGACCTGCACGTTCTGCGCGCGCAGCGCGGCCACGATTTCCGCCGACGTCAGATCCCGGCCGGCCGCGCGATCGGGGTCGATCCACACGCGCATCGAATAGCTGCCGCCGCCGAACACGCTGACGCCGCCGACGCCTTCCAGCCGCAGCAGCCGGTCGCGGACCACGGTCTGCGCATAGTTGCCGACGTAGTCGATATCGAGGCCCGAGCCTTCCTGCGCGGTCAGTGTCGCGATGAGCAGGAAGCCGGTGGACTGCTTGTTTACCGTGACGCCGACCTGCCGGACCTGTTCGGGCAGGCGCGGCTCCGCCAGCCGGACGCGGTTCTGCACCAGCACTTGCGCGGCATCGAGATCGGTGCCGGGCTGGAAGGTGACCGTGATCTGCGCCAGGCCCTGCGTCGCCGAGCTCTGGATATAGAGCATGTTCTCGACGCCGTTGATTTCCTGTTCCAACGGCGCGGCGACTGTTTCGGCGATCACTTCGGCGGAGGCGCCGGCATAGGGCGCCTGGATCACGATCGTGGGCGGGGCGATCTCCGGATATTGCGACAACGCGAGGCGCGGGAACGCGAAAGCTCCGATCAGCGTGATGAAGATCGCGATGACCGCGGCGAATATCGGGCGATCGATGAAGAAGCGCGAGAAGTTCATCGTCTAGCTTCCCGATCCGACGATTTCCGCGGCCGAAGCCTTGGGCGCGCGATCGACACGGGTAGCGTCGGTGACGGCGGCGGGTTCGATCTTGCCTGCCTGGGGCGTGACCTTCTGGCCCGGCTGGGCGCGCTGAATGCCGCTGATGATGACCTTGTCATCGGCCTCGATCCCGCTCCGGATCACGCGCAGATCACCGACGAGCGGGCCGAGTTCGACTGCGCGCGCGGCAACCGCGCCTTCGCCGTCGACCACGTAGACCAGACGGCGCGCTGCATCGGTGATGATCGCGACATCGGGCACCAGAAGGGCGCGGTACGAACCCGACCCCGCGAGTTGCAGACTGCCGACCATCCCCGGCTTCAGGAACCCGTCGGCATTGGCGAGCACGGCCCGCGCGCGCACCGTTCCCGCACCGGGGTTGATGGCGGGATCGATGAAGTCGATCCGCCCTGCGTGAACGTAGCTGTCCTCGTCCTGTAGCTTGACGCGGACTTCGGAACCCGCGCCGCCGATGTTCTCGCGCTGGTATTTGAGGAGCAGCGCTTCGGAACCTTCAAAGGTGAAGTGGATCGGGCTTACCGATACGATCCGCGTCAGCACCGTCTGATCGCCGATCACGCTGTTGCCGGCGTCGACCAGCCGTTCCGAGATGCGCCCGGAAATCGGCGCGCGCACCGTCGTGAAGCCGACATCGAGCTGTTGCGCGCGAACATTGGCGCGCGCGGCGTTCACTTCGGCGGTGCCGACCCGCACGGCGGCCTGCCGTTGCTCCACTTCTTCCTGGCTCGCCGCCTGTGAGGCAGCGAGCGCTTCCGAACGCGCCAGTTCCGTGCGGGCGTTGGCCAGCATGGCCTCGGCCCTGGCCAACTGCGCTCTCGCTTGGGCCAGCGCTGCTTCCGAGGGCCGCGCATCGATGGTGAACAGCGGCTGGCCAGCGCGCACATACTGGCCATCGGTGAAGTGCACCCGTTGCAGATAACCGGTGACGCGGGGGCGGACCTCGACGCTCTGCACCGCTTCAAAGCGGCCGACATAGTCGTCCCAGTCGCGCACCTCCCGCACCAGCGGCTGCGCTACCGTGACCGGCGGACCCGCAGCCGTCGGAGTTTCCGATTCGGCGCCGGAGCAACTTGCCAGCACAACGGCGGCAAGTACCGCGAACAGCTTCCGGCTCATGAGCGATCCTTGGATAGTGGCCATATGCTGCATTGCAGCGTCAACAGGTGATGACACGCGGCTAAGCTCGCATTAATCGCGAGTCAACACCCGTTGACATATGTTGACCGAAATGTCCGATGCTCTAGGCTCAACCGTAAGATGGCCAGATCCTGCACCACGCCGCGGCCCAAATCGGCCGCCACCACCAGCCAGGCGATCCTCGAGGCAGCGCGAGGACGTTTCCTGCAAGAGAGCTATGAAAGCGTTGGCCTGCGCGACATCGCCGGCGATGCCCGCGTCGACGTTGCTTTGGTGAGCAGGTATTTCGGCAACAAGGAAGAGCTGTTTCGCAACGTTCTGGGAATGGGCGACAAGGAAGATATTCTGCCGTCCGGCATGGCCGACGCCGAAATCCCCGCGTTCCTGGCTAGCCTGTTCTTTGAAGAAGGACAGGAAGGAACCGAGCACCTCGAGCGACTGCTGATCATCCTGCGTTCGGCTTCATCGCCGGTTGCCTCGCAGATCGTTCGCGAAACGCTCAAAGGCGACGTCCTCAAGCCGTTGGCCGGAAGGCTCGATGGCGAACAACCCGAGGTGCGCGCGAGTCTTTCCATGGCCGTTTGGCTCGGCATGACCATTCTGCGCACTGTATTGACTGTGGAGCCTTTGTGCCAGCGCGACTGCGATCTCGAAGAGCGGCTGAAGCGGCTGTTTGAAGTGGCCCTGATAGACAAGGACCCCGCGTAAAGGCGCGAAACCCGGATACGGAAGCCAACTTGCCGTCAAGCTGACGCTTCCTGGCAACGGCGCCGCGCCACGCCATGCGCATGAGGCCATGCGCATGAGAAACCGCTGGCATCCCTTGCCGACGCGAGCATCCGGAACAGGCTGCTCATTGCCATCGTTGGCTGTGCGTGCCGCTATCAGATGCCGCCTCCCATCCGATCTGGGCCAACGCGCTGATCTTCGCGGCGGCGGCGGCGGTGATCTGGGTGTTCGGCGTCCGGCTCACGCGGCATCTGGATGCGATCGCGGTGAAGCAGGGGCTCGATCATGCTTTCGTCGGGATGCTGCTGCTCGGCGGGATCACCTCGCTCCCGGAACTTGCCAATACCATCACCGCCTCCGCGATCGGCAATCCCGCGCTGGGCGTGAACAACCTCTTGGGCTCCGCTGCGATCAACGTTGTTCTTCTGGCGGTGGCGGACGCGGTGGTCGGCCGCAAAGCGGTGACCTCCATCGTCGCGCAACCTTCCACCATGATGATGGCGGCGCTGTGCATGATCGTGCTGATCGTCATCGCCTTCGTCATCACCGCCGGGGACGCGCCGCTCGTCGGCATCGGCGACATCGGCATCGGCAGCGTCGCGATCGGCGCATTGGCGGTATTCTCCTTCTGGCTCGCAGCGAGACACGACGAACGCTCGCGCTGGAGTGTGGAGGAGGAGGGCTGCGACGCGGACGCGGAGATTGCGGCCGGGTCCGATCTTCGTATCGGCGCGCTGTGGGGCCGTGTGGTCCTGGACGGAGGTTTCATCTTTGCCGCCGGCTATGCGCTGTCGCAGACGGGTGATGCGATCGCCACACAGGCGGGGCTGACCAGCGCGGCGGTCGGCTTCGGGCTGATCGGGACCGCGACCTCCTTGCCTGAACTGGTTACGGTCCTGGCCGCGCTGCGCCTGTGCAGGCCGGAGATGGCGTTCGGCCAGGTCCTCGGCACCAATTTCGTGAACCTGTCGCTGATTCCGGTCGGCGACGCTATTTTCGATGGCGAGCCCGTGCTGAACACACTCGGCGCTTTCGAGACGCTCTCGGCGCTGCTGGGCGCGGCCTTGATCGGGGTGTTCATGGTTGGGCTGCTGGAACACCGGGATCGAACCGTTTTCAGGATGGGCATCGATTCCGCGGTGGTGATCGGGTTGTTCGCGATCGGAGTAGCGGTGCTGGCCATGGTCTGAGGACCGTGGCGATCAGAGCAGGCCCGCGGGGGCGGTCTGCCAGACCACGGCGAGGATCGACAGGGCCGCGCCAATCCTGCCGATCGAGCATATCCAGCCATCGAGAGCATCGGCGCGAGGGCCGGTGGTGCGCCACAAAATGGCAAGGTTGCCGCCGATCGCGGCAACAGTCGCCGCAAGGACCAGCCAGCGCGCGTTAGCCTGACCGGGAAAGACGCTGCCGATGGCGTAGATCGCCACGAAATGCGCCGCCCAGACGATCAGCCCGCCGAGGATAAGCAGCCAGGCCCGCACTCACGGCCCCCACGGGAAAAGGCGCGTCAGCAAGGCGCAGGCCGCACCCTGGGCCGCGGTGTAGAGCAAGAACAGCACGACCACGTCGAACGTGACGCTGCGCGGCCTGACCAGCATGTTCCGGCCGTTCCTGGCGGCGAGATAGAGGACCATCAGCGCCGATATGGCGGTCAGGATGCCCTGTAGCGCCAGAAGCGTCATCACGAGCGCGCCCTGCGTGTGCAGCTCCGGTTCGATCCCCGCCGCCTGCCAGCTCCGGAAATCCAGCATCCATGCGGCGGCAATGGCGCCGCCGGCGAACAGGACTTGCGTTGCAGGGCTCCAGTGCGTGCTTCGTTCGCGTTGCAGCAGGTAGCGCCCAAAGAGTGCGAGACCGGCGGCCGCCCCGTAGAGCGCAACAACCGGCATGAGGCTGCCAGCGCCGTAGTCCCGCCAGTATTCGGGGTGGATGCCGTAGACGAACAGGAAGCTGAACACGGCCATCGCGAAGATCATGAAGACCACCACAAGCAGGATGACGGTCGCCCACCAGCCGTGCGTGCCCGAGCCGGTGGCGTAAGTCGGCAGCGTGATGCCGCCGCCGACGTCGACGCGGCCTTTGGCCACCGGACGGTCGGTTTCCCACAGCCAGCGGATGATCGAGGGTACGGCGAGCGCACCGCTGACCAGCGCCGGCGTGTAGGCCTGGACCGTCAGCAGCAGGAAGAATCCAGCAGTGAAAACCGCGCCGAGGAACGGCCAGATCGACGGACCGGGCATGATTTGCAGGTATTGCGGCTCCGCGCGCACGGGGCTGGTGATGATTGTCTCGCGGCGCCCGGTCGGCGCGCCGGGAAGGAGATAGCGGCCCTCATCCACGTCGCGCGAAAGATCCGGATCGTCCCACAGCGGCTCGCGGCTGCGTACTACGGGAATGCTGCGCGTCGAATAAAGCCCGGTTGGCAGCCATTCGAGCGTGCCGCCGCCGTAGACGTTGCCGGCGTTACCCTCGGCGCTGAAGCGGAAGTTGCGAGCGAGGTCGAACACGAACAGCGTCACGCCCGCGCCGATCATGAATGCGCCGGCCGTGGAGATCAGGTTGGTCGGCTCCAGCCCCATTCCCGGCAGGTAGGTGTAGACCCGGCGCGGCATGCCCATGAAGCCGGTCAGGTGCATCGGCAGGAACGTGACCTGCATACCGATGAACATCAGCCAGAACACCCATTTGCCGAGGCGCTCCGAAAGCGCCCTCCGGCTCATCATCGGCGTCCAGTAGTAGAGCGCGGCGAAGACCGGGAACACCGCGCCGCCGATCAGCACGTAGTGAAGGTGGGCGACGATGAAGTGCGTGTCGTGCACCTGCCAGTCGAACGGCACCATCGCCACCATCACGCCGGTCAGGCCGCCGATGACGAACGTCACCAGCCCGCCGATCACGAACAGCGTCGGCGTATTGAAGCGCGGCTTGCCGACGGCGAGCGTGGCGATCCAGCTGAATACCTGGACGCCGGCCGGAATGCTGACCGACATGCTCGCCGCCGCGAAGAAGCCGATCGACAGCGTCGGCATGCCAGTGGTGAACATGTGGTGCGCCCATACGCCGAAGCTGATGAAACCCGTCGCCAGGAAGGCCAACACCACGAGCTGGTAGCCGACCAGGGAGGTACGCGAGAGCGCCGCGACCATCATCGAAACCAGCCCGGCGGCCGGCAGAAAGATGATGTAGACCTCCGGATGACCGAAGAACCAGAACAGGTGCTGCCACAGGATCGGATCGCCACCGCGTGTCGCATCGAAGAACGGCCAGTTGAGGGCGCGCTCCAGCTCCAGCAGCAAGGTCGCCAGGATGACCGCCGGGAATGCGATGACGATCATTCCGGCGAAGACGAGCATGGCCCAGGCAAACAGCGGCATGCGCGCGAGCGTCATTCCCGGCGCACGGGTCTTGAGCACGCCGACAAGGATCTCGATCGCGCCAGCGATGGCGGAAATCTCGATGAAGCCAATCCCGAGCAACCAGAAATCCGCGTTGATGCCCGGCGACCAGGTGCGGCTGGTGAACGGGGGATACATGAACCATCCCCCGTCGGGCGCGAGGCCGAAGAACAGCGAGGCGAAGAAGCACAGTCCGCCGACGAAGTAGGCCCAGAACGCATAGGCCGAGAGGCGCGGGAACGGCAGGTCGCGCGCCGCCAGCATCTGCGGCAGCAGCAGAACGCCGAGCGCTTCCATCATCGGCACGGCAAACAGGAACATCATCAGCGTGCCGTGCATCGTGAAGAACTGGTTGTACGTCTCCTGCGGCAGCACGCCCTGTAGCGGCAATGCCAACTGCACGCGCATGACCAGCGCCAGCACGCCTGCCAGCACGAAGAACAGGAACGCCGCGCCGACGTAGAACACGCCGATATAGTTGTTGTTGACGGCGGTCAGCAGTTCCCAGCCGCGTGGCGCACACCAGATGCGCTCCAACTCCTCGAGTTCTTCCGGCGGACGCTCGTCGCGGGTCGGAAAGCGGTCGAGCTGCGCCGGATCGAAGCCGGTCTCCGACTTCACCGCTGGGCCTCGAGGTAAGCCGTCAGCGCCTGCAAATCCTCAGCCGGCAGCGTCGCGTACGCGGGCATGCGGTTGTTCGGCTTGATCGCCTGGCTGTTGGCGATCCAGCCCATCAGCGTGCCCTCGTTGTTCGGCAGGATGCCCGCGCCGACCGTTTGCCGCGCGCCCATGAATGTCAGATCGGGACCGGCGGTTCCGTTGGCCGCGGTTCCGGCGATGCGATGGCAGGCGGCGCATCCTGCCGACTGGAACAGCGCGGCGCCGCGCGCCTGGTCCGGCGAAGGAACAGCGCTGGCCAAGCGCGTTCTTGCCAGCCGCGCCAGCATGAGCCGTTCGAACTCCGCGCGCGGATGGGCGACGACCACGAAGCCCATCAGCGCGTGCGGCCCGCCGCAATATTCGGCGCATTGGCCGCCATAGACGCCAGGCTCGTCGGCCTGGATGCGCATCAGATTGCGCCGTCCGGGGATCATGTCGAGCTTGCCCGAAAGGCGCGGCACCCAGAAGCTGTGGATCACGTCGGCCGATTCCAGCTCCAGCACCACCGGCTCGCCGGCGGGGATGTGCAATTCGTTGGCGTCGTCCAGCATCGTTGCGCCGGCCTGGTCCAGATAGGCCACGCGCCACCACCACATCTCGCCCGTGATGCGTACCCGCATCTCGCTGCCTTCGATGCGGTCGGAGAGATGGCTGGTAAGCGCCAAACCGTAGAACAGCAGTGCGCTCAGCACGACCGCCGGCAAGGCCACGCCGGCCAGCCAGATAACTTTCACGCCGCCCACCCGGGCCCGCGCCCGCTCGCTGCCGAACAGCGCGATCCAGAGCGCCGCAAGCACCAGCGCCAGCACCCCTGCGGCCATCGCGAGCAGGACCCAAGACAGCGTCGCGATTGGCCCGGCGTAGGGCCCGGCGGGGTCGAGGATCGGCGGAGGCCAGCCTTCGAACATGCTAGCCGCCGATCTCGTAAAGGTACGCGGCAACGTCGCGCGCTTCGCGTTCGGTGAGGGGCATGGCTGGCATGGCGGTGTCGGGGATGAGCGCGGGCGCATTGCGGACAAACGCCGCGAGCACGTCGGGCCGGTTGGGCAGCCGCCCGGCGATCAGGCCGCGTTGCTGCACTCCTGCCAGGGCGGGCCCGACCTTGCCCTGCGGCCAGCCGATCCCTTCGATCGTGTGACAGGCGCCGCATCCGACACGCTCGATGGCGAGCTTGCCGCGTTCCGGGTCGGCGAGCGGCACGGCGGCGCCCTGATCGGGCGGCGGCTTGCACGCCGCGGCCGCCAGCACGAGCGGGAGGAGGGTGCGGATCGATGGCGGCAAACGGTCCCCCATGCAGCGACGACAGGCGCGCCTCTTCGGGAACCGACACCTGCGCGCGCAGGTTCCCGGCAGGACATGGCGCTCGCCGCTCGCTATCCCATCCTCGCCTGCGCACTCGCGCTCGCCGCCTGCGCGCCGGTCAGCACGCAGTCCGCGGACAGCTTCGCGACGAGCGGCGAAATGATCGCGCTGAGCGGCGCTGGCGCGGGCGCGACATTTGCCTGCGTCGTGTGCCACGGCCTGCGCGGCGAAGGCGACGGCGCTGGCGTCGCGCGTCTCGCGGGCATCGACGCCGGCTACCTCGAACGGCAGCTGATCGCCTATGCCGACGGGCGGCGGGACGATCCGCAGATGAGCTATATCGCGGGCAAGCTGAAGCCAGCCGAGCGCCGCGCGGTTGCCGCGTATTATGCCGGGCTGGAACCGCCGCAACCGCTCCGGACCGCCGCCTCGCAAGATGCGGCCGCGCTCATCTATCGTTTCGGGGAACCATCGCGCGGCCTGCCCTCGTGCGCATCGTGCCATGGCGAACGCGGCGAAGGTATCGGGCCCGCGAACCCACCGCTGGCGGCCCAGCCGGCCGGCTATCTCGCTGCTCAACTCGACCGTTGGCGCGATTCGAGCCGCAGAAACGATCCGGGCGACGTGATGTTGCGGATCAGCCAGTTGCTCAGTCCGTCCGAAGTCGCGGCTCTCGCGGCTCATGCGGCCGCTCTTCCTGGGGGTCATCCCAGTCCGGCACTTCCGGCAGCATTCCACGCAGCACGTCGTGACGATCCCAGAAGTGATGCTTCAGGGCCGCCCCTGCATGTGCCGGAATCAGCACGAGCAGCAGCACGATAAGCCAGTGATGGACGCGTTCCGCCGCGCCCAGCACGGCGTAGCGTGTTTCCAGGTCCAGATTGTCGAGTGGGACTTGCGGCCAGGGCAGCAGGCCGCCGACGAACAAAGGGCCTGGCGGGGCAAGCGCCGACCACATGATCCAGCCACTGACCGGGAGAGCGACGAAGCAGAGATAGAACAGGGCATGCGTGATCCGCGCGAGCGTCGTCTGCCACCCGAGCCGGTCGGCGTCATTGACGGGGCCGGGAATCACGATCCGCCAAGCGGCCCGGAAGAAGGTGAGCACCAGGATCGCGAGGCCGATGGCGGCATGGACTTCATAGGCACGAAGCTTGTCGCCGCCCGGCATCAGGAAGTCGGCATAGTACCCCCAGCCGAGCTGGAACAGCACCAGCGCGGCCATCACCCAGTGGAACGCGATGCCGACCGGCGAATAGCGATCTTCTTCCGTGTGGCGGGCGGCCCAGGCTCTCAGCGCCTCGAACATCAGGCCGGCGTCCGGCTTTCCTCACCGAGCCAGCGCCCCACAATCAACAGCGCGGCGAAGAGATACAACGCCGCGGCCGGAGCCCACATCACGAGCCCGCCGAGCTGCTGGTCCTCCAGCGGTGTGTATCCCCAGGCCGCGGTCGACAGGAAATGTGGCGCGTAGAGCGCAGTCGAGGCGAAGGTCAGGATTGCGCCGAGCAGGCCCATCTGCACCGTGTTGGCCAACAGGGCCGCCACGGCCGCCGGCGCGGTGGACTGGCGCACCGCGCTCCAGAATGCGATCGCCGACGCCAGCAGGCTCGCCTGCATCAGCCAGTATATCGGGTCATGCGAGAGCGCCGTGGCATAGAGGGCGGGAACGTGCCAGGCCCACAGCACCGCCGCGCCGATCCCGGTCCATACGGCGATCGGCAGCTTTCGCCACAGGCTCCGTTCCGGAAGCGACCAGGCCAGCAGCGGCGCGGCCACCGCCACGAGCAGCGCATGATGCACGGTGCGCGCGGCGAACAGGGCCGAGGTCATGGCGCAAAGCGGCGACACGAACAGCACGGCAAGCGCCGCCATGCCGCCGAGAAACGACGCGAGAGGGGCCTGTCCTCGCCGATAGATCGTCAGATGCCAGGCCAGAGCGGCGCCGGCCAGCACCGCCAGCAGCAAGGGATCCAAGTTCCATCGCGCCAGCAAATCGCCTGGAGAAGGCGCCGCCCCGCAATAGGGCGCCCACACCGGGTCGATCCGGTCCCCTCCCATCGCTCAGCCGCTAGCGGACGGCGTGGGAGGTGGGCCGTTTCGCGCGATCGGCGCTACGCGCCAGACAGTGTTCGAAAGGTCGTCCGCGACCAGCAGCGCGCCGCTGACCGGATCGAGCGCGACGCCCACGGGGCGGCCCCGCGCCTTGCCGTCCTTGAGGAAGCCGGTCACGAAATCCTGCGGTTCTCCGACCGGGCGTCCACCCGCGAACGGTATCCACACGACCTTGTAGCCGGCCAGGCTCTGCCGGTTCCAGCTTCCGTGCATGCCGACGAAAGCGCCATTGGCAAAGCCTGGCGACAATCCCTGCCCGGTGGTGAAGGCAAGGCCCAACGGCGCGACATGCGAACCGACGGCGTAGTCGGGGGCAATGGCCGTGCGTACGAGCTCGGGCTTTTGCGGCCGGACGCGCGGATCCACGTTGCTGCCCCAGTAGCTGTAGGGCCAGCCGTAGAAGCCGCCTTCGCGGACGGAGGTGATGTAGTCCGGGACCAGTTCGGGGCCCAGCTCGTCGCGCTCGTTCACGGCCGCCCACAGCGCGCCCGTTTCCGGATGGAAGGCGAGCGCGGTGGGATTGCGCAGCCCGGTCGCATAGGGCCGGTGGGCTCCGGTCTCGCGATCGATCTCCCACACCATGGCGCGATCGATCTCGGCCTCCATGCCGCGCTCGGTGATGTTGCTGTTGGAGCCGATGCCGACATAGAGCATCGAACCGTCGGGGCTTGCCGTCAGCGCCTTGGTCCAGTGGTGATTGAGCTCCGACGGCAGTCTGGTCACTTCGCGGCCGGATGCCGTAATTCGGGTCTGCCCTTCCTCGTAGGGAAACTCGAGCAGGGCGTCCTGGTTGGCGACGTAGAGCCGGCTATCGACGAGCGCCAGGCCATAGGGTGCGTCCAGCCCCTCGATCAGGACCGAGCGCACCTCGGCTACGCCGTCCCGGTCGACATCGCGCAGCAGCGTGATGCGGTCGCCGCCCTCCACCTTGGTCTTGCCCCGCGCCTTGATGATCCCGGCGATGACGTCTTTGGGCCGGATCGCCGGCGCACCTCCGCCCGAACCTTCGGCCACCAGAACGTCGCCGTTCGGCAGCACGAGAATCTGGCGCGGTATGGCGAGATCGGTCGCGAGCGCCGTGATCGTGAAACCTTCGGGTACGGCCGGCGTCTCGCCGTCCCATTCGGCGGGGCTCGCGATGTTCATCGGCGGCAAGAGCGTTTCGCCAGGCTTCGGCAGTTCGGGTTGGGGACCGGTCTGATCGAACCCGGTCTCTGCGTCGCCGCAAGCCGCCAGAGCGCCGGCAAGCAGCGCGACGGTCAAACACCGGATCATCGGACCGCCTCCCGCACATGGCCGCCTGAATATCCGATCCATCCTGCGCCCAGCGCGGCGAGCGTGCTGACGATCGACAGAACCAGGCCGGTTGCTCCGACCGAACTCCACGCGTCGCGGCTGTGCTGAAACGCATTGACGAGGCCCGCCAGCCACATGATCGCGACCGCCAGCAGGTAAAGCGTCGCGCGTCCGCGAAATCCGGATGCGCGGCCCTGGAAGACCTGCACGAGCGACCACACCAGCACTACGCTGCCGAACAGGAGCGCGCCGGCGATCAGCCACGCGGAGAAATGGCTCCATTGGACCACTGCGGTATTGAGGTAGGTGATGTCCGAAATCAACGCGCTGGAAAACAGCGCCACCGGAAAGGCCAGCAGCATTGCGTGCAACGGGTGCAAAAACCGCGCGGAATGTATAATTCGTTCAGGCAATCAGGCGTCCCTTGGCGGCGCTTCCCCGGTGGGTCGTATAGGGACAATCTCTCAGACGCGGTTTTTCTCCCGATTGCCTGCTTGTCGACCTGTAGATTGCGCCGCGGGTCGCCGCGTCAGCCGGCGCACAAGTGGTCGAGGAAGTCCTGGTGGACCGGCATGCCGGCCACCGTCTTGTCGATATTGGCCTTCAGGCTGGCGAGCGCGTCGCGCAGCTGGGCGTCGGGGATCTGTCGGGCGATCCTGTGCCAGCTGCGTGGGCGCAGGCGTTGGCCGAGCATGACCTGGACCCAGGAATCGACCCGGAACAACTCGTCCTGTCCCTGCCAGGCGTGGGCGCTTTCAGCGAACAGCGCGATCCGTTCGGCGAGCGAAGCCGGAACGCTCATGTTGCGGCAATAGCGCCAGAACTCCGAATCCTCGCGCTCGGTCAGGTGGTAGTGAAGAATGATAAAATCGCGCACGTTGTGCAGTTCCGTGGCGGCGCGCTGATTGAAGCGCTCGATGGCGGCGGGGCTGAAACCATCGAACGGGAAGCTCTGCATCAGGCGAGTTACGTTGGCCTGGATCAGGTGGATGCTGGTCGATTCGAGCGGCTCGATAAAGCTGCTCGACAGCCCCAGCGCGACGACGTTCTTTTCCCATGACCGCCGCCGCGCCCCGGCCTTGAAGCGGATCCGGCCCGGCTGGAACAGCACTTCGCCTTCCAGGCTCGCCTGCGCGGCGGTTTGGGCCTCGTCGTCGGACATGAAGGCGCTCGAATAGACATAGCCGTTGCCGACGCGATGCTGGAGCGGGATGCGCCACTGCCAGCCCGCCGCGTGCGCGATGGCGCGGGTGTAGGGCACGGCGGGGCCGACGCTGCGCGTCTGCGCGGGATAGGCGGTGTCGGTCGGCAGCCAGTGCGACCAGTCCTCGAACTCCATCCCAAGCGCGCCGCCGAGCAGAACGGAGCGGAAGCCGGTGCAATCGACGAACAGGTCGCCCTCGATCCGCTCCCCCGATGCGAGCACCAGCGCTTCCACGAACCCCGTCTCGCCATTTTGCTCGACTCGTTCGATCCTTCCTTCGATGCGGCGCACGCCCGCGGCTTCGCTCCGGCGGCGCAGGAACCGGGCATAGAGCGAAGCGTCAAGATGATAGGCCCGATTGAGCTTCGCCTGGGGATCGCTGGAGAAACGATTGGCGAGGGCCGCCTGATACTCCACGCAATAGCCGCCGATGTCGCCCGCAAGCCCGCGTTCGTTCGCGTCGAGCCAGTAATGGTGGAAATCGGCCATCCACGTGGAATTGCCGAGCACGCCGAAGCTGTGGAGATAACGGTCGCCTTCACGCGCCCAGTTCTCGAACGCTATGCCGAGCTTGAAGGCGGCCTTGTTGTCGCACAGGAACTCGCGCTCCTCGATGCCGATCAGGTTGTGGAATGTGTGCGCGGTGGGGACGGTGGATTCGCCCACGCCGATGGTTCCGATCTGCTCGGATTCGACCAGCGTGATTTCGACGAGCGTGCCGAGTTGGCTGCCCAGCGCGGCGGCCGCGACCCAGCCCGCGGTGCCGCCGCCCGCGATCACCACGCGTTTTACCGCTGCTTCGGCCAATTCGCTTTCCCCCTTCCTATCTGTTGAGCCGGTTCAGCAACTGCGCGCGCAACCGCCGCGCCCCGGCTTCGTCGAGCGGTGCGAGCGCGCCTTGCGCATGATCCGGCAGATGTCGGGCGGCGTGCTCCGGTTTGCCAAATACGTAGAAATCGAACAGCGCCCGCCATGCGCGCTTCTCGCTCTCCGGCCGGTCGCGCAAGCTGATCAGCGCGTGCAGCAGGGTGTTCTGCGGCGTGTCCATCCATGCGGGAACGGGGTTCCACCAGTAGTTGATCATGACGTTGAAGGCATCGAGCGCTTCGACCTCGTGCCACCACAGCGCGGGGTAGAACAGCACGTCGCCCGGCTCCAGATCGGCCACCCGCGCCGCCGCCATAGCGTCCGCGAAGCGGGGGTAACGGTCGAGATCGGGTGCGCGAAGATCGACCATCGTCACCACCTGACCGGCCGGCGTCGGTTCGAGCGGACCGGGGTAGAGATTGGCGATCTGCTCCGGCGGGAAAAGCATGAAGCGTCGCCGGCCGACCATGCAGCAGGCGAGATTGTTGGACATGTCGTAGTGCGCGGGGGCGATGGTGCGGTTGCCGATCCAGATGCTTGCCAGCGGCGGCTTCGCCGTGAATGTCGGGTGATCGAGCACGAGATCGTTTTCATCGCGCAGGCCCGGCAGATGCAGATCGAGATCGATTGAGCCGACATAGTACGAAGGCGCTTCTTCGCCGTCGGAATGGGCGAGGATGGTGTCGAGGAATTGCCCGAGAGCGACCCGCCGGGCGCTGAAGTTCAGTCCGGTGAGATCGGCGCTGTAGTGGAACCGGCCGCCGATTTCCGGCGGTCCGGTGAAAGCCGCGACAGGCCGATCACCGGCGAAACGCTTGAGGTAGTCCACCGTCCGTGCAGGTCCGAGGCGGCCCTGCGCCACCAGCGGCCAATCCTTCGCCAGCCCTTCGAGTACCACCGGCTCCCCGGCCGCAAGCAGCGCATCATAGGGCGCCGCGTCCGGATCGACGCCGCTGAGGCGGTCCACGGGGGTTGGCGCGGCAGTCATCCGTCCCGCCGCGCGCGTTTGAGATCGGCGAGACGTTGCACATTGCCGAGCGAGGCGGCGGCGAGGAAGGCGGATTGCAGGAAGCCCCCTTCGTGCAGGGTGGCCAGTTCATCGGCCGACAGCGCGCACAGCCGCTCGCGGTCGATCACCAGGACATCCGATATTCCGTAAGCTTCGCCGTCATCGATCCGTATTTCGAGATTGACCGGGCGGAGCAACCGGGCGGCATCGAGCGCGGCAACCAACGGATCGAGCAGATGATGGCCGAGGTAGATAGCTCGCAACACGTCGGTCATGCGCAGCAGGAAGGGGGAGTTTCCTCCGTGCGGCAGGAACAGCGGCTCGCCTTCGGTACGCGACACGCGAGGGTGGTCCAAATCGATGCGGATCATCGGTTCGCCTTCGGCGCTGTCGGGCGCGGCGATCGTGAAGGGACCGCGCTCGATCAGCGCGGGAACATGGCGGGCGGTCCATTCGCCGCCGTTGCCGAGGAACAGGTTCTCGCCGCTTGCAAGGCCGAATAGCGCGATCGGGCGCAGGGCGCCCTCGGCATCCTTGCGGAACACGATCGGATAGTCGCGTTGCAGGGCCTCGAACTCGTTCGGGAATACCATGACCTGGTTGACGCAGCTCTCTTCGCCCAGGGGAAGGACGCGCAAGTCGTGGTGATCGACATTGTTGAGCAAGACGTGAGTCATGGCTGCCGGGGCCGGGCGCCCGCATCCTCCTCCATTTTGCGGCAAGCTATGGGATGCCGCATCCGGGCTCAATGCCCGAAGAAAAAAGGCCGCTGCGTACAGCGGCCTTTTCTCCCTCATATCATGGCTGTTCCGTCGATCAGAACCGGTAGCGTCCGCCGAGGAACACGCGCGGAGACTGCTCTTGCGCGAACCAGACCTGCTTGTCGTCGCGGCCGTAAGAACGGATCGGTTCGCTGAGGATGTTGATCGCCTCCAGCGACACCGAGAAGCTGTCGTTGATGTCGTAAGTGATGCTGGCGTCCAGCGTGCCGAACGGCTCGAAGAACACCGGGCTGCGCCCGCCGCCGCGGTTGACGCCGGACAGGAACTTGTCGCGCCAGTTATAGGCGACGCGCGCCGACAGGCCGCCGGCTTCGTAGATGCCGGTGATGTTGAAGCTGTCGGCAAGACCCACCAGCGCGTAGACGTTGGTGCCGGGGTCGGACAGAATATCCACGTTCACGTCGCCATAGACCTTGGTGAACGACCCCGCGATGCCGAAGCCGGTATCGCCGAGGAAGTACTGGCCCTGCAATTCGAAGCCGTGGATGTTGCCTTCCTCGTTGTTGATCGGCGTCGATACGTTGAACTGGAAGAACGGATCGTTCTCGTCGGCAATGACATCGCGCGCCGCCAGCAGGCTGTCGACGAATGTCTGGTTGAGTTGTCGGTTGCCCGGCGTGCCGGTCAATTGCGCCTCGAAATCCGCCCGCGCGGCAGCGACGTCGCCGTCGTTGGCGTCGATCAGGGCGACGAAGGAGAACAGGCTCACGTCGCTGAGGACCGCCCCGGCATCGGCGATCTGCTCGATCGCGGCGGCCGAACGGGTGCCCGGAGCGCCGGTGGTCGGATCGCGCAGGCCGAACAGTTCCAGCGTTTCCTGACCCACGCCGATGAAGTTCTTGACCTTCTTGGCAAAGAAGCCCGCCGACACATAGCTTGATCGGTCGAAATACCATTCGAGCGAGACGTCGAAGTTGTCGGAAACCAGCGGCAGCAGGTCCGGGTTGCCTTGGTTGCCGCCGGTCACGCCGCCGAGCGCAGTCGGCCGGTTGGGAGCCCCGGCCGACTGCGAAGCAAACAGGTTACCGTAGTCGGCGCGGGCGATAGTCTTGCTATACGATACGCGCGCCACGACGTCCTCGACAGGTTCGATCTGGAAGTCGATCGCCGGGAGCAGATTATTGTATTCGCCCGAGCGGGTGATCGTCACGACATTGTTGCCGATCACGCGGGTGAAATCGTTGTCCGAATCCCATTCGATGACGGTCGGCTGCGCAACGTTGGAATTCGCGGTCACCTTGGTGTTCTCGTACCGCACGCCGGCGACGAGGCTCGCCGGACGGTCGGCCAGATCACCCTTCCAGGTGAACTGGGCGTAGGTCGACCAGATCTTCTCGCCGACCTTGTCGAAGTCGTTGCCGGTCACGTCGATCGGATTGCCGAGCCCTTCGTAGTGCGAGGCGAAGGCCTGATAGAGATCGACCGCATTGCCCCGGAAGGCGATGTCGCCGTCGGTGATCGAGTAGTGGTTGAACTGGCAGGCCATGCAGAACTGATCGACCAGATCGCCGGCGATCGCCTCCACGTCGCCGACGTTGTTGATACCCCAGTCGCCCAGCGTCTGCTGCGTCTGGATGCGGGCGCTGGTCATGCTCGAATCGATGTAGCTGCCGCCCACATCGAAGCGGCTGCCGCCCCCGAAGTCCCATCCCAGATTGGCGCTGAACTGGTTCAGGCGATGGCGCTGGCTGGCGGCATTGGTGCGCTGCACCTGCGTACCCAGATCGCCGATGTCGAGCACACCGTTGCCGTTGCCGCGCTGGACATCGTCCTCGGTGCCCAGCTCTTCGTCCGGCCCGGCGGCGAACGTGCCGTCGTTGAACACCCAGGATTGGTTGGGAACCTTGCCCGAATAATCGACTGCATGGGCGTCCACCACCGGCGCGCCGAAGCTCACCAGTGTCGAACTGGCGCCATTGGCGGCGTTCGGCGTGGAGTTGGAAACGGAATGGTTGCCATCGAGGGTGAGGGTGAAGCTCGATCCCAGCTCCCACTCCGCGTTGAGGCCGTAGGACTGGAGTTCGGTCCGGGTGGCGCGGTACTGCTGTTCGAAACCGATGTCCTTGGTGTCGTAGCCAGCGCCTTCCTCGATATATACCGCAGTCGGCACCGTCGCATCATCGAAGGTGATCTCGTCGAATGGACGGTTGAACCAGTTGCCCTGGTCGGTCCGCTGTTCGGCGATGTCGTTGCGGGCGAACAGCGCGTCAGCGGTGAAAGTCAGCGTGTCGATCGGGCGGAACTGCATGGTGCCCGACAGGTTGATGCGTTCGCGCTCGCTTTCGGAATAGTGGTAGCGGCTGTCGTTGGGCACAGCGACCAGCGTCTCGGGATCCGACGGCGCGCCGTTGACGACGGTCGAGGGGCCGCGCCCTGGGAATGACGAGAACGGCGAAACGTTCCAGTCGTTCGAGGTCGCACTCGGGGCCGCGCTCTTGCGCTCCTGATAGGCGCCGAACAGTGACACGCCGAACATGTCCATGTCGTCGGTCCAGGTGACCACGCCGGAGACCTCGGGATCGATGCGGAAGTCGTCGTTGCTCAGGTCGTAGAGGGCCTTGGCGCCAATGCTTCCGCGCAGGCCGCCGCCGGCGGTGTCGAGCGGACGCTGGGTGACGATGTTGATCGCCGCGCCAATGCCGCCCGAAGGGATGGCCGCGCGGCCGGTCTTGTAGACTTCGAGGCGCTGCACGCCTTCGGAAGCGAGATTGTTGAAATCGAACGAACGGCTCGTGGCGCGGCCGAAGTCGACCGACTGGTCGCCGCCCGCGGCGTTGACGAATGAAGTCGCGATCTGGCGGCCGTTGACGGTCACCAGATTGAACTGCGGGCCGAAACCGCGGACGGTGACCTGCGAGCCTTCGCCGTTCACGCGGTTGATCGACACGCCGGGAACGCGCTGGAGCGATTCGGCAAGGTTGGTGTCGGGAAACTTGCCGATGTCCTCGGCGGAAATGGCGTCGACGACGCCGCTGGATTCGCGCTTGATGTCCATTGCGCGCTCCAGAGAAGCGCGCACGCCGGTCACGATGATCTCGTTCGAATCCTCGGCTTCCTGCGCCATTGCGCCGGTAGCGCTAACAATACAGGTCGCAAGCGCGAGGCTTGAGGCCGAACGGGCAAGTGTCGTGGCAATTTTCGGCCTGTTCATCGCAGTCTCTCCCCAATATTTGCATAGCGAGTCGGGAGCTTTTGCCCCTCAAGTCAAAGGTAGCGCTACCAAAACACCAAAGCACCTGTCAATCGGGGAGGGAAAACTTGCGGTGAGGATGTGCTTCCACGGCAACACTGCCGTCAGATTGGCGCATTTGGCTATGCGGGGACCGGCAGGGCCGGAATTAATGAAGCGCAACGACGTAGCAGCGCATTTTCGATCGTGGCGCTCCGTCTTGGGGCAGACCCCATCGGGTTCGTTCAGTCCGCTCCGAGACCAGGGATCGTCAGCGCGCCGGGGAGGGCGGGGTCACGGCCAAAGAGAAGGGGTCCGCGATCTGCCGATCGCGGACCCCTGTTTCCTTCCGTCCGTGCGGAAGCGTCTGTGCCGTTAGTTGCCGGCGCGCCTTGCGGCAGCGGCCACCGCTTCGGTGGTCGGGTTGCCGAGCGATAGTTCGCGACCGCCAGGGAAGCGAATTTCCGCCGCGCTGGCGCGGGTGTCCCCGTCGCGCGCGCGGAACGCATCGACGATGATCTCCGTGCCGGCGGGCAGCGAGTTCCGGTTCCAGCCGCGACGCAGCAGCGCGCTCGGCGCGCCGCCTTCGACACGCCAGCGCTGGATGCTGCCGTTCACTTCCGCGTCGATGTGGATCCACGAATGCGGATTGACCCACTCGAACTTCACAACCTTGCCCTGGAGACGGATCGGCTTGTTGCGGTCGAACTCCGTGGCGAACGAATGGTGCGCGATGGCGCTGCCGGCGGCGCCAACCGCCAGGACGGCGCCGATCGCGGCCGCTGCCCACTTCTTGGTCTGCATGGCGTTGTACTCCTTGATTCTTTGTGCGGGTCTATATCGTTGTTATCTTTAACTTACTCGGCAGCGTCCGGCGCTGCGTCTTCTTCCAGCAAGTCCCCATATAGCAACATTTCGCTGAACGGCACGCAACGGAACTCGAGCAGTTGCGCGTTCGGCTCCATGCGGCGGTACAGCGGCATCGAGATAGTCCAGGGCTGCGTGTAAAGTTCCGGATCCTCGATCGTGGCGCTATACTGGATATGGTTGTCGCTTACCTTGGTGAAACGCTCGGTCACCGTGGTGGTGTTGGAGATGAAGTTGCCGGCACGGTCGAGCCAGGTGACGTTCTGCACCATCTCGCCGCCCGGCGCCTTGTATTCGCCGGGGCTCTGCGCCAGCGTGACGACGACAAGCGTGTCGCCTTCCCAGCGGCCGTACGACGTGCCCATCCAGGTATCGATCGGCGGAATTTCCACATCGCGCATCTCGACCACGCGATTGGCGGTCGCGTACTCGTAGACCATCAGGATGTCGTCGCCGCCACCCTGAACGATCTGGAACGGGTAGGGCACGTAAGTGGCGCGGGGGATGCCCGGCAGATAGCAGGCCGCTTCGGCGTCCCAGGCGACCAGATTCTTCTTGTTGAGCTCGAGTTGCTCGAGAGCCTCGGGCGTGTAGGGAATCTTGCCGCCTTCGACGACGCCGAGACCCGCCGGAACCGCGGCCATCGCGCCAAGCACCCTGTCAGCAACCGGGCCGGCAATGCTCGGGCCGGCGCTGTGCGGCTCCAGATTCCAATGGGCGGTGCCCATCGACTGCCAGATGCCGTTGAGATTTGGGTGCCCGTCAATGGTTTCCGGCTGCTGCGCCGCTGTCTGCTGGGCGATCGTCGGCGCGCTTCCGACCATGACGAACGCGGCGGCCGTGGCGGCCAGAACGGAAAGTTTTTTCATCCCCTTAACCTCTCTCTATGGGAATCCCTATCGCGATAGCGAATAAGCCAGGATTGTGCCACCGGCATTGATGGCGACGTATTGTTTGCCGCTGCTGCCGCGATAGGTCATCGGGTTGGCGTTGGCATTGGCGCGCAGCGTGGTCTCCCAGAGCTGCTGGCCGGTTTGCGCATCGAAGGCGCGGAACCGCCGGTCGTTCGTCGCTCCGACGAATACCAGCCCGCCGGCGGTCACCGTCGGGCCGGCGCTGCCCGAATTGCCCACCAGGCGCTTGCCCTCGGGCAACTCGTCCATCACGCCGAGCGGCGTCGACCAGGCGATCTCGCCCGTGGCGGCGTCGACCGCCACCAGCTCGCCCCACGGCGGCTTGTAGCATGGCGCCTGCGGCCCCTGCGGGCGGCCGTTCTCGTCATACTGCCCCGAAAGCGGGGCGCTGAACGAGAAGAACGGGCCCTTGCCGTTGACGCTGGCGCGATCGTAGGGTTGGTCGGAGCTGTTGGCGTCGAAGCTGTAGCTTTCCGTGCTCTCCTTGCGCTCGACCCAGCCGACGAGCGAGGTATCCTGCGCGTTGACATAGACCATGCCGGTGGTCGGATCTGCCGCCGGGCCGCCCCAGTTGACGCCGCCGGTGCCGCCGGGAAGCTGGATCGTCGAACGCGGCGGCGCGCCCGCCGCCTTGTAGAAGAACGGCGTGTAGATGCCGAAGTTGAGATAGCCGCCGGCCTCGTCCCACATCACGCGGCAAGCCTGGGCATGCTCGGGCGTGGTGTCCTCGGCGTCGACGATGTCGTCGTACGTCAACGACACGCGGCTGAGCGGCGGGGTATTGACCGGCATCGGCTGGGTCGGGTGGTAGTATTCGCCCGGCACGTCGCCCGCCGGAACGGGCCGCTCCTCCACCGGCAGGTGCGGTTCGCCGGTCTCGCGGTCGAGCACGAAGAACAGGCTGCTTTTGTTGATCGAGGCGATCACCGGGCGCCCGTTGACCTCTAGCAGCGCTCCGGCGGTCGGCTGGTCAATATCCCAGATGTCGTGGTGCACCGTCTGGAAGTGCCACTTGTACTCACCGGTCTTGTAATCGATCGCCACCAGCGAGTTGCCGAAGAGGTTGGCGCCGGGCCGCTGTCCGCCCCAATAGTTCGGAGCCGGCGAGCCGAGCGGGATGATGACGACGCCCTGGTCGAGGTCGACCGGAGCGGAGAAGGCCCACATGTTGGTGCCCGAACGGCCCTTCCAGCCGTTGCCCCAGGTTTCGTTGCCGGGGGTGCCGGGCTGCGCGACCGAGCTGAATTCCCACAGCTTGCGGCCCGTGCGGATGTCGAAAGCGCGCGTGTTGCCCGGATCGCCGGGCTGGTTCTCCAGCGTCGCCGCGCCGATGATCGCCACATCCTCGGCGATCGTAGGCGTTCCGCCATAGCCGATGCCGACATCGATCATCCCGCCTTCACCGAAGCCGGCGGAAGGCTGGCCGGTCGCCGCGTCGAGCGCGAGCATGGCCGTGGAAGCCATCACCAGCAGGCGCGCCGGAGTGGCCGAATCTCCCGACCAGTAGCTTACGCCCCTGGTCGAGGCGTTGCGCGGCTGTCCGTTGGCGCTGTCGGGAAGCGTGTAGACCCACTTCTCCTCGCCGCTATCGGCATCGAGCGCGACCACCCGGTTGCCGGCGGGGAAGTACATCGTGCCGTCGACCACCAGCGGAACGGCGGTGTTGAACCCGCGGAACGCGTATTCCCATGCCGGCTCCAACTGGGTCACGTTGTTGCGGTTGATCTCGTCCAGCGGCGAATAGCGCGTGGCGGCGGCGTCGCGGTCGATCGTCCGCCAGTCCCCTTCGGGGATCGCGTTCTGCGCCATGGCGCCGCCGCTGACAGCCAGAAGCAACGTTGCAGCGAGCCTGCACCCTCCCTTCACCCGCATCGACAACCCCTCACTAGCATCTTTCCGGCGTTCACCCGCCAAGCGGACCGCTGCGCCTAGTTGATTCTGTCCTAGGGCGCACGGCATTTTTTGCAACCACTGCCGCAGCCCTTTTCCCATTTCGACCTGTCACTTTGGCGGCCAGAAAGCATTCAGTACATTGTCGCATTTTGTCGCTGACAATGTCGTGCGCCGTGCGCCCCGTTCGTAGGCGTTGCGACAAATTGTCCTCGGCGCGGCCCGGTCTCGGGACGGAATCAATCTAGACCTTGACGCGAGCGCGCTGCGGGTTAGCGGATTGCGCGGCGTCAAAGCGCTTTTTTCGCCGGCGTAACAGGCTGTAACTGTCGCGGTTACGGTAATTAACTCGGCAGACGGGCGTTTCGTCCGCATGGTCGAGCCAATCTGGGGCGGCGCTCAATTCCGGTGCGGGTCGGCATTCGATCATCGCGCCGAACCACGGGCGGCGCGATCAGGCCATTGCGGCAGGATGGGAGAGGTTTTCGATGGATGAGGAAGATGAATCGGAGAGCCGGGAAGTGAAATCGTCACATACGTTGCTCGGCAACGAGCAGGTCGCCACAGCCGTCAAGTACGGCGTGCCCAGCGCCGTGATCGTGTCCGTGGTCGTTCTCGTGATAGGGGCGTTCGGCATCGATCTGGTGGCGGACGCGCTGTTCGCATTCACGCAGTGGCTGTACGGAATGCCGATCAACGATTTCGCGATGGGCATGTCGGAATCGTCGCTCGCGATGTGGGTGGTGAACAGGTTCTACGCGATCCCCATCATGCAGATGGTCCACATCATGGCGATAGCCGGCACTTTCCTTGCCGTGATGATGATGTCGATGCAGGCGTTCGGCCTTATCGGGCATGCCAGCCTGGCCGACGTCGGGCGGCGCTACAGCAAAGTCCTGTGGTGGTCGCTCGCCGTGGTGGCGGTTTCGGGCGTCGCCATGCTGTTCGGCGATACGGTCCGCAACCTGCTCAACTCGATTTTCTGGATCAAGATGGGCTTGCTGGTGGTGGGCATCCTGACGGCGATCGTTTTCGCGCGCAGCTTGCGCTTGCAGGGCGCGACTGGCGAGACCGTTCGGGGGGGCACGAAAGCGGGAGCGGTCTTCCTGGTAGTCGTGTGGTGCCTGATCATGCTGTGCGGTCGCTGGATCGCTTACGCGCCGGCCTAAGGGGGTTTTGATGTATCCTGAGCCAACAAATATCTGGGAATCGATCGAATATTCCTCGCTCGGCATTACGATCGCGGAATCGACGTGGATGTTCCCGACGTTCGAAACTCTCCATGTGATCGCGCTGGTCACCGTGCTTGCGACGATCGCCGTCGTGGACTTGCGGCTGGTGGGACTGACTTCCAGCAGAATCGCGTTCTCGCGGCTCAGCATGGACATGCTGCCGTGGACCTGGATCGCGTTCATCGTCGCCGCGATCACCGGCACGCTGCTGTTCGTCAGCAAGGCCAGCTATTACATGGTCAACCCGTTTTTCCTGATAAAGCTGGGGCTGCTGGTGCTCGCCGGGCTCAACATGGCGGTGTTCCACTTCGTCACCCAGAAGTCGCAGGACCAGTGGGACAAGGACGTGGCGCTGCCCCTCGGGGCCAGGCTGGCGGGCATGACGTCGCTGGCGCTCTGGCTGGGGATTGTGATCTGCGGGCGGCTGATCGGGTTCACCTTGGGCATCTGCCTTCCCGGCGATCCCAACCCGTGCCCGATTCCAAGCCTGTTCTGATCTTTGCGACAGAGCGAAAAGGAAGGCCGCCCCAAACCGGGCGGCCTTTTTTGCGCCGCGCTTGGCTCAATCCGGCAGCGCGAAGACGTAGATGGCCGAGCTGTTGACCGGCGGGAGCTGCGTTTCCGGGATGATGTCCGGGACGCCGAAGGCGAGCGGGTTGCCGTGGCCGGTCACCATCGCGACGTATTGCCGACCGTCGACCGAATAGGTGATTGGCGAGGCATTGGGCACGCCGGTCACGCCGCTGCTCCACAGCTCGCGCCCGGTCGCCTGATCGTAGGCCACGAACTGCCGGTCCATCCAGCCGGTGAACAGCACGCCGCCGGCGGTGGTCAGAATGCCCATATCGGGCGTCTGCCGCCGCCGCGTTTCCCACGCGACTTTGCCCGTTTCCATATCGAGCGCTTGCAGGACGCCGTAATTGCCGTCGCTGCCGGGGCGGGGAGCGTACTGGATGTTGACGCCCGTGGTCAGGAAACCGGCGCTGTCGGTCGGCACGATGTCCATGCAGATGTCGCGTGCGTTGACGAACAGCAGGCGCGTGTCGGGATTGAACGAGGTCGGGCTCCAGTTGCGCCCGCCGCCGCCGTGCGGGCACATGAACACCACGCCGCGATCGCGGCCGGGCAGTTTCTCGGCTTTCGGGATCTTGTCTCCGGTAACGGGATCGATCCGTTCGACGAAGTCTTGCAGGCCCATGTCGACGGTCTTGATGTATTTCCCGGTGGCGGCGTCGAGCGCGTCGAATAACCCTTCCTTGCCGCCGGTGATGACCACCCGTCGCGGTTGGCCATCGACGTCGATCGTGCCGATTACGCGGTCGAATACCCAGTCGAGGTCGTACTGGTCGTTCCTGACGTGCTGGTAATACCACTTGAGCTCGCCGGTGCGCGGCACGAAGGCGAGCGTCGCGTTGGTGAACAGCGCATCGTTGTTCATGCCCGGCTTGCCGTCGCGCAGGGGGCCGGTGTCATAGGTCTGCGCGACGCCCCACAGCGCAAGGCCGTTGACCGCGTCGTAGGTGCCGCTGGTCCACTGCGAACCGCCGTTGCGGGCTTCGGCGGGAATACCGTTCCAGGTGTCGCCGCCGGGCTGGCCGGGCTTGGCCAGCGTTTCGAACTCCCACAGTTTCTCGCCCGTCTCGGCGTCGACCGCCACGATCAGCCCGCCGCCGGGTGTACGGGTCGCGGCGAAGCCCTGCATGATGACGCCTTCGGCGGCGAGCGGCCCGCCGGGGATGCGCAGGCCCGGACGGTCGGTGAGCCGCACATCCCATACCGGCCGCCCGGTGCGCGCGTCGAGCGCGACCATGTGGTTGTCCGAAGTCGCGGTGTAGAGCTTGTCGCCCCACAGCGCGATCGTCTTGCGCGAATTGAGCGGGACGCCTTCCGGAAGCTGCCGCTGGTAGGTCCAGATCGAGCGGCCGGTCGCCGCGTCGAAGGCATGGACGCTGTCCCCATAGCCGAATACGTAGAGCACGCCGTCGCGCACCAGCGGTTCGTTCATGTTGACGCCGGGCGGCAGCGCCTGCGCCCAGGCGATGCGCAGCTTGCCGACGTTTCCGGTATCGATCTGCTTCAACGGCGAAAAGCCTTGCCCGTTATGGCCGCGCCGCCAGCTCAGCCAGTTCTCCGGCGCAGGATCGGACAGCATGGCCTGGGTCACCGGGGTATAGCCGGCGAAACGGTCGGCGATCTCGGGGCCGGGCGGCAACGCATGGCGTGGAGACAGGCCGCCAACGCCCGCTTCCTCATGCGCGGGCGGCGGCGGCGGGGGGGGAAGACTCACGCGCGCCAGTTGCGTGGAATCTGCCGCGAGCGGCACGGGATTGCCCGCGCCGTTCTCGCTCAGGATCAGCGCCATGATCGCCGCGTAAGTCTCGTCGGGCAGGCCGCCGGCATTGGCCGGCGGCATCGAGCGGTGGGTATAGTCGAACAACTCCGACAGCGGCCCGTCGCCCCATTTGAGCAGGAAGGCGCGCCCTTTCAGCGCTGGAGCGAACTGCCCGTCGACCAGAGCTTCGCCGTGGCACATCGCGCAATGCTGTGCATAGGCGGTACGCCCCCGATCGACCTGCGATGCGAAGTCCGGGGTAACGCCTTGCGCCAGCGCGATCGTCGCGCCGCCCAGCATGGCGGCGGTCACGCCCGCCAGTCGCAGGCCGAGGCCCGCCTTCGTTCCCCCCTTCATCGCTCCTCCCGCTTGCGTCAGCCTCCTGCGCCTCCGATCCCCAGCGGTTCGGCCACGCGGGCCTCGAATGTCGCCGTGTAGAGCTTGTCTTTCGCTTCGCCGATCCACGGCCCCTTGCCCGAGCCGTCGGCATCGAGAATCATCGTTTCGTTCGGGCCGAGATCCTTCATCGCCGGCCATTCGGGCAGGTCCGGTCCGTTGGGATTGCCGGTCCGGGCGAAGTTGACGAAGTACTGCGAGACCTGGTCGGCGAAGGCTTCCTCGCGCGGGTTGCCGGCCATCAGCTCGACCGAACTGCCGCCGGGGAAAGTGCGCGGCGCGGCAAGGTTGTCGAACACATAGGGGATCTCGCCCGTATGCGCCGCGCCGAGATCGCGCTGGCCTTCGTCATAGAGCGGGTCGTGAGTGAAGAAATAGTGCCACGATTGCCGGCCGATCTTCGCCTGCTCCTTGGCGAACAGGCGCATGTGCCAGCTCAGCGTGTCGGTGAACGGCTGCACCGCCTGGGCCTGGGCTTCGGCATCGGTGGAGGCGGGGTAGGCGGCGAGGCCCAGTTCGGCCTGCGCGCCCCAGCGCTGCGCGGCACCGCTGCGCCATGCTTCGGCGGTCGTCGGCGGACCGGCCGCGAACGAGCCTTCGTCTTGGTTCGAGCCGACCAGAATATCGACCGGGTTCTGCCGTCCTTCGGCGAAGGTGATCGACAGATCCTCGGTGATGATCTTGCCGTCGACGATCATGCCGTGCCCGCGCAGCTTCTGCTGCACCTCCTCGGCGGGTAGGGCGCGCAGTTCGGCGAGGCTCTCGGCCCCGATCTGGCGAGCATTGGCGAGGCCGCGCAGCTCGGCGGACGGCGGCATGTTGCCGAATCCTCCCGGACCGCCCGGTCCGGGCGCGGGCGCCGGCGTGTCTGAAGGCGGGGGCAGCGTTGCGCCGGGAACGTGGTTCGGCGTCATCGTGCCGATGCCGAGGCCCATCCACGCGCCGCTCTGGGCGATGGCTCGCTCGAACGTGCCGCGCGCGCCGGCCGCGCCGACGAGGCCGCCGTTCATCGCCGCGCCGGCGCTTTCGCCGAACAGGGTGATGTTGTTCGGATCGCCGCCGAATTGCGCGACGTTGGCCTTGAGCCACTTGAACACCGCAATCGCGTCGCCGAGCGCCTGGTTGCCGGCCGCGCCGCCGCCTTCGGCGGTCAGCTCCGGATGCGAGAAGAACCCGAACGGGCCCACGCGATAGTTGAACGTGACCATGACCACGCCCTTGGCGGCGAGGTTGTCGCCTTCGCTGAACGGCGCGTTGCCGCCGCCTTCGTTGTAGGCGCCGCCGTAGAGCCAGACCATGACCGGGAGGTTCTCGCCGGCCGCCGTGGCGGGCGTCCAGATATTGAGGTTGAGGCAGTCCTCGCTCATCCCGGTGAAGTTTTCGGTGTCGGTCGCGGCGTTGGGCGGGAAGCGCTGGGGGGCCGGGTTCTGCACGCAGACGTCGCCGTAACTCGTTCCGTCGCGCACGCCGTCCCATGCAGCGGGCGGTTGCGGCTGGGCGAAGCGAAGGTCGCCCACCGGCGGGGCGGCGAACGGGATGTTCTTGAACACCGTCACGCCTTCGGCCTTGCCGGGCGCGCCCTGGATCAGCCCCTGTTCGGTGCGAACCGGCTCCGCGAGCAGCGCCGAGCTCGCGCCGTGGTCGTGCTGCGCCCATGCGCTTGCCGGAATGGCCATCGCCGCGCAGGCGAGGGCGGTGCGAAACGAAATTGCCTTGGTCATGATCCTGTCCCCGCTCGATTGGCGATACGGCGCGCGTCGCCGCGGAACGCCGCGCGGCCGCTCGTCCTCAACCGTTCCGGCGATGAACGAGCGGCCAGGCGTCGTCAGTGGCTGCCGCCGGCTTCGGCCGCTAGCTCCTCGTCGCTCGCCCGGTCGAGTTGGCCGGCACGGTCCGCGGTGATGTAGTTGCGGACCTGCACGTTGCCTTCATGGCAGGCGTATTCGTAGAACTCGTACTCGTTGTTGCGGGTCCAATCGAGCCGGGCGGTCCACGGCTGGGCGAACACTTGCGGATCGCTGTAGGTCAATTCGTAGACGATGTGGTCCGGCGTCGTCATGGTCAGCCGTTCGACGACCTTGGCCTCGGTGCTGGTGGGGATGGTATTCCACGGCGGCACGCCCATCGTCGCCATGTTGAGCGGCGAGCCGTTGCGCGCGAAGCGGTCCTTGGTGGCGCTGTCGCCGACCTTGAGGTTGGTGGTTTCGATCACCAGCGTATTGCCTTCCCAATGGCCGACGCTGTTGCCGAGGTAGGCTTCGACCTGCTGGGGCCAGTGCTCGGGTTCGCCGCTGCGGATCGGGATCACACGGGTCCCGAGCATTTCGAGGGCGATAGTGACGTAGCCCGGCGCCTGATAGACGCGGATGCCGTTGTTGTAGCGGAACGGCAGCATCGAGGCCGGGAAACCGCGGGTGATGCAGCGGTCCCAGGCATCGAAATCGGTCACCCAGTTGAAGCTCGTGTTCGGCGTCCAGCTCGAGCGGCCGGCGCGATAGAGCGCCTCCGCCTGCGGAGTCATGGCGGGCAACTGTCCATCGGCGGGTTCCACCAGCAGGTTGGTGCGGCGGCCGGAAGCATCCGATTCCACCCAGTGGCCCATGCCCATCGTGCCGGAATCTTCCTCGCGCGCATACGCCGCGTCGGATGCGTTGGCCCGCTCCTCGCGCTGGGCGTATTCCTCTTCGGTCAGCCAGGCGCGGCCCTGCACGTTGGCCGGGCGGTTCATCGGCAGGCTGGCGATGTTGTCGATCGGCCAGGTGCCG
>JBIQKC010000057.1:0-14811 GCA_044506885.1 Sphingomonadales bacterium
GCTCAGCACAACGCCGGCGTTCCAGTGGCACACTTTGTCACCGCCATGCACACCCGGAACCCCGGCGGTCTGCGCATAGGCGGCGCCCGGCAACAGCATGGTGAACGCGCACAGCGGCGCGCATAGAAACCTGTTCATGTCCGTCATTTTCTTCTTCTTTCGATCCCTGGCCTCGGCAAACGCCGAATGCCGAGCAAGCCGGCAGTTCCCCCACGCCGGCCGCCGGTGCCTGATCCAGAAGCGTTATGTCAGTTAATTACGGAAACACCCGCGTTACACGCCGCGTTACAACACGGCGCGCAACGCGACATAATGACGGTCTTTCGTTCGGTCCGGGCCGGTCCAGTCTGGGCCCGCCTAGCGATCCACCTTGCCCGGCAGCACGCGCTGCGCCAGCAGCCGCTGTTCCACATCGCACGAAGCGGGCGCGGTTCCGGCGCTGCGCAGGGCGGTCAGTTCCTCACGCGCGGCGGCGAGGTCGGCCTGGTACTCAGGCTTGTTCTGCACCACCGCCATCGTCGCCGCCGCGGTCAGGATGCCGGCCTGCACGGCGGTGGCGTTATGCATGCCGCAAATCATCCGGCTTTCGGCATAGGCGCGCCCGCGTTCGAGCGCGTGTTGCGCCCTGTCGGGCGCCGCGCCGGCGATCACTGTCGCCCAGGTCCAGCCCACCGTGCTGTGGCCCGACGGGTAATCGTAGCTTGCCTTGCCGGTGCGCCGATCCAGCAGTTCCTCGGGCGGCTGGCACACCGTCTTGCCGGGGTCGATCACATAGGGCCGTTCGCGCTTGTGGTGGTCCTTGGCGCGTCCGGCCTGCGCCGCGGTATCCCTGATCGCGCGCATCGCCACGGCGGTCAGCTTGGGCGAGTTCTCGGGCGTCAGTTCCACGCCCGCCGCGCAACTGAACGCCTTGAGCAGGTCGGCGGGCGAGCCTTTCACATCGCTCGTCGCCAGTTCATAGCGCGGACTGCCGACCAGCTTGCGCGTTTCGAGAAAGATCTTGCGGTCGGCCTTGTAGCGCGGATCGCCCTTCACCGGCGCCGGGCCGAGGATGTCCGAAACATCGAATTCTCCCGGATCGAGATAGCCGCCCGGCCGCTCCTGCGCATAGGCGACGCCGCCCGCGGCGAGCACGCCCGCCAGCACCAGTTTCATCCGCATCCCTGCCCTCCCTGCCGATTTTCATACTTCAAGTCATGTAGAACGGGCGCGCGGCCAATCCGGGAATCGAAATGCGCCCAACCCATGCGCCCGATCAGCTTCCTTGCCCGGTTGCAGTCAGGACAACCTGATTGTCGCCGGATCTGTCGACCCGGACCCCGGCCGACAGTTCAAGGAAGGCGACAAAGGATTCCGGGTCATGGGCATCGAACACGCCGGAAAAGCGTGTGCGCGCAAGGTCGGCATCCGCGACGACGATCTTGAGCGCATTGAACCGGTTGAATTCGGCGGCGATGGCCGACAAGCCTTCATCGTTGAACGATAGCTGGCGCTCCCGCCAGGCCCCGGCGGTCGTCTGGGAGGTCACGGCCACGGCGGTGCTTTTCCTGCCGTTCTCGAACAATTGCGCCGCATGTCCGGCAGCCAGCCGTATCGGCTCACCCTCGATTGCGGAGTCCGCGATGGAGCCGCCGTCCGCCCGCGCGTGGGCGGCAGTCATCGCGTCCAGGCGGGGGCCGACGAGAACCTCGCCCTCGAGGACCGCGACCGTCACGGTTCCATTTCGACGCTCTACGGTGAAGCGAGTGCCCACGGCCTCGGCGATCGTCCCGGCGGCGAAGACGCGAAAGGGCCTGGCCTGGTCGCGCGCCACATCGAACAGCGCGTCTCCTTCGACCAGTTCGACCAGCCGCCGCGTGTCCGAGAACGCGACGCGGACGCGGGAATTCGCGTTCAGGTAGAGAACCGATCCATCGTCCAGGGCGACCGACCGGGGCTCCGCCTCGTTGCTGGCGAAGACCGTTGCGCCCGAGACCACGGCCGGCGTCTCGCCCGCCGGAGCGCCACCCCACTGGTGCCACGATACCGCCAGGGCGAGCACCAGCGATGCCGCGAGCGCGGGCCAGTATCGCGCAATCTTGCGGCCCGGCGGCGCATCGTCCCCGGAATGGCCGGCCTCGCGATCGTCGCCGTGACCATCGTCGACGGATTCCGCTTGCGGGGCCGCGTCCGGCCGGACAGCCGCCTCGCCACCCTGGAAGAGCGGAATCACGTCCGGAGCCGTTTCCGCCAGCAGCGCCTCTATGGAGCGCGACTTGCCGGCGTCCACTTGCGCCAGCCCCGTCATGATCGATGCGCTGAGCAGCAATTCGTCTACGTGAACGGGCGAGCGCCTGAGCCATTCCGCAAGACCGGCCTTTTCATCGGCGGTCAACGGGCCGGCGTCGATCCGGGTGACCCAATCGGCAGCCTCGGCGGCCACCTGCCAATCGGGAATACGGCTAGTCATTCAATCTCTCCGCCCAAAGGGTGCGACACCTTAAGAGCGCACGAGACAAATATTTGTGTACCGTATGTGGGGAAATAGACAGCTTCTCCGCGATTTCTTCATGAGAATAACCATCGCGCTTCCGCATCAGCAGCACGGCCTGATAGAGCGGCGGCAAGCCGTCTATGATGCGTTCGAGTTGCTCTACTTCCGATCTCGCCTCGAGCTGCGCGCTGAACGACCGGCCATGCGGATCGTCCCCGTCGCCCTGTTCGGGATCGAGTTCCACGAAACCGGGCTGGACGCGTCTGCGCAGCAGGAATTCGTGCGCCAGATTGCTTGCGATGCGAAACAGGTATGATTCAGGAGACTGGATCAGGTCCGGTTCCCGGACGCGGCACAGCCGGAAATAGGCTTCCTGCGCCAGATCCTGCGCGTCCTGCCGGTTGCCGAGGCGCATCTCCAGAAAGCGCGTCAGGCGCGGGGCCAATCGTTCGATTGCGGCGCCCATGCGCTCGACGCCGGCAGACGGCTCGGTCGCGCGCGCGGCGGCCCCGCGGTCGATGCCCCCGGCAATCCGCGGTGGCCGCCTGCCGCTAGCCACGGCCGCTCACGCGGATTTGGAGTTCGATCGCATATCGCCGCACAACGCGAGGCTCCCCCTTCTTCTGCGCGCCGTTCCGGCGGTGGATATTGCAGGAAGCCGACCCCGGACGCCAGCCCGCCGGAACCAGCGGCTGCACGCGCCGAAGGGAGTTCGGCGTCGATGCAGCCGCTGGCCGACGGCCTCGCCAATGCAAGGCCGAACGCTTGGATGACGCTTCCCACGGCCGCGGCCGCGTCGGCGCTGGCAAATGCCGAATGTCCCGAATTGTCTTCTCCCCGCTTCGCGGCGTTCCTCACCGGCATGTATCAAGAGCGTGCGAACGGCGGTAAATGGGTACGCGGGCGAGAGACCGCGTCCGCCGGTCGTTACCCATTTGTCGAACGCACGGGCCTCTTTTCGTGTTGTTCGCCAATTTCGCATGAAGCACTATCGTTCGATGACACGACGCGACACGGTTTCCCGCTCTGGGCAGGCGGCTTCGCCTGCTCTGCGCGAAGCCGCCGATCTCGATCTGGCGGGCCGGAACCTGGAGGCCATCGCAACGCTTTCGCGCGCCGCGGCAACGGGTGACCTCGCCGCCAAGCGGACAGTCGGATTGCGGATAATGCTGGGCGATCGCGCGCCGTTTCTGGGGCCGGAAGGCGCGCGACTGGTCTTCGAGGCCGCGCAGGAAGGCGATCCGGAGTCGGCCGATCTCGCCGCCGTTCTGGCAGGCGCGGGAATCCACTGCATGCAGGACTGGGACGCCGCGCTGAACTGGCTGCAACGCGCGGCGGAACTCGGTTCGCGTACCGCCCGCGGCGCATTGGGCGCGCTGTGCGCCGATCGTGAACTGGCCGCTCGCGCAGCGGACGATGCGGATTGCTGGAACCTTCTGCGCGCAGGCACGGACATCGCCCCGCTTGTTGCCGCGCCGGCCGTTCGCACGCTGCATCGCGATCCCCCGATCCATTCGGCGCCGGACTTCGCCCCTCCACCGCTCTGCGAATGGCTGATGGCGCAGGCGCGGGGACGGCTGAAGCGGGCCGAAGTCTACAACCCGCACACCAAGGGGCTGGAACAGACGCCCGAGCGCACCAACAGCGCAGCGCTGATGAATCTGCTCAACACGGATCTGGCGCAAATCGTATTGCAAGCGCGCATCGCGGCCACCGTGGGCAAGCCGTTCGGCCACCTGGAGCCGGCGTTCGTGCTGCACTACGCACCCGGCCAGGTCTTTCACGACCACTATGATTTCGTGGATCCGGAAACTCCGGGCTATCGCGACGAAATCGCCCGCAACGGCCAGCGCGTGCTGACATTCCTGCTCTATCTGAACGACGACTATCAGGGCGGCGAGACCGATTTTCCCCGCCTCAGCCTGAGCCATCGCGGCACGCTGGGCGAAGGCTTCTTCTTCGCCAACGTGACGGCCGACGGCGAACCGGCGACCGCCACTCTCCACGCGGGCAGGCCAGCCGCCAACGGCGAAAAGTGGGTGCTGACGCAGTTCGTTCGCGACCGGCCGCTCGTTCCGGGGCATGCGCCCGGATAAGGAAGTGGGGGGAGCCTCCGCTTGTGGAAGCTCCCCGCCTTTAGGTCAGAACCGCGACGTGAAGCCCGCGTAGAAGCGGCGCCCGAGAACGTCGTAGTAACCCGAGCTGGTAACGCCGACGCCGCTGTTGGTCGGGTTGCTGGACGTAATCATCGGCGAACGGTCGAACAGGTTGTCGATGCCGAACCTGAAATCCACGTTCTCGATGAAGGTCCACCGGGTCGACAGGTCGAAGATGTGATAGTCACCCGGACCGACCGAGAGGGTATCGGGATCGGCGATGCTCGACGGATGCGGCTGCCCCGGCAGGAAGCGGTGCCGCAGACTGACGTTGAACAGGTTGTTGCGGTAGGTCAGCGTGTTGTTGATCCGATAGCGGAAGGACGTGCCAGTGCCGGTGAAATCGTCGATCGGCCCATCCGCGACCGCCTGGACGCGATTGTAGTCGATGTAGTTGGCCAGCACCGTCAGCCCAAGCCGGCCGGGAACGCCCAGCCCCAGTTCTTCCATGTCCGTCGACCAGTTGAACTGCACGTCCACGCCGGCGGTCTGGAGCATGCCCCGGTTGACGTTGACCAGACCGATCGAGCCGGAATCGCCGGTGCCGGGATTGCGCCGGATCCGTTGGCAGAATTCGTGCTGGGGATCGTAGCTCGGGTTGAATTGCGGATCGAAGCACTGACGATAGGTCTCGTCGAAGCTGAGCGTGCCGATCGTGCCGGTGACATGGATGCGATAGTAATCGACCGACGCGGTGATGGACGACAGCAGCGGATGGTCGAACGGCGATCGAATGACCGCGCCGGCCGTCCAGGTGCGGGCCTTCTCCGGCCGCAGGTTGCGGTTGCCCGTGATGTCGCCCAGCGCGATGCCGCCCGGCGTTTCGCCGGCCCGGTAGTTCAGCGGGTCGAGCGAATAGTCGGAGAAGGGATCGCCGATCAGCGTGTTGCACAGGTCGATCACCCGCTGGCGGTCGGGGTTGGCGGGATTGTTGCCGTATGCCGCGGCGGTATTCGCCAGGCAGGGATCGCCCAGGGAACTGCCGACGACCGTCGTGGTGTCGCTCTGGAACATTTCACCCACGTTCGGCGCGCGGGTGGCCAGGTTGTAGCCGCCGCGGAACCGCAGGAAACGGTTCACTTCCCAGTCGCCCATGATCTTGTAGGTGCCGAGCCCGCCGATCGCGGTGTAGCGCGAATAGCGATAGCCCAGATCGAGATCCAGCTGGCGCACCAGGGGAATATCGCTGAGCAACGGCACCAGCAGCTCGCCATAGGCCTCGTAGGCGCGAATGCGCCCGTTCGTGGATCCCGATCCGAACAGGCCGGCGGGAAGGTCGGCGATGTTCTGCACCTGCTCCAGCTTGTCGACGTGATAGTCGAAGTCGTTCTCGCGGAAGCTGACGCCGAAGGCCGCGCGAACCTCGCCCGCGGGCAGGTCGATCAAGCCCCCCTGGAAGTTCGCCTCCGCGATGTCCTGGACCAGGGTGGTCACATGCGTCATCCGCGCCTCGATCGCGTCGAGGCAGTCCTGCGAGATCTGCTTGCTCGGCTCGAAGTAGTGCAGGCCTGACGTGCAGCGGATGATCTTGCCGCCGAACCCGGCCGGATTGATCAGCGTATTGCCGGTGATGCTGGCGCCGCGCCCGTAGTTGGGCGCGGAGGCCAGGGCGCGCAGATTCTCCACCGACACCGTGCCGGCGAGCGACGAGATCACCCGCGTCCGGCCGTGCGAACCATAGGCCTCCCAGGTCCAGTCCCTGAACGGCAGCTCGCCGGTAAAGCCTGTCGCCACCTGGTAGATGAACGTGTTGTTGTCGATCCCGCGATCGCCGGACTGGCGCAGCGCCGGGCTTTCCAGGACAAAGGGCGCGTCCGGATTGGGGCGGGACGCCAGCAGCATCGCCAGTTCGTCGGGAACGGGCCATACCTCGGAATTGGTGCAGCCGCCCGTGGGGCCGCAATCCAGCCCGTGGACGCCACCAGCCTGATAGTCGCGGTTCGTGGTTCCGTCGTCGTTGAGCGAGGGCGCGTAGGTATCGCCGCCATGCGGGATGACCACGCCCCAGCCGCCGGCCGCCGGCGACCACACGCGCCGGGTGCGGTTCTGGGTGTCGGAAAAGGTCGCTTGGACGAAATACCGGATCGAATCCGTCAGATCGTAACCGATCCGGCCGAACGCCGTATAGCGCTCCAGCGGATTGGAAATCATGGTGCCGAGCTGGTTTTCCCGCAGCACGGGCGTGGCCGAATTGTCGAAGTAGCGATAGGCGATGTCGCCCGTCGAGCAGCCGGCGGGAGCGTATTGGGTGATGAGCGCGATCGCGCAGTTCTCATCCACCATCATCGGGCCGGTGTAGCTGGCGGCGCCGATCCCCCGGTCCTGATAGAGCGTATTGTCGGAATTGACGAAGAAAGGCCCCGTGCGGCTACCGCCAGCCCCGCCGAACACGGCATCCACCGCTTCCTGGGTCGGCCGGTTGTCGCCCCAGTCGGGGTTGGGATTGGGCGTCCAGTAGACATCGCTGATGCGCGATGCGCGGCCGTAAGTCGAAGCGGGATCGGCCCATCCATCGACGAAGAAATCGCGGTCGCGCGAATAGGCGGCGCCGCGCTTGGCGTGCTCGACGCCGAACATCACGTTGCCCCGGCCATTGGACAGGTTGGCGCCCATCAGGGCCGAAAGGCGCAGCTCGTATGCGTCCCCCTTTTCCGTCATGCCGTACTGCGCCCCGAACTCCAGCCCGTCATAGTCCTTCTTGAGGATGAAATTGACCACGCCGCTGACCGCGTCGGCGCCATAGACGGCCGAAGCGCCGCCGGTGATTATCTCCACGCGCTGAACCGCCGCGGACGGAATGGAGTTGATGTCCACGGTCAAGGCGCCGTTCAGCGGCTGCGCGCGGCGGCCGTCGATCAGCACGAGATTGCGGTTGGAACCGAGGCCGCGCAGGTTGACGGTGGAAGCGCCGGGCGTGCTGGTGGCGCTGTTCTGCACGTCCATCGTTTCGAACTGGCTGAGCGCAGGCGTGAATTGCGGAAGCTGGTTCAGCGCGGTCTCGATCGCGACGGTGCTGATGTTCTCGAATGTTTCGGATTCGACGGTCACGATCGGGCTGTTGGCTTCGAAATCGCGGCGAACGATGCGCGAGCCGGTAACCACGATCGCATCCGAAGCCGTCTCGGCCTGTTGCTGTCCGCCGGCGCTTTCCTGCGCAAGGGCCGATGTCGCCGACAGAGCCAGCATCGCGGAGCCGGCCAGCGCCGCCAGGCGAACCGCGCGCGCGCCATGATTGCCAGAATTCCCCCTCATCACATTCCTCCCGATTATGAGTTTCTGCAAGACAAGACGCTGGAAATCCCGAAACCCGTAAACCGGACGGAACTTTTATTTTCACCGGACGCCGGACGTGGAAATGCCGCCGGGGGGACCGGTCATCGGCAAGCTTGGTCCGCCTTTTTTCCGCCATAATTTGAAATATCCTCGCGCGAGACGACCGCGCTCGACTGGGGGATGAGCCATGCCTGGATTTGAATACTTGCCGCGGCTTCGCTCCGCCGCTCTCACCGCCCTGCTCGCGGCAACCATCGGCGGACCGGCGATCGCGCAGACGGGAACTACCGATTGTTCGAGCTATAGCGGCGCCGAAGAAGTGGATTGCCTGCGGCGTGCGCTTGCGCAAACCCAGGAAGCGCTGTCCCGCGCCGAACGGGCCTTGCAGACGCCCCAGCCGGCGGAAGCGGCTACGGAGGATCCCCCTCGCCAACCAGTGACGCTGGGCGAGGAACAGGCCGCGCGGCGGGCGGGAACCCTGCATTCGGCGGAACAGGCAGCGCGTGTTTCCGCGCTGATCGTCAAGTCCGAACGGGTATTCCCCGACCAGTTGCAGGTTCACCTCGAAAACGGGCAGACCTGGCGGCAGATTCAGGGGGATACGCAACGCGTGGAATTGTCGGCGAGAACCCCGGTGTCCGCCGAAATCTGGCGGTCCGGGTTCGGCGGATACCGGATGCGGCTGCGCGAGGTTGGCCGCGTCCTGAAGGTGGAGCGTATCCGCTAGATGTGAGCTTTCAGGAGCTGTTTTCCAGGCACCCTTTGAGGTGCGTGACGGCCAGCCGCATGTGTTTCTCCACCGTGCTCAGGGATACGCCCAGATTGCCGGCGATCTCCTGGTGTCGCATGCCTTCCAGGCGGCGAAGGATGAATATCGACCGCGTCCTGTCGGGAAGTGTCATTAATCCATTTCGCACACACTCTACGTCGTCACGCGCCATGATGGTTCGTTCACACTCCACCTGATCCTCGTCGGGCACATCGTCCGACAGCGGCTCGTGACTCGTCTCGCACCGAGTGCGGCCCCGTCGCCCTCTGTCGATCAGGATATTCCGGGCGATCTCGAACATGTACGGCCGCAATGCCACTATGCCGCCGGGTTCGGCGCGCCGCAGCAGCCGGACCAGAACTTCGTGGGCCAGATCCTCCGCATCTTCCGGCGAAGACAGGCGACGCATGAAATAGGCGATCAGTTCCTGTCTGAACTGCCCGATGAATGCACTGGGCCGATGGTCCCGGACGGAGCCAGGCTGCGCATCGCATGGCTGGGAAAAAGAGCTGGCCATTTCCTCCCTCCGATCGAACCGGAAACGCCCGGTTCCATTGCGCAGCGCCTCCCGTCCCGCCGCCGCGGGGGAGACTTGCGCCGAAGATGTCGTGTTCGAGCCGCCGCGAGGGCGGCGGCGGCTACGCCGGAGGCGAACGCTCGTGCCGATTGCGTTTCATCGTGCTCCCTCCCTGACGCCCTGCTTGTGCGGGCTTCTTCACCAGAGAGGGGCGGCGCGGCGAAAAGTGGGTACTGTCAATCACGCGGCATTGCGCATGATTCCCCGATCGATGCCTCTTCCCGTGCGCAAGCATGTTCCTGTGCGGAAGCATCGTTTTCCCGCTCCTGACCCTAGAGCCATGGCCAGTCATGAAGTATGTCCCGCGCGGGAGAGGAAAATGACAAGGCGGAAAACGCTGCAATCGCTATCGTTGATCGGGGCCTTCCGCCTGCGGTGCCTGATCGGGGCCGCCGCGATCGCCGCACCCTTCGGCCATGGCTGCGCCGTGGCCCAGACCGCGCCCCGGATCGCACCCTTGTCGGAACAGGTCACGCTTTCCATACCCGAACAGCCCATGGCCGACGCCCTTGCGGCTTTCGCGAGGCAGACCGGCAAGCAGGTCGTCTTCTATTTCAACGATACCGCGCGGCTGCGCGCAAACGCGATCAACGGCGCCTTTCCGGAAGAGGAAGCGCTGCGGCGCATCCTGAGCGGTTCCGGGCTGGAATATGTCTATATAAACGAGCGCACGATCGGCATCGGCCGGCGCGATGCGCGCGGGCGCTTCGTTTTCGCGATGCGCAGGCCCAACGCCGGGGATTCCGCCGCGACGGTCGCGGTGCCGTCGGAACCGATCATCGTAACCGGTTCGCGTATCGTGCGACGGGATTTCCAGGCCAGCAGCCCGATCGTGACGCTGGAGGCCGAGGCTTTCGAAAACGCCAGCACGTTCGCGATCGAAACGCCGCTGAACCAGCTTCCGCAGTTCGTACCCGCGCTCAGCCAGTTCGAGACGATGGATGTGCAAAGCAGCGCGACCAGCACTCCGGGCGCATCCACGCTCAATCTGCGCGGGCTCGGTTCCAATCGTAATCTCGTGCTGATCGACGGCCGCCGCGCGCAGCCGGTCAACGGCGCGTTGCTAGTGGACATCAATTCGATTCCCGCCGCCGCGATCCACCGGGTGGAAATCATCACCGGCGGCGCCTCGGCCGTCTACGGCGCCGATGCGGTCAGCGGGGTGGTCAATTTCATTCTCAAGAAGAACTACGACGGGATCGAACTCAACGGCCAGTACGGGATCACCCAGCGCGGCGATTCCGAGGAGTTCCGGCTTTCAGCGCTGATGGGCGCCAATCTGGGCAACGGACGCGGAAACGTGATGTTCGGCGCGGAACGGGCGTCTCGCGGCGCGGCCTACAGCCGCGATCGCGCGTTCTTCCGCGATGGATGGGCCGACCCTTCGTCCGCCTCCGGCCGGGCTTCCCGCCTCAGCGATGTCTACTGGACGCCCAGCCCAAACCCGGCATGGGGCGACAATCTGCCGAGCCAGGAGGCGGTGGACGCCCTGTTCGGAACGGCAGGAGGCAATCGCGGAGGACCGTTCTTCTTCAACGCCGACAACACCGTCTATCAGGACCGGGGTGCGGGCCTTGGCCGATACAACGGCCCCATGATGGTGGATGAAGCCTGCGCCACGGGACTTCTCACGCAATACGTGGTGCCAGGCTGCGCAAGCGGGGCTATCGCCTATCGCTATCTGGACAATTCGGCGGACTCCGTACTGCGCGAGAACCAGCTCGGCACCATGATCTCCAACTCGCTCGAGCGCTATTCGGGCTTCGGCCGCTTCCGCTACGATTTCACGGATTCGCTGAGTTATTTCGTCCAGGCCAATTTCATCGATACCCGCAACAAGACCCGTCGCGTCTGGTCGCCGGCGGCAGCTGGCTGGGCGGTGGTCATCCCGCATGGGGACGGCATCCATGCGCCTTCGCTGAACGAGGACGGGACCACCAATCGGGACTATCTGGCGGGCGGCATCTACGGGCTGGACTGCCCCGCCACGGGAGGCTGCACCAATTCGCAGACCTGGCCCGTTCCGCCGGAACTGGCCGCGCTGCTGGCTTCCAGGCCGGATCCGGACGAACCCTTCGTGCTCGAAAGCCCGGCGCTGCGCCAGATCGGGGATCGGGGAATCGACAACAACACCACGACCTATCAATTCCTTACCGGTCTTTCCGGCGAGTTGCCGCTGGGAGACTGGACGTGGGAGGCCTATGGCTCGCACGGCCGCACCAGAGTTGTTTCGACGCTGGTCGGAACGGTTTCGGTGGAAAATCTGCGCGCCCTGGCAACCTCGCCCAATTATGGCCGGGGGGCCAGCATCACCGGCAATACACTGGTCGATCCCGCCGGCTTCGGCGGCAAGGTCATCCGCTGCACATCCGGCCTGCATTACTTCGATGTCGGCAGGAATATCTCGCAGGACTGCATCGACGCGATCGAGGCACGGATGACCCATGTCACCACGTTGGTTCAGGATATAGTGGAAGCCAATGCGCAGGGCGGCCTGGTCACGCTGCCCGCCGGTGAAGTTCGCGGCTCGATCGGCGCCAGCTATCGCGTCAACGACTTCGACTATCACGTCGACAAGCTGGAGCAGGCGCAGAACATCGCCGATCTGCCCGCCGGCCTGTTCGGCTCCGCTCCGACGCGGGGCAGGGTTTCGGCGCGGGAAGTGTATGGCGAACTGCTCGTGCCGCTGGCCGCCGGGCTGCCGCTGATGAACCGGTTCGAATTCGACCTCGGGTATCGCTTCTCCGACTACAAGGCGGTCGGCGGGCAGAGCACCTACAAGATTCTGGCGGATTGGGAGGTCTTCGGCTTCCTGCGGCTGCGCGGCGGCTACAACCTAGCGACCCGTGCGCCGAACGTGGGCGAACTGTTCCAGAGCGACACCACGACCGTCATACCCAGCACGCTGGGCGATCCCTGCCTGGCGAATACCGCCGCGGCATACGGCAACAATCCCGCCAACCCCGACCGCCAGCGGGTGATCGACCTGTGCAACACGCTGATCGGCGATCCCTTCTCCGACTATTCGCTCGACCCGCTGAACTACCGGGCCGGCGAGACGATCGCGACCAATCCGCTGGGCGACATCATGGGAAATCCCGGCCTGCGCGCCGAACGCGCCGGGACATGGACAGCGGGGGCGGTGATCCGGTCCCCCTTCAACCATCCGCTGCTGTCGAGCTTTTCCGCCGCGATCGACTATTACCGCATTCATGTGAACGGCACGATCGGCACGCTCAGCTTCGACGAGACCTATCGCCAGTGCCTCGACCCGCAATTCAACCCGGCCTACGATCCGCGGCATGAATTCTGCCAGCGGATCACGCGCAACCCCGGCACCGGGGATGCCGCTTCGGTGGCGCTGGTCAACGTCAACCGTGGCATGCTCCAGACGGCGGGCGTGGACGTACAGGTCAACTGGTCGGCGGACATGGACGCTCTGGGCCTTGGCGCGATGCCCGGCCGCCTAGCGCTGACGGTGCTGGCCAGCTATGTCGATTACTACCGCACGCAAGCCGGCGAGGATGGGCCGATCGAAGACATCTCGGGCACCGGCACGTCGTTCAGGTACAGGATCAATTCGACGCTGGCGTACCGCAGCAACGCCTATGACATCATCGTCCGGCATCGCTTCCTGCCGGGCCAGCCGCATCGGGCGAGTCTTGCCGATCCGGGCACCACGTCGCGCGGCCCCGACGACTACCACGTCTTCGACCTGGCGGGCCGCTGGACGATGACCCCGAACGTCGACTTGCGCCTGGGTATCGACAACCTGTTCGACCGCGCCCCGATGATTACATCGAGCAGCCCGACCAGTTCCGGGAGCGGTTCCACCAGCCCCGGCTACTACGACGTCCTGGGACGGCGCTTCTACGCCGGCGCCACGGCGCGGTTCTAGGCGAACCGGCCGCAATCCGATCGAGCGCCCCGCTCTCCGCGCGACACGGCGAAGCGGAGGCCGGCTGCCCTTCGGCGCATGTTCAGGCGGGTTCGGTTTCGCGCACGGGGGCCCTCGCCTCGACACCCAAGCGCGCGCCCGGCATCACATCGTTGTCTGCGGCGAACGACGACGCGCTCGCCTTGTCCATGCCCTCCAGCCGTACTTTCAGCAATTCGATCGAACCGCCTTGCGCCGCGACGATCACGCTCTTTTCTCCGACCGCCACGACTTCACCCGGCTTGCCCGCCACGTCGCTGACCTTGCGCGCGGGGATCTTGCGCGCGTCGTAGATGCGCAGCCTGGCGCCGTTCCAGGTGGTCCAGGCGCCCGGCGCGGGATTGCAGCCGCGAATGAGGTTGTAGATGGCGTCGACATGGCGATGCCAGTCGATCCTGGCCTCGCCGTCCTTGCACCAGCCCTCGTAGCTGGCGAGTTCCTCCTCCTGAACGATTTCCCGATGCTTGCCGGCGACGACGAGATCGGCGGCTGTCCGCCGTCAGCACCAATGGCACAGATTTGAGGTTGTGATTTAAGGAGGGTTTGGGCTTCGTCGCAGTGACGAAGGAACGAAGATGAAGCCCAAACCCTCCTATTCAAGAACGCCGGCCAAGGCCCCTGCTGAGCGGGTGGTGAAGGACATCCGGCGGCAGACCCGCCGGCACTTCTCGGCCGAGGACAAGATCCGCATCGTGCTGGATGGCTTGCGCGGCGAGGACAGCATCGCCGAACTGTGCCGCAAGGAAGGCATTGCGCAGAGCCTGTATTACACTTGGTCGAAGGAGTTCATGGAAGCGGGCAAGCGGCGCTTGGCTGGCGACACCGCGCGTGCTGCCACCACCGGCGAGGTGCAGGACCTGCGTCGCGAAGCCCGCGCATTGAAAGAATGCGTCGCCGACCTGACACTCGAAAACCGTCTGCTGAAAAAAAGCATGATCGCGGATGGGGGCGACGACGAATGAGGTATCCCGCAGCCGAAAAGCTTGAGATCATCAGGCTCGTCGAGCAGTCGCACCTGCCCGCCAAACGGACGCTGGATCGGCTCGGCATCGCTCGCCGGACGTTCTACCGCTGGTATGATCGCTACCTTGAAGGCGGGCCGGAGGCGCTGGAGGATCGGCCTTCGGCGCCGACCCGGGTGTGGAACCGCATTGCGCCCGAGGTGCAGGATCAGATCGTCGAGATGGCCCTGGAGCAGTCCGAACTGTCACCGCGCGAACTGGCCGTGCGATTTACCGATGAACGCCAATACTTTGTATCCGAAGCCACGGTTTACCGCCTGCTGAAGGCCCACGACCTGATCACCAGTCCGGCCTATGTTGTTATCAAGGCCGCCGATCAGTTCCACACCAAGACCACCCGGCCGAACGAGATGTGGCAGACCGACTTCACCTACTTCAAGATCATCGGGTGGGGCTGGATGTATCTGTCGACCGTGCTCGACGACTTCTCGCGCTACATCATCGCCTGGAAGCTGTGCACCAACATGCGGGCCGAGGACGTCACCGACACGCTCGACCTCGCCCTCAAGGCCTCGGGCTGCGACAGCGCCACGGTGCTGCACAAGCCCAGGCTGTTGATTTCCGCTGAGAGTTGACCCGGGATTTTCATCGAGAAGTGACCCGG
>JBIQKC010000013.1:0-74108 GCA_044506885.1 Sphingomonadales bacterium
GGCCAGATCGAGGCCGAGCGAGGTGCCGTCGAGCGCGCGGATCGCACCCCGCAGCGCGGCGCGCACGCTTTCGGCGGTCAGCTCCTCGCCGTCGGGCCAGGTTCCGTCGCGCAGGCGGAAGATGAAGGAGCGCCCGTCGTCGGTGACGATCCAGCGGTCGGCGAGCGCGGGGATGACTTCGCCCTGCGCGTTGAGCGCGACCAGCCCGGCCCCCGTCGCCGCGTGGACGTGCTGCCCGCCCGCCGAGAGCCGGACCCCGCCGCCGAACAGCCCTTCGGGCGTGTCGATGAACGCCACTTCGCCGGAACCGTCGGCGCGCCCGCACCCGGCGAGCGCCGCGAGGCCGCAGAGGACAAGGACAAGGGAACGGCGCGCCATGCGCCTGACTAAGCTGGCGCGGGCGTGCGTTCAACCGGCCGCGCCGGGTGAAACGCGCCGGTGGCGGTCAGATCTTGCGCAGGCGGTTGCGGTCGGTCGATCCGACCGCCGACCGGGTGTATCGCGGCGCCTGAAACTCCGACTCCCCGGTCGCGGGAGCGCGGACCTGCCGCGGATCGATCTCGTCGGCGAAGGCGATGCCGAAGCGGTTGCCCTGCTTCCAGGCGACCGAGCCGTCGATCCAGCCGAGATTGCGCAATTCGACCGAGACCAGCGAGCCGCGCGATACGGCGACGTCGCCTTCGGCCATCATACCGCCGGGCGAGAGGTTGCGGACCTTGACCCGATACGCCTCGTCGCGCCCGGACACGCGCAATTGCGCGAGCAGGAACAGACTGTCACGGTTGACCTGGCGAGTGTCGACTTGGCTCATCGTTCGGGCGGCCGGTTTCCTGCATGACCGCGCGGCCAGGAAGCCGTGCGGAATTTCGAAATTTCGATGCGCCCGAGCATATCAGATTTACCGGCTAACCGACAGTTAACAGCACCCTGCGGTGTAACAACCTGTCCCGAAATGGGTCAGTCGTCGCGTGAAATCTTCTCGCGCCGTTCATGGGCCTGTTGCGCTTCAACGGTCATTGTCGCGATCGGACGGGCGATGAGGCGATTGATGCCGATCGGTTCCCCGGTGACTTCGCACCAGCCGTATTCGCCTTCGTCGATCCGGCGCAGCGCGGCGTCGATCTTGGCGATCAGCTTGCGCTGGCGGTCGCGTGTGCGCAGCTCGATGCCCCAGTCGGTCTCGCTCGATGCGCGATCGTTGAGGTCGGGTTCCCGAATTGGGCCGTTTTGCAGCGATTGCAGGGTGTTTTCGGCGGCGCTGAGAATCGCCTTCTTCCATTCGAGCAGAAGCACCCGGAAGTAATTCTGCTGTCGCGGCGACATATACTCTTCGTCGTCCGATGGGGCATAGTCGCGATCAAGAGCACGCTTCGCCTTGGCGAGAATATCGATGTCGTCATTGGGGACCGACGCCATTCACGAACTCCGCAACCCGCAGCGCGAAACGACCGGACCAGTCGGAGGGCGGAGCCGCCCGGTCCGGCTTGGCGCGGCCTATAGGGGCACGATTATCCCGGCACAAGCGCCAATCCGGCCGATAGCGGCGGGGGCCTCAAGGGCGCGTTAACGGCCGGAAAAGTCGCGAGTTCCGGTCACGGTTAACGCCGCGGAAACCGCGTTAACCATTTGTTGAGCGGGCGGTCCGAACATCGCCGCACAGCGCCCGTGGGAGGGGGCTGGGGAAATCGGGGGGAGTGACGATCATGGAATGGACCAGGATCGAGGAATTCGCGAAGATCAGGCCGGCCGATGCGACCGTGGCCGACCTGCACGTGGCGCGCTGCCTGGCGGCTGCCGCAGACGGGGAGAGCGACGCCTGCTACGAGCTCGGCGTGATCTTTTCGACCGGCTGCCGGGGCGTGGCCGCCGACCTTGTCGAAGCGCACAAGTGGTTCAACCTGGCCGCGGCCGGCGGGCACGAGGAAGCGGCGCTGTGCCGCGCCGACGTGTCCGACGAGATGACCGCGCGCGAGATCGCCGAAGCCCAGCGCCGGGCGCGCGAATGGCTGCGCGCCGACATGCGCCGCGCGGCGTAGCTCACGCTTTCCGGAACGGCGTGCGGGTGCCGAGAAACAGCCGGTCCTGCGCCACGCCTTCGCGTTCGCGCTCGAGGAAATCGGCGATCGCGGCGCGCAAGCCGGGATCGGCGATCCAGTGCATCGACCAGGTGCGCACCGGCTCGTAGCCGCGCGCGAGCTTGTGCCCGCCTTGCGCCCCCGCCTCGACCCGCGAGAGGCCGCGCGCGATGGCGGCGTCGATCGCCCGATAGTAGCACAGCTCGAAATGGAGGAAGGGCTTGTCCGCGAGGCAGCCCCAGTAGCGGCCGTAGAGCGCATCCCCGCCGATGAAGTTGAGCGCCCCGGCGATCGGCCGCCCGTCCTCGAACGCGAGGATCAGCAGGATCCGTTCGGCCATCCGTTGGCCGAGAAGATCGAAAGCCTCGCGAGTCAGGTAGGGATGGCCCCATTTGCGCAATCCGGTGTCCTGGTAGAACAGCCAGAACGCGTCCCAGTGCTCGGGGCGGATGGCGTCTCCGGTCAGGGCGCGGATCTGCACCCCGTCTTGCGCGGCGCGCCGTTCCTTGCGCACGTCCTTGCGCTTGCGCGAGGACAGTTCGGCAAGGAAATCCTCGAACGAGGCATAGCCGCGATTGCGCCAGTGGAACTGGATGTCGGCGCGCGCGAGCCAGCCGGCCTGTTCGAACAGCGGCAACTGCTCCGGCTCGACGAACGTGGCGTGGGCGGAGGAAAAGCCGTTCAGCCGGCACAGTTGCTCGGCGGCGCGGAGCAAGGGTGCGGCGTAGGCGCGGTCGGCCAGCAGCAGGCGCGGGCCGGTGGCGGGAGTGAACGGCGCGGCGATTTGCAGCTTGGGGTAGTATTGGCCCCCGGCCCGCTCCCACGCATCGGCCCAGGCGTGGTCGAACACGTATTCGCCCTGGCTGTGGCTCTTGGCATAGGCGGGAAGCGCGCCGAGCAGGCCGCCCGAGGGATCTTCGAGGACCAGCGGCGCGGGGGTCCAGCCGGTGGCGGGACCGACGCTGCCCGAATCCTCGAGCGCGGCGAGGAAGGCGTGGCTGACGAACGGATTGCCGGGGCCGGCCAGCCGGTCCCACTCCGCCGCCGGCAAGCTGCCCACCGAAGGCGCTACTCGGACGGTCAGGTCGGCTTCGGCCATGCCGGCCAAGGTAGGGCCTGGACCCGAAGGCGGCAACGGCCGGGCGGCGCGAATCAGGCTTTCAGGGCGACGATCGCGTCCACTTCGACCGCCGCGCCGAGCGGCAGGACCGGAACGCCGACCGCGCTGCGGGCGTGCTTGCCGGCCTCGCCGAAGACTTCGGCCATCAGCTCGGACGCGCCGTTGGCGACCTTCGGCTGGTCGATGAACGCGGCGGCGGAACTGACGAAGGCGCCGAGCTTCACGATCCGCTCGACCCGGTCCAGCGAACCGAGCGCGGCCTGGAGCTGCGCGAGGATCATCAGCCCACAGGCGCGCGCGGCGGCCGCGCCTTGTTCGAGCGAGACGTCTTCGCCGAGGCGGCCGGTGACGAGCTGGCCGTCGATGAACGGCAGCTGCCCCGACACGTGCGCGAGATCGCCGGCGACGACGACCGGCACATAGGCGGCGACCGGAGCGGCGGCCGGGGGCAGGACGATGCCGCGTTCGGCGAGGCGTTCGGAAATGCTCATGGCCGCGGTCCATGCAACGTTTCGAGCAGCCAGGGCAAGGCTTGCGCCCAGGTGTCGAGCCGGGCGTGCGCGTGCCCTGCCGTAAAGGCGCAGGGGATATGAGGCGCGACCGCCGGCTCGCCGCACAGGTGCAGGCGGGAAACCTCGGGCCGGCACTCGGCGGCGGAGGCGAGGTGGTGGGCGATGTCGTCGACGAACACCGCGCGGCTCGGCGCGTAATGTTCGACGATCCGCCGCAGGGCCGGCCCCTTGGGGCCCTGATTGGTGAAGACCGGCGCGGCGATGCCGTGGCCGCGAAGCTGGGCCGCGCGCATCTCGCGATAGCGGTCGCCCAGATTGGTGAGCACGACCACGTCGGCTTCGCGTTGCAACTCGGCAATCGCCGACACCGCGCCTTCGATCGGAGTCTGGCAGTGCATCTCGGTATCGAAGAACAGTTCGAGGTAGCGCCACTTCTCCTCGTCGGCGAGCGGCGCGCCGCCCCTGCTGACCATGGTCGAGAACGGGTTGGCGTCGAGCGCGAATTCGACCCCGTGCGCCTTGCCGACCCAGTCGCGGAAATGGCGCACCATGTGCAGCAGCACTTCGTCGCAATCGGTGACGAGGAGAGGGCGGCTCATGAACCGGGTCCGCCGCGGGCGGCGGCGATTTCGGCCGGCGCGCAGCCGAGCGACTCGGCCGCCGCGAGAAGGTCCGGCTCGTGCGCGCAGAGGAAATCGAGCACCGCGAGGTGAGTCGCCGGTTCCCCGATCGCGCCGCGCAACCCGTCCGGCGTGAGGCCGGTAATATCGAGAAAGCGGCCGGCGCGCGCGGGATCGGAAAGGACCCAGGCAAGCGCGCGCAGCGCAAGCTCCGTGGTATCCTTAACCGAATCTTCGGACATCTTAAGAATTGTCAGCTATCCATTAACGAGATAGTCGCGTCGCGTCGACTTCCGGGGGGAAACGGAAGCGTGAGGACCACATGCAGAAGCGAATCCTCGTTGTCGAGGACAACGATCTCAACCGGAAACTGTTCTGCGACGTGCTGCGGGCGAGCGGCTTTGCGGTGGAACCCGTAGCCGACGGTCACCACGCGATCGAGAAGGCGCGCAGCTTCATCCCCAACCTGGTGGTGATGGACATCCAGTTGCAGGACGTGTCCGGGCTCGATCTCATCGCCAGCCTCAAGCAGGATACCGTGCTGGCGGAAGTGCCGGTGCTGGCGGTGACCGCCTATGCCGGCAAGGGCGACGAACAGCGCATCCGCGAAATCGGGGCCGAAGGCTATCTGGCCAAGCCGGTTTCGATCGGGCCGTTCATGGCCGCGGTGCGGGGACTGGTCGGGGGGTAGCGCGCCCGGCAGGCGACGTTCGGCGGATCGCGACTTGCCGGGATCGGGACTTGCCATGCCGCCTCACGCTTGACATGCGTGGCGCGGAGGGCCGCTTTTCGGCCGCAATGGCGTGGCAAGCGCTGCGCCGACCGCGAAGCGCGCCACGAACCAACGAAGGAGTTCCGGATGGAACGACAGGAAGCCGACAGCCGCATCCGCGCGCTGATCGAGCCGTTCAACAAGAAGGGCGTGGAGATCGCCGAGGGCACGACGTTCGCCGGCGACCTTGAGTTCGACAGTCTGACGGTGATGGATTTCGTCGCCGCCATCGAGGACGATTTCGACATCATCATCAGCATGAACCAGCAGGCCGAGATCGAGAGCTACGGCCAGCTGGTCGATGCCGTGCGCGAGCTCGCCGACGGATGAGCGAGGGCATAAGCCAGGCCGACCAGCCGCCGGTGCTGGAAGGGGAAGCGCGCGACCTGTTCTCCAAGTTCGACGAGGTCATCCGCACGCGCGAAACGCTGCTGTCGAGCGGCGTGACCGATCCGTTCGGACTGGTGATGGAAAAGGTCCTCTCTCCCACCCGCGCGATCTGCAACGGGCGCGACACGATCCTGCTCGGCACCTACAACTACATGGGCATGACGTTCGACCCGGACGTGATCCGGGCCGGCAAGGACGCGCTCGACAACTACGGTTCGGGCACGACCGGGAGCCGGGTGCTCAACGGAACCTACCAGGGGCACAAGGAAGTCGAGGCGGCGCTGCGCGAATTCTACGCGATGGATCACGCCATGGTGTTTTCGACCGGATACCAGGCGAACCTTGGCGTGATCAGCACGATCGCCGGCAAGGGCGACTACATCGTGCTCGACATCGACAGCCATGCGAGCATCTGGGACGGGTGCGCGCTGGGCAATGCCGAAGTGGTGCCGTTCAAGCACAACGACATCGAGGCGATGGACAAGCGGCTCGGCCGCATTCCCGCGGGCGCGGGCAAGCTGGTGGTGCTGGAAGGCGTCTATTCGATGCTCGGCGACGTCGCCCCGCTGAAAGAGATGATCGCGGTCGCCAAAAAGCACGGCGCGATGGTGCTGGTGGACGAAGCGCATTCGATGGGCTTCATCGGCCCCAACGGGCGCGGCGTGGCCGAGGATCAGGGAGTGATCGACCAAGTCGATTTCGTGATCGGCACGTTCTCCAAGTCGGTCGGCACGGTGGGCGGCTTCTGCGTCTCCAACCACCCGAAGTTCGAGATCATGCGGCTGGTGTGCCGCCCCTACGTGTTCACCGCCAGCCTGCCCCCGAGCGTGGTGGCGACCGCCGCGACCAGCATCCGCAAGCTGATGCATGGCGGCAACAAGCGGGCGCACCTGTGGGAGAATTCGCGCCGGCTGCACGGCGGGCTCAAGGACCTCGGCTTCACGCTCGGCACCGACGAGCCGCAGAGCGCGATCGTGGCCGTCATCATGCCCGACCTGGAGCGCGGGGCGGCGATGTGGGAAGCGCTGCTGAAGGAGGGGCTCTACGTCAACCTCGCCCGCCCGCCGGCGACGCCCGCCAACATGACCCTGCTGCGCTGCTCGCTCTGCGCCGAGCATTCGAGCGAGGAAGTCGAGACGATCCTCGGCATGTTCGAGCGCGCCGGGAAGGCCGTGGGTATTATATAAACGTCTGAATATATGTAATTTATCCCACATTTTGCCAGTTTATGAAAAATGTGGGATAAATTACCGGCGATGCTTCATCCGTTCACCGACGAGCAGGCGCGCGCACTGATCAATCTGCGCCAGCGCTACGAGACTTGGCGCGATGCCGAGCGGGCCTGGCGCACCCTGCCCTACGACCTCAGGCGCAAGCGGGTCGGCGAATACGAATACCTCTACGAAATCCACGATCGCTCGGGGAACGGAACAAGCCTCGGCCGCTGGGACGAGGCGGCCGAGCACAGGTTCGAGACCTACCGGGCCGAGAAAGCAGCATTGAAAACGCGGCTGGACGCCACTCGCGGCGCCGTGGAGGAAGGTGCGCGGCTGAGCCGCGCTCTGCGCGTGCCGATGCTGGCCAGCGCCGCCGGACCAATCTTGCGCGAAGCCGACTGCCGCAGCCTGCTCGACGGGCAGTTGCTGGTGGTGGGTACCAACGCACTGCTCGCCTATGCTTACGAAGCCGTGGCCGGGCTCGGGCTTTCGGACGAGACCGAGGACTTCGATCTCGCCTGGGCCGGCGCCGAGCAGCCGGAGGGCGCACCGGTGTGGGAGATGCTCAAGGCGGTCGATCCAACCTTCACCGTCAACACCGAGCGAACGTTCCAGGCGCGCAATGCCGCCGCTTACGAAGTCGAGTTGCTGATCGCGCCGTCACGCGCCGCCACGCTTAGCCGCCTCGACAAACCCCACCCGATTCCGCTGCCGGAACAGGAATGGCTGCTGCTCGGCCGGCCGGTAGACCAGGTTGTCGCCTGCCGGGACGCGACCGCCGCACGGCTCGTCGCTCCCGATCCGCGCTGGTTCGCGCTGCACAAGCTGTGGCTCTCCCTGCAAGCCAAGCGCAACCCCTTCAAGCGGCGCAAGGATCGCCAGCAAGGCAAGGCCGTGCTCGACGCCGTGGCCGAGGCGATGCCGCACTATCCGCTGGACGCCGGTTTCGCGGCGGAGATTCCGCCGGAGCTGGAGCCGATGTGGGCGGAGTGGAACGAGGGGCGCTGACGCTGGCCGCCGTTGCGCGACGGCATGCTTGTCGAAGCCGCCGGTCGAGGCGCATAACGGCCTCCGGCCGCTCCGTTTCCGGGAGTCGGGGAACGGAGTTTCCGGCCGCGTTGCGGAAAAAGGGGGATTGCATGGGGATGGCAATTCGCGTGCTGATTCCGTTGCTGCTGCTGGCGCTCGGCGCGCCGCTGGCGGCGCAGGACGATCATGCCGATCATGACCGGCCCGCGCTGCCCGACGGGAGCCATAGCGAGAGGCCCGCGAGCGGAGCGCCGGAGGAGCGCGCGGAGAGCGCGCCGGCCCCCCTGCCGCCCGCCGCGCCGTCCGCCACCGAAACGGACAGCCCGCCCGCGATCCTTGCCAAGCGCGGCAATGGCGGCTTTCCGATCGCCACGTCGGCGCCGGAGGCGCAGGCCTATTTCGACAACGGCATCGCGTTGGCCATGGCCTTCGATCACGAAGAGTCGCGCGCGGCGATGGCGGAGGCCGCGCGGCTGGACCCGGAATGCGCGATGTGCCTGTGGGGCGTGGCCTATACGCGCGGACCGAACATCAACGATCCGGCGCGCACGGAGGAGCAGCGCGGCGAGTACAGCGATCTTCTGCGGCGGGCGCGGAAGCTGGCCGCCGGCGGCCCGCCGCTGGAGCTGGCGCTGATCGACGCGCTTGCCCTGCGCTTTCGCGCCGGAGGCAAGCCGGAGCGGCGCGACCGCGCCTATTCCGCGGCGATGCGGAAGCTGGCCGCGGACTATCCGGATCACGATACGGCGCAAGTGCTGGCGGCGGAGGCGGCCTTCTTCGAGCCGGCCGGGACGCTGGAGGAGTTCAGGCCGGCGATGGCCTATGCGATGAGCGTGCTGGAGCCGGTTCTGGCGCGCAACCCAGGCCACACCCCGGCGATTCATTTCTACATCCACGCGACCGAAATCTACGGCGAACCGGGAAAGGCGGAGCGTCATGCCGACCGGCTCGATGCGATGCGGCTGGAGGCGAGCCACCTCGCGCACATGCCGTCGCACACTTGGTACTGGGTGGGGCGCTATGCCGATGCGGCGGATGCGAACCGGCGCGCGGTGCTGGTCGACCACGCCAACGCGCGCCACGGCGGATCCGGCGACGTGTGGGACCTGCCCTATCACGCGCACAACATCATCTTCGGCCTCGGCGGCGCGCTGATGGCGGACGATTCGCGCACCGCGCTGATGCTGGCGCGGCCGCTGGTGGCCTATGTCGAGGCGCTGGAAGAGGGCCAGCCCTATCGCCAGCTGTTGGCTTCGGCCGGCTATTTCGCGCTCGGCCGGTTCGAGGACCCGCAGGCGGTGCTGGCGCTGCCCGAGCCGAAAGCGCCCTATCTCAAGGCCGCGTGGCGCTATGCGCGGGGCGAGGCCCATGCCTTTCTGGGCGACACCGCCGGGCTCGCGGCGGAGATCGAGGCGATTCCGCCGCGTGTGGGCGAGCCGGGCGGTGGGGGCGAAGAGGGGGACGCGGGACTGGGTCCGCCGCAGCAGATGCTGGCGATAGCCCGCGCCGTGCTGCGCGGGCGGCTGGCGACGATCGAAGGACGCCACAACGATGCCGCAGCGGCTTTCGCCGAAGGAGCGCTGATCGAAGAGACCGACGATTTCCAGCGCTTTACCGATCCGCCGGCATTCTGGTATCCGGTGCGGCGCGACCTGGCCCGCGCGCTATGGGCCGCCGGCGATCGCGAAGGCGCTTTGCGCGAAGCGCGGGCGACGCTGGAATTGCGGCCGAAAGATCCCGGAGCGACGGCGCTGATCGCACAGATCGAGCGGACGTCGGTTTAGGATCGGGGCTCTGACCCTGAGACACGCGATGGAGATCACGCCAATGGATCAGCCGCAGCGCCCGCGTCCGATGGGCTTCACCATGGGCAACGATCCGCATGCTATCCGCCAGCGGATCGAAGCGATGGAGCGCCTGCTCGAACGCAGCTTCGTCATCCCCGGCATCAACAAGCCTGTAGGGCTCGATGCGATTGCCGGCCTCGTGCCGGTGGTCGGCGATTTCGTCGCCGCGGCAATGGGCGCCTACATCGTCTGGGAAGCGAACAACCTCGGCCTGCCGAAATGGAAGCTGCTGCGCATGGCCGGCAATGTCGCCTTCGACAGCGCGCTCGGCGCGGTTCCGGTGGCGGGCGACGTGTTCGACCTGTTCTTCCGCTCGAACACCCGCAACCTGAAAATCGTCAAGCGCCACCTCGACAAGCATCATCCGCTGATCGAGCAATAGGCGATTCGCACTTTCGGCAGTCTGCGAATTTCTAACCGATATGCGTTACGTTGTCAAGCATAATTTTCCATATCGGTTATTCCTCAGCTAATCGGCGCGCCGGGAATGACCCCCGGCGCACAAGGCGCTAATCGCCGGCGCGATGGCCGCCGGTTCCGCCCCGACCCCGATGATGGCGCAATACCTGGCGCTCAAGCGCGAGGCCGGCGATTGCCTGCTGTTCTACCGCATGGGCGATTTCTTCGAGCTGTTCTTCGACGACGCCAAGGCCGCCAGCGCCATCCTCGACATCGCCCTCACCAGCCGCGGGGAGCACGACGGCGCGCCGATCCCGATGTGCGGCGTCCCGGTCCATTCGGCCGAAAGCTACCTCGCGCGGCTGATCAGGGCCGGCTGCCGCGTCGCCATCGCCGAACAGACCGAGACGCCCGAACAGGCGAAGAAGCGGGGCGGCTCGAAAGCGCTCGTCGCGCGCGACATCGTCCGCTTCGTCACCGCCGGCACGCTGACCGAGGAAGCCCTGCTCGAACCGCGCCGCGCCAATGTGCTCGCCGCGATATGCGACGTGCGCGGCGCATACGGCATCGCCGCCTGCGACATCTCCACCGGCCGCATGGAGCTGGAGGAATGCGAACCCCACGCCCTCGCCGCCGCGCTCGCGCGGCTGGGCGCGAGCGAAGTGGTCGCGCCTGACACGGGCCCACCCCCAACCCCTCCCGCAAGCGGGAGGGGAGACTCGGATACGCCCCTCCCGCTTGCGGGAGGAGCCGGGGGTGGGCCAGCAATAGAACGCCCCCGCGCAGACTTCTCCAGCGACCACGGCGAAGCCCGCCTCAAGGCCATTCACCAGGTCGCCACGCTCGACGGCTTCGGCCAGTTCTCCCGCGCGATGCTCGCCGCGGCGGGCGGACTCATCGCCTATCTCGACCATGTCGGGCGCGGCAGCCTGCCGCTGCTGCTGCCCCCCGTCGTCCGTCCCGCCGGCGCAACGCTGGCGATGGACGAAGCGACCCGCGCCAGTCTGGAGGTCACCCAGGCCCAGGACGGCGGCCGCGCCGGCAGCCTGATCGCCGCCGTCGACCGCTGCGTCACCGGCGCGGGCGCGCGGCTGCTGGCGGAAGACCTCGCCGCCCCGCTGGCGGTGCGCGCCGACATCGAGGCGCGGCTCGATCTCGTGCACTGGTTCCACGCCGATCCGCTGCTGCGCGCCGACTTGCGCGAGGTGCTGCGCGCCGCGCCCGACATCGGCCGCGCGCTTGGGCGGATCGTCGCCGGGCGCGGCTCCCCGCGCGATCTCGGCCAGATCCGCGACGGGCTTACCGAAGCGCGCCGCATTCACGATCGCCTGCAAGGCAAGGCGGACCGGCCCGCACTGCTCATCGGCCTGCTCCCCGCGCTCGCCGGGCACGGCGCGCTGACCGATCACCTCCACCGCGCGCTCGTCCCCACGCCGCCGACAGAACGCGCGCAGGGCGGCTTCATCGCCGAAGGCTACGATCACGCGCTGGACGAATTGCGCCAGGTCTCGGGCAATGCCCGCCGCGCCATTGCCGCGCTCGAAACGCGCTATCGGCAGGAAACCGGCATTGCCGCGCTCAAGATCAGGCACAACGGCGTGCTCGGCTATTTCGTCGAAGTCCCCGCGCGCCACGCCGATGCGCTGATGGCCCCCGACAGCGGCTTCACCCACCGCCAGACGATGGCCGGCGCAGTGCGCTTCAACTCGCTGATGCTACACGAGGAAGCGACCCGCATCGCCGAGGCCGGCGGCCACGCGCTCGCCGCCGAGGAAGCGCATTTCGAGGAACTGGTCGCCGAAGTCTCCGCCGCGCGCGAAGGCATCGCCACGACCGCCGCCGCGCTCGCCCGTATCGACGTCGCCGCCGGGCAGGCGGAGCGCGCGGCCGAAGGCGGCTGGGCGCGGCCCGTCATTTCCGAAAGCGCGGTGCTGGAAATCGAGGGCGGCCGTCATCCGGTGGTCGAGGCCGCGCTCGCGCGCGTCGGCGAACGCTTCGTCGCCAACGACTGCGCGCTCGGCCCGGCCGACCGGCTGTGGCTGGTCGGCGGCCCCAACATGGGCGGCAAGTCCACCTTCCTGCGCCAGAACGCGCTCGTCGTGCTGCTGGCGCAGGCCGGCGGTTTCGTCCCCGCCGCGCGCGCCACCGTCGGCCTGGTGGACCGCCTGTTCAGCCGCGTCGGCGCGAGCGACAACCTCGCCCGCGGGCGCTCGACCTTCATGGTCGAAATGGTCGAGACCGCCGCCATCCTCGCCCAGGCGACCGAGAAGAGCTTCGTCATCCTCGACGAAGTCGGCCGCGGCACCTCGACTTACGACGGACTCGCGCTGGCCTGGGCGGTGGCCGAGGCGATCCACGAAACCAACCGCTGCCGCTGCCTGTTCGCCACCCACTACCACGAACTCACGCGTCTGGCCGAAACCTGCCCCGCGCTCTCGCTGCACCACGTGCGAGCGAAGGAATGGAAGGGCGATCTGGTCCTGCTGCACGAAGTGGCGGAAGGCGCGGCCGACCGCAGCTACGGCCTCGCCGTCGCCCGGCTGGCCGGAGTGCCGAAGGACGTCGTCGCCCGCGCCAGGGCGGTGCTCGACAAGCTGGAGAAAGGCCGCGCCGAAACCGGCGGCCTCGCGGCCGGGCTCGGCGAACTGCCGCTGTTCGCCGCCGCCGCGCAGGCGGAAGACGAGCAATGCGACACGCTGCGCGACCGCCTCCAGTCGCTCGACATCGACGCCCTGACCCCGCGCGAGGCGCTCGACCTGCTCTACGAACTCAAGCGCGAAGCGGCCGACTGACCTCTCCCTCCCGCTCGCGGGAGGTGCCGGGGGTGGGCCCGTCCCTCAACTCCCGTCGGACGGCAAGTCGTCCTCGCGGTTCTCCTCGTCGTACTTGTCCGCGTTGTCGTCCATGTTCGGCTCGCCGCGATAGGCGCTCATGTCGATCCGGCCCGATTGCTCCATGTCGCGCATCCGGTCGATCAGGTCCTGCGAGGAATCGTCCATCACCTCGCCTTCCTCGCCAGCCTTCTCGCTGTCGAGCGGGCTCGCCTCGCCGTCCTTGCCCCGCGCTTCGGCCGCCACGGTCTGCGCTTGCGCGGATTCGTCGTCCTGCTCGGCGTTGTGCAGTTCCGGCGCCTCCTCGGCGGAGGCGGAATGGCGGGTGGTCAGCTGGTCGGTCATCGCTGGTCTCCTCGGCCGATCAACCGACCGCGGGGGAAGGGCGTTCCCGGTCTCAGCGATTGGCCCCCGGCCGCCACAGCACATCGCCTTCGCCCGCCGCGTTGACCGCACGGGCGAGCACGAACAGGTAGTCCGACAGCCGGTTGACATAGCGCAGCGCGGCGGGATTGGCCGGCTCCGCCGCCGCCAGCGCGGTCACCGCCCGCTCGGCCCGGCGCACCGCCGCGCGCGCCACGTGCAGCCGCGCCGCCGCCTCGCTGCCGCCGGGCAGGATGAAGCTGCGCAAGGGCTCCAGCCCCTCGTTGGCCGCATCGATCCGCCTTTCCAGCCAGTCCACCTGTGCGGGCGCGATCCGCAGCACCATCTCGGAAGGCGCGAAGTCTTCGCCGGGCGTGGCCAGATCCGCGCCGAGATCGAACAGGTCGTTCTGCACCCGCAACACGTCGCCCGCAGTCTCGCCGTCCAGCGCCAGCACCGCGTGCCCGAGCGCCGAGTTGGCCTCGTCCACCGCGCCGATCGCTTCGAGCCGGGGCGCATGCTTGGGCGCGCGCGAACCGTCCACCAGCCCGGTCGTCCCGTCGTCGCCGGTGCGGGTATAGATCCTGTTGAGCCTGACCACCGCTTCCGGCGGCCCTAGCGATTGATCATCAGCAGGAACGCCACCACCACGATCGCCAGCCCCTGGTACTTGATGCGCGCGAACATCATCTTGTTCTGCCGCAGCTGCATCTCGGTCGCCCGGTCGCCGTCGCTCTCCAGGTCGAGCTTGGTGGATTGCAGGAAGGCGATGATCCCGCGCACCAGCGAAACCACGACCATGACTGCGAGAACGACGATAACGATGACGAGCAAGGTGTTCATGGAGCCACATGTAGGCCGGTCGACAGGCTAATGCCAGCGGGCAACGCCCCGCGGCGCAACGCGTCCGCCAGCGCCCGCCCGTCCTCGCCCGCGCGCCGCCGCTCCGCCAGCCCGAACGCCCCCGCCCCGGAGCCGCGCCGCTTGGCCAGCTTGCGCCCCTTGTCGTCGAGCAGCAGCGGATGATGGCGCCAGACCGGGACCGGCAGGTCGAGCAGCGCCTGGAGCAGTCGGTGGACATGGGTCGCGGCGAACAGGTCCATCCCGCGCGTCACCAGCGTCACCCCGTCGGCGGCATCGTCCAGCGTGGCGGCGAGATGATAGCTCGCCGGCGTGTCGCGCTCCTTGCGCACCAGCACCGGGTCGCCGCCCAGGTCCGGCCGCGCCGCCTGCACGCCCCGGACCTCGTCCGTCCACGTCAGCGGCCCGGTCAGCTTCATCGCGCCGGCAACGTCGAGCCGCCACGCCGCGTCGCCTCCGGAATCGACGTCCCGCCCCCGGCAAGCGCCCGAATAGACCGGCCCGTCGGGCCCCTGGGCCGTCGCCATGCGCGCGACTTCGGCCCGCGTGCAGCGGCACGGATAGAGCAGCCCCGCCGCCTTCAGCCGCCCCGCCGCCGCCGCGTAGGCCGCTATGCGCGCGGATTGCGGCGCGACCTCGTCCCACTCCAGCCCCAGCCACGAAAGGTCCGCGCGGAACTCCTCCGCCAGTTCTGAGCGCGAACGGGCCCCGTCGATGTCCTCGATCCGCAGCAGGAACCGCCCGCCCCGTTCCCGCGCCAGATCGTGCGCGACGATCGCCGAAAAGGCATGGCCGAGGTGCAGCGGGCCGTTGGGGCTCGGCGCGAAACGGGTCGCGATCATCCGCCCGCGCCCCGACCCAGGGCCGCGAACCGGCCGATTTCTCGGGGATTTGCGCCGTGTAACAGGGTTGACGCCTTTTGCTGCAAGTGCTTCCTCGCCGCTATCGGGGAGAAACCGCAGGGTGTTCAAGGCCGAACTGATAGAGCGCACGGCGCAATTCAGGAGCGCGGAAGGCGATCCCGCCCGCGCGCTCGAAAGCTGCCCGGCGCTGGTGCTCAACGCCGACTACACGCCGCTGTCCTACTACCCGCTCAGCCTGTGGCCGTGGCAGACCGCGATCAAGGCGATCTTCCTCGAACGGGTGGACGTGGTCGACACCTACGAGCGGCTGGTTCATTCCCCCTCGCTCGACATGCAGATCCCGAGCGTGATCGCGCTGAGGCAATACGTCCGCCCGAGCGAGTTTCCCGCCTTCACCCGCTTCAACGTCTTCCTGCGCGACCGCTTCGCCTGCCAGTATTGCGGCAGCCCGCAGCACCTGACGTTCGACCACGTCGTTCCCCGCCGGCTCGGCGGCAGGACCACGTGGGAGAACATCCTCACCGCCTGCGCGCCGTGCAACATGAAGAAGGGCGGCCGCACGCCGGCCCAGGCGCACATGCAGCCGCTGGTGCGCCCGATCCGCCCGACGAGCTGGCAGTTGCAGCAGCACGGCAAGCGCTTCCCGCCGGGCTATCTCCACGAAACCTGGCGCGACTGGCTCTACTGGGACATCGAGCTGGACGAGTGATGCGCCCACGGGCCATCCGCGTGAAGCCATGCCGCTGACCGCTCTCGCCTATGTCGGCGCGGCGCTGGCCGAGATCGCCGGCTGCTTCGCCTTCTGGGCCTGGCTGCGGCTGGACAGGTCGCCGTGGTGGCTGGTCCCCGGCATGCTCTCGCTGGCGCTGTTCGCCTGGCTGCTGACGCTGGTCGATGCCGAGCACGCCGGGCGCGCCTATGCGGCCTATGGCGGCGTCTACATCGTCTCGGCGATCGTGTGGCTGTGGCTGATGGAAGGCGCGAAGCCCGACCGGTGGGACCTGATCGGCGCGGTCGTCTGCCTCGGCGGCGCGGCGATCATCCTGTTCGGCCCCCGTCCCGCCTGACCGGGAATGCAGCTTTTCCCCTATGCCACGCCACGTACGGACGTTAGGGGATTACGACGAAAGTAGCAGTAGCGCGAGCACACAGGACCGCCGTTGACCGAGGACAGACCCGACAGCTTCACCGCCCGCGAGGCGCTTTTCTACCACGAGACGATCCGGCCCGGTAAGATCGAGATCGTCGCCAGCAAGCCGATGGCGACGCAGCGCGACCTCAGCCTCGCCTATTCGCCCGGTGTCGCGGTGCCGGTCCAGGCCATCGCCGACGATCCCGCCAACGCCGCGAAGTACACCGCCCGCTCCAATCTCGTCGCGGTCATTTCCAACGGCACCGCGATTCTCGGCATGGGCAATCTCGGCGCGCTCGCGTCGAAGCCGGTGATGGAAGGCAAGGCGGTGCTGTTCAAGCGCTTCGCCGATGTCGACGCCATCGACATCGAGCTTGCCACCGAAGACCCGGAAAAGATCATCGAGGCGGTCGCGCTGATGGAGCCGAGCTTCGGCGGCATCAACCTGGAAGACATCAAGGCCCCCGAATGCTTCGTCATCGAGCAGGCCCTTCGTGAACGCATGAAGATTCCGGTCATGCACGACGACCAGCACGGCACCGCGATCATTTCCGCCGCCGGCCTGCTCAACGCCTGCTTCCTCACCGGGCGCAGGCTCGAGGACGTGAAGATGGTGGTCAACGGCGCGGGCGCTTCGGCCATCGCCTGCACCGCGCTGATCAAGGCGATGGGCGTCAGGCACGACAACGTCATCATGTGCGACCGGTCGGGCCCGATCTATCCGGGCCGCGACAACGTCGACCAGTGGAAGAGCGCGCACGCGGTCGAAACCGATGCCCGCTCGCTCGAGGAAGCGCTCGCCGGCGCGGACGTGTTTCTCGGCCTTTCGGCCGCGGGCGCGCTCAGGCCCGAATGGGTCGCGCGGATGGCCGACCAGCCGATCATCTTCGCCATGGCCAATCCCGATCCCGAGATCACCCCCGACGACGCCAAGGCCGTGCGCCCCGACGCCATCGTCGCCACCGGCCGCTCGGACTATCCGAACCAGGTCAACAACGTGCTCGGCTTCCCGTTCATCTTCCGCGGCGCGCTCGACGTGCAGGCGACCGCGATCAACGAGGAGATGAAGATCGCCGCCGCCCGCGCCATCGCCGAACTCGCCCGCCAGTCGGTGCCGGAGGAAGTCGCCGCGGCCTACGGCAAGAACCAGCAGTTCGGCCGCGACTACATCATCCCCGCGCCGTTCGATCCGCGGCTGATGGAAGTCGTCTCCTCCGCCGTCGCCAGGGCGGCGATGGAGAGCGGCGTGGCCCAGGCCCCCATCGCCGATTTCGAGGCCTACCGCCACGCGCTCAAGGCCCGGCTCAACCCGACGACTTCGGTTCTCACCAGCGTCTATGCGGAAGTGAAGAACAATCCGAAGCGGGTGATCTTCGCGGAAGGCGAAGAGGAAGTCGTGCTGCGCGCGGCGATCCAGTTCCGCGATTTCGGCTACGGCACGCCTGTCCTCGTCGGCCGCACGCAGGCCGTGCGCGACAAGCTCGTCGAACTCGGGGCCAGCGATCCGGGCTCGTTCGAGATCGAGAACTCGGCCGATTCGCCGCGCGTGCCGCAAATGGTCGACCACCTTTACGAACGTCTCCAGCGGCGCGGCTATACCGAGCGCGACATCCGCCGGATGGTCAACCAGGAACGCAACACCTTCGCCTCGCTGCTGCTCGGTCTCGGCCACGGCGATGCGATGATTTCGGGCGTTACCCGGACCTTCGCCCAGACCATGCGCGAGGTCAGCCGGGTGATCGACGCCAAGCCGGGGCAGGTGCCGTTCGGCGTGCATATGATGATCGGCAAGAACTACACCGTGTTCCTCGCCGACACGACCATCAACGAACGCCCCACGGCGCCCGAGCTGGCGCACATCGCGCGGGAAACCGCCGCCGTCGCCCGGCGGCTGGGGCATGAACCGCGCGTCGCCTTCCTGTCCTATTCCACGTTCGGCAACCCGCCGGGCAAGTGGCTGGAGAGCATCCGCGAGGCGGTCCACATCCTCGACGAGGAGAACCCCGGCTTCGAATACGAAGGCGAAATGGCCCCCGACGCCGCGCTCAACCCCAAGGTGATGGAATACTACCCGTTCAGCCGCCTGTCGGGCCCCGCCAACGTGCTCGTCATGCCGGGGCTGCAATCGGCCAACCTTTCGGCCAAGCTGCTGCGCGAACTGGCCGGGAACGCCACCATCGGGCCGATGCTGATCGGGCTGGAAAAGCCGGTCCAGGTCGCCGCGATGACCGCCTCCGCGCCCGACCTGCTGACGCTGGCCGTACTCGCCGCGGCGGGAGTGGTCGGCTAGGGTCCGTACTCCCGCGCCGGTTTGACATCGCCCGGCCGGGTTGGCAGATCCGGCCTCTCTTCCGCCCGTTCCCGCAACAGCAACGAGCCGGCGCCCGCGCTTTGGCGGCGCGCGCCACGAAAAATCATGAACCTGCCCGAAACCGCCGCGATTGCCGACTTCCTGCCTCTTGGCGCGCCGCCCTGGGCCGAAGCGCTGCTGGGCCTCGGCCTGCTGGTGCTGGCCGCCGCGGCGGCGAACTTCATCGTCAAGCACCTCATCCTGCGGCTGATCGCGCGCTTCATTCCGACCGCGCTTCCCGCGCCGGTGGAGATTCCGGCCCGGCTGGCGAACATCGTCCCGGCGCTGATAATCTCGGCCGGGATCGTGCTGGTGCCGCATTTGCCCGAATGGGTGGCCACGGTGACGCGCAACGTGGTCGGCGCGTTCATCGTCCTTACCATCGCCATGGCGATCGGCGCGGCGCTCAACTTCGCCAACGATCTCTACTCGCGGCGGCCCAGCGCGCAGAGCCGGCCGATCAAGGGCTACATCCAGGTCGCCAAGCTGGCCGTCTATTGCGCCGCTGCGGTCCTGATGGTCGCGGTGCTGCTGGAACAATCGCCGCTGCTGCTGCTTTCGGGCCTCGGCGCGATGGCGGCGGTGCTGATGCTGGTGTTCAAGGACACCATCCTGTCGCTCGTCGCCTCGGTCCAGCTTACCTCGAACGACATGCTGCGCGTCGGCGACTGGATCGAGATGCCCCAGCTCAACGCCGACGGCGACGTGATCGACATCGCGCTGCACACCGTGAAAGTGCAGAACTGGGACAAGACCATCACCACCATCCCCACGCACCGGCTGATCTCGGAAAGCTACAAGAACTGGCGCGGGATGTACGAAGTGGGCGGCCGGAGGATCAAACGCTCGCTGATGATCGACCAGAACAGCGTCCGCTTTCTCGAACCGGGCGAGATCGAGCGGCTCAGGCGCTTCGCGCTGCTTGGCGATTACCTCGCCGCCAAGACAACCGAGATCGGCGAATGGAACGCCGCGCGGCCAGAGCGAGAGAGAGAGGCGGTGAACGCGCGCCGGATCACCAATATCGGCACCTTTCGCGCTTACGTCACCGCGTATCTGATGGGGCGCGGGGACCTCAACACCAACCTGTTCACGATCGTGCGACAGCTCGCGCCGTCCGAAAACGGGTTGCCGCTCGAAATCTACGCTTTCACCGCGAGCACCGCCTGGGGCGATTACGAAGGCATCCAGGCCGACATCTTCGATCACCTGATCGCCATCCTGCCGGAATTCGGCCTGCGGCTGGTCCAACGCCCGACCGGGCTCGACCTCGCATCGCTCGGAAGGCCGACTCAACCCCAGGCGCGCCACACGCCATAGGCGCTCGCCAACGTAACGTGGCCTCTCTCGGGTGTGCGGCGTGTGGGAACGGCGAGAATTGGGCAGGCCGTTACCGCCTGCCGGTAGCGAATATTTAACCCTGCCCGGCCTAGCTTTGCGGCCATGCCGGCTCGCAACACCAGACTGCCCAGGCGCCGTGGCGACATGGAAGTCGCCGTGAGCCGCTATTTCGCGCTCTACACGGCGCAGGTCGGCTGGCTCTTGCTCGGCGCGTTCCTGCTGTCGAACGCCTACTGGCCGTCGAGCTGCACGCCCGAAGGCCTGCTCGAAATCTACAGTTGCAGCGCAAAGCTGCCGGAGAATCGCGGCTGGGTGGAAGCGGCGCTGGCGACCTGGCTGTGGTCGACGCCGATCCTCGTCGCGCTGGAAATCCTGCGCCGCGTCAAGCCGCAGCAGCGCCGCTGATCCGTCAGTCGTTGCGATCCTGCCGCGCTCCCGCGTCGAACTCGTCGGCGTCGCGCTCCATCGCCCGTTCGCGCAATTCCGCTTCGGCTTCGGCATCCGCCGCGCCCATCCGGTCGACGGCGGCTTCGGCGTCGTCGCCGCGCTCGTCCTGCTCCAGCTCGGTCTCCCGCCGTTCGGGCTGGAGCACCTGGTCCCAGTCGACATGCGGATCGGGGGCCGAGGGCGTGTTGTCGGCATCGCCGTCCTGCAACCGGCTCGCCGGATAGCCGCCGGGGGGCAGCTCGACCGGCGGCCCCACCGCCACCACCGCATGCTCGTGATCCTGCGCCGAACGGTCCTCGACCGCTTCGAGCGGCGCATCGCCCTGCGGCCTGAACTGCACGCCGCGCTGCTGCTGTTGCTTGTGCCGGGTCCACATGGGGAGCACTCCTATGCTCCATCAATCCTCGCCTGCGCCGCCGGTTCCGGCCGTTGCGGCGAGTCGCTTCATCAACCGGTTATCCCCGCGCAAATCTTTGTGCTTGCCTTCGAATCGCCGGCATGATTCCCTATGTAGGCTGTTCGCGCCAATCCCCGGAGACACAAGATGTCGTTGCTCGAAGCCCGCAAGACCTACAAGCCCTTCGAATACCCCTGGGCTTACGAGTTCTGGAAGCGGCAGCAGCAGATTCACTGGATGCCGGAAGAAGTGCCGCTCGGCGAAGACTGCCGCGACTGGGCGCAGAAGCTCTCGGATCACGAGCGTAACCTGCTCACGCAGATCTTCCGCTTCTTCACCCAGGCCGACGTGGAAGTGCAGGATTGCTACCACGAGAAATACGGCCGCGTGTTCAAGCCGACCGAGGTCAAGATGATGCTGGCGGCGTTCTCCAACATGGAGACGGTGCACATCGCCGCCTACAGCCACCTGCTCGACACGATCGGCATGCCCGAGAGCGAGTACGGCATGTTCCTCGAGTACGAGGAGATGAAGGCCAAGCACGATTACCTGCAGGAATTCGGCGTCGACAGCGACGAGGACATCGCCCGCACGCTGGCGATGTTCGGCGGCTTCACCGAGGGGCTGCAGCTGTTCGCCAGCTTCGCCATGCTGATGAACTTCCCGCGCTTCAACAAGATGAAGGGCATGGGCCAGATCGTCTCATGGTCGGTGCGTGACGAAAGCCTGCACTGCGAAGGCATCACCCGCCTGTTCCACGCCTTCTGCGCCGAACGCGGCTGCCTGACCAAGGCGGTCAAGGAAGACATCATCGACGCCTGCCAGAAGACGGTGCGGCTGGAAGACAACTTCATCGATCTCGCCTTCGAGCAGGGCCCGGTGCCCGGGATGACCCCGAACGAGATCAAGAAGTACATCCGCTACATCGCCGACTGGCGCCTCAGCCAGCTCGGGCTGAAGCCGGTCTATATGATCGACGACCACCCCCTCCCCTGGCTCGCCCCGCTGCTCAACGGCGTGGAGCACGCCAACTTCTTCGAAACCCGCGCCACCGAATATTCCAAGGCCGCGACCAAGGGGAACTGGAACGACGTCTGGTCCAGCTTCGACAGCCGCAACAAAGCCAAGGGCGCGGCCGCGAACGAGACCGACGAGGGCGAGGGGCCGGGGCTGTTCGGGGATACCGGCGGGGTGCAGGCGGCGGAGTGAGAAGTTATGGCGGGCGTCGCAAAGAGGGACTGTCCATATTGTCATACAAAGGACGTGGCCTTCACGGCCGTTATCGAATGGGTGACCAAATCTAAGAGTAGGCGGGCATTATTCACTTGCGGCTCTTGTGAAGAAGGTGTGATTTGGGAGTTTAGCGGCCCTAACAACAGCGTGATGCAGCTTGGCGGAAACATCGAATTCTTTAAAATGATTCTCGGTGAACAGTGGCCTGTCGAAGAGTCTGGAGAGGCTCCAGAGGACACACCTGCTTCGGTGGCGCGATACTTCGAACAAGGGACATCGAGCCTTCGATCTGGAAATTTTGATGCAGCCGGAATGATGTTCCGCAAGACCTTGGAAACTGCGACGAAAATCCTCGATGAGGCGCTGGCGAAGAAGCCGCTTGTCGCGAGGATCGATGACTTGGCAAAGAAAGGAAAGTTGACGCCGGATCTTGCTCAATGGGCTCACGAGGTGCGCTTGGGAGGAAATGACGCAGCGCATGAAGAAGAGCCTTTCTCGTCAGAAGACGCAGAAAGTTTGAGGAACTTTATCGAGAATTTCCTGCGTTACGCGTTCACGCTGCCGTCTGCGGTGAGAAGGAGATCCAAGCCGGAGGTCATCGACAGTTGACATGAGCACTGTTCTCTAGAATTCCGGAATTCCGGGGACAGTATACCTATTCCCAGCCAAACCTTCACCCCACCCCGGCCCCTCCCGCAAGCGGGAGGGGAGAAGGCGACGCTGATGGTCCCCCTCCCGCTTGCGGGAGGGGTCAGGGGTGGGCCAGTCAAAAGCCCTCAACCCGCGCCCAACCGCTCCAGCTCCAGCCGGATCGCCGTCGCCACCCCTTCGGCGTTGCCCAGCACCTCCGCATTGGTGAAGCGCAGCACGCGATAGCCGCGTGCGGCGAACCAGCGGTCGCGGGCCGCGTCATGTTCCGGCCGCAGGTCGTGCGAGAAGCCGTCCCGTTCCACCACCAGCTTGCGTGTCCGGCACAGGAAGTCGGCGAAGAACGGCCCCACCGGCATCTGCCGGCTGAACCGGGCGCCGAGCTGCGAACGGGCAAGGTAGCGCCACAGCAGCCGCTCCGCCGGGGTCGCCGCATTGCGCAGCGCGCGGGCGCGGGCGGTGTCGCGGGGTTTCCATTCGGGGGGTGGCATGGCGGGTTATACTGGCCCACCCCCGGCCCCTCCCGCAAGCGGGAGGGGAGGAACTGGCTCCATTCCGGACCCGTCTCCGCTCTTCGCATCTTCCCTCCCGTTCGCCGCATGCCATCATGCGCGGATGGAATCGCCGAAGTCCCGCATGGTGTGCAGCAGGTGTAGCTCAACGCAGATCACCCGCGATGCCTGGGCGGAATGGAGCGAAGGGGCGCAAGAATGGGTGTTGGGCGCGGTGTTCGACTATGCCCATTGCCACGCCTGCCAGCGCGACGCGCGCATCGAGGAACGTCCCCTCACGCCATAGCGCCAGCAATCCCCCTCCCGCCTGCGGGAGGGGCCAGGGGTGGGCAAGCGCCGGTCCTTCGACAACCTCAGGACAGGCGGCAGTCTCATCGACCGCCGCCCGACAGCCCTACTCCTCGCCCGCAGCCTCGTCCGCCGGGGCTTCGGGCTTGCGCTTCGCCTCCGCCTTCCGCGCTTTCTTCGGCTTCGCCACCTTGGGCGGGGCGGGGGTCAGCTCGAAAGCGAGCGCGTCGTCCTTCACGCTCACATGCACTTCGCCGCCGTTGGCCAGCTTGCCGAACAGCAGCTCTTCGGCCAGCGGCTGCTTGACCTTGTCCTGGATCAGCCGCGCCATCGGCCGCGCGCCCATCATCTTGTCGTAGCCGCGTTTGGCCAGCCAGCCCCGCGCGTCGCCGTCGAACTGGATGTGCACGTTCTGCTCGGCCAGTTGCAGTTCCAGCTGGAGGATGAACTTGTCCACCACCCGGCTGACCGTCTCGCCCGCAAGGTAATCGAACGGGACGATCGCATCGAGCCGGTTGCGGAACTCGGGCGCGAACATCTTCTTCACCGCTTCCTCGCCCGCGTCGACTTTCGTCCCCGCGCCGAAGCCGATCCCCTGCCGCGCCGCGTCGGCCGCGCCGGCATTGGTGGTCATGATCAGCACCACGTTGCGGAAATCGACCGTCTTGCCGTGGTGATCGGTCAACTTGCCGTGGTCCATCACCTGCAACAGGATGTTGAACAGATCCGGGTGCGCCTTCTCGATCTCGTCCAGCAGCAGCACGCAATGCGGATGCTGGTCGATGGCGTCGGTCAGCAATCCGCCCTGATCGTAGCCGACATAGCCCGGTGGCGCGCCGATCAGCCGGCTGACGCTGTGCCGCTCCATGTATTCGCTCATGTCGAAGCGCTTGAGCTCGATGCCCATGATGCTGGCGAGCTGGCGCGCGACTTCGGTCTTGCCGACGCCGGTGGGGCCGGAGAACAGGAAGCTGCCGATCGGTTTGTCCGGATCGCGCAGGCCCGCGCGGCTGAGCTTCATCGCGGTGGCAAGCACCTCGATCGCCCTGTCCTGGCCATAGACCACCCGCTTCAGATCGCGCTCCAGGCTGGCGAGCGCGGCCTTGTCGTCCTTGCTCACCGATTTCGGCGGGATGCGCGCCATGGTCGCGATGACCTTCTCGATCTCGCGCGCGGTGATCGTCTTGCGGCGGCGGCTGGGCGGCACAAGCATCTGCATCGCGCCAACCTCGTCGATCACGTCGATCGCCTTGTCGGGGAGCTTGCGGTCGTTGATGTAGCGCGCGCTCAGCTCCACCGCGGTCTTGATCGCGTCGGGCGTGTACTTGACCTTGTGGTGTTCCTCGAACGCGCTGCGCAGGCCCCGCAGGATCTTCACCGTGTCTTCCACGGTCGGCTCGTTCACGTCGATCTTCTGGAACCGGCGCAGCAGCGCGCGATCCTTCTCGAAGTGATTGCGGAACTCCTTGTAGGTGGTCGATCCGATGCAGCGGATCGCGCCGCTGGAAAGCGCCGGCTTGAGCAGGTTGGATGCGTCCATCGCCCCGCCGCTGGTCGCCCCGGCGCCGATCACGGTGTGGATCTCGTCGATGAACAGCACCGCCTCGGGCAGCTTTTCCAGCTCGGAAACGACCTGCTTCAGCCGCTCCTCGAAATCGCCGCGATAGCGCGTGCCGGCCAGCAGCGCGCCCATGTCGAGCGAATAGATCACCGCGTCCTGCAACACTTCGGGCACGTCGCCTTCCACGATCTTGCGCGCCAGCCCCTCGGCGATCGCCGTCTTGCCCACGCCCGGATCGCCGACATAGAGCGGGTTGTTCTTGCTCCGGCGGCAGAGGATCTGGATCGTCCGGTCGACTTCGGGCCCGCGCCCGATCAGCGGATCGACCTTGCCGTCGAGCGCCTTCTGGTTGAGGTTGACGGTGAACTGGTCGAGGGCGGAATCCTTCTTGCCCTTCTCGGCTTTCTCCTCGCCCTTGGCTTCCGGCTCCTCGGCGCCCTGCGGGCTGCGGTTTTCGATCTGGCGGCCGTTCTTGCCGATGCCGTGGCTGATGAAGCTGACCGCGTCGAGCCGGCTCATGTCCTGCTGCTGGAGGAAATAGACCGCATAGCTGTCGCGCTCGGAAAACAGCGCCACCAGCACGTTGGCCCCGGTTACGGTGTCCTTGCCGCTCGACTGCACGTGCAGGATCGCGCGCTGGATCACCCGCTGGAACCCGGCGGTCGGCTGCGGATCGGCCTCGTCCTCGGTCTTCAGCGACTGGTATTCCTGGTCCAGATACTGGCGCACCACCTTGCCCAGCTCGTCCAGGTCCACTCCGCAGGCGGTCATCACCTCGACCGCGTCGGGGTCCTCGACCAGCGCCAGCAGCAGGTGTTCGAGCGTCGCGTATTCGTGCGTGCGGTCGGTCGCGTGCTGCAACGCGGTGTGGAGAGTCTTCTCGAGGCTCTGGGCGAAACTAGGCATAAGTCCTGTGTCCGTTGGCGTGAGGATACGATCCGGATGGTTGCGAATGTGCGAAGATCCGCCTGAATGCCGGAGGAACGACGCGGGAACCCGCTGTCGGGGATATGGGGCGCCGGTGGCGCGATTGCGAGTGGGGCGGGGCGGCAGGCCCGCTCAACTCGGTTCTCGCGGCTTGAACAGCGTGTCGGCGAGCGAACGGTGGCTCGCCGCCCTGGCGTGATGCGCCCGGACCCGTTCGATCTCGGCTTCCAGCAGCGCGATGCGCTCCAGCAGCTCGTCCTGCGAATAGGTATCGAGCGGTTCGCCGGCCAGCCGGCTCGCGCAATCGCCGCGCATCCGGGGGAGATCGTCCTCCATTGCATTGCAGCATGATTCCGCCGCCGCTTGCTGTCAATGGGGCGCGGCATTAGGGCCGTCGGCGTGGCGTGAGAGTGACAGGGGCGGGGAAGGCATGGCCGACACAATGCCAGAGACCATGCAGGCCATTGAAATACGGGAATTCGGCCCTCCGGAAGCGCTGGTTCCCTGCGTACGTCCCGTGCCGGTCCCCGGCGCGGAAGAAGTGCTCGTGCGGGTCGCCTTCGCCGGGGTGAACCGGCCCGACGTGCTCCAGCGGCAGGGCCGTTATCCCCCGCCGCCGGGCGCTTCCGACATTCCGGGACTCGAGATTTCGGGCACGGTGGTCGCGCTCGGCGAAGGAGTCGACGCCGCACACCTCGGCCTGCCGGTCTGCGCGCTCGTTACCGGCGGCGGCTATGCCGAATATGCTTTGGCCAGGGCCGACCTGTGCCTGCCGGTGCCTGCCGCGCTGCCGATGGCCGAAGCCGCCGCGCTGCCCGAAACGCTGTTCACCGTGTGGCACAACGTGTTCGAACGCGGCTGGGCCACGGAGGGCGAAACGCTGCTCGTCCACGGCGGAACCAGCGGCATCGGTACGATGGCGATCAAGCTCGGCAAGCTGTTCGGCCTCACCGTCATCGTCACGTGCGGCTCGCCCGAGAAGTGCGCCGCCGCGCTGGCGCTCGGCGCGGACCATGCGATCGACTACAAGACAGCCGATTTCGTCGCCGAGGTGCTGGCGCTGACCGGTGGCAAGGGCGCGCACTTGTGCCTCGACATGGTCGCGGGCCCGTACACGCAGCGCAATCTCGATTGCCTCGCGGATGACGGGCGGCTGGTCACCATCGCCGTGCTCGGCGGCGCCATGGCCGAAGTGAACATGGCGAAGCTGATGGTGCGTCGGCAGACGATGACCGGCTCGACCATGCGCGCGCGTGCGAACAGCTTCAAGGCGCTGCTGGCGGAAGAGATCGCCCGCACCGTCTGGCCGTCGGTGGCCGAAGGGGCCTTGCGCCCGGCGATGGACCGCATCTATCCCCTTGCGCAGGCCGCCGCAGCGCATGCGCGGATGGAGGCGGGCGAACACATCGGCAAGATCGTGCTGGCGACCGCCGCTGGAGAGGAGACCACATGAACTCGCGCCCGCCCCAGCGGCTGTCCCGCGCCCAGCTCTACGCCCACGCCGACGCCTATCTCGCCGCGCTGGCGAAGAAGGATCCCTCGCGCCTGCCGTGGGCGGAAACGGTGCTGTTCACCGAGAACAACGTCCAGCTCACGGTCGGCGACGGCGCATGGGCCACCGTCAGCGCGGTGCGCGGCGGCTACGATCTGAAGGCGGCCGATCCGGAGACCGGCCAGGTCGCCTGGTTCGGCGTGATCGAGGAGCATGGGCATCCCGCGATCATGGGCCTGCGCCTCGGCATCGCCGGTAACGCCATCGCCGAAGTCGAAACCATCGTCTGCCGCTCCAGCGAGTTCGGCCCCTTCCCGGTTGTCGAAACCTACGATTCCCCGCCCCGGCCCCGGCTCCTCGCCGATGTCCCCGAAGCGCGGCGGCGCGAACGCGCGCGGCTGGTCTCGATTGCCGACGGCTATTTCGACACCCTCCAGCTCAACGACGGCACGCTGTTCACCGAATTCACCGACGATTGCGACCGCATCGAAAACGGTCTGCAAACCACCAACAACCCGAACATCGAGGGTTACCCGGTCGCCGCGATGGGCTGTGCCGACCAGTTCCGGCTCGGCCAGTACATCTACGACGACCGCCTGCGCGGCCGCCGTTTCCCGCTGGTGGACGAAGAGAAGGGCATCGTCCTCGCCGCCGGGTTCATCGACCATTGCGGCAAGGTCGTCGACGTCGCCTGGACCGACGGCAAGACCCGCACCAAATCGGTGTTCCACTTCCCGCACAGCTTCGCGCTGCTGGAAATGTTCAAGATCGAGGATGGCCGGATTTCCGCGGTCGAGGCGGTGTTCGTCACCGTACCCTACAACATGCCTTCGCCCTGGCCCGGCGGCTGAGCCGGCCGGTCAGCCGGCGAAGCGCAGCGGATTGACCGGCTCGCCCCCGCGCCGCAGTTCGAGCGTAACTTCCGGCTCGGCCTCTCCGGCAACGCCGATGGGCGCGCCGGCCACGATCTGCTCACCCACGCGCACATCGGCGCGGGCGAGCCCGGTGACGAGGCTGATCCATTCCCCCGCGTGCTCGATGATGACGATCCGGCCATAGCCGCGATAGGGCCCGGCAAAGGCCACCCGCCCCGCCGCCGGGGCGACGACTTGCGCGCCGGGGCGCGGGGCAAGCGAAATACCGTTGCTGACCCCGCCGGCGACGCGCGCGCCGAAGCCGGCCGTCGTGCGCCCCGTGACCGGCAGCAGATAGGGCGAGGGTGGCGGCGTGTCGGCAGATTCCGGCGGCGGCGCGACGAGTGGCGCCGGTTGCGCATCCTGCGGCCGGGCGGGGCGCGGAAGCGGGCCGGGCAGCGCCGCCAGCCTGTCGCGCAAGGCGGCGGCGCGATCCAGCTCCACAACGAGTCCGTCGAGATCGCGCGCCTGCTCGCCCAGCGCCAGCGCCCGCTCGGCCTCGCGCCGCGCGACGTCGATCGCCTCGCTCGACGCCTTGCGCTGGCGATTCTCGATCGTCGCCAGTTCCTGCCGCCTGTCGCGCAGGCCCTGCTCTTCCACGCGCAGCCCCTCGACCGCCGCCTGCGTTTCGCCGCGCAAGCTCTCGCTGCGCGCAATCAGGCCGCGCAGCCCGCTCGTCTGCTCGCGCACATGGGGCAGCGCGGTATCGAGCACCGCGCGGACATAGACCACGTCCTTGACCGAGCCGGGCCGCGCCAGCGACAACGCCACCGGGCGGCGCGAGAACTGTTGCAGCGCCGCGGTCAGGCGCACCAGCGGCTGCTGTTCGGCTCCCAGTTGCACCAGCAGCAGCGCCCGTTCGCGCGAGACCAGCGTCAGCCGCGCTTCGGCGGCGGCGATGCCCGCCTCGGCCTGCTGGACCCGCGCCGCCAGCGCCGCCGCCTCGCGCGCCGCCCGGTCGGCGGCATCGCTCGCGCTTGCCGCCTCGCGCTCCAGTCGCTCACTGCGCGTTTCCGCCGCGCGCTGTTCGGCCAGCGCCCGGCGCAAGGCCGCGCGCGTTTCGGTCGGCCGGTCGAAGCCGTCCTCGCGCGGCGCGTCGCCCCCCGCCGCCAGCAGCATCGCCGGCAGCAGGGCCGCGGGCAGGATCAGGGCGAGAAGAGGCCGCACGCGCCGCTATCCCGCCCGGTGATAGGGGTGACCGGCAAGGATGCTGGTGGCGCGGAACAGCTGTTCCAGCAGCATCGCGCGGGCCAGCAGGTGCGGCCAGGTGGCGCGCCCGAAGGCCAGCAGCAGATCGGCATCCGCGCGTTCCGCCGCGTCGTGGCCGTCGGCCGCGCCGATCAGGAAGCGGGCCTCGCGTACCCCGTCGTCGCGCCAGCCGCGCAGCGCTTCGGCGAAGTCCGCCGAGCCCATGTCGCGCCCGCGTTCGTCGAGCAGCACCGTGCGGCACGTCCCCACAGGGTCGGGAATGCGGCCGCCGCTGTCGGGCAGTTCGGTCAGCCGCAGCGGCCAGGCGATCCGCTTCGCATAGCGCGCGACCAGCTCGGCTTCGGGCGAACGGCCGATCTTCCCGCGAGCGATCACGTGCAGCAGCATGGCGCTGCTATACAGCATTGCGAGTCCCTGCGAAGGCAGGGACTCCCGTGCGCCTCAGGCGCGCCCGGCGGCCGGAACGTCTTCGCCGAAGCCCCACATCCGTTCGAGGTTGTAGAAGCTGCGCACTTCCGGCCGGAACAGGTGGACCACCACATCGCCGGCGTCGATCAGCACCCAGTCGGCGGCGGGGAGCCCTTCGATGCGCGGGCTGCCGCGCCCTTCCTTCTTCAGCCGCTCGGCCAGCTTGGTGGCGATCGCCGCCACTTGCCGCGTCGAGCGGCCGGAGGCGATCACCATGTGGTCGGCGATGCTCGACTTGCCTTCGAGCGGGATCGCAACGACCTCCTGCGCCTGGTCCTCGTCGAGCTGGTGGAGGACCAGTGCAAGGAGGGCGTCGGATCGGTCGGCTGTCGGCATGTCAGTGACGGAAACGATGGTCGAACGGCCGGAAGGTTCCGGCGAGGCTTTCGCCCCAATACTGTCGGGGGTCATCGCAGCTGGTCATGCTCCTGGACTGGCGAACGGACGAAAGGGCTGGCGCGGGCGCGCGACGGCTCATGCGCCGGGCCTGCCTGCCGTGTCGTGAATGAGGGAATGCGTCACCCCGTCCCTGACAGGAGCGCCGCCGAAACGGCTGGCCCAATCGGGATCCGCGCGGCGAATTGCAGTAGCCGAGCGCGGATCGGGGTCGAAACGCAGTTCAATCAGCGCGGGAGCGCTCCATTCGTCCCGGTTCCGAAATCCGGCGGCGGTGAACCGGTAGCGCCGCAGCCAGGCCATCGCGGGGCTCGCGAGAGCGCGGCCATCATATCCGGGCCGGGCGACGACCGCAATCGGCATTTCCCGCGCGATCGCGCGCCAGTCCTTCCACCGGTGGAGCTGGGCGAGATTGTCCGCGCCCATCAGCCACACGAACCGCCGGCGCGGAAAGCGGCGCTTGAGTGCGCGCAGGGTGTCGATGGTGAAGCGCGTGCCCAGTTCGCGCTCGATCGCGGTCACGCGGATCGGCGCCCTCCGCGCCGCCGCCCGCGCCGAGTGCACCCGCGCGGCGAGCGGGGCCATTCCCGCTGCCGGTTTCAGCGGATTGCCCGGCGAAACCAGCCACCAGACCTCGTCCAGCCCCAGCGCTTCCTTCGCCCGCAGCGAAATCGCGCGGTGCCCGCCATGCGCCGGATTGAAGCTGCCGCCGAGAAGCCCCGTCCGCGCCCCCGCGCCGGTCATGCGCCGCCCATCACGATTGGGACCGTTCGCGATAGGCGCCCTGTCGTTCGAGCATCCAGCCGGGATATTCGCTCGGCAACCGGCTCGCTTCGCCGAGCCTTTCCAGATCGTCCGCCGTCAGCTCGACATCGACCGCGCCGAGGTTGTCGGCAAGCTGTTCCGGCCGCTTGGCGCCGACGATCACGGTCGTCACCGCCGGCTGCCCGAGCAGCCAGGCAAGCGCCACCTGGGCCACGGTGCATCCGCGCGCCCGCGCAATATCGCGCATCGCGTCGAGCGCCCCGTAGCCCCGCTCCTCGTCGACCGGCGGAAAGTCGAACGACGCCCGGCGGCCCTCCGCCTGCCCCTCGCGCGTGTACTTGCCCGACAGGAAGCCCCCTGCGAGCGGGCTCCACACCATCAGCCCGAGCTTTTCGGAACTCACCAGCGGTACAAGCTCACGCTCGATGTCGCGCCCGGCCAGCGAATAGTACGCCTGGAGCGAGACGAACGGTTCCAGCCCTTCGTGGCGCGAAATGCCGAGCGCCTTCATGATCTGCCACGCGGCCCAGTTCGACACGCCGATATAGCGCGCCCGGCCCGACCCGACGATCTCGTCCAGCGCGCGCAGCGTCCGTTCGATCGGCGTCGCCGGATCCCAGCCGTGGATCTGGTACAGGTCGACATGGTCGAGGCCGAGCCGTTCCAGGCTGGCGTCGATCTGGTGCAGCAGGTGATAGCGCGAGGCCCCCCGGTCGTTGACGCCTTCACCCATCGGCCCCATCGCCTTGGTCGCGATCACCACGTCCGACCGCTTCACGCCCAGATCCTTCAAGGCCCGCCCGGTCATCTGCTCCGAGATGCCGTTCGAATAGACGTTGGCGGTGTCGATGAAATTGACCCCGGCGTCGAGCGCCGCCTTGACCAGCGCCGTCGCGCCGTCCTGCTCCACGTCGGCGATGGCGGTCCACATGCCCGCACCGCCGAAGGTCATGGTCCCCAGGCACAGTTCGGAAACGAACATGCCGGTATCGCCGAGAAGGTTGTAACGCATCCTGAAAATCCTCGATCGAAAGAAACGCCGCGCCGGATCAGGCTTTCGCCCGCCGGGGAGAAACGCGGAAGCCGTGGCGATGGTCCTGCGCGGCGATCGCCCAGGCCGGGTATTCGGGTTCGAGCGCGCCGATCGGCTCCAGCTCGGCCAGTTCCTCGCTCGTCAACTCGATTTCGCTCGCCGCGAGGTTCTGTTCGAGCTGTTCGGGCCGCCTGGCCCCGACGATCACGCTCGACACCACCGGCCGGTGCAGCAGCCAGGCGAGCGCGACGGCCGCCACCGAAACACCGCGCCGCTCGGCCATCGGCCGCATCGCATCGACCGCGGCGAACGCGCGGTCCTTGTCCACGCGGGGAAAGTCGAGCGTCGCCCGCCGTCCCTCGCCGCTGGCCGCGCCCCCGGCATCGCGCGCATATTTGCCCGACAGCAGCCCGCCCGCCAGCGGGCTCCACACCATCAGCCCGAGCCCTTCGCTTTCCAGCATCGGAACCAGCTCGCGCTCCAGGTCGCGGCCCGAGACCGCATAGAACGCCTGCAACGAGACGAACTTGTCCCACCCGCGCCGCTCCGCGGTGCCGAGCGCCCTGGCGATCTGCCACGCGGCCCAGTTCGACACCCCGACATAGCGCGCCCGGCCCGAACGCACGATGTCCTCCAGCGCGCGCAGCCCTTCCTCCATCGGCGCGTGCGGGTCCCAGCCGTGGATCTGGTACAGGTCCACATGGTCGAGACCCAGCCGCGCGAGGCTGGCGTCGATCTGGTGCAGCAGGTGATAGCGCGAATAGCCCGAATCGTTCGGCCCCGCGCCCATCGGCCCCATGCCCTTGGTGGCGATCACCACCCGGTCGCGCGCCACGCCGAGCGCGCGCAGAGCTTCTCCCAGAAACTCCTCCGACTGCCCCTCGCTGTAGACGTTCGCCGTGTCGATGAAGTTGATCCCGCCATCGAGCGCCTGCCGCACCAGCGCGGTCGAGCCTTGCTGGTCGAGATCGTGAGTGAAGAACCCGCCGGGCTTGTTGCCGAAGGTCATCGCCCCCAGACAAAGTTCGGATACGACGAGGCCGGTCTGGCCGAGGCGATTGTAGCGCATGCGGTTCTCCCGATGCGCCCGCTCTAGGCGGACAGCGGCCCCCGCTTCAAGGCCGCGCTTCCCCGTGGCCGCGCACCTGCCACTTGTAGGTCGTCAGCCCCTCCAGCGCGACCGGGCCGCGCGCGTGCAGGCGGCCGGTGGCGATGCCAATCTCCGCGCCCAGCCCGAACTCGCCGCCGTCGGCGAACTGGGTGCTGGCGTTGACCATCACGATCGCGCTGTCCACTTCGGCCAGGAACCGCTCGCCGGCTGCATGGTCCGCAGTCACGATCGCATCGGTATGGCCGGAGGAATGGCGCGCGACATGCGCAAGCGCGGCGTCGAGCCCGTCGACCACCGCCACCGACAGCACCGCGTCGAGATATTCGGTGTCCCAGTCGTTGGCGCTGGCGCGGCCGATGCGCGGATCGAGCGCCTGCGCCCGCGCGTCGCCGCGCAGCTCGCAGCCGGCCTCCAGCAGCGCTTGCACGACTTCGACACACCCCGGAAACGCCGCGTCGAGCAGCAGGGTCTCCATCGCCCCGCAGATGCCGGTGCGGCGCATCTTGGCGTTGAGCGCCAGCTCGATCGCCATCTCGCGCTCGGCGGCGGCATGGATGTACGTGTGGCAGATGCCGTCGAGGTGCGCGAGCACCGGCACGCGGGCATCGTTCTGCACCCGCGCCACCAGCCCCTTGCCCCCGCGCGGAATGATCATGTCGATCAGCCCGGCCGCGCGCAGCATCGCCGATACGGCGTCGCGGTCCTGCGTCGGCATCAGTTGCACGGCATCGGCGGGCGCGCCGGCGCTTTCCAGCCCTTCGGCCAACGCGGCGAGAATGGCGCGGTTGGAATGGACCGCCTCGCTCCCTCCGCGCAGCAGCACGGCATTGCCGCTGCGCAGGCACAGCGCGGCGGCGTCGGCGGTCACGTTGGGGCGGCTTTCGTAGATGATGCCGATCAGCCCGATCGGAATCCGCACCCGCGACAGCTCCAGTCCGCTCGGCGCGGTGCTGCGATCGATCACCTGACCCACCGGATCGGGCAGCGCTGCCACCGCATCGACCGCGTCGGCCACGCCGGCCAGCCGCTTCTCGTCGAGTTTCAGCCGGTCGAGCATCGCGCCGCTCAGTCCGTTCGCTTCCCCCGCCGCGATGTCCCTCGCGTTGGCGGCGAGAATCTCCGGCACATGCCCGCGCAGCACGGCGGCGGCGGACCGCAGCGCCGCGGCCTTCGCGGCATCGTCCATGCGCGCGAGAACGCGCTGCGCCGCGCGGCCAGCGCGGGCGAGGCCGGCGACAAGCTGTTCGTGATCCGGCGTGGCGTGGGGCTGGGTCGGCATGCGGGTCCAATATCACCGCCGCCCGCCCCTGTCAGTTCCATTTCCCGCGCCCGATTCGGCCCCGCGAACGGCGCCCGGTTCCCGCCGCGCAATCGCCCGGATCGCAAGCACGGCACGGCTCGTCGCGATTCGCGTTCGATTCGCCCCGAAGGTTAATTTTGTGATTCGACTCAGCGCTTTGCCGGGGGCTAGCCCGTCGCCCGAAAGCTTGGCTGGGACAGACGGGGTCCACTTGAAAAACGTGACTGTCGGCGGAGTCTTGCGCCGCCTGCGGGGCTGGTTTCCCGAGCGTGAGTTCTTCATGCGCTCGCAGGGCCAGGTCCGCTTCATCACGATCACCTCGCGGATGCAGATGCTCGCCGCCGGCCTCGTGGTCGCGATTCTCGGCGGCTGGGGCGTGTCGATGGGCGCGATGGCGATCAGCCAGTATCGCGCGCAGAGCGAACGCGCCTCGCTGTTCGAGCGCGAAGCCGAAGTGGCGACCTCGGAAAGCCGCCTCGCCGCCTATCGTGACGACCTGCGCAAGGTCACCGGAGACTTGCAGCGGCGGCAGACCTTCCTCGAGGAAATGACCGAGATGCTTCCGGCCGATGCCGTTCATGGCCACGATGCCGGCGACAGCAGCGAGGAGGCGGAAACCACCGTCGGGAAAGTCAGCGCCGCGCTGCCCTACGCCGCGGGGCTCGCCCGCATCGAGGCGCGGCAGCTCGCCCTGGCCGAAAAGCTGACCCGGTTCGCCGATCGCCGCGCCGAGCGCGCGCAGGACGCCTTGCGCAAGCTGGGGCTCAATCCGGCGCAGTTCCTCGCCTCCGCCCAGGATGCGCAGGCCCAGGCACAGGGTGGTCCGTTCCGCGCGCTCGTCACCGAAACCGACGGTTCGCTCGATCCGCGTTTCGAGCGCCTCGGTCTCAGCCTGGCGCGGATGGACGCGCTGGAGCGCGGGCTCGACGGGGTTCCGCAAGTCATGCCGGCCGACCTGCGCATGATCTCGTCGAGCTTCGGCTATCGCCGCGACCCTTTCACCGGCCGTGCAGCAATGCACACCGGGCTCGATTTCCGCGGACGCATCGGCGCGCCGATCCGCGCAGCCGCCGAAGGCAAGGTATCGTTCGTCGGCGTCCGGAGCGGCTACGGCAAGGTGGTCGAGATCAGCCACGGCAACGGCCTGCTCACCCGCTATGCGCACTTGTCCGCGTGGAAGGCGAAGGCGGGCCAGCAGGTCAAGGCCGGCGAGGTTATCGCCGCAATGGGCAATTCCGGGCGTTCGACCGGTCCGCACTTGCATTTCGAGGTCCGGATCAACAATCGGGCCGTCAACCCGCGCCCATTCCTGGAGACCGCCGCCGATGTTCTCGAAGAAGCCCGCACCGTCCCGGCCGGCAGCGACGCCTCAGAAGCCGGGCCGACCCGTGGCTAACGGCGGCGCGACCTTCTCGGTGATCGGCGCCGACGTCTCGATCAAGGGCGACATCGAAGCCTCGGCCGACCTGCATGTCGACGGCAAGGTCGAAGGCGACATTACCTGCGCTTCGCTGGTGCAGGGCGAACAGAGCCGGATCGAAGGCGTGATCGCCGCCGAATCCGCACGGCTGTCGGGGGCCGTGAAGGGCACGATCTCGGTGCGCCAGCTCGTCGTGCTCAAGACCGCGCGCATCGAAGGCGACGTGCACTACGAATCGCTGACAATCGAACAGGGCGCGCACGTCGACGGCCGCTTCGCGCCCGACGCCGCCAGGGCCAAGGCCGCCCCGCCTGCGGAAAAGCCCCGCCCGCCGGTGCTCGAACTCGGCGGCGAAGACGAACAGCACGCCCCGCTCGCCAACTGACCCGCCGCTTCCGGAAAACCAGGAGGGGCCGGACCCGCGAAGGTCCGGCCCCTCCTAGTTTGTCCGGCGGTTCCGGTTCAGGCGTTCGATTCGTCCGCCTCGGCCGCGCGGCGCGCTTCGAGCCAGGCTTCGGCCTCGGCTTCCTGCGCCGCTTCGACCGCCGCCTTGGCCGCGGCCTCGCGCTCGGCGCGCAGTTCCTCGATCAGCTGCGCGCGATCGTCGCGGCTCTCGGCGACCGCTTCGTCCGCTTCCTCGCTCGCGGCGGCGCGCTTGGCCGCCTTGGCCACCGCCGCGTCGAGCTCGCGCTGCGAGCACAGGCCCAGCGTCACCGGGTCCTTCGGCTGGATGTTCTGGATGTTCCAGTGGCTGCGGTCGCGGATGGCGTTGATCGTGTTGCGGGTCGTGCCGATCAGCTTGCCGATCTGCGCGTCGGAAATCTCCGGGTGGTTGCGCAGGATCCAGGCGATGCCGTCGGGCTTGTCCTGCCGCTTGGACACCGGGGTATAGCGCGGGCCCTTGGTCCGGCTTACGTCCACCGGCGCGCGGTGCATCTTCAGGCGATATTCGGGATCGGCCTGGCCCTTCTCGATCTCCTCGTGCGTCAGCTCGCCCGAATGGACCGGATCGCGCCCGGTATACTTCGAGCTGGCGAGATCGTCCGCCATCGCCTGCACTTCGAGGATGTGCAGGCCGCAGAACTCGGCGATCTGCTCGAAGCTGAGCGCGGTGTTGTCGACCAGCCACGAGGCGGTCGCATGGGGCATCAGGGGAGTGGGCTGGGCCACGGTTTCTCTCCGGTGAAAATAGAAGGGCCGCCCCTTCCGGAGCGGCCGCCATGGGCGCGATGTAGGCCCGTTGCCGCCAAACGGCAAGCATTTGCGCGATGGGCGGGCCGGTTCAGGCGGCGGCCAGCGCCCTGCTCGGCGGCAACATCGCCTGCCCCACCTGAAGCGCGGCGAGGAACTGGTCGGTGCTGGCGCGCCAGGTGAAGCCGCGCCCGTGGGCGAGGCAGTCCTCGCGCCGGAGCCACAGCGCGGTCGAGATCGCGTTCTCCAGCCGCTCCGCCATCGCGCCGCTTTCGGCCGTCAGCACGTCGAGCGGGCCGGGCACGGGATAGGCGGCGACCGGCGTGCCGCAGGCGAGCGCCTCGATCATCACCAGCCCGAACGTGTCGGTGCGGCTGGGGAACACGAAGACGTCGGCTCCGGCATAGCACGCCGCCAGCTCCCGCCCGCTCTTGCGGCCGAGGAAGCGGGCCTCGGGAAACGCGCTGCGCAGCCGCGCCAGCGCGGGCCCGTCGCCGACCACGACCTTGCTGCCGGGATGCCTGTTGCCGAGAAACGCCTCGATGTTCTTCTCCACCGCCACCCGTCCGACATAGAGCTGGATCGGGCGCGGCAGGCCGGCGAAACAGGCGGGCGCGGCCACATCGGGGCCGAACTCGTCGAGGTCCACGCCCCGGCTCCACGCGCGCACTTGCCCCAGCCCCTGCGCGCGAAGCTGGGCGCGCACCGTTTCGGTCGCCGCCAGAATACCGCCCGACGGGGCATGGAACCGCCGGATCATCGGCCAGAACCGCTCCGCGGACAGACCGGTGCGGCGCGCCAGGTATTCGGGGAACTGCGTGTGATAGGCGGTGGTGAAACCGCGCCCACGGGCAAGGCACCAGTTGCGCGCCGCCCAGCCCAGCGGGCCTTCGGTGGCGATATGGATGGCGTCGGGCGCGAAGCGCTCCAGCCGCCGCCCGGCGGCGCCCCGACCGGCGAGCGCCAGGCGTATTTCGGGATAAGTCGGGCAGGGAAGCGAACGGAACAGGTCCGGCGAAACGATCTCCACCGCGTGCCCCCGGCGGCGCAGTTCGGCGGTGATCGCCGCCAGCGTCCGCACGACGCCGTTGACTTGCGGCGCCCAGGCGTCGGTGACCAGCGCTATCCGCATCGCGTCAGGCGGCGGCCGCGACGCGCGACGCCTCGACCCGCCGCCGCATCTCGGCATCGCGGTGCGCCATCTCTTCGGGCCAGTGGAGAATTTCCATCCGTCCGTCGAAGTGCTCGACCAGCGCGGTGCAGCCTTCGACCCAGTCGCCGTCGTTGTAATAGTCCACGCCTTCGAACTCCTTGATTTCCGCCGTATGGATGTGACCGCACACCACTCCGTCGACCTGGCGCGCGGCGGCCGCGCGGGTGACGACTTCCTCGTAGCGGGAGATGAACTCGACCGCGTTCTTGACCTTGTGCTTGGCCATCTTGCTGAGCGACCAGTAAGGCAGCCCGAACCGGCGGCGGATCGCGTTGATCCAGCCGCTCAGCCCCATCAGCAGGTGATAGAGCGCGTCGCCGACCACCGCGAGCCAGCGGTGCGCCAGCATGATCGCGTCGAACTCGTCGCCGTGCAGCACCAGCAGGCGCCGCCCGTCGGCTGTCTCGTGGATCGCCGCGCGGGCGATTTCCACTCCGCCGAAGTTGAGCCCGGCGAACTGGCGCACCATCTCGTCGTGGTTGCCGGGGATATAGACGATGCGCGTGCCGCGCTTGGCGCGCTTGAGGATGCGCCAGACGATGTCGTTGTGCGAAGCCGGCCAGTAGAGCTTTTTCTTCAGCCGCCAGCCGTCGATGATGTCGCCGACCAGGTACATCGTCTCGCTGTCGGTCGAATCGAGGAAGTCGATCAGCAGGTCGGCGTTGCAGCCTTTTGTCCCCAAGTGGACATCGCTGATCCAGATCGTGCGGTACCGACGCCGGCCGTCGAGCGCGGGCTCTGGAACGGCGGGTTCGCCCGGTTCCGGAAGCGCCGGGAAGGGGAACGCGAGGACCGCGCCATCGCCCGGCTCATCCGCTTGAACGCGTGTGTCGCCTGTCATGGCTTCGCATCTGTGCCGCGCGAATGTTGCGCGCGCGTGACATTTTATATGCACTTCGGTGACGGATGAGGCCCGCCGCCCGGCAAGCTGGCATTAAGCCCGGCGGCGCGATAAGCTGGCGCAATCCATCGAGGAATACGATTTATGAAGCTCGTTTCCCAGGTCGCCGGGCCGTTGCGCGCCGCCGCGCTGCTCACCGCGGTCGCCCTGCTGCCCGCGACCACCGCGGTCTTCGCCCAGGTCGAAAGCCGCGCCTCGCCCGAATTCGCCAAGCTCTTCGCCACCTACCAGCGGATCAAGGCCAGCTATGTCGAGCCGGTGGAGGACGATGTGCTGATCCGCGGCGCGATCGACGGCATGCTCGCCGCGCTCGATCCGCACTCGGCCTATCTCGACGGCGCGGCGCTCGAACGGCTCGAGACGATGATAGACGGCAACTACCAGGGCCTCGGCATCTCGGTGCAGATGGACGACGGGATGGTGAAGGTCGTCTCGCCGTTCAAGGGCAGCCCGGCGGACAAGGCGGGGATCAAGGCCGGCGACTATATCAGCCATATCGAAGGCGCGCTGATCTACGGGCTCGAACTGGACGAAGCGGTCAAGCAGATGCGCGGCGTCGCCGGGACCACGGTGAACCTGACGATCCTGCGCGAAGGGCGCGACGAGCCGCTGGAGGTCAGCGTCACGCGCGGCCTGATCGAGCTCGAGCCGGTCACCTGGGAGCTTCAGTCCGGCGGCATCGGCCTGATCAGCGTCAACGAGTTCAGCCGCGACGTCGGGCGTGACGTCAACGCCGCGTTGCAGGCGCTGCGGCAGGAGGCGGGCGGCCGGATCGGCGGCCTGGTGCTCGACTTGCGCAAGAATCCGGGCGGCTCGCTCGACGAGGCGGTGGCCTTGAGCGACCTGTTCCTCAGCGAAGGGCAGATCGTCTCGCAGCGCGGCCGCAACGCGCGTGAAACGATCTACTACGAGGCGGAGAGCGTCTATCGCGGCGATGTCGCCGCCGGCGTGCCGATGATCGTGCTGATCGACGCCGGCTCCGCTTCGGCGAGCGAGATCGTCGCCGGGGCCTTGCAGGACCAGCGACGGGCGCTGGTCATGGGCGAGCGCAGCTTCGGCAAGGGCAGCGTGCAGACCCTGCTCCCGCTCACGCGCGATTCGGCGCTCAAGCTCACCACCGCGCGCTACTATACGCCGGCAGGCCGCTCGGTGCAGGAAGGCGGGATCAAGCCCGACATCCGCGTGCCGCAGCTGAGCGACCCCGACCTCGCCCGGCGCGCCAAGTTCGTGCTGCGCGAAAGCAACCTGCGCCGGCACCTGGTCAACGAAATAGACCTCGAAGACGAAGCGCTTGAAGACGATCGCGCGGAAGACCCCCGCTTCACCCTCACCGCGGCCGAGCTGGAAGAGCAGGGGATCGAGGATTTCCAGCTCGATTACGCGCTCAGGACGCTGCGCCGCGGCGCCGGCGCGGTCGTTGCCCGGCGCGACTGATCCGGTTCGATGACCGCATCGCTCAAGCTCGCGCAGCGGCTGGCGCTCGGGGTTCCCGCGCTGCTTCTCGCGGGGGCCTATGTGTCGCAATACGGGTTCGGCCTGTTCCCGTGCGAGATGTGCTGGTGGCAGCGCTATCCGCACTTCGCGGCGGTGCTGCTGGCGCTGGTTTCCACTTTCGTCGCGCCGAAGCGCCTGTGGATCGGCCTCGCCGCGCTGGCGATCCTCGTCTCGGGCGCGATCGGCGCGTTCCACGCCGGGGTCGAATACGGCTGGTGGGAAGGCGTTACCGGATGCGCCAGCACGGTGGAGGGCGGCGGCGATCCGCTGGCGGCGATCATGGACGCGCCGCTGGTGCGGTGCGACGTCGCGCCCTGGACTCTCGCCGGGATTTCGCTGGCCGGCTTCAACGCGATCGTTTCCCTTGCCTCCGGGCTGGCGATCCTCGCCCTTCTGCGCCAAGGAAAGCGGGTATGACCGATCGGGCGCGAATGATCCGGGTGGACCAGGCGGGCGAATACGGCGCCACGCGCATCTACGCCGGGCAACTGGCGGTAATGGGCCCGCGCGGCCCCCATTCGGGCGAGATTCGCGCCATGGCCGATCAGGAGCGGGATCATCTCGCGGCCTTCGATGCGCTGATGAGCAGGCGCGGCGTGCGGCCCACGGCCTTGCAGCCGTTCTGGTCGGTGGCCGGCTATGCGCTCGGCGCGGGGACGGCGCTGCTCGGGCCCGAAGCGGCGATGGCCTGCACCGCGGCGGTGGAGGAGGAGATCGACCGCCACTATTCGCGCCAGCTCGAAGAGCTGGAAAAGGACGGCGACGATGCCGAGCTGGCGGACATGATCGAACGCTTCCGCGACGACGAGCGCGCGCATCGCGACGCGGCGCTGGCGGCGGGCGCGGAGCGCGCGCCGGCCTATCCGCTGCTCTCGGCCGCGATCCGGCTGGGATGCCGCGCGGCGATAAGGCTGGCCGAGCGGGTCTGATCCGGAACAAGGCGCTTGCCCTGTGCGCTTCATATGGTGTTCACGGCGAATGGTCGCCTATGCAATCCGCGCGGCGGTTGAGCCCCCGCGCATCGAGGAGTTCCGATGACACGCCTGTTCGCACTTGCCGCGGCCGTTTCGACGCTGGCTCTCGCGCCTTCCCCCGCGCTCGCGCAGGACGCGGCGGGCGACAAGGTCAACACGGTCATCGTCTATGGCGACGACGAGTGCGAGGAATCGACCGGCGACCAACTGGTGATCTGCGTCCGCTATGACGAGAGCGAGCGCTTTCGCATTCCCGAGCCGCTGCGGCAAAGCGACAATCCGGCCAACGAAGCCTGGGCCAGCAGGGTGCGCAGCTTCGAAGCAGTCGGCGATTTCGGCCCGCTGTCGTGCAGCCCTTCGGGGGCGGGCGGCGAACTGGGTTGCCTGAACAAGATTATCGAGGCCGCCTATCAGGAACGTCGCACCGGGTCCGACGTGCGCGCGGCCGAGCTCGTCGCCGCCGCGCGCGCGGACCGGCTGGCGACGATCGACGCCGAAGCCGCCGAAACGCAGGCCCGTGTCGAAGAACTCGAACGCCAGTACATGGAACGCCTGGCGCGCGAGGAAGCCGGCGAGGTCGCCCCGCGCGAAGCCAATCGGGACGGCGAGCCCGAAGTGGTCAATCCCGCCGACATCGCGCCACGATAGCGCCTCTGCTTTCCGTATTGGATCGATGCACTCCCGGACGGGGGAACGCTTCAATCCAGGGTTTGTCCTGTTCGGGTTGAGCGGAGAACGAAACCCTCCCCCGATCGCGGGAGGGAGTGGCGTATTCGACGCCGGCGTCGACGCGCGGCCTGCCGGCCTCGCCCCCCACCCCTCTCCGCCGGGGAGAGGGATTCAATCTCGGATCGAACGATCTTCGCGCATGGCTCCAGTCTCTCAGGCTCCGGGATAGCGCTCGAACTCGGGCAGTCCGGAAAGCTCCTGCATCCACGGCAGCCGCTCGGCGCACTGGATCTGCGCGCCCGGCGGGTGGCTGGCGGCTTCGTCCAACGTCGCCTGCTGCACATCGACGATGCCGGGCAGCATCCCCGCATTGCGATAGAACAGCCCGGTCCCGCAGATGGGGCAGAACTGCCGCTCCGCGCCGTTCTTGCCGCGATAGGTCGTCACCGCGCCGCCGGTCTGGCTAAACTGGTCTTCCTTCACCGCGAACCAGCCGACCATCGGCGCGCCGGCCGACGCGCGGCAATCGGCGCAATGGCACAGCGCGTTATGCAGCGGCGCGCCCTCGATCTCGTACCGCACCTCGCCACACTGGCATCCACCTTGCAGTGTCATTTGCCTGCCCTTTCCCGCGAATCGCTCCATGCCCGAATCGACGAGACGGAACGTAAAGGGAACAATGGCGATAGGAAAGCGAAAAACGCCCGCCCCGGCGTCACACCAGCGCGATGTCGGGCGCATCCTCCTGCTTCATGCCGACGAGGTGATAGCCCGCATCGACGTGATGCACTTCGCCGGTCACCCCGCTGGCGAGATCGCTCAGCATGTAGAGGCCGGCGCCGCCGACATCCTCGATGGTGACGTTGCGCCGCAGCGGCGAATTGAGCTCATTCCACTTGAGGATGTAGCGGAAATCGCCGATCCCGCTCGCCGCCAGCGTCTTGATCGGCCCGGCGCTGATCGCGTTGACGCGGATGTTCTCCGGCCCGAGATCGTTGGCGAGGTACTTGACGCTCGTTTCCAGCGCCGCCTTGGCCACGCCCATCACGTTGTAGTGCGGCACCACCTTTTCCGCGCCGTAATAGGTCAGCGTCAGGATCGATCCGCCCTGCGGCATCATCGGCCGCGCGCGGTTAGCCACGGCAACCAGCGAATAGGCCGAAATGTTCATCGTCATCAGGAAGTTGTCGAGGCTGGTATCGACATATTTCCCGCGCAGCTCGTTCTTGTCGGAAAAGCCGATCGCGTGGACGAGGAAGTCGATCGTCGGCCAACGCGCCTTCAGCACATCGAACCCGGCGTCGAGCGCCTCCATCCGCGACACGTCGCAGTCGAAGCAGAAGTCCGAACCGAGCTGTTCGGCCAGCGGCCGCACCCGTTTCTCCAGCGCTTCGCCCTGATAGGAGAACGCCAGCTCCGCCCCGTGCTCGCGCAGCTTCTGGGCGATGCCCCAGGCGAGCGACTTCTCGTTGGCGAGCCCCATGATGAGCCCGCGCTTCCCTTCCATCAGACCCTTTGGCCCTTCCATCAAACCTTTCGGCGAGGTCATAGGCTTCCCTTCTCCGCCTGTTCGTCCCGCTCGGCGCGCGCCCGGTTGTCGGCCTGGCCGATGCGATCCTCCTCTTCCTCGGGAGTTTCGGCCAGCGCCGCGTTGAGCTCCGCGCCCATCACCATCCCTAGGCCCACCAGCCAGAAAAAGAAAAGCGCGATCATGATCCCGGCGAGCGAGCCATACGTGACATCGTAGCTGAACAGGCTGCGCAGCAGCGGCGGCAGGGCGATCGTGACCCCCATCCACCACGCCGTCACCAGCAGCGCCCCCGGCCATTTGGGATAGCGCCTTTCGCGATAGACGGCCGGGGTCAGCGTATAGAACAGCAGGTAGAGCGAGACGTAGAGCCCCGCCGCCGGCACCAGCCGCGACAGCGACAGGCTGGCGACCAGATCGTCGAGCCGCGGCAGCCAGGCGGAAATCACCTCCTGCGCCGCGCCGATCAGCACTTGCGCGATCAGGCTCAGCATCAGCAGCAGCACCGCGCCCACGATGATCCCGGCGGAAAACACGCGGTACTTCCAGAACGCCTGCGTCGCATGGGTGCCATAGGCGCGGCGCAGGATGTCGCGGATCGTCTCGATCAGGCTGCCGACGGTCCACAGGCCCACCAGGCCGCCCGCCCACAGCAGCCACCCGCTGCGCTGCTCGATCACCGATCGCGCCACCGGGGCGATCACTTCGCTCACCACCGGCGGCAGGGCATAGACGATGGCGTCGATCGTCGCCGCGCGCTCGCTCTCCTCGCCCGCCAGCGAAAAGATCGCCGCGCCGGTGACGAAGAACGGGAAGATCGCCAGCATCGCCATATAGGCCAGGTTGCCGGCATGGATGAAGCCGTCGTTGTAAGCGCCGACGACCACGCGCTTGGCGACCTGGTAGACCCGCGTGCCGGGGCCGACCGCCCCGGTGACTTGCGCGGTCAGGCCGGCCTTGTGCTTCAGCGCCTCCTTGCGCCGCCCTTCGGGCGAAAGATCGCGGACCGGCGGGGCGGGCCGGTCATGGTCCGTCGGTCCGGGTGCCATCGGGTTCTTCTAGGGTCCTGTGTCGAGCAGGCAATAGCTCAGACGCCAAGGCGGTTCCTCGGATTGGTCGTATCGCTCCACCCTTCGAGGCGGCCGGCAAGCTCGGCAAGGTCGTCCGGAAGCTGGATTTCCAGCGCCACCAGCTGGTCGCCGCGCCCGCCGCCTTTTTTCGAGAATCCCTTGCCCTTGAGGCGCAGGATCTTGCCCGAGCCCGAACCGGCGGCCACCGTCAGCATCACCGGCCCGTCGACCGTCGGCGCCTTCACCTTGGCCCCCCGCACCGCTTCGTCCAGCGTCACCGGCAGCTCCAGCCGCACGTCGTCGCCATCGCGGGTGAAGAACGGGTGCCGCTCGATCGCCACCGTCACCAGCGCATCGCCGTTGCCGCCGGGGCCGGGCTCGCCCTTGCCTTTCAGGCGCATCTGCGTGCCGTCCTCGACACCGGCGGGAAGCTTGAGATCGATCGTCTTGCCGTCGGCCAGCGTGATCCGCTGCGGCTTGAGCGCGGCGGCATCGGCGAACGGCACTTTCAGCCGGTAGGAGACGTTGGCCCCGCGCGCAGGCGGCTGCCGCCGGCCGCCGAACCCGCCGCGCGATCCCGCTCCGCCGCGTCCGAACAGACCCTCGAAGATGTCGCCGAGATCCGCTTCCGCTCCGCCGAAGCCCTCGAAATCGCGCGCCGAGAAACCTCCGGCCCCGCCGCCCGCCGACCGGAACCCGCCGCCGCCGAATCCGCCTCCGGCGCCTAACGGCATCGCCGGGTTGCCGTCGGCGTCGATCTCGCCGCGGTCGAACTGCGCGCGCTTGTCCTTGTCCGACAGCAGGTCATAGGCCCGGGTCACGTCGGAGAAACGCTCCGCCGCTTGCGGATTGTCCTTGTTGCGGTCGGGATGGAGTTCCTTGGCGAGCTTGCGATAGGCGGACTTGATGTCCTTCTCGCTCGCACCGCGCGTCAAACCAAGGGTCGCATAAGGGTCGGCCATGGTGTGTTAGCTAAGGCCTACACTGGCGCGCCGCAATGGCCTTGGATTGCGGGCGTCGCGCGCTGTCCCTAGAAGGCGGCGATGGCCGCCCGATCCGCCCCCGCTCCGACCATCCGGCCCGAAGAAGCCGCACATTTCGCAGCACTGGCGCGGGACTGGTGGGATCCGCATGGGCGCTCGGCCATGCTTCACCGGCTCAACCCGGTGCGGCTGGGCTTCATCCGCGCGGCGATCGACGATCGTTGGGGCGGCGATGCGGCGGCGGTGAAGCCGCTCGCGGGCAAGCGCGCGCTCGATGTCGGCTGCGGCGCGGGGCTGCTGTGCGAACCGCTCGCGCGCCTCGGCGCTGCGGTCACCGGCGTCGACGCGGCGGAGGCGAATATCGCGGCGGCCAGGGCCCACGCCGCCGGCTCCAGCATCGCGGTGGATTACCATGCGGGCGAGCTCGATTCGCTCGGCCTCGGCCGGTTCGATCTCGTCACTGCGATGGAAGTGCTCGAGCATGTGGCGGACAAGCCGGCTTTCCTTGCGGCATTGGCGCGCCATCTCGCGCCCGGCGGGCTGCTGGTTCTCTCCACGCCCAATCGCACCGCGCAATCGCGCCTGCTGCTGGTCGGCGCGGCCGAGGCGCTGGGCGCGGTGCCCAGGGGCACGCACCACTGGGACGATTTCGTCACCCCGGACGAGCTGCGCGCGCTGCTGGCCGAAGCGGGCCTCGCGATGGGCGAACCGCGCGGCATCGCCTGGCGTCCGCTCAAGGGCCTCCACCTGTCGGACGACCTGTCGCTGAACTACATCGTCGCCGCGACAGCGCGATGAGCGCCGGCGCACTGAAGGACCGGCTGCGCGCGGACCTCAAGGCAGCGATGCAGGCGCGGTCGCGGGACGATGTCGCCCTGCTGCGCAAGCTGATCGCCGCGCTCGACAACGCCGAGGCGGTGCCGACCGAAGGCTACCGCCCGCGCGCCGTCGGCGGGGCTGGCGGGGACGTGGCCCGGCGCGAACTCGGCCATGCGGAGGTCGGCCGGCTGCTCGCCACCGAGATCGCGGAACGGGAAGCCGCCGCGGAAGAACTGGAGCAACGGGGAAGGGGCGAAGACGCCGCGCGCCTGCGGCGGGAAGCGGTTGCGATCGCGCGCTATCGCGATTGAGAAAGCGCCGTCCCCCAGTCGGCTTCGCTGAACCCGATCAGCAGCCCGCCAGGGTATTCGACCACCGGCCGCCTGATGCAGCTCGGGTTGGCCGCCATCAGCGCCACCGCCTTTGCCGCGTCCAACCCCGCCTTGTCCTCCTCGGGCAGCTTGCGGAATGTCGTCCCGGCGCGGTTGAGCACTTTCTCCCACCCGGCCTGCTCGACCCAGCGGGCCAGCCGGGACGGATCCGCGCCCTCCTTCTTGTAGTCGTGGAACGTGTAGCCGATGCCCTTTGCATCGAGCCACTTGCGCGCCTTCTTCACCGTGTCGCAATTGGGAATGCCGTAGAATTCGATGCTCATGCCTGGTCCTCGTGGCGGAACTGATGGATGCGCGGATTGTCGCACGCGAACAGCGTATAGCTTTCGTAGTAGGCCGCCCGGCCGCGCCCTTGCACCGCAGCGTGCTCCGCCACCCGCCCCCAGGCGCGCGCCGAGGCTTCGTCGGCCCATTCGGACAACGCGATCGTTTCCCCATCCTCGGCGATATAGCTCTTGAACGACAAGTAGCCGGGTTGCGCCCGCGCCAACTCCACCATCCGCGCGGCATCGGCCTCGTAGGCGGCATAGTCGATGTCGGCGCGCTTGCGGTTGCGGAACACGACGAGGAACATCACCGCGATCCCCCAAGATGCGCATCGGCGATCGCCACCGCCAGCGCATCGGCCGCATCCGCGCCGGCAATGGCCACGCCAGGCAGCAGCACCTTCAGCATCGCCTGCACCTGCCGCTTCTCGGCCCCGCCCGTGCCGACCACCGCTTTCTTCACCAGCCGCGCGGCGTGTTCGGCCACCGGCAGCGACTGTCGCCCGCAGGCCGCCAACACCGCGCCCCGCGCCTGCGCCAGCTTGAGCGTCGATTGCGGGTTCTTGTTGAGGAACACTTCCTCCACCGCCGCACGATCGGGCGCATGGGCGGCGATCACCGCACAGATGGCGTCATGCAGGTGATTGAGCCGCTCGGCCATCGGCGCTTTCGGGTCGGTCGCCACCTGCCCGTGCGCGACATGCCCCAGCCGCGCCCCTTCGCTGCGCCCGATCCCCCAGCCGGTACACGACAGGGAGGGATCGAGGCCGAGGACCAGCCCGCCTCCCCCTCCCGCTTGCGGGAGGGGGCCGGGGGGTGGGCGCGAGCGCGAAACAGGCCCACCCCCGACCCCTCCCGCAAGCGGGAGGGGGACACGATCACCCCAGCTTCTCCATCACCTCGTCGGAGACCTCGTAGTTCCCCCACACGGTCTGCACGTCGTCGTCGTCGTCGAGCGCGTCGATCAGCTTGAACAGCGTCTGCGCGTCGCCTTCCGCGACATCGACCGTCAGGTTCGGCTTCCACGCCAGCTTGACGCTTTCCGCCTCGCCCAGCGCGCTTTCGAGCGCTTTGGCGACTTCATGCAGCGCTTCCATGTCGGTCCAGATGGTGTGGCCGCCATCATCGCCGGCCAGGTCGCTCTCGACATCGTCGGCCCCCGCCTCGATCGCCGCTTCGAGAACCTTTTCCTCGTCGCCCGCGCTCGCCGGGTATTCGATCAGGCCCTTGCGCTCGAACCCGTGGCTGACCGCGCCGGTCGCCGCCAGGTTGCCGCCGTTCTTGGAGAACGCGGTGCGCACGCTGGTCGCGGTGCGGTTGCGGTTGTCGGTCAGCGCCTCGACGATCAGCGCCACGCCGCCGGGACCGTAGCCCTCGTAGCGGATCTCCTCGTAGTCGTCGCCTTCGTTGGCGCTCGCCTTGTCGATCGCCCGCTGGATGTTGTCCTTGGGCATGGAGGCCGCGCGGGCGTTGTTGACCGCCAGCCGCAGGCGCGGGTTCATGTCGGGATCGGGCATGCCCGACTTCGCCGCCACGGTGATTTCGCGGCTGAGCTTGGAAAACGCGGCGGAGCGCTTTTTATCTTGCGCCCCCTTGCGGTGCATGATGTTCTTGAACTTGGAATGGCCGGCCATGGGTTCGCTTGTCTGGCTGTGGGTGTGTCACGCCCCTAGCGAACCGCAGGCGCACGGGCAATTCCCGCGCGGGGCGAGCCTCAGATGCGCACCGCCGTCCCGCTGACGCTGACCATCAGCATCGAACCGTTCTGGCCCAGCACCTCGTAGTCGATGTCGACGCCGATCACCGCGTTGCCGCCCAGCCGGCGCGCCTCCTCGGTCATTTCCTCCAGCGCCTCGCGCCGGGCGCGCGCCAGCACTTCCTCGTACTTGCCCGACCGCCCGCCGACGATGTCGGTGATCGAGGCCAACAGGTCGCGGAAGATGTTGGCGCCGACGATCACCTCGCCCGTCACCACGCCCAGGTAATCCTGCACCGGACGGCCTTCGATAAGCGCGGTGGTGGAAACGATCATGCCGCCGTCCTCGCGGCTCGGATTAGGGCCCTAACCATTGACGATAATCCCTCCGTTCGGGTGCAGCACCTGCCCCGACATATAGGACGAATCCTCGCACGCGAGGAAGAGAAACGCGGGAGCGACCTCGTTCGGTTGCCCCGGCCGCCCCATCGGCGTGTTCTCGCCGAAGTTCTCCAGCTTTTCCGGGCTCGCGCCGCCGCAGGGATTGAGCGGGGTCCAGATCGGCCCCGGCGCGACGGCGTTCACGCGAATGCCCTCGCCGACAAGGCTTTCGGACAGCGAGCGGGTGAAGGCGGTGATCGCGCCCTTGGTGGCCGAATAGTCGAGTAGTTCCTTGCTGCCCTTGTACATCGTCACGCTGGTGCAGTTGACGATCGCCGCCCCCTTCCCGAGATGCGGCCGCGCCGCCTGCACGAGGTAGAACATCGCATAGATGTTGGTCTGGAACGTGCGCTGCAACTGCTCCGGCGTGATCTGGGTGATGTCCTTGTCCGGATGCTGCTCGCCCGCATTGTTGACCAGCACGTCGATCCGCCCCCAGCGGTCAATGACGGCGCGCACGAACCCGTCCGCATGCTTGGGATCGCCGAGATCCCCGGCCGAAAGCAGCACCTGCGCCCCTTCCGCCTCGCACAGCTCGCGCGTCCTGTGCGCGTCGTCGTGCTCTTCGAGATAGGCGATGGCGACATCCGCGCCCTCGCGCGCGAACAGCACCGCCACCGCGCGCCCGATCCCGCTGTCGCCGCCGGTGACGATGGCGACCTTGCCTTCGAGCCTGCCCGAACCCGGATAGCGCGGCCGCCACTCCGGCTTGGGATTGAGCCCGGACTCGTGTCCGGGCAGTGTCGGTTCTTCGTCGATTTCCTCGACGTGGGCCTTGTCGACGGTGGTGGTGGTGTCGGTCATGGCGATCGTCCTGCTGGAGTATGCAGGTTCAATCGCCGGGCCGGGCAGAGCGTTCCGCGCGCCGCCGCCGGGCCGGCTCAGCCCAGCCCGAGCGCCGCCTTGTAGGTATCGAGGATCGCTTCCATCTCGGCGCGGTCGTCGGGCTTCATCTTCCGCAGCCGGACGATCTGGCGCATGATCTTCGCGTCGTAGCCGACCGCCTTGGCCTCGGCGTAGACGTCGCGGATGTCGTCGGCGATGCCCTTCTTCTCTTCCTCGAGGCGTTCGACGCGCTCGATCAGGAGGCGCAGGCGGTCGTCGGTGGCGTTGGCCATCGGTCAAATCTCCAGTGTGTCCGAGAATCGGTCGCCGCTCGATAGCGGGCAGCAGTGCGGCGGTGAACCGGGTGGAAAACTTTTCCGCCAGTCCGGGAATCAGCCCCCCTTGTTGCGCGCCAGACTGGCTTCCATGCGCGCCATCTGCTCCGCCGTCGCCTCGGTCTGGAAGCGCCCCTTCCATTCCTCCATCGGCATGCCGTGGATCAGCTCGCGCGCCGCCGCCTTGTCGCCCGGCCAGCCGCCATCGCGGATCCAGTCGGCCAGGCAATTGCGGCAGAATCCGGCCAGCCCCATCAGGTCGATGTTCTGCGCGTCGCGCCGGTGGCGCAGGTGGCGCACCAGCCGGCGGAAGGCGGCCGCGGCTACCGCGTCGGGCATGTCGTCGAGCGGATCGGGGGATTGCGGCATGGTCTCGTCCTTGTCTTGTCGCACGGCTCTGCCATAGCGGCGTGCGCATGACAAAGCTCGAACCGCGCGCCCGCAAGGTCAAGATCCTCGCCACGGTCGGCCCGGCCAGCCGCGACCCCGACATGCTGCGCCGCCTGTTCCGCGCCGGCGCCGATGCGTTCCGCGTCAACCTCAGCCATGGCGATCACGCCACGCACGCGGAAACGATCAAGGCGATCCGCGCGCTGGAGAAGGAATTCGGCCGCCCGATCGCCGTGCTGTGCGACCTGCAAGGGCCCAAGCTGCGCGTCGGCGCGTTCGCCGAGGGACAGGCGATCATCCCCCACGGCGCTCGCTTCGTGCTCGACCGGGATGAAACGCCGGGCGACGCCGGCCGCGTCTGCCTGCCCCATCCCGAATTGTTCGCCGTCCTGCGCGAAGGCCAGCGGCTGCTGATCAACGACGGCAAGATCCGCCTGCGGGTGACCGGGGCGGAGCCCGAGCGCATCGTCTGCACCGCCGAAGTCGGCGGGGTGATTTCCGATCGCAAGGGCGTCAACGTGCCCGATGCCGAAGTGCCGATCCCGGCGCTGACCGACAAGGACCGGCGCGATCTCGCCTTCGCTCTCGAGCAGGGAGCGGACTGGATCGGCCTCAGCTTCGTGCAGCGGCCGGAAGACCTTGCCGAAACGCGCAAGCTGATGGGCGGCAAGGGCGCGCTCTGCGCCAAGATCGAGAAGCCGCAGGCGGTCAAGCGCCTGGCGGAGATCGTCGAACTGGCCGACGGCGTGATGGTGGCGCGCGGCGATCTCGGGGTGGAGCTCAATCCCGAGGAAGTGCCGCCGCTGCAAAAGAAGATCGTCAACGCAACGCGTCTCACCGGCAAGCCGGTGATCGTGGCGACGCAGATGCTCGAATCGATGATCGAAAGCCCCGCGCCCACGCGGGCCGAAGTGTCCGACGTTGCCAACGCGGTCTACGACGGGGCCGACGTGGTGATGCTCTCCGCCGAAACCGCCGCCGGGCAATGGCCGGAGGAAGCGGTGATGATGATGGATTCCATCGCCCGCCAGGTGGAGCGCGACGAGGGCTACAGGCAGCGCGTCCGCCTGCTCGACACGCCGCCCGACGCCACCACCGCGGATGCACTCGCGCATGCCTGCATGACCATTTCCGACACGGTGGCGATCAACGCGATCACGGTCTTCACTTCGACCGGATCGTCCGCCCGTCGCGTGGCGCGCGAGCGGCCGTCGGTCCCGGTGCTGGTCCTCACCCCCTCGCCTGCGGTCGCGCGCCGCGTCGCGCTGCTGTGGGGCGCGCATCCGGTGACGATCAGGGACATCGGCAGCTTCGAGGAGATGATCGCCAAGGGCAAGCGCATGGCGCTACGCCACGGCTTCGGCGGCGCCGGCAGCAGGCTGGTGGTCATGGCCGGGGCGCCTTTCGGCGTATCCGGAGCGACGAACCTGCTCCACGTCGTCACGCTGGCTGGCGACGAACTCGACCGGCATCCCAACTAGAGGCCCGCCTCCGCCAGCTTCGCATCGAGATCGTCGGGCAGCTCGAAGTACCCGCCCGATAGCGCGTCGTAGCGGCCCGAGGCCAGGTCGAGGCAACGCTGCGCGCAGCGCGCGAGGTCGTCCTGCGCCGCCGGATCGTGCTGCCTGCCCCGCAACCGCTCAACCATCGGCGCGAGGTGTTGCTGCGCGTCGGCGCTTTCCATCGTCTCGCGCGCCAGCTCGGTGAACACGAAGCCGGGATCGATCGCGAACACCGCCACCTTGGTTCCGGCCAGTTCGGCGGCCGCTTGCTCGACCAGCCGGTTCTGCGCGATCTTGCCGGTGCAATAGGCCGAAAGGTGCGGCGCCACCAGCCGCGCCGCCTTGGCCGACACGCAGATCGCCCGCCCGCGCCCGCGCTCGACCATGCCCGGCAGCACCGCCTGCATGAACAGCATCGGCGCGCGGATGTGAATCGACTGGGCGCGCCACCATTCGTCCGCATCGACTTTCCAGATCGGCCCGAACGGTCCGGGCACGCCCGCGTTGCTGACCAGCACGTCGACCGGGCCGAGCAGTTCCTCGGTCTTGGCCACGGCATGCGCGATGGACGCGGGGTCGGTCACATCGCAGCGCACGCCGATGGCCCTGCCGCCATCCGGGCCGCCGGTCTTGTCGATCGCGCGCGCCACGTCGTCGACTTGCGCCAGCGAGCGCGCCAGCAGGGCCACGGCTGCCCCTTCGGCGGCGAAGCGCTCGGCAATCGCCCGCCCGAATCCGCGCCCTGCTCCGGTGACCAGCGCGACTTGCCCGTCGAATAACCCCATCTCGCCTCCTTTCGTCGCTCTCCGCGCGGATCAGTGCACCGGCGGGTCGACGGGCGGCACCCGGCCCACCGGCGCGACCGGCTCCCCCTCCTCGCGCGGCGGCAGCGCGTTCTCGGGAACGTCGTCGATCTGCATCGCGCGCGTCGGCACCTCGTCGAGATTGCGCGCGCGAACGCGCAAGGTCTCGCCGTCCCAGGTCAGCTCGTTGAAGCTCGGCGGGGTCGAGCGCAGCCGTTGCGACAGCGTCCCCGCACCGATCATCCGCACCGGTCCCTTCGCGGTTTCCTCCACGATGTCGAACGGATCGTGGACGTGGCCGCTGAGCACGGCGAGCACCGGACGCACCGCCAGTTCCTCCAGCGCCCGCGTTCCATTGGCGGTCAGCGCCGTACCGTGGGTGCCGACTTCACGCAGCGGGTGATGCACGGCCACCAGCGCCCGCGTGCCCGGCGGCAGCGCGTCGATCGCCGCGAGGCACTTGCGCAATGCCGGGCGCGATACCCAGCCTTTGGACCAGTTGAACCGGGGCTGCGCCCGCACCGCCGTCTTCAACGGCACGATGGCCACGCCGGGCAGGTCGATTTCCCGCTCGACCAGCCCCTTGATGCCGCGAAAGCGCCGATAGGGATCGGTGAAGCGCTCCAGCAGGTTGAAATAGGGCATGTCGTGATTGCCGATCTCGACCGTCACCGGCGCGTCGAGCGCGCGGATCCAGCGCACCGCGGCGGCGAACTCGCGATGGCGCGCGCGCATCGTCAGGTCGCCGGTGATCGCCACCGCCGCCGGCCGGCGCGCTGCGATCTCGCCCGCCACCCAATCGAGCGCCCGGCGGTCTTCGAGCCCGAAATGAATGTCGCTGAGATGAAAGAGCAGGGTGTCAGAGGCCATCGGCCTCCGTCGCTAGCAGATCGACCTCGCACGCCGCCAGCCGGAACTCCGCCGGGGACCCGGTCTCGATCTGCTCGCCGTCCACCAGCAGTTCGAAAGGACCGCCTTCGGTGGCGGCCAGGCTAACGCGCGGCGCTCTCGCCAGCACCTCGTGCGGCCCTTCGCGGAAGTTGCGCGTCAGCATGGCCCAGGCCTGCTCCAGGTACTCGCCCGCGCCCTCGGCGTAGTAGGCGGCGACCGCGATTCCCTCGCCCTCGGCGCGCAAGGCGATCAGCGGATAGCCTTCGGCCCGCCCCACCGCCGGTTCCACGCAGGCGAGCATTTCGCCCGCCAGCGTATCCTCCAGCGCCTCGGCGGCGGAAGCGGCCAGTTCGCCGATCGCATTGTCGCGCATCGCCTCGCGCACTTTGCCCCAGCTCGCGCCTGGGCCGGCCAGCACTTCTGCGAACGCCACATGCTCGCCATGGCGGATCACCCCCGGCCGCCGCCGCGCGGCAGCCCCGCGCGCGGCCGCGGCGATCGCCTCTTCGGCCGTGCGCTCGCCGAACAGCCGGTGATAGAGCAGGTTCTTGGTTCCGCCGGGCAGCACCAGCACCGCCCCGCGCCAGCCCGACAGGCCCGCGATCAGCGCGTTTACGGTGCCGTCCCCGGCATGGACCGCCACGATCTCCACCCCCGCGTCATCGAGCGCGCCTGCCGTGGGGAGTTCGTCGTCCGGCAATACGCTGCGCCCGGTGATGGCAAGGCGATTGGCCGCGCAACACTCTTCCAGCGCCGCCAGCGCCTCGTCGTCGTTGCCGCCGCTCGCGGTGTTGCCGACCAGCCAGATCCGGCGCTCTTCGTCCCGTCTTTCATCCATGCCGCGAAAGCGCCCGCCGCGCGCGCCGGTTCCCGTCATATGCGCCGCGACAGGATGAGCCAGCCGGCAAGCGCGTTGAGCGCGCTGTATCCCAGATAGGCCCAGCCCCATGCCGCATGGCCATAGGCCGCCAGCAACAGCGCGCCGCACAGCACGACGAACTCCACCGCCAGGCTGATCCGGCCCCCGCCGGAGGCGATCCACGGGATTTCGCCGAGCAAGGAGTGGCGGCTGTCGAGCACCGCTGCATGCAACGCAAAGTTGCCGAGGCCGAGCAGAAAGACGAGCAAAATTGCCACGGACGCCAATGTGGGGAAACTTTCGTCGGCTGCCAATGGCGGTTCGTGGACCCGCAGGGGCTGTTTGTCGCCGGCGGAGTCGTCCGTCGAGCGGTGCGGCGGACTTCGTCGAGCATGCCGCGCAAGCCCCTCCCGAGGGGCCTATTCCTGTCCCTGCGCCGCGACCACAGCAGTCCCAACGGTCGCGGCGCAACCCGAAGGAGAGCACCAATGAAAGTCGCACCGTTCGCCCTCGTCCTCGCCGCCGGCGCGGCCCTGGCCGCAAGCCCGGCGGCGGCCGGCGCACCCCGCGAGGTGGTTCGCTACGACGACCTTCGCATGGCGACGGCGGAAGGTCAGGCCACGCTCCAGAAACGCCTCGACAAGGCGGCATGGAAGGTGTGCATGTTCGATACGAACGGCATGGTCCGGACGAGCGAGGAGCAGAACGCCTGCTACCGCGCCTCGCGCAAGGAAGCGGCCGTGCGCATGGCGCAGGTCATGGCGGCGACGCAACTGGGCGGCTGACGCCGCCCGTCAACGCCCTGCCATGGCCTTGACCTTGCGCAGATAGGTCCGCCCGATGCGCAAGGCTTCGCCACTATCGAGTTCCGCGCACCACACGCCGAGCCCTTCGTGCCTGAGGCCGCGAATGCGGTCCCGCCGCAGGATCGTCGAACGATGGATGCGGATGAAGCGCGCCGGATCGAGCTTGCTCTCGAGCCCGGCGATGGTCTGCAACAGCAGGTAGCTGCGCCCGCCGCCATCCTCGTCCCCGCCGACATGGAGCCGCACGTAGTCGCGCTCGGCGTCGATCCGCTCCACCTCCCGCGCGTCGATACGCAGCAGCTCGGAGCGATGCGGAACCCAGAATTCGGTCAGCCATTCGCCGCCCTCCGCGGACCGCCGCTCGCGACGCGCCACGACCCTGTCGACGGCGCGTTCGAGCCGCTCGGCGCCGACCGGCTTGAGCACGTAGTCGACCGCTTCGAGATCGAAGGCCTCGACCGCGAAATCCTCGTGCGCGGTAACGAAGATCACCGCCGGCCGCTGCGCCAGGCGGGCCAGGCGGCGGGCGACGGTCAACCCGTCGATGCCCGGCATCGTCATATCGAGCAGCATGAGATCGGGCTTGAGCTTTTCCGCCAGCCGCAACGCCGCCTCGCCGTCGCTGGCGGTGCCGACGACAGCCAGATCCTCGATTTCGGCGCACAGCACCTGCATCCGCTCGATCGCGAGCGGTTCGTCGTCGACGATCATCGTCCTGAGCGTCTCGCCGCCGTTCGCCGTCATGCCTCGCCATCCTGTCGCAGCAGCGGCAGGCGCAACTGCGTCGAATACCCGTTGTCGGCGGATCCCGACACGATCGTCGCCTCGGCGCCGAACCGCGCCTCCAGCCGCTCGCGAACGTTGGCGAGGCCGATGCCGTGCCCGCCGTCCGATCCCTGGCCGGCGCCGTCGTTCGACACCACGACCACCAGCCGCCCGTATTCCTCGCGCGCAGCCAGCGTGATCGTCACCCGGCCCGAAGTCGGCGCGACCGCGTGCTTGACCGAGTTTTCGACCAGCGGCTGGAGGATCATCCCCGGCACCCGCGCCTCTTCGAGCGCCGGCGGCAGATCGTAGACCGCGCGCAATCGCTGCGGAAAGCGCACCGCCTCGATGTCGAGATAGAGCTTCTGCAACGCGAATTCCTCGCGCAGCGATACGTCGGCAGTGGGATCGTCGGCAAGACTGCGGCGGTAGAAGGTTGAGATCGTCTGGATCATCCGCTCGGCCGCCTGGGTCTTGCCGGTCAGGACCAGCGCGGACAGCGAATTCAGCGTATTGAACAGGAAGTGCGGATTGACCTGATAGCGCAGGCTGCGCAGCTCCGCCGCCTTGGCCGCCCGCTTGTACGCTCCCTCTCGCCGCTCGGCCGCGCGCGCCTTCTCGCCGGTCAGCAGCGCCAGATAGAGCGCGCACCAGGCGAGCATCATGAAATAGCGCCCGAAGACCTGCTCGACCAGGCTTTGCCACGGGCTCAGCTCCCGCACCACCACGTCGTCTTCATCCGGCGCATCGTCGTTGCCGGTCAGCGGGTCGGGCATCCACGAATCGCCGCCCCCGAACGGCGGCTCGCCATGCGCGATCTGTTCGTTCACCCGCTCCTGCATGCTGGCGAAGACCAGTTCGTTGCTCTTGACCAGCAGCACCGCCGCCGGAATCGACAGCACCAGCGCAGCGGCGATCTTCGCCCACAGCGGCGCGGAATCGAACAATCGCAGGACCAGCCACAGCAGCAGCGTGACGCCCATCCCCGCAAGGCACGCAAGCGGACGCAGCATCAACAGCTCGCCTGAAAATCCGAGGCCGAGCAGTTCCCACCGCAATGTCGTGAGGACGAAATAGCACAGCCACAGGCCGGCGACCGACGCGAGCACCGTCCTGAACGGCACGCGCACGCTATCCTGTCCGGTATCCTCCGACGTCATTCGCCGCCTCTAGACCGGGCGGCGGCCGAATCGCCAGCACGGCGGTCGAATATGATTGCACTTTGGTCGAATGGCGCTTGGCGCGAATCAAGCGCCTTCGAGCAGCCTTTCGCGCGCAATCTTCTCGCGCCAGTGCAGCGGGGCAAGCTCGTGCACGTTGCTGCCTTCGCTGTCGACGGCGACGGTCACCGGGAAGTCGCTGACCTCGAATTCGTAGATCGCTTCCATGCCCAGATCCTCGAACCCGACGACCTTGCCGCCCTTGATCGCCCGCGCGACCAGGTATGCCGCGCCGCCCACCGCCATCAGGTAGGCGCTCTTGTGGTCGCGGATCGCCTCGACCGCCATCGGCCCGCGCTCGGCCTTGCCGACCATTGCCAGCAGGCCCTGCTCCAGCATCGTCCGCGTGAACTTGTCCATCCGCGTGGCGGTGGTCGGGCCGGCCGGGCCGACCACTTCCTCGCCCACCGGATCGACCGGGCCGACATAGTAGATCACCCGCCCGCGGAACTCGACCGGCAGCGGCTCGCCCTTCGCCAGCATGTCGGCGATCCGTTTGTGCGCCGCGTCGCGCCCGGTCAGCATCTTGCCGGAGAGCAGCAGCCGGTCGCCCTGCTTCCAGCCGCGCACCACGTCGGGCGTCAGCTCGTCGAGATCGACACGAATCGCCGCCTTGTCGGGCGTCCAGTTCACATCGGGCCACTCGTCCAGCTTCGGCGCTTCGAGGAAGCTCGGTCCCGAGCCGTCGAGCGTGAAGTGCGCGTGGCGGGTGGCGGCGCAGTTGGGGATCATCGCCACCGGCTTGCCCGCCGCGTGGCACGGCCAGTCGAGGATCTTGACGTCGAGGATCGTCGCCAGCCCGCCGAGCCCCTGCGCCCCGATGCCGAGCGCGTTGACCTTGTCGAAGATTTCGATCCGCAGCGCCTCGATGTCGCTTTGCGGCCCCCGCGCCTTGAGCTGGGCCATGTCGATCGGCTCCATCAGGCTCTGCTTGGCCAGCTTCACGCAATGCTCGGCGGTGCCGCCGATGCCGATGCCCAGCATCCCCGGAGGGCACCAGCCGGCGCCCATCTGCGGCACCATGTCCAACACCCAGTCGACGATCGAATCGCTGGGATTCATCATCCTGAACTTGGACTTGTTCTCACTCCCCCCGCCCTTGGCTGCGACGTCGACCGAGACCGTGCGGCCCGGAACCATGTCCACCGCCAGCACACAGGGCGTATTGTCACGCGTGTTGCGGCGGGTGAAGGCGGGATCGGCCAGCACCGACGCGCGCAGCTTGTTCTCAGGAAAAGTGTAGGCCCGCCGCACCCCTTCATCGACCACGTCTTGCAACGAGCGGTCCGATTCGAGGCGACAGTCCTGCCCCCATTTCACGAACACGTTGACGATGCCGGTATCCTGACAGATCGGCCGCCGCCCTTCGGCGCACATGCGGCTGTTCGTCAGGATCTGCGCGATCGCGTCCTTCGCCGCCGGTCCTTGTTCGGCCTTGTAGGCTTCGCCCAGCGCGCGGATGTAGTCCATCGGGTGGAAGTAGGAGATGTACTGCAATGCGTCGGCGACGCTTTCGATCAGGTCTTCCTCGCGGATCGTGACCATGTCGTTCATCGAAACTGTTTCCCTGCCGGTCGATTCCGGCCCCATAGGCGCGGCGGCCCCCCATGGTCAAAGCGCGCCGGAATACCGACATCCAGCGAAGCTTTGCGACAATGCCGGGCATTGCCCGTCCCCGCCGCAGGTCCTAAGGCACCGCCCACCAACCGAAGAGACGCGACGAAGTGACCCCCAACGAAGCCAGCATCGTGGAGGACCGGCCCCTCGCCGGACATGAGGCCGCCCACCCGGACGCGGCGCGCCCAAATCCGGCGCGCCCAAACCCTGCTCGCAAGGCCATGATCGACAGCCAGCTGCGCACCAGCGGCGTCAACGAGGAATTCGTGCTGCGCCGCATGGGCCAGGTCGCGCGCGAGGATTTCGTGCCGGCCGCCGCGCGCGGGTTCGCCTATATCGACCGGGCGATCCCGCTCGGCGATGGCCGCGCGCTCGCCGCGCCGCTGGTCCAGGGCATGATGCTCCAGGAAGCGCGGCCCGCGCCGGAAGACAAGGCGCTGCTGGTCGATGGCGGCAGCGGCTACCTCGCCGAGTTGCTGCGCCCGCTGGTGGGCTCGCTCGACACGATCGAACCCACAGCGGCGCTCGCCGCCGGCCGCAAGGGCGGCGGCTATACGCTGCTGCTGATCGACGGCGCGGTCGAGCACTTGCCCGACAGCCTCGTCCGCCGCCTGGCGGACGATGCGCGCATCGTCACCGGCGTCGTCGAAGCGGGCGTCACCCGCCTCGCCACCGGGCGCAAGGCGGCGGGCGAAGCGGCGCTGTGGCCGCTGGTCGAAATCGGCATTCCTGTCCTGCCGGAATTAGCCGCTCCCCGTAGGTGGAGCTTCTGATCGTGCGGCTTTTCCGGTCGCGCCTCCTGCTGGCTGTCGCCGCGTGCCTCGTCACCGCGCCGCTCGCCGCGCAGGACGCTCCGCCGGCGCCACCGGCAGCCGAGGGCGGCGAGACCGACACGCTCAAGGAAGCGCTGGCGCTCGCCTATCGCCACAACCCAAATCTCGAGGTGGCCCGCGCCAACTTGCGCGCCACCGACGCCGGTGTGCCGCTCGCCCGCGCCGACGCCTTGCCAAGCCTCAACGGGCAGGGAACTTTCACCGAGTTCCTCAAGCAGGGCTCCAGTTCGCTCGTCTCGCCGGAGCGTTCGCTCAGCGGACAGTTGAACCTTGCGCTGCCGCTCTATGCCGGCGGCGCGACGAAAAACGCCATCCGCGCCGCGGAAACCCGCGTGGACGCCGGACGCGCCGACTTGCGCGGCAGCGAAAGCCAGCTCTTCACCCAGGTCGTCAGCACCTACATGGACGTGATCCAGAACGAGGCGCTGGTCGGGCTGGCGGCGAACAACGTCGAAGTGCTCAACGTCAACTTGCAGGCGACGGGCGACCGGTTCGAAATCGGCGACCTGACGCGCACCGACGTGGCGCAGTCGGAATCGCGGCTGGCGCTGGCGCGGGGGGACTTGCGCACCGCGCAAGCGAACCTGATCCGCGCGCGCGAGACTTTCGTCGCGCTGGTCGGCAGCGCGCCGGGCGAGCTGCAACCGCCGCCGCCGCTCCCCGGCCTGCCGGAAGACGTCGAAGTGGCGGTCGATCTCGCATTGCAGGACAATCCGGACCTCATCGGCGCGCGCGAACGTGCGCGGGCCGCCGGGTTCGACGTGAATGCCGCCGGAGCCAGCCGTCTGCCGCGCGTGGAAGTGTTCGGCAGCGGCGGGGTGACCGACTATCTCGGCACTTTCGGCTCGACCATTCCCGGTGTGCCGGCCGACCAGCGGCAAAGCACCGCACAGGCCGGGGTTCGGGCGACGATCCCGCTCTATCAGGGCGGGCGGCCGCTGGCGCAGGAACGGCAGGCGCAGGCGCGCTCCTCCGCTGCGCTGGAGCAGGTCGTCGCTACCGAGCGCGACGTGATAGCCAACGTGCGCGCCGCCTATGCCAGTTGGCGCGCCGCCACCTCGATCGTCGAATCGACCCAGAGCGCGGTTTCCGCCGCCGAATTAAGCCTCGAAGGCGTGCGGGCGGAAAATACCGTCGGCAACCGCACGATCCTCGACATCCTGAATGCGCAGCAGGAACTGTTCAGCGCACAGGTCCAGCTCGTCACCGCCCGGCGCAACGCCTACGTCGCGGCGTTCACGCTGATCGCGGCGATGGGCAACGCCGAAGCGCGCGACCTGGGGCTGGAGGAATACGGCCCGCTCTACGATCCCGCCGCGAACTATGACAGGATCGCCAACGACTTCTGGGACTGGGGCGGCGATCCCGATCCGGTGACGCAGTCACCCCGCACCGTTGACATCCCGGCGCAGGACGCGAACATTCCCGATCTCCAGACGGTCGAATAGCGGCCCGTCCATTCGGTAAGGTCCGGCAGGGGTCGAGACACGATGCGGCACGAAGGCGAACCCTCGGTCGAGGAAATCCTCGAATCGATCAAGAAAGTGATCGCACGCGATAACCGCGAAACCTTGCAGGCCGAACGCCGCCGCCGGGAAAGCGCCGGAGTCGTCTTCGCCGACGACGACGGTGATGAGGAACCCGAAGTTCTCGACCTTGGCGAAGCCGGTGAAGTGTTCGGCGTCGAGGACAATGCCACCGCGCCGGCGGAAGGCGGGCTGACCACCGAATCCTCCGCCCGCGCCATGCGCGATTCGCTGGCGGCGCTGGCGATGATGGCGGAGCCCGGCGCGCCGCCGCAGATCGTGCGTTCCGGCGAAACCTCGCTCGAAGGCCTGGTGCGCGAATTGCTGCGTCCAATGCTCGCCGAATGGCTCGACCGCAACCTGCCCGAAACCGTCGAACGGCTGGTCAAGGCCGAGATCGCGCGGATCGCCGGCAAGAAGGGGTAAGCGCGCACCGGTGACGGGCCGCAAGCAACTCGACCGCAAGAAGCTCGACAAGGCGGCGCGCGCGCTGAAGTCGATTGGCGGCGATTCAATCCGCCGTCACATCTTCCTCTGCGCCCTGTCCGAAAAGCAGAAGTGCTGCGCGCGCGAAACCGGCGAACAGGCGTGGAAATACCTCAAGTCACGGCTGAAGGAGCTGGGGCTGACAAAGCCGGGAAAGGAGCACGGCGGCATCCAGCGGACCAAGGCCGATTGTTTGCAGATCTGCGCCGCCGGTCCGATAGCGGTCGTCTGGCCCGATGGCGTCTGGTACCATTCATGCACCGAAGCGGTGCTCGAACGCATCATCCAGGAACACCTGATCGGCGGAACGCCGGTCGAAGATCACCGGTTGCGGCCTTCGTCCTCGGGCGGCTGATCCGCCACCGATCCGTCGTGCCCGGTGCCGCTGGAGAGGAACACCAGCCCCATCAGGGCCGACATCAACAGCATCGACACCGTGATGCCCAGCGCCGTCGCAATGAAGAAATGCGGCGAGGTCGCCCCCGTCTGCATATAGAGTATGGTCAGCGCGACGATCACGACGCCAGTAGTCAGCAGCCCCATGAACCGCATCAATCGCCTGTAGCGCCGCCAGGCGTGGGCTGCGGTCGCAGGGTCATCGAGCGGTGAACGCCAGCTCATGGCCGCTACATGGTCCCAGTGATGGGCAATGGCAACGTCCTTGGCGGAAACGGTGCGAATTTGGCCCCTTTCCCGCTTCGTGTCATACTCGCCGGGGAGCAAAGGGAGAATCGCCATGACGATCGCCCGCCTGATCGCTGGACGCGACCAGCATATCGTAAGCTGCACGCCGGACCATACGGTGCGCGAAGCCGCCCGCCTCCTCTCCGAACGGCGCATCGGGGCCCTGCCTGTTTTGGAAGATGGGCGGGCGCTCGAAGGCGGCAAGGTCGTCGGAATCTTTTCCGAACGCGACTTGCTGCACTGCATCGCCGTCCACGGTGAAGCGGCTTTGGGCCTGCTGGTGTCGGAAGTGATGACCGCGCCGCCGATCGCGGTCGATCCCGAAACCGCCGTTCTCGACGCGCTCGGCCTGATGACCCGGCGGCGCATCCGCCACTTGCCGGTGCTCGCCGGCGGGCGGCTGGCGGCCTTCGTTTCGATCGGCGATCTGGTCAAATACCGGATCGAGATGATCGAAGAGGAGGCCGAGGCGATGCGCGATTATATCCGCATGGCTTGAGCCGGATGCTCCGGCCCCTTACATCGGTTGCATGAGCGAAGCACCGACCCTCACGCCCACTTTGACGGACGCGGCCGCCGCGCGGGTTGGCCTGATCGCCGGCAAGCAGGGCAAGCCGGCCATCCTGCGCCTGTCTGTCGAGGGCGGCGGGTGCTCGGGCTTCCAGTACAGGTTCGACCTCGCCGAAGCGGCCGAGGCGGATGACGCCATGACGGAAACCGGCGGCGTGACGCTGCTGGTCGATCCGGTCAGCCTGGAGCTGGTGGCGGGCAGCGTGGTGGATTTCGTCGAATCGCTCGGCGGCGCGGCGTTCAGCGTGAAGAACCCACAAGCAGCCGCCGGGTGCGGCTGCGGCTCCAGCTTCGGTATTTGATTTGCGGGCTGGTGCCGGGCGCAGGGCTTGGCGCTAGCCAAGCCCGGACAGACGCCGTAAGCGTCCTCGCGTGCGCGTAGCCTCGTTCAACATCAACGGCGTCAAGGCGCGCCTGCCGCGCCTGGTCGAATGGCTCGAGGAACGCCGGCCCACGGTCGCTTGCCTGCAAGAGATCAAAAGCCAGGACGAAGGCTTCCCGGCCGAAGAGTTCGAAAAGATCGGCTATCGCGCGATCTGGCACGGGCAGAAGGGTTTCAACGGCGTCGCCATCCTCGCCGACGGCGTCGAGCCGGTGGAGGCAGGGCGCGGATTGCCGGGCGATCCGGAGGATGTGCAGGCGCGCTATATCGAAGCCGACATCGACGGTCCCGGAGGCGCGGTCAGGGTGGTCAACCTCTACCTCCCCAACGGCAACCCGCAGCCGGGCCCCAAGTTCGACTACAAGATCGCCTGGATGGAACGCCTGCGCGCGCGCCTGCGCGAATTGCTGGCGAGCGAGACGCCCACGGTCGTCGTCGGCGATTTCAACGTCATTCCCGAAGACAAGGACGTGTGGTCGGTGCGGGCGATGGAGAACGACGCGCTGATGCAGCCCGCCGCGCGCGACGCCTACCGCCGGCTGCTCAACGACGGCTGGACCGACGCTCTCGACACGCTCAACCCGCGCGGCGGGGTATGGACATTCTGGGATTACCAGGCCGGCGCATGGCAGCGCGACCACGGCTTCCGCATCGATCACCTGCTGCTGTCCCCCCAATGCGCCGACCGCATGGTCGCCGCCGGAGTCGACAAGGACTATCGCGGCCGCGAAAAGGCCAGCGACCACGCCCCGGTATGGGTGGAGCTGCGCTAGCGCCGCGCCGCCTTCTCAGCGGTAGAAGATGTGGCTGTCGATCGTCGCCCTGGCGGTCTTGCGGCTGGCCCAGCGCGGGCGGACGTGGGTGGCGTGGAAGAACAGCGCGTCGCCCGCCTCGCTTTCCCACAGCTCGCGATGCGCGATCTGCGCGATCGCCTTGGCGCGGGTCCAGGCAAGCGAACCGTCCCGGACCGCCGGGATGCGGCCGCCCTTGACGAACGAGAACTGTCCTCGCTGCGTGACGACCGAGCAATAGTCGCTCGGGAACAGGTCGGATTCGGCGCGGTTGATAATCACCTGGCCGACCGCGAGCTGTCCGTCGAGCGGCTCGCCCCGCGCCTCGAAATAGATCGCCTGCGCCAGGCACTGCACATCGCGCGACAGTTCGGCATCGTCCGGCATGGCCGCGATCAGCTCGTGCAGCGAACCGGCATTCTCGGGAATTTCGGCTTCCGTTTCCGCCTCGGGAAGCGGCTGGACCACTTCGTAGGCCACGAAGCGGGGCAGCGCCGCCGTTTCGGCTTCGGACGGGGTGACCTCGGTTTCGGCCACCGGAGACCGCGCCTCCGTTTCGGCGCGGGCGCCGCTTTCGCCGATGGCGAAGAAGGCGGCAAAAGCAAACATGGCCGTGGCGATCGCCCCGGCCCCGACAGTATTTCGCATCTAACCCGTTGCTCACGGCGGTGAGGGCCCGGCGCAGGCTGGGCGGCCGCCCCTTGGGGAAACCGCTGTCCTAATCGCCGTTCGCAAAGATCGGCGGGCCTGCCGGCCGCTCCCCGTCTGCGCGCTGGTAGGCGCGGCGCCATTGCCGCACGAACCGCCTGCGCTGGTGGAAAGTTGCCGCGCCCTTACCGGCCCGGCCCCGCGCGTCAACCCTGGGTTCCCGGTTATTTGATGAACCGTTCCCCTTCCGGGACATCCAGTTCGACGATCCATAAATCGTCGTCCTGGCGCTTGCGCCGCGTGCAATACTCCCAGAATTCGTTGGGGTTATCAGGATCTTGTTTGCGCGACACGGCCCAGGCGCGGGTTCCGTCGGCTTGCGGCATGCGTTCGTATGCTGCGGCGTCGCGGCCGTTCTCGCAACAAACGACAAGCAGAGTGCCGGCATCGCGTTCGCCCTTCGCAATCACCGTGGCAAAGCCTCCGGCCGCCTCGACCGTGCGGATAAGTCCGGCAACCTCGAGATGGGCGGGAAGGCGCGCGTCCATTCGCGAATCAGCCCGTCGCGCGGTATCCGGGCAGCCCGGACAGCGCGATCTGCGAGCGCATGAAAGTGCCGGTGCCGCGGCCGATCTCTTCGCCCTCGGCATCGATCAGGTGCGCTTCGGCGATGAACACCCGCCGCCTGCCGCTGACCCAGCGCCCCTCGGCAATGACCTCGCCGGCGCGAACCGGCCTGGTGAAGTGGAGCGTGAAGCCGGTGGTCAGCAGGAAGCGGTCCGACACCATCGAATTGGCGGCATAGAACGCCGCATCGTCGAGCATCTTGAAATAGACTGTGCCGTGCGCCGCCCCGGCCGCGTGGTGCAGGCTTTCATCGACGATGAAGCGGATCCGCGCGCGGCCTTCGCCGGCGATCTCCAGCCGCGAGTTGAACAACCGGTTGATCGGGGCCGAGGCATAGAGCGCCTCGAGCGCGCGATAGTGCGGCCCGGCCGCCCCCATCGGATCGCCGGCTACGCCCCCGTCAGGCAGCGTCGCGGTCCGCGGCATTGCTGAGCAAGCTGAACAGCGCCGCGGCGTCCGGCGCCTCGCCCAGCGCGTCGCGCACCCGATCGTCGCGCATCAGGCGCGAGATCGCCGCCAGCGCATGGAGGTGGGTCGCCCCGCTGTTCTCCGGCGAAAGGAGCCCGAACACCAGATCGACCGGCAGCCCGTCGGCGGCCGAGAAATCGACCGGCTGGCGCAGCTTGAGCAGCGCCGCCACCGGACGCGAGAGGTTCGCCACCCGCGCGTGAGGTATAGCCACGCCGCGGCCGAAGCCGGTGCTGCCGAGCCGTTCGCGCTCTTCCAGCCGATCGAGCACGTCGGCAGCGTCGAGATCCCAGCCGCGCGCGAATACCCGGCTCAGTTCCTCAAGAATCGCCGCCTTGTCGGCCGCGTCGACGATCGCGACCGAATCGGGGGTGACGGAATACAACGAACTCATGGCTTGGATTCTCTGGCTCACTCAAATCCGGGGCAAAGCGCAGCGCTGCCGCACCCGGCCTTCCTGTATCATCGAAGGGATGAACGGGTTCCTTAGATCGGCCCTCAATGATCGACGCGGCACGGTCGGCGCCCATCGCTGGGGTGACGCGTTTGGCGGCGACATCGCTGCGGTATCGAAACCTCAGGCCGGCTCGACCCAACCGATCGAACCATCGTCCCGCCGGTAAACCATATTATGCCGCCCGGTTCCAGCGTTTTTGAAGAACAGCGCGCTGGTGTGCCGCAAGTCGAGCAGCATGACCGCGTCGGAAACGCTCACTTCGGGAATGTCGATACGGGTTTCGGCGATCACCGGCGGCGCATCGGACAGCACTTCCTCTTCCGGCTCCTCGGCCGCGAACACGATATAGGCCGCGTCTTCCTCGCGCGCGGCATATGTCGCCTGCTCGTGCCGATCCTTCAGCCGGCGCTTGTAGCGGCGCAGCTGCTTCTCGATCTTTTCCGCCGCCTGCTCGAACGCCAGATGCGCGTCCTGCGCCTCGCCATGGCTCTTGAGAATCAGGCCCTGGTTGACGTGCAGCACGATCGCGCAGCCGAAGCCGCTCGCCGGCGCCTTGCCGAAAGTGACAGTCGAGGACAGCGCGCGGTCGAAATACTTTTCGCTGATCGCATTGAGGCGATCCGATGCGTGTTCCTGCAAGGCCGAACCGGTTTCGATCTGGTGGCCGGAAACGCGAATGTCCATTTGGGGGTCTCTCCTGCGGTGCCCGTTGGATGCCGGGCGCACAGACAAGTCAGCCCGCCCAGTCCTGTAAGTCAAACGATTCCAGAAAGGCTTTGTGCCGCGCGATTTCGGCCGCACTGGCGGCGTGCGGGCGCGGAGCGCGGAATTCGCGGCGGCGCGGACGGAATACCGCGACCTCGATCGCGCCCTGCGTCGCTTCGGCCGCCAGCGCCAGCCCGATCTGCCGCCCGCCGGTCAGCTCGACATAGACTTGCGCCAGCAGCTCGGCGTCGAGCAGCGCGCCGTGAAGCACGCGGTGGCTGCGGTCGATGCCATAACGCGTGCACAGCGCGTCGAGCGAATGCTTGGCGCCCGGATGCCGGCGGCGCGCCAGCATCAGCGTGTCGATCATCCGATCCAGCGAAACCTCGCCTCGGTTGCACACGCCGAGTTCGTAATTGAGGAAGCCGAAGTCGAACTGGGCGTTGTGCGCCACAAGCGGCGAATCCTCGATGAAATCGAGCAGCTCGGCCACCCGCTCGTCGAACCTGGGCTTGTCGGCGAGGAAAGCGTCGGACAGCCCGTGGACCTGCTCCGCCGCCAGCGGCATCGGCCGTCCGGGGTTGAAGTAGGCGTGAAAGGTGCGCCCGGTCGCCACCCGGTTGACCAGCTCGATGCAGCCGATCTCGACCAGCCGGTCGCCGCTGTTCGGGTCGAGCCCGGTGGTCTCGGTATCGAACACGATTTCGCGCATGGCGCCGTTATCGGGCGCGCGCGCCGGGCTGGCAAGCGCGCCGCGTCAGCTTCTCCACCAGTCGAGCGACCTGCCGTTCGGTCTCTTCCGGCGGCGCGCCGGTGTCGATCACATGATCGGCGAGGGCGCGCTTCTCCGCATCGGGCGTTTGCAGCGCCAGCACCTGGTCGAACCGCTCCGCGCTCATCCCCGGCCGGGCCAGCGCGCGGGCGCGCTGCACCTGCGCCGGGGCGGACACCACGGCGATGGCGTCCACTTCCTCTGCGCCGCCTTTCTCGAACAGCAGCGGAATATCGAACACCACCAGCGGCGCTTCGGCATGTCCTCGCAGGAACTCCCGCCGCGCCGCGCGCACCGCCGGGTGGACGATTGCTTCCAGCTGCGCCAGCGCATCGGAATCGTCGAACACCGCAGCGCCCAGCCGCGCGCGGTCGACGCCAGCGGGGCCGGTCGAGCCGGGAAACGCCGCCTCGATCGCGCCGAGCAGCGCGCCGCCCGGTCCCTGCATCCGCCGCACTTCGCGGTCGGCGTCGAACACCGGCACGCCCAGCGCCTCGAACATCCGCGCCACGGTCGACTTGCCCATCGCGATCGACCCGGTCAGCCCGAGGACGAAGGGCCCGTCCCGCTGCGTCGCTGCGCTCATGACGTCAGCAGCGCGCGCAAGGCCCGGTCGCCGTCTTCGCGCGAGGGCGATACGCCGAAGAATTTCTCGAACGCCGCCGCCGCCTGCCCGATCAGCATGCTGAGCCCGTCTATCGTGCGCAAGCCCCGCGCCTGCGCGGCCTGCAACAACGGCGTCTCCAGCGGATGGGTGACGATGTCGTAGACAATGCTCCCCGGTGGCGCATGGCTGAGGTCGAACCGCAAGGGCGGCTGCCCCGTCATGCCGAGCGGGCTGGCGTTGACGATCGCATCGAAGCAACCTTCGCGGTCATCGAACGGAAAATCGGTCGGATCGGCGAAATGCGCGAGGTCCACCGCATGATGCTCACCGCCGGGATCCAGTTCGTCGAGCAGAGCGCGCGCCTTGGCCGGATCGCGCCCGGCGAGCACGATCGTCACGTTCTCGTCCGCCAGTGCGGCAACGATTGCCCGCGCCGCGCCCCCGGTCCCCAGTACCCGCGCCATACGGAACAGGTGCTCGCGGGCGAGCAACGGGCGCAGCGGCTCGAGGAACCCGGCCGCGTCGGTATTGTGCCCGGTCAGCGATCCGTCGTCCGCGCGCACCACGGTATTCACCGCGCCGATGCGCGCGGCCAGCGGATCGAGCCGGTCGAGCAGCGGCATGATCGCCTGCTTGTGCGGCATGGTGACGTTGCACCCGCGCCAGCTCGGGTCCTCCCGCACACGGGCGACATAGTCCGCCAGCCCCTCCGGCGCGACATGACAGCGGCCGTATGCGGCATCGAGCCCGAGCCGCTCGATCCAGTAGCCGTGGATCGCCGGCGATTTCGATTGCGCGATTGGATCGCCGATCACTTCGGCGCGGGGAGCGCTCATGTCGGCAACTCCCCCATCGCGCGCAGCGCCCCGAGCACCGGCAAGAGCGGCATCCCGAGCACGGTGAACATGTCCCCCTCGATCCGCTCGAACAGTTGCGCCCCCAGCGCCTCGATCCGGAACACACCAGCGCAATAGCCGACTTCGGGCCATTCGGCATCGAGATAGCGGCCGATGAATTCGTCCGACAAATCACGCACTTGCAATGACGCCACGGCAGCGTGACGCCATATGACCGCGTCATCTGTCGCCAGCGCCGCGGCCGAATGCAGCGCCATTGTGCGCCCCGAAAAGAACCGCAGATGCTCCGCCGCTTCGGCGCGATCTGCCGGCTTGTCGAACCGTCTGCCGCCGACCACCACCAGCGAATCGCTGCCGAGCACCGGCCGGCCAGCCCCGTCCACCGCCAGCGCCTTCGCTTCGGCGAGGGCCAGCGCCACCTGTTCCGGTGCGGCATCGCCCAGCCCTGCTTCCAGCGCGCGCTCGTCGATGCTGGCGGGAATCGCCTCGAACGTCACGCCTGCCGCGTGCAGCATCGCCTTGCGCGACGCGCTGTTCGACGCAAGCACGATCATGCCGCCGCGCCGGCGCCGTCCGGCGAAGGCGGCCCCGCCTCGTCGGGCGCAATCCGCCCCTCGCCGTCTGCCGCAGCCTGCTTCGCGCCGCTGCGGCCGTCGTGCAGCTTGATGATCGCCGCCGCGGTTTCCTCGATCGAACGACGGGTCACGTCGATCACCGGCCAGCCATGGTCGGCGAACAGCCGCCGGGCGAAAGCCACCTCGCGCTCGACCCGCTCCTCGTCGACATAGTCGGTGCGCGTCTGCTCGTTCAGCGCCAGCAGCCGGTTGCGGCGGATTTCCACCAGCCGCCGGGGCGAGCTGGTCAGGCCCACGACCATCGGCCGGCGCAGTTCGAACAGCACCGGTGGCGGCGGGCTCTCCACCACCAGCGGGATATTGGCCACCTTGTAGCCGCGATTGGCGAGGTAGATGCTGGTCGGCGTCTTTGAGCTGCGCGAAACGCCGGCGAGCACGATGTCGGCCTGCTCCCAGTCTTCCCAGCCGATCCCGTCATCGTGCGCGATGGTGAACTGGATCGCATCGACGCGCGCGAAATAGGCGTCGTCCATCATGTGCTGGCGGCCCGGCCGCGCTTTCGCCTGCACGCCCAGCGTGCTTTCCAGGGCCAGAGTCACGCCGTCGAGCGGCGCCACATGCGGCAGACCCAATGTACGGCAATGCTCCTCCAGCCGGCGGCGGGTGTCGTCGTTGACCAGCGTGTAGAGCACCAGGCCGGGATTGGCGGCGAGATCCTCGACGATCCGGTCGAGATGCTGCAACGAGCGGACCATCGGCCAGAAATGGCGGATCACTTCGGCGTCGTCGAACTGCGCCAGCGCCGCCTTGGCGATCATCTCCAGCGTCTCGCCGGTGGAGTCCGAAAGCAGGTGGAGATGGAGCCGGGTCATGAGGACAAGGACCTGTAGATAATCGGGGGCATAAACCACGGGAGGGATAGCCGGACAAGTTCGGCATACGATTCCGCCCCCGCTGCCTGACGATTCGGACCAATGGTCCTGAACAGCCCGAACACGCTATCGACAGGCTGGGGATAGCGGGGAGAAGCATCGCTTGACGCGCTACCCTGCGGATTCGCACCCGGCGGCCGGCCTGTTCAGCGCGGGAGAAATCGGGCAAGGGGCCGCAATCCTCGCTTTCCACAGGGCCAACAGAGTCCTGAATCCTTATCTAAATATCATTATTTTATTGAACTGGACTTGTCCGAATGCCCGGTCTGCTCCTCGAAACCCTGCGTGGCCGGTCAGGCGATCGCCGTCCGATATGGCTGATGCGGCAGGCCGGCCGCTATCTGCCCGAATACCGCGCGCTGCGGGCGGAAAAGGGCGGTTTCCTGGAACTGGTGAACGACAGCGAGGCGGCGGCCGAAGTGACCTTGCAGCCGGTGCGCCGGTTCGGTTTCGACGGGGCGATCCTGTTTTCCGACATCCTCGTGGTCCCCCACGCGCTGGGACAGGATCTGGCGTTCCTTGCCGGAGAAGGCCCGCATCTCTCCCCCCGGCTCGTCGATACCGCGCTGGAAGCCCTGCGACAGGCCCCACAGCGCCTTGACCCGGTATATCGGACCGTGACCCTCGTCCGCGAGCAAATGGGCCCTGAAACGACCCTGCTGGGGTTTGCGGGCAGCCCCTGGACCGTGGCGACCTACATGATCGCGGGTGAAGGCAGCCGCGACCAGCAAGCCGCGCGGACCATGGCCTATCGCGATCCGGCGGCGCTCCAGGCGATTCTCGATGCGATCGTCGCGTGCAGCGTCGATTATCTCTCGGGTCAGATCGAAGCGGGCGCGGAAGCGGTGCAACTGTTCGATTCCTGGGCCGGCAGCTTGGCGCCGCGCGAATTCGAACGTTGGGTCGTCGCGCCCAACGCGGCGATCGTCGCCGCGCTCAAGGCGCGCCATCCCGATGTGCCGGTGATCGGCTTCCCCAAGGGATCGGGCGAAAAGCTGCCCGCCTACGCGCGCGAGACCGGCGTCGACGCGGTCGGGATCGACGAGACGATCGACCCGCTGTGGGCGGCGCAAGCCTTGCCCGAAGCCATGCCGGTGCAGGGCAATCTCGATCCTCTGCTGCTGCTGGCGGGCGGCGAGCTGCTGGAAAAGCGGGCGCGCGCCGTGCTCGATGCCTTCGCCGGCCGCCCCCATGTGTTCAACCTCGGCCACGGGATCGACAAGGAAACGCCCATCGCCCATGTCGAACGCCTGCTGGAGGTGGTGCGCGCATGGCGGGGGTGACGCCGCGCCTTGCAGGCTCTAGATTTGCCCCATGCAGGACGTTCTCGCGATGACCTATTTCTGGCTCAAGGCCGGGCACATCGTGTTCGTGATCTTCTGGATGGCCGGGCTGTTCATGCTGCCGCGCTATTTCGTTTATCATCAGGAGGCGGAGCCGGGATCGGCTGAGGAAGCGCGCTGGATCGACCGCGAGCGCAAGCTGCTCAGGATCATCCTTGCGCCCTCGATCGCGGTCGTCTGGGCGCTCGGCCTGCTGCTGGCGTGGCATATCGGCGCCTTCAGCCAGGGCTGGTTCCACGCCAAGCTGCTACTGGTGCTGGCGCTGAGCGGCTATCACGGCTTTCTCGCATCCTACGCGAAGAAGCTGGCGCGCGGCGAGCGGACGCTGTCGGGCAAGGCGCTCAGGATGCTCAACGAAGTCCCCGGCGTCGCGGTGGCGATGATTGTCATTCTGGCGGTGGTCAAACCGTTCTGATTCGCCGCCACACGGTGCAATTGGGCAATTGACGCTGTTCCGGCGAGGTCATATCTCCTCGCCATCGGCTGAGGCCGCCGCCCAGAGCGGCCGGGTCTGCTTTCCCCAAGCCCATCGACCTGCCGGCTCCCACATCGATTGGAATTACCCATGCATCTGAAAGAACTGAAGAAGCGGGCGCCGGCCGAACTGGTCGAGCTGGCCGACGAATACGAGATCGAAGGCGCATCGACGATGCGCCGGCAGGACCTGATGTTCGCCATCCTCAAGGAAGTGGCGGAAGACGGCGAGGAAATCGTCGGCCAGGGCACGATCGAGGTGTTGCAGGATGGTTTCGGCTTCCTCCGCAGCCCGGAGGCGAACTACCTCGCCGGCCCCGACGACATCTACGTCTCGCCCAACCAGGTCCGCAAATGGGGCCTCAGGACCGGCGACACCGTCGAAGGCGAGATCCGCGCCCCCAAGGACGGCGAGCGCTATTTCGCCCTCACCAAGATCAGCACCGTCAACTACGACGATCCCGAAGCCGTCCGCCATCGGACCAACTTCGACAACCTGACCCCGCTCTATCCGGACGAGCGGCTCAACCTCGATACCAAGGACCCGACGGTCAAGGACAAGTCGGCCCGCGTGATCGATCTCATCGCCCCGCAGGGCAAGGGCCAGCGCGCTCTCATCGTCGCCCCGCCGCGCACCGGCAAGACGGTGCTGATGCAGAACATCGCCAAGGCCATCACCGACAACCATCCGGAGGTCTTCCTGCTGGTCCTGCTGGTCGACGAACGGCCGGAGGAAGTGACCGACATGCAGCGCTCGGTGAAGGGCGAGGTCATCTCCTCCACCTTCGACGAACCGGCCAGCCGCCACGTGCAGGTGGCCGAAATGGTGATCGAGAAGGCCAAGCGCCTGGTCGAGCACAAGAAGGACGTGGTGATCC